>NZ_OY762905.1:2707500-3307500 GCF_963666525.1 uncultured Cohaesibacter sp.
CGTAGTCGATGGGAATGAGGTTAATATTCCTCAACCAGTGGGATGTGACGAATTCCGGAAGTAGTTTGGTCTTATTGGATTGATCAGGCTGCCTAGGAGTTCCAGGAAATAGCACCCACATTAGACCGTACCCGAAACCGACACAGGTGGACTGGTAGAGCATACCAAGGCGCTTGAGAGAACTATGCTGAAGGAACTCGGCAAATTGCTCCCGTAAGTTCGCGAGAAGGGAGACCCGTTAGAAGGCAACTTCTGGCGGGTGGCACAGACCAGGGGGTTGCGACTGTTTATCAAAAACACAGGGCTCTGCGAAGCCGCAAGGCGACGTATAGGGTCTGACGCCTGCCCGGTGCCGGAAGGTTAAGAGGAGTGGTGAGAGCTGCGAATTGAAGCCCCGGTAAACGGCGGCCGTAACTATAACGGTCCTAAGGTAGCGAAATTCCTTGTCGGGTAAGTTCCGACCTGCACGAATGGCGTAACGACTTCCCCGCTGTCTCCAGCATAGACTCAGTGAAATTGAATTCCCCGTGAAGATGCGGGGTTCCTGCGGTCAGACGGAAAGACCCCGTGCACCTTTACTATAGCTTCGCGCTGACAGTTGTGTTGGCATGTGTAGGATAGGTGGTAGGCTTTGAAGTCCGGGCGCCAGCTCGGATGGAGCCATCCTTGAAATACCACCCTTGTTGTCATGGCTGTCTAACTGCGGTCCGTTATCCGGATCCGGGACAGCGCGTGGTGGGTAGTTTGACTGGGGCGGTCGCCTCCCAAAGAGTAACGGAGGCGCGCGATGGTTGGCTCAGACCGGTCGGAAATCGGTCGTCGAGTGCAATGGCATAAGCCAGCCTGACTGCGAGACTGACAAGTCGAGCAGAGACGAAAGTCGGTCATAGTGATCCGGTGGTCCCGAGTGGAAGGGCCATCGCTCAACGGATAAAAGGTACGCCGGGGATAACAGGCTGATGATGCCCAAGAGTCCATATCGACGGCATTGTTTGGCACCTCGATGTCGGCTCATCGCATCCTGGGGCTGGAGCAGGTCCCAAGGGTTTGGCTGTTCGCCAATTAAAGCGGTACGTGAGCTGGGTTCAGAACGTCGTGAGACAGTTCGGTCCCTATCTGCCGTGGGCGCAGGAGAATTGAAAGGAGCTGTCCCTAGTACGAGAGGACCGGGATGGACGCACCTCTGGTGGACCTGTTGTGGCGCCAGCCGCATTGCAGGGTAGCTATGTGCGGAAGGGATAACCGCTGAAAGCATCTAAGCGGGAAGCCCACCTTGAGACGAGTTCTCCCTGAGAGTCGTGGAAGACCACCACGTTGATAGGCCGGGTGTGGAAGTGCAGTAATGTGCGAAGCTTACCGGTACTAATAGCTCAATCGGCTTGATTACTCTCATTTGTCTATATTCATTCATCGGAGCTTTTGCCCTTGCAAAAGTGAGACTAGCGATAGGCGATTTGAAAAATCGCCGTTAGCGTGAAAACGCGCGGCAATCAAATCCTATTCGTAAACCAGCTTCTCTGTTTGTTATTCGCCGGCCCGGTGGCTATGGCGAGGACACCAAACCCGATCCCATCCCGAACTCGGCCGTTAATATCCTCTGCGCCAATGGTACTCCGTCTCAAGACGTGGGAGAGTAGGTCGCTGCCGGGCCTGCTAATAACAAACATTCAAAAAACCCCCCGTTCAGTCCAATACTGGCGGGGGGTTTTTGCGTCTCCTATTCTCTAATCCCGCAACTATAAATTTGTGATAATAAATCATCCCACAGGGCGGGACATATGATAAACAAAACCATATTTGATTTGTTTATAAAAATTAAAAGTTCAAAAAATTGAAATAACTGACAAATGATTGCTCACAAAAGCAATATAATTATGAAAATCATATGTCATCCCGCCATTCCCGGTGGATACCGTCTAATTTTCCTTGAATTAATTTATGAGATAAAAATAATATAGCGCAGGATCCACTCAAAGGAGGAATGGAGTGGTCTGCTATAAGCGCAATTCGGTTCGGCATTTGAGGAGCGCCAAGCTGGAACCCGTTTATGGATGCAAATCATATTTTGCTGGCTAGGGAGGTATCTATGCTGGGATTTGGTAAGCTGATCAAATCAGCGACTGTCGGGGCTATGGCACTGGCATTGGGGCTGTCGTTCTCTTCATCTTTGACACAGGCTGCGAGCAAGGGGTCGGTTGGTATCGCGATGCCTACGAAGTCTTTGGCGCGATGGGTCGACGATGGCGACAACATGGTAAAGCAGTTCAAGGCAGCGGGTTATGACGCTGAACTGCAATACGCAAGTGATGATGTTGCCACTCAGCTTCGTCAGATCGAAACGATGATTCTTAAGGGCGTAAACGTGCTTGTTATCGCATCTATCGACGGCACTGCTCTGTCTGGCGCCCTGCAATTGGCTGCAGACTCTGGCATCAAAGTTATCTCCTATGACCGCTTGATCCGTGAGTCTCCGAATGTAGACTACTATGCGACCTTCGATAACTATCAGGTTGGTGTCATTCAGGCGGAATCGCTACTGAAAGGCCTAGACGTCGAAAATGCCAAACGTCCGCTCAACATTGAAGTCTTCGGCGGGTCTCCAGACGACAACAACGCCTATTTCTTCTACAATGGCGCCATGTCTGTTTTGCAGCCATATCTTGATAACGGCAAGCTGGTGATCGTCTCCGGTCAGATGGGGATGGACAAGGTCGGTACCCTGTTCTGGGATGGAGCAACAGCCCAAGCCCGCATGGATAATCTTCTGTCCGCATTCTATACAGATAAGAAAGTTGATGGCGTTCTGTCTCCCAATGACAGTCTTGCAATTGGCGTCATTTCTTCCCTGAAAGGCGTAGGCTATGGCACCAAGGATATGCCGATGCCGATCATTACCGGACAGGATGCCGAAGTGGCCAACATCAAAGCGATGATCAAGGGTGAACAGTATTCAACTGTCTTCAAGGACACCCGCGCTCTGGCTGGCGTTACCGTTGGTATGGTAGACGCCATCATCAATGGCGGCGAACCTGAAATCAACGACACCAAGACCTATGACAACGGCAACAAGATTGTACCGTCATATCTGTTAAAGCCGGTTGCCGTGACCAAAGACAACTGGAAACAGCTTTTGATCGATAGCGGATACTATTCCGCATCTCAGTTCGAATAGGACGAATGGTTCTCATGGTAATGTCAAAGGCGGCGAGGTTTCTCTTGCCGCCTTTTCTTTTCGCAAAGGCATTGGGCGATGTTTGAGGGTCAGGGGAAAGGCTGATTCTTCTTTGCTATCCAAGCGAAAAGCGATAAACAGGGGTCCAACAACAATTCCAGTTTGCAGACATTGGCTTCCCGCGTCGCGTTTATGCCCGCCGGGAAGAATGAAGGAATGGCATGATCGCCGACACCATCCGCACCCTTCGGGACCGTCTCTTCTCAGATCAATCCAGCTCGAGATATCTTATCTATCGGCTTTTGTCTGAAAACTTCCATCTTCATGCCAAACGCTATGCCCTTGCCATTTGCCTGATGGCTGTCGTCGCCGGAACCACGGCACTCAGTGCCTGGATCATGAAGGACATAGTCAACGAGATCTTCGTATCGAAGGACTTTGGCAAGGTCTGGATCATTTCGCTGGTCGTCATGGTGATTTTTGTTGCCAAGGGGCTTGCCACTTACTGGCAGACGACGATTCTGGCGCGGATTGGCAACGCCATTGTGGCTGACCAGCAGCGCAAGATGTTTCGCCACTTCCTCGGCCAAGGGGCAGACTTCTTTCACGATTTCCCGTCAAGTGAGCTGATTACCCGTATTTCGCACAATGCCACCGCCGCCCGTCAGGTGATGGATATTCTGATCACCAGCATCGGGCGCGACGCGCTGTCGTTGATCGGGCTTGTTTGCGTGATGGTGTTTCAGGATCCGCTGTTGTCGCTGATTGCGCTGATCATCGCACCTCCGGCCGTCTTCATGATCAACCTTCTGGTGCGTCGGGTCAAACGCATCGCCAAGGAGCAGTTTCTCTCCCTGACCCAGACCACCCAGACCATGCAGGAAAGTGCTCTCGGCTTTCGCATTATCCGGACATTCGGGCTTGAGACGGTGATGACCGCAAAGATGGACGATGCCATTTATGGTGTCGAGAAGCGTGCCAACAAGATCGCCAGCCTTGTGGCACGCACCAACCCGATGATGGAAACTCTTGGCGGATTTGCCATTGCGTTGGTCATTCTTTACAGCGGCTGGCGGACCATCCTTGGCGGCCAGAGCCCGGGTGAATTCATCTCATTCCTGACGGCTTTGCTGCTGGCGAGCGATCCCGCCCGCCGCCTCAGCCGCTTCAAGGTCAACATGGAAAGTGGCCTTGTGGGCGTGCGCCTGATGTTTGAAATCCTTGATCGCCCGACCCGACTGCATGAGAAGCCGGATGCACAGGCCCTTGAGGTTAGCAAGGGCGAGATTACCTTCGAACACGTGCGCTTCACCTATGGCGCTGACGAACCGGTGCTGGACGACCTTTCCCTCACCATTCCCGGCGGCAAGACCACGGCGCTGGTCGGCCCATCCGGTGGCGGCAAGTCGACGATCATGAGCCTTGTGCAGCGCTTCAATGATGTTGCCACAGGGAGTATTCTGATTGACGGTGTCGACATCAGGGACTGCACCCTCTCATCACTCAACAGCCATATTGCTCTTGTTACCCAGGACACGGTGCTGTTTTCTGGCACCATCAGGGAAAACATTCGCTTCGGGCGATTGGGCGCTTCGGATGAAGAGGTCGAGGCAGCTGCGCGGGATGCATTTGCCCATGATTTCATTGTTAACCAGCCGCAGGGTTATGACACCCTGATCGGCGAAAACGGCACGGCCCTGTCTGGCGGCCAGAAGCAGCGTGTCGCCATCGCGCGCGCCATGCTCAAGAACGCTCCTATCGTGCTGCTCGATGAAGCGACCTCGGCGCTGGACAGTGAATCGGAAGCCAAGGTGCAGGCCGCCTTTGACCGGCTGAGTGAAAACCGCACGTCGCTGGTCATCGCCCACCGGCTTTCGACCATACGCAATGCCGACAAGATCTGTGTCATCCAGCAGGGACGGCTGATCGAGGAGGGCAGTCACGACGAATTGCTGGCCCAGCAGGGCATTTATGCCAATCTGGTCCGCCTGCAGTTTGACAAATAGTTCTGCCGCTGGCGTGGCCGCAAGAACCACACTGGCCGATGGCGGTTGACGCAACCGCATCATGGCCCCATATGGATCTGTGCTGTTGCGCTTGAAGGAGTATGACCTGCATTGAGAAAGCGGATGCCAACCAGGCGGATCTCGAAATTGCCTCCGACGGTAACCCTGCATCATGCCGGGCAGACAATCGAGGTACGCCTCAAACCCAATGCACGCGCCAAGCGCCTGATCCTGCGTCTTGACAGCAAGACTGGCGAACCCGTCGCCACCTGCCCGCCGGGGCTGGGCGAGAGCAGGATACAGCTATTCCTGCAAAAGAACGTGACATGGCTGGTTGACCGCCAGACCAAGCGCGCTCCCAATGTGCCCTTTGAACATGGGGCGGTCATCCCGGTGCGCGATGTTCCCCATACGCTGGAACACAATGATGTGGCGCGCGGCACAGTCCGGCTTCTCGAACTCGATGAAGGCAGCATCCTGCTTGTCTCAGGCAACGAATCCCACATGGCGCGGCGGGTCACAGACTGGCTCAGGAAGCAGGCAAAGCAGGATCTGGAAGAAGCTGTCGCCCGTCACGCGACGGCACTCGGGGTCAAACCGGCTGTTATCCGGCTCAAGGATACCACCAGCCGTTGGGGCTCCTGCAGCGCCAACCGGACTCTGTCCTTTTCCTGGCGGGTGATCATGGCGCCGCCCTTTGTGCTGAACTATCTGGCGGCTCATGAGGTGGCCCATTTGCGGGAAATGAACCATTCCGATCGCTTTTGGGCCCATGTGGCCCGCATCTGTCCCGATTACGAAGCCGGGCAGACCTGGCTGAAGGACAATGGCCGCCGGCTCCACGCCTATGGCGTCGAGGCCGACTGACATCCACTGAAGCCTTTTCCCGAACCGTGCAGGATCAGTTGCCGAACAGCCGTTCAAACAGACCCTTGCGTTCCTTGGGCAGTGGCATGGCACTTTGCCCCGCAGGCAGCAGATCGGGGTTGATCCACGGTTTCTCCTCGCCTCCGGCCACACGACGGGTTTCGGCAATCTGCTCCATGCTGACACCGGGCAGGTTGGCAATGGTCATGCCGTTGTGTGCACCGACCATATAGGCCTTCCAAGCCTCCGCTGGCAAATTGCCCCCGGAGGCATGTTTGGTCGGTGAGCCGTCATCATTGCCAAACCACACTCCGGTGACCAGATTGGCTGTATAGCCCACGAACCATGCGTCGCGGAAATTCTGGCTGGTGCCTGTCTTGCCACCTGCCGGACGACCTGCAAGCATGGCCTTCTTGCCGGTGCCGGTGATCAGGGTTTCCTGCATCATCTGGTTCATCATCGTCAGAATGTCGGGCTCGATGACCCTTGGTCCGGGGATGTTCGGGTTCATGTAGAGCACCCTGCCTTCCTTGGTGACAACGCGCTGAATAACATAGGGCGTCGCCCGGGCGCCGCCATTGGCAAAGGGCATGTAGGCTCCCACCAACTCCAGCGGCGTGACCTCGGATGTGCCAAGAGCAATCGACAGGTTGTTGGCCAGCTTGGACTGAATGCCCATCTTGTGCGCAGTGTTGACCACCTGATCGGCCCCGACCTCGAAGGTCAGCTGGGCGGCAATCGTGTTGATCGACAGGGCGAGGGCCTGCCGGAGCGAAATCTGCCCCATGTATTTCTTGGAATAGTTCTGCGGCGTCCAGCCGTTGAAGGAAACCGGACCATCCACCCGCATGCTGTCGGGCCGGTTGCCGAGCTCTAGCGACGTCAGATAGACGAAGGGTTTGAAGGCACTGCCCGGTTGCCGCTTGGCGTCGACGGCCCGGTTGAACTGGCTCTCGCGATAGGACTTGCCGCCCACCAGCGCCCGGACCGCACCGAGCGGGGTGGCGCTGACCAGAGCCCCCTGTTCCACACCGTATTTCTTGCCTTCCTTGTCCAGGGCATTGACGACCGCATTTTCCGCCAGCGTCTGCATGCGCAGATCAATGGTGGTCTCGACAATCACGTCTTCCTTCACCTCGCCAATCAGGTCCGGCAGCAACTCCATCACCCAGTCGCCGATATAGTTGAGCGAGCTGGTCCGATGGCGGGCAACCGTGTCGATGGTCTGGGTAAGCGCAAGTTTGCGCTCTTCAGGCGTGATGAAGCCCTCCCGCTCCATGGCAGCCAGCACGAGCTTGGCCCGCTCCTGAGCTTCCTTGGGATTCTTGTTGGGGGCAAGGCGCGATGGAGCCTTCAGCAGACCAGCAATGGTTGCTGCCTCGGAAAGGGTCAGCATCGAGGCGGGCTTGTTGAAATAGGTGCGTGCTGCAGCGTCGACACCAATAGCCCCCGAGCCCAAATAGACCCGGTTGAGATACATCTCAAGGATCTCTTCCTTGGAGTATTTAGCCTCCAGCCAGATTGCCAGAATCAGCTCCTGCACTTTTCGCTCAAGGGTTCGCTTGTGCTCGAGAAACAGGTTCTTGGCCAACTGCTGCGTCAGCGTCGAGCCCCCTTGCGAAACGCGGCCGCGCACAAGGTTCATCACCATGGCGCGCGTAAATCCGATGGGGTCGAAGCCGAAATGATGGAAGAAGCGATGATCCTCGATCGCAACCACGGCATCCACCAGATAGGGCGGCATCGATGAAATGCTGACCTTCTGGCCTCCGGTCTTGCCGCGGTTGGCAATCAGCCCGCCGTCCTCCGAGATGATCTGAACGTTTGGCGGCCGGTCCGGAATCTTCCAGTCGGTCGACTGCGGCAGCTTGGCACCGTAATAAAGAACGATGCCGCCAGCAACGATCGACCCCCAGATGCCGACAATCACCATCCAGTAGGCAAGCCGCCTGAAAAGGCGGAACATCGTTCCCCATAAGGAGCCTTGCCGCGAAGTGTCTTTCCTGCCTGCAGGCTTGCGTCCCTTGCGGCCACCGCCGCTACCACCGCCAGCCCCGCCTCCCGATCCTCCACCGGATGCCCCGCCGCCATCGCCACCGCGTGGTCCTCTTGCCGGGCCGCTTTTGGCCGGGCCGTTGCCCTTGCGCTGGGGCGCCTTGCCGTCCGCTCTTTTCGGTCGTTTCGGGCTGCGATTGGAGGAAGAGCCCGGATGGCTTCTGTCCTCGTCGCTCAGCCGGATGTCACTGAGAGAACCCGGAGGGGGAGAATTGCGGTTCGGCGTCATGTTTCTTGGCGTGGTCTCTGGTCTGGCTCGTCTGCGGATCCGCGCGAGGCGCAAACCGGAGACGGAATTGGATCGTGGCGACCTTGCACAGGAGACCCTGTGAAGGCTCTGTGAAAATCAGCATGGAACTATGGTGCCATAATAAGGCAAATTCATGGGCGGACTCCCACAGAATCCCTCAATGGCGGCGCAGGATCATCCTACAGCGCCGAACCCAAAGGTCTTGTTAACAATAATGGCAGCACACCGGTCCATGCACAGGCAGCTTCTCTTTGCCAAGGAGATCGGGAACTTTGCTACTGCCATTTCAGCTTGCATGGCATGCTCGGAAACGACCCCAGGATCTGTCAGGTGGAGAGGTATCAGCCATCGCCGAGACAAGATTGAACGCATGGTTTGATTAACGCAGTTTGCGAAAATCATGGTTAATAAAGTATTAATTTCTGAGTATCAAGTAATTGTGAACAGGAGATAACCAAGACATTTCAGAGCCTTCTTGATTTTGTTAACCACAAGTAAACAATTGGAAAGATTTTTAAATAAAAACCAGTCATTCTGCTAAAAGTGAATATCATATGTCTCTTTTTAAATGTCTTTTTAGCGTTGATGCGTGGGGGGTCTCGTGGTTCATCTGGAAGCGAATAGCAAACAACATGTGGATTGGGTCGACCTCGCCAAGGGGCTGACGATCCTGCTTGTTGTCATCATGCACTCCATCAACGGAGTGGAGAAGATTCTCGGCGAAGGCTGGATGCATGTGGTTCTGGCGTATGCGACGCCGTTTCGCATGCCCGTGTTCTTTGCCGTGGCGGGGCTTTTCGCCGCCCGCGCCATCACCAAGGACTGGTCTGTGTTCATGGACAAGAAATTTGCCCATTTCGGCTATTTCTATTTTCTCTGGATGACAATCGAGTTTGCCTTCAAGGCACCATTCTTCATCCAGCAGACCAGCGTTGAGGAAACGGTTCTCTATTATCTGGCTTCCTTCGTGCAGCCGTTTGGACCGCTGTGGTTCATCTATCTGTTGCCAATCTTCTTTGTTGCCCTGAGACTGACTCAGAAGCTGCCGATGGCGCTGCAGATTGCTCTGGCGATCCTTATGAAGTTCACGCTGACCGGAACCGGTGTGGTGATCGTCGACTTCTTCTCGACCTATTATGTCTTCTTCCTGGTCGGCCATTTCGGGCGTGACCTCTGGTTTGCGCTCGCTGCCGCCGCCCGGCAGCACAAGGCGGCCTCCATTGCAGGCATCCTGCTCTGGGCAATCGTCAACGGGCTGGTGGTCTGGTTCGGCTATGGCGATCTGGTGCCCGTTGCCATCATCATGGGCGTGCTTGGCTTCATCGCTGTTGTCGATTTCATGGGCATCATCAATGAATTCTTTCTCGGCCGCCAGTTGGCGAAGGTCTTCCGCTTCTGCGGCCAACGTTCCCTGCCGATCTACCTGGGCTTCTTCCTGCCGATGGGTATCTCGCGGATTCTCGTGCTGAAATTCGGCAATGGCGATTCTGGTTTGTCCGCCTTCCTCGTTGCTACGGCGACGGTGATCGGGGCGATCCTGATGTATGAAATCGTCAAGCGTATCAAGATCGGCACCTTCCTCTATGTCCGGCCTAACTGGGCGAGGCTGCAACCCCGCCGCAAACAGGTTGCTGTTCCGGCCGAATAGGCGGCTTGGCAAGAAGCAGGACCGGCATCATCGTGAGACAGGCTCCCCGGTTGTCACCATCAACCCGGGAGCCTTTTCTTTTGCCCTTTCCTTTGCCCCTTTGCTTGCGCTAAGGTCGGTTGGAATTATGATCATGGTTTGTTCGCATTCCTCCGCGGGGAGGGACGCGTCGACCAGGCGGCATCGCACAGAAGCATGAGGGAATGGTATCGATGGCTGAAAAACCGCATCTCTTTTTGATTGACGGCTCCTCCTATATATTCCGCGCCTATCATGCCCTGCCGCCGCTGACGCGCAAGAGCGACGGTCTGCCGGTTGGTGCGGTGGCCGGTTTCTGCAATATGCTCTGGAAGCTGATTGCCGACGGTGATCAGGGCATCGTTGGCGTGACCCCGACCCATGTGGCGGTGATTTTCGACGCCAAGGGCGACACCTTCCGCAACAAGATCTACGATCAGTACAAGGCCCAGCGCCCGCCTGCTCCGGAAGATCTGGTGCCCCAGTTCGGGCTTATCCGCGATGCCGTGCGAGCCTTCAACATTGCTTGCATCGAGCTTGAAGGCTATGAGGCCGATGACATCATCGCCACCTATTCCGAGCAGGCTTTGGCCGAGGGTGCCGACGTGACCATCATTGGCTCGGACAAGGACCTGATGCAACTCGTCCGTCCCGGTGTGATAATGGTCGACACCATGAAGAACAAGCGGATCGGCGCAGACGAGGTGGTCGAGAAATTCGGCGTCATGCCGGACAAGGTGGTCGAAGTACAGGCACTCGCCGGCGACTCCGTCGACAACGTGCCCGGCGTGCCGGGCATCGGTATCAAGACAGCCGCCCAGCTCATCAACGAATTCGGTGATCTGGAAACCCTGTTGGCTAAGGCCGAAAGCATCAAGCAGAAGAAGCGCCGCGAAAATCTGATCGAATTTGCCGAACAGGCCCGTATTTCCAAGGAACTCGTGTTCCTCAAGCGCGATGTGCCACTGCCGCTGGGCCTCGATGCTTTGGCCTGCTGCGATCTGGAAGGACCCAAGCTGGTCTCCTTCCTGAAGGCCATGGAATTCACCACGCTCACCCGCCGCGTTGCCGAAGCCACGGGAGCCGAGGCCGCCGAGGTAGAACCGGCCAGCCTTGAGGTTGCCGGTTGGGAAGCGGCCGCCCCTGCCACCGCCAGCACGGGTGATGATGCTGTGGACGATGGCAGAGAGCCGACCCCTGCCGATCTTGCGGCAAAGATGGCTGCCGATGTCGCTTCCCTGCCGATTGACAACCAGAGTTATCAGACCGTGCGCACCATGGCGGAGCTGCAGGCCTGGCTTGATGAGGCAAAGCGCATTGGCCAGGTGGCGGTGGATACCGAGACCGACAGCCTTGATGCCATGCAGGCCAATCTCGTCGGCGTTTCGCTGGCAACCGAGCCGGGCAAGGCCTGCTACATTCCGCTTGCCCATATGTCCGGCGAGGGCGACATGTTCGGCGGCGGGCTGGTGGAAGGCCAGATTCCGCTTCAGCAGGCGGTGAAGGCTCTCAAGGGCATGCTGGAAGATCCCTCGATCCTCAAGATCGGCCAGAATCTCAAATATGACACCCTGCTGCTCTCGCGCTACGATATCGAAGTCGCCCCCATCGACGACACCCTGCTGCTGTCCTATGTGCTCGATGCGGGCAAGCATGGCCACGGCATGGATGAGCTTTCCGAGCTGTGGCTTGGCCACAAGCCCATCGCCTTCAAGGACGTGGCTGGCAGTGGCAAGGGCCAGTTGACCTTCGACAAGGTCGAAATCGAAAAGGCCACTCCCTATGCAGCCGAGGATGCGGATGTCACCCTGCGGCTCTGGATGATCCTCAAGCCGCGACTGGCCGCTGATGGCATGACCTCGGTCTATGAACGGCTGGAGCGGCCGCTGCTGCCGGTGCTGCGCCGCATGGAAGCACGCGGAGTATCGGTCGACCGGCAGATCCTTTCGCAGCTGTCCGGCACATTCGCGCAAGGGATGGCCCGGCTGGAGGAGGAAATCCACCAGCTCGCCGGCCAGACTTTCAACATCGGCAGCCCCAAACAGCTCGGCGACATCCTGTTTGGCGAAATGGGCCTGCCCGGCGGCAAGAAAACCAAGACCGGGGCCTGGTCGACCTCGGCCAGCGTGCTGGAAGATCTCGCCGCCGAAGGCCACGAGTTGCCGCGCCGCGTGGTGGAATGGCGCCAGCTCTCCAAGCTCAAGAGCACCTACACCGATGCCCTGCCGACCTTCATCAACCCCGAGACAAGGCGTGTCCACACCTCCTATTCGCTGGCAGCCACCAGCACCGGCCGTCTGTCGTCCTCGGACCCGAACCTGCAGAACATTCCGGTGCGCACGGAGGAGGGCCGCAAGATCCGCACGGCTTTCATCGCCGAGGCGGGCAACAAGCTGGTCTCTGCCGACTATAGCCAGATCGAGCTGCGCGTACTGGCCCATATGGCCGATATCCCGCAATTGAGGAAAGCTTTCGAAGACGGCCTCGACATTCACGCCATGACCGCCTCGGAAATGTTCCACGTGCCGCTTGCCGAGATGGATGCTGCCACTCGCCGCCGGGCCAAGGCGATCAACTTCGGCATCATCTATGGCATTTCCGCCTTTGGCCTTGCCAACCAGCTCGGCATCTCCCGCACCGAGGCCAAGGACTATATCGACACCTATTTCGAGCGCTTCCCCGGCATCCGGGACTATATGGAGGCCACCAAGAAGTCAGCTCGTGAGCAGGGCTATGTGGAGACCATCTTTGGTCGCAAGATCCACTATCCCGAGATCAATTCCAAAAACCCCAACATGAAGGCCTTTCAGGAGCGCGCCGCCATCAACGCCCCCATTCAGGGCTCGGCAGCAGATATCATCCGCCGCGCCATGGTACGCATGGAAGACGCCCTCAGCGAAGCCGGGTCATCGGCCCGCATGCTGCTGCAGGTGCATGACGAACTGATCTTCGAAGTGCCCGAGGTCGAGGTCGACGACACCATCAAGGTGGTCCGCACCATCATGGAAGGGGCATCGATGCCCGCCCTGCAGCTGAGAGTGCCGCTGAAGGTCGACGCCAACGCCGCCGACAACTGGGACGAGGCGCATTGATGGCCAGCGCCACCGCGCTCATTCGCCCGGCGAACAGCGCTGATCTTGATGCCGTGGTGGCCTTCCATGTGCGTCTCTGGCGCGAAACTTATCGCACGATGGCTCCAGAAGCGGCCTATGACGCCCTTGATGAGGCCCGCCGCCGCCCTTCCTGGCAAGCCACCCTGTCGGCGCCCAAGCCGGGGCAGCAGACGTGGATAGCCGAACGGCAGGGAGAGATTGTCGGCCTCATCGCCTTCGGTCCTGCGAGCCATGAAGTCTTTAAGGATGCAGGCGAAATCAAGCATCTCTATGTGGATTCCAAGGCGCGCCGAACGGGTCTTGGCCGCACGCTGGCGGCTCTTGCCTTTGCGGAACTTGCCAAGGCCGAGTTTGATCGAGCGGCTCTGGCCGTCGTCCGTGATAACCACACTGCCATCCACTTCTATGAAGCCATGGGCGGCAGGAAGATCGGCACCTACACTGATCCCGGCCCCATGTGGCGCTCCGAGAATCTGGTCTACGGCTGGGAAATCGGGGCGTAGGCTGCTACAACTCGTTGTCCGGGCATGGATACGGGCGATGGTTTTTTGGCTCTGATGGATAATGGAAGACATTCTGGAATTGGCGCGACGCAACCAGCATGAGGCCTAGTCGATCGTCCGCGAACTCGGTATAGAGCAAGCTTGGCATGACATTGGTGCGAAGGCGAATCTTGTTGGCTCGCTCAAATGTGGCCTGCTCATGAAACACCGGGATATTGATTTCCATGTCTATACCGACGTGCTTGATGTTGCCAAAAGCTTTGCGGCTATGGCCAAAATTGCTGCCCACCCCAATGTGACGCGTCTTTCCTATTTGAACCTGATGAACACAGACGAGCATTGCCTCGAGTGGCATGTCTGGTATCAGAAGCCGGGTGATGTCGAGTGGCAGATCGACATGATCCATATTCTCAAGGGATCCGCGTTCGACGGTGTATTCGAAGAGGTGGCGGACCGAATTTGTGCCGTTCTGACCCCGGAAACACGTCTGGCCATCCTCGATTTGAAGTATCAAACGCCGGACGATGAGAAAATCATGGGTATTGTCTACTATATGGCGGTGTTACGCGATGGTGTCAGAAACTACGCCGAATTTTCTGTGTGGCGTCAGGCAAATCCCACGGATGGTATCATCCTCTGGAAACCCTAGAACGCAGGCGGTGGCTGGCGAGCGTCGGGCTCACCCCAGCACCAGAATCAGCACGCCACAGACAATCAGCCCGCAGCCGATCAACTCCAGCCGGTTGATCTTTTCCTTGAAGATGAAGACCGACGAGGCGAAGGTGAAGAGCATTTCCACCTGCGCCAGCGCCTTGACAAGGGCGGCCTGTTGCAGGGTCATGGCCATGAACCAGCCAAAGCTGGCCGACGCACCAACAAAGCCGGTGGCAAGGGATGGCTTCCACGCCCGCGCCACGCGGCCCCATTCCTCGCGCTCCCGAACCGTGATCCAGAGTCCCATCAGAACGGTCTGGATGAGGATGGCGGTGGTCAGCGTGAAGCTGGCCTGCAAGATGTAATCCGGCGCGACCATGTCCGGCACCAGCGACAGCGAGGCCTGTCTGTAGCCTGCCGCCGCCACGCCGAACAGCGAACCGGAAGCAAGGCCGATCAGCGCCGTGCGCGAGAAGGTGGATGTGATCAGCGTGCGCACCGACAGCGTCGTGCGGGCAACCGAGATCAGCATCACCCCGAGCACGGCCACGCCGATGGCCACCAGCGCCGATGTCCTGATGGTCTCGGAAAAGAACATGAAGGCGAATAGCGCGGCCTGCGCCGGTTCAGTCCGGCTGTAAGCGGTTCCGACGGTGAAGTTGCGGAAGGAAAACAGATGCACCAGCAGAAACTGCGCGCCAATCTGTGTCAGCGCTGCCACCATCACCCAGAACAGGAACGGACCGTTGAAGGACGGCAGCGTCGCCCCACTCAGCCCTGCATAGCCGAACAGATAGAGCAGGGCAAATGGCACCCCGAAGGCAAAGCGCACGAAGGTCGCACCGGTTGTGCTGAGCGCGCCCTTGAGGTGTTTTTGCAAGACCGAACGGATATTCTGCAGAAAGGCTGCGGAGATGGTGATGAGAATCCAGGTCGGCATGAAGCACCTATGGCAAGGGAAGGGATGGTGAGGGGAGGGGACATGAAAAAGCCCCGCCCCGCCGCGAACCGTCGACGATCAGAGCGAGGCCTTTCGGAAATAGCCGAACCGGCTCCTACCAGTCAAGCGCCAGCGCAGTCCAGATCTCGTCGAACATCGCCCGTGCAGCCCGTGGGCTGATGGTGTTGAGCGGATCGATGGCAAAGCCGGCAAAGACCATCTTCCTGTCCCGGTTCATCACGCCATCAAGCACCAGTTGCTGGATGTCCAACACGCGATCTTCCAGCGCCTGAACGGCTGATGGCAGGATGCCACAGCCGATCGGCTCGACCTTGTTTTTGGAAATGAGGCCATAACTCTCGACGATGGCGCCGACCGGCGCATCCGGGTTCTGCCCGATGTTGGGCATGTTGAAGTTGGTGCGGACCAGCTCATCCGTTGCGCCTGCCAGCGCTTCTAGCAGCAGCACACCTTCCTCGCCTGAGGGGGCAAGATCTTCTTCGAGATATTTCTGGCGGGCTTCATCGGGGTTGTTGGCTCGCTTGATACGCCACTCATAGGTGGTCATGCAAACACCCCAACTGTTGATCTCTGCCTTTGACGAGAGATACCACGGCACGAACTCGGCCAGATGCCTGTCCCCGGCAGCACCCAGCACGCCGAAGCGGGCAAGGAAATCCTCGGCGATCTTGAACTCGGAGGTAAACCATTCTTCCTTTGCTTCGCGCTCAAGCGCAATCCGGCTGAGGCCCTCCGGCTCACCTTCTGTCATGGCGGCGGCAAATTCAGCCAGAATGCTGCGCCCCTTCCAGACGGCATCGGTGGCGAAGGTGAAATGGTTGACGCCGGAAATGTCGAGCTTGACGTCCTGACGGCGCGGCAGATCGACCTTGTAGGTCTCGGCAATCCACTTGGCCAGCATCTCCTGGGTGTGGAACACCTCGTGGCAACAGCCAAGCGCCTTGATGTCTGGCTCTGCGGCATAGAGCGCTCCCGTGCACCAGGCCATCGGATTGGTATAGTTGATCACCCACGCATCGGGGCAGACGGCCATGATACGGTGGGCAAACTCGGCCATGGTCGGGATCGAGCGGATGGCGCGGGCGATGCCTCCCGGACCAGTGGTGTCGCCGACCGTCTGGAAGATGCCGTATTTTTCCGGGATCTTGAGGTCGATGAACCGCTTCTCTGTTGGCCCCGGCTCAATCGAGATGACGACGAAATCGGCTCCCCTGAGGGCCTCATCGAGGCTATCTTCAACCTCCACAACAAAGCGGCTGCACGCGCCGGGCTTGTCGAAAATCCGGGCGCTGATCTCCTTGTTTTTCAGAGCGGCGGCATGGTCTATGTCATAAAGCACGAGGCTGCCGGTCAGCTTGTCGGACAGCGCCAGATCGGCCATCAGGCGCAGCGCCCATTGCTGACTGCCGCCGCCGATATAGGTAATCTTGACTTGTTTCATCGCAAACGCTCTCCGTGCCTTTCGGGTTGGCCCCACTGCGTCCTTCTGGCTCAGCCCTCTTGGGGCTGGCCATCGAACATGCGGTCCGGCCTTGACCCCTGAGGGGCGATCGAGCACATAAAACTACGGCCAAATGGCGGTTGGACGGCGGGGTGGGACCAATCGTATCGTGGAAACTAAACTGGCATATTAGCATATGAGTTAATCAATACCGCGCTTTGCGGCGGTCTGCAACCACACATGGAGCCGTTGAATTGTGGGGTACACAGCTATCTCGGCCTCTGTGGAATTTATGGTAAACAGAATATTAACCACTAGCTCCGATGCTGCGTGCAGGGTGCGATTTGTCAAACTTTGAACGCATTTGAAAGGCACATAAGGCCTTGCAGTCTGGAGTGTTTTCAAAACGAAACAAACCGGCACCCGGGCTTGCCATGCTCCCGAAGCCGTTCGGTTGGAGCTCCCCGTCAAGATGACAAGAACCAAAAGGTCAACGGAATGAAATCCCAAACCGGAAAACTCTCGCTCACGCTGTTTCTGGTCGTCGCGAGTTCCTGCCCGCTAACCGCCTACGCGATGGATAGCAAGGTGCGCAACTGGCTCAAGGACATGGCGCCGCAGGAACGCATGGTACAAGTCTGCAACATGGATGCGATGGGCAAACTCGATGCGGATCGCCTGGTGGACTACACCTTCTCCAGCCCGCAGATCAATGACAACACGGTAACGGCTGACGGCGCCGCCTACCGGCGCAACGGGCACTGGTACAAGGTGAGCTATTCGTGCGACACCAGCAAGGACCAGATGGAAGTCCTCAATCTCGACGTCACCAAGGGCGATGAAGTGCCCAAGGATCAGTGGACCCAGTTCAATCTCTTCAACTGACCAATACGAGTGTCGCGGGCAGGTAGGCCTTGACGCGGATGTTGCCTACTGGATCTGCATTTCGGTCTGGGACATGTTGCCGTCGGCCTTGAAGCAGACTGCCTGGTCCTGCGGCACTTCGATCCAGCATTCCGACTGCCGGTCGATCGGCTCGGACACCAGCACCACATCGCCATTCTCATAGCGACGGTAATAGAGCGACGGGGCATGATGGTCGGTTGAGCAACGGAACCCGCACAGGCGCTTGCCGTCTGACAGGCATGATGTGAACCGCAACGGCGCGTCGATCCCCTTGTCCTTCATCGCCTTGTGAACGCGATGCAGAACCGTGCGCATCGCCTTAACAGGGCAGGACTGCAGATCTTCCTGAATGGCAAGCAGGAACAGTAGCTCCGAATCCGTGCTGCCAAAGCGGTGTTCATAAAAGGCATCGCCCAACTGGGTTTCGAGCTCGCGGCGCACCAGATGATAATCGCCAATCTGGCCATTGTGCATGAACATCCATTTTCCATAGGCAAACGGGTGGCAGTTGCAGCGGTTTGTTGCTGTGCCGGTCGAGGCGCGGACATGGGCGAAGAACAGTGGAGACTGGATCTGGGCGGCCAGACTCTTGAGGTTGGTGTCGTTCCAGGCAGGCAGGATCTCCCGGTAGAGACCCGGATTTTCCTTGGCGCCATACCAGCCGATTCCGAACCCGTCGCCGTTGGTGACGGTTTTGCCGCGCTCAGCATGCAGACTCTGATGAATCAGCGAGTGATCCGCAGTTGTCACATAATGCTCGAGAAAAACAGGTTGTCCCTTGTATGCGACCCAGCGACACATTTCATTCTCCGGAAACTGACGACGAATTCCATTCCTTTTATATCTGTCCGGGGACAAGGAAAAGCGGTCCTTTCTGCAAATCTTGTTTGGCCGACAAAAACGGTGACTTTCCGGGCCCTTGATGAGCAATTGCCAGCTCAGCGCCGATTTGCCGTGGCGCGATCAGTCGTTGTCGGGTCTTTGTCTCAGTCATCCGGCTGTCATCTGCCTTCGCTAAAGCATCTCACAGATTATCAGCCATCCAAGAGGGTTCCATGTTCAAATCCGTTTCCCGGGCGCTGCTTCTTGCAAGCTGCTTTGCCCTGCCAGTCGCCACTGAAGCCGCAGCGCTCACCCTTGAGCCGATCGCCAGCTATGAAAACAAGGTGTTCGACGAAGGTGCGGCCGAGATTGTCGCCTATGACAAAGAGGGCAAGAAGCTCTATGTTGTCAACGGCCATGACAAGGCAATCGATGTGCTGGATATTGCCAATCCGTCAAAGATCGAAAAATTCGGCGAACTGAACGTCACGAATTTCGGCAAGGGCGCGAATTCGGTTGATGTTCACGGCGACTATGTTGCCATTGCAGTCGAAAACAGGGACAAGCAGGCCAACGGTAAACTGGTCATCTACAAGACCGATGGAACGCTGGTCGGCGACGTTGAGCTTGGCGCCCTGCCGGATTGTGTCGTCTTCTCGCCAAACGGTGAATTCGTTATGGTCGCCAACGAAGGTGAACCGTCTGATGATTTCAAGACCGATCCAGTCGGCACCGTTTCCATCGTCGCCATTCCGTCGCTTGAGGTGAAAACCGTATCCTTCTCCAAACTGAAGGCGGAAGACTTTGGCGCCGATTTCCACACTGCCGCGCCGGAGGGCGTTTCCTTCGAGCAGCAGATCGAGCCGGAATATGTTGCCATCACGCCCGATAGCAAGACCGCCTTTGTCTCCCTGCAGGAAAGCAACGCCATTGCCGTGATCGACACGGAAACCGCAACGCTGAAAAAGGTGTTTTCACTTGGCTTTCAGGACTATTCCAAGGTCAAGGCCGATCTGTCCGACAAGGACGGCGGCATCAACCGCAAGAACTGGCCGGTGCTTTCCTTCCGCATGCCGGACACCGTCAAGGCCTTCACGAAGGATGGCGTCAACTATGTAGTCATGTCGAACGAAGGCGACAGCCGCGACTATGACGGCTATTCCGAAGAAGCCCGCGTCAAGGACATCAAGCTGGATCCGACGGCTTTCCCGAATGCCGAAGAGCTGCAGAAGAAGGAAAATCTTGGCCGTCTGAAAATCACCACCGCGCAGGGCGATACCGATGGCGATGGTGACTTCGATGTGCTCTATGGCTACGGCGGCCGCTCCTTCTCGATCTTCAACGAAGCTGGCGAGATGGTGTTTGACTCCGCTGACGAAATCGAAGCCAAGATGGCCGAGCTTCAGCCGACTGCCTTCAACAGTGAAGGGGCAGTTGAAAGCTTTGACAGCCGTTCCGATGACAAGGGCACTGAACCGGAAGCCCTGGAACTGGCCGAAATCGACGGCAAGCTCTATGCCTTTGTTGGTCTGGAGCGCATGAGCGGAATCGTCGTCTATGACATCACCGATCCGGCCAAGGCGTCCTATGTCACCTACGCCAGCAACGTCAAGCTCGATGGCGAATCGGAAAAGCTGACCGCAGGCGACATCGCGCCGGAAGGCATCAAATTCATTGATGGCAAGGACAGCCCCAATGGCAAGCCGATGATCGCGGTTGCCAACGAGGTGTCCGGTTCCGTCACCCTCTGGGCTATCAAATAGACCGTCAGCGCGGTCTTTGACCGAGCGCCAGAAGCATGCCGCCCGCCCCGTTCTACGTGGCGGGCTTTTTGTCATCCGTCTTCGTGGGAGGGCGTATCCGGTCGGGTACGCAAAGAGCACAGAAGCCTTGCAGTCGGCAGGCCTTTTGCGTTACTGATGGCCGGAGTTCATATCCGCTTTCAGACAGGCATCCATCCATGATCGTAAAATCCGAAGAACAGCTTCAGGGCCTCAAGGCCTGCGGCAGGGCCGTTGCGCGTGCTATCCGTGAGATGGGAGCCGCCCTCGAGCCGGGTATCACATCGAAGGAACTGGATGATCTTGCGCGCCGTATTCTGGATGAGGAAGGAGCGGTGTCTGCGCCGGAATCCGTCTACAAGTTTCCCGGCGCCACCTGCATTTCCATCGAACCTGTGATCGCTCACGGCTGGGCGGACAGCCAGACCGTGAAGCCGGGAGATCTGGTCAATATCGACGTCTCTGCCAGCAAGGACGGCTATTTCACCGATGCCGGGGCGACCTTCATCGTCCCGCCGGTGATTCCGGAAAAGCAGACGCTGGTCGCGGCCGCCAAACGGGCACGTGACGACGCCATTGCTCTGGCGCGTGCCGGGCAGTCGATGCAGGTCATCCCCAAGGCCTTCGAAAAGGTGGCAAAGGCTGGTGGCTATACGATCATCGAGAATCTGCTTGGCTGTCACGGCGTTGGCTCCACCCTGCATGACCGGCCGGAAATCTATGCCGTGCCGGATCGGCGCGATCAGCGCAAGCTGCAGGAGGGCATGGTGATTGCCGTCGAGCCATTCCTTTCCACCGGCGCAACCTACGCCGCAGACGGCGAGCGAGAATGGGAACTATTCACGCCCGGATGTCTGACGGCGCAGTTTGAGCACACGATTGTCATCGGCAAAAAGGGGCCGATCATCGTGACCCTTTGAGCCGATCAGCTCGCCAATAGAACATGCTCGAAAGCGTCGGCGTGGGTCAGATCGCCCTTTGGCGGGACGCCCTGAAAGACCATCCGCTGGATCAGGGACGGGTTTAGCGACTTGTAGCGCAATCGCCCGTCGCTTCTGAAGCCGAGGCGACCATAATAGGCGGGGTCACCAACCAGCGTACAGCCGTTTGCCCCGAGGGCTCGAAGCCGGCGCAGGCCTTCTCCGATCAGGGCCTTGCCGATGCCCTGACGCTGCTTGTCCGGCTCAACCGAGATGGGGCCAAGGCAATACCATTTGTCTTCCTTGCCGTCGATCTTGATCGGTGAAAAGGCGATGTGGCCCACTACAGTGCCATCGTCGTCCATGACCAGCGAGATCGTAAGATCTCCATCGGTACGTAGCTGGTCGATGATTCTGCCTTCTGATCCGTTGCTGTAGGGAACCGACGCGAAGGCTGCCTCGGTCAATGAGCGTATCGCATCCGCGTCTCCGGGGGCTTCTTTGCGAATGAACATGATGAATCCTTCCTCCCGCTCATGAAAACTGGCGTGATTATGCATTGCAAAATAGGGGAGCTTTCGTAAGGGAAACTACCTGAGCGAGCCGAAGCGACTTTGGCACCTTTTCATTATCGATTCTATTCTGCAAAAGGCGCAAATAGCGAAAGGCTGATCGAGGATCGCGAGGCGCCTGCACAAGACGGAGTATGAGCCTGGGCCGAGGTACCAGAAGGATGGCTCCGAAGCTTGCATGGTAGGGCAGTGGCGCTTGGTTTGGTCAAAAAGAAAAGGCCCGCCGATTGGCGGGCCTTTCCGAAAGTTTTCCAGATAGGATCTGGTCTGCCAGACTTAGGCTTTCGAGACTTAGGCTTTCGGGCCAGCAGCCTTAACAGCGTCGTCGACGTGCGGCAGGTAGTATTCGAAGTTCTTGACGAACATGCCAGCCAGCTTGGTAGCCATGGCATCGAATGCAGCCTTGTCAGCCCAGGTGTCGCGTGGCGTCAGCAGGGTGGTGTCAACGCCAGGAACGGCTACAGGAACTTCAACACCGAAGACTTCGTCGGTACGGAATTCCATGTCGTTCAGGGAGCCGTCCAGAGCTGCGGTCAGCAGGGCGCGGGTTGCTTTGATAGGCATACGGGAACCGACGCCATAAGCACCACCGGTCCAACCGGTGTTAACCAGCCAGCAGGTAACCTGATGTTTTTCCATCATTTCACGCAGCAGGTTGCCATACTCGGAAGGATGACGAGGCATGAAAGGAGCACCGAAGCAGGTGGAGAAGGTAGCTTCTGGCTCGGTAACGCCTTTTTCCGTACCGGCAACTTTAGCGGTGTAACCGGACAGGAAGTGGTACATAGCCTGTTCCGGGGTCAGCTTTGCGATCGGAGGCAGAACACCGAAAGCGTCAGCGGTCAACATGATGATGTTTTTCGGCTGAGGAGCGCGGCCGGTTTCCGAAGCGTTCGGGATGAAGTAGGTCGGATAGGAAACGCGGGTGTTCTCGGTCTTGGAACCATCCTTGAAGTCAGGCTTATCGGTGATTGGATCGATAACCATGTTTTCAACGATTGCACCGAAGGTGTGCGTGGTTGCAAAGATTTCCGGTTCGGCTTCAGCGGACAGGTTGATGGTTTTTGCGTAGCAGCCACCTTCAAAGTTGAACACGCCGTTTTCGCCCCAGCCGTGTTCGTCGTCACCGATCAGGGTGCGGTTCGGGTCAGCAGACAGGGTGGTCTTGCCGGTACCGGACAGGCCGAAGAAGATAGCGGTGTCATCATTGTCGCCAACGTTTGCAGAGCAGTGCATTGGCATGATTTTCTTTTCAGGCAGCAGGTAGTTGAGCGTGGTGAAGACAGATTTCTTGATTTCACCAGCGTAGGACGTACCAGCAACCAGAATGATTTTCTTGGTCAGGTTCAGCGCGATGCAGGTTTCGGAGCGAACGCCATATTTTGCAGGGTCGCAGAGGAAGCCTGGGAAGTCGATAACAGTCAGTTCCTGAACGAAATCTGCCAGGTCGGCATATTCCGGACGGATCAGCATGTTGCGGATGAAGTGAGACTGCCAAGCCAGCTCGGTAACGATACGGGTATTGATGCGGTGATCAAGGTCAGCGCCGCCGTACAGGTCCTGAACAAACAGCTCTTTGCCTTCTGCATAAGCCATCATGTCTTCATAGAGAAGATCGAAAGCTTCAGGAGTCATGGCTTTGTTGTTGTCCCACCAGATGGTGTTTTCGGTGGTAGCGTCGCGAACGGTATGTTTATCCTTTGGGGAACGGCCGGTATGTTTGCCGGTATCCACAGCAAAGGCACCGCCTTCGATCAGGCGCCCTTCTTTGCGAGCCAGCGCTTCTTCTACCAGCTTAGGAAAACGATAGTTGTAATGAACGCCAGCGAGATTGCGAAGACCGAGTTTGTCAACGCCATTGGATTCGTTCCACGTGCCGAATTGTTTCACTTTTCAAGCCCCTTGAGACACACTTAGGTTGTGGGAAACTGACAGTAACTGCCAGCCCGGCCAATGCCTGAATGACGTTGACCGGAGGTTCGCGCAAAGGCCTGCGGAAGTCGATTTAACCTGTCGGATTGATCCGCTCTTCTGTCTTTCTCTACCTCCTGTGGGGCTGCTTTGCCTCGTCCTCTAACTCCCGGCAGCAGCGCCGCAACAGTCCTTTTGTCGAACTCGCGCATTTCATACCGACCCCTTCAGGGTCTGTCGTTGATATTTCGCAAAGTCGGTCATGAACCCGTCCCGTGACCGCTCCCTCATATCCCAGCATCTTTTCATTTGATAGCTGGTCTTATTGAGGGGGAGCGCGGGGCACCACTTCTTGTTAAAGTTGCCGCCCGTCTACCACTAAAGTCGAAAACCGCAGAAATCGGGGATTCGTGATAGAGTGCTCGAATTCGGCACCTATCTGTGAACAAATTTTAGCTGCCACAATTTTGCAGCTTTCCAAATCTAGTCCTGCAATGGACGAGGGGAGCAAGGATCGGGCGCAAATCGGGCGGGCCAAAATTTAAATCGATGAAAATCGCTTTTTTGGACCGATTGGGACGATTATCCTGTGAATTACACTGGATAACCATCTGCCGCCCATAA
This sequence comes from uncultured Cohaesibacter sp., assembly GCF_963666525.1. Taxonomy (NCBI): domain Bacteria; kingdom Pseudomonadati; phylum Pseudomonadota; class Alphaproteobacteria; order Hyphomicrobiales; family Cohaesibacteraceae; genus Cohaesibacter; species uncultured Cohaesibacter sp. The sequence goes on from NZ_OY762905.1 coordinate 2,731,725, forward strand.
CGTGCAAGCCTTGGCGTTTCGCTGCTTCATCCCTAAATTGGGCTTGGAAAGTGCGGAGTGACGGAAGCTGAGATGCTGAGGCGCCTGCCAGAAGTGGGCATGGTTGCCGGTTTTGGCCAAGCTGCCCCGAAAGCGGGTCTTTATAACGAAACAGTGCGCATTTATGGTGCTTGTGTTCTTGCCAGTCTGATACGATGGCTTCGCATGAAGGACAGAGAAGGAAAGGAAACGGCATGGCAACGATTGCTCTTGTCGACGATGATCGCAATATTCTGACGTCGGTTTCTATCGCACTGGAAGCGGAAGGATATAAAGTCGACACCTACACCGACGGCGCATCCGGTCTCGAGGGACTGCTGCATGCCCTGCCGGACCTTGCCATTCTTGATATCAAGATGCCGCGCATGGATGGCATGGAACTTCTGCGCCGTCTGCGCCAGAAGACCGATCTGCCCGTCATCTTCCTGACATCCAAGGATGACGAGATCGACGAACTGTTCGGCCTGAAAATGGGCGCGGACGACTTTATTCATAAGCCCTTCTCCCAGCGTCTGCTTGTCGAGCGTGTCAAGGCGGTTCTGCGCCGGGCCCAGGCAAGGGAAACGGCTGTCAAAACCGGTGCCACCACCGCCAAGTCCGATTTGCTGGAACGCGGCCTGTTGGCCATGGATCGGGAACGTCACACCTGCAATTGGGATGGAAAGCCGGTTACGTTGACCGTTACCGAATTTCTCATTCTCTACTCTCTGGCCCAGCGTCCCGGCGTCGTCAAAAGCCGCAACGCCCTGATGGATGCCGCCTATGAGGATCAGGTCTATGTCGACGACCGGACCATTGACAGCCACATCAAACGCCTGCGCAAGAAATTCAAGGCAGTTGACGACAGCTTTGATATGATCGAAACACTCTACGGCGTGGGATATCGTTTCAGGGAAGAATAGACCCGGATTCGCCGCAGGACGTGTTGGCTGTTTCACGGCCAAAGCTCAAACATTGAGGCGCCAGGGGCGGCGGGTCGGCAGACCGGACGGTTCGGTTCGAAGTCCTGCAAGTGAAAAATGGCGGCCAGCTACCGGTCGCCTCCGGTTTGGCCGGACGGAGTGGTCGCCTGCGGGCAATGGCCGCTCCGAACTGTTGAGAGATACATGCTGTTGCGAAGCAACCAGAAAAAGGATCAGCCGGGAACGACCCACAAGGGCCGTCGCAAGACAGTCATGTCGCGGCGCCTTAAGTTGATTCTCGGTCGCCTGTCCAACACCGCCGCCTTTTCCTCGCTCACCCGCCGCATCGTCTTTCTCAACGTCGCCGCTCTGGCGGTGCTGGTGCTCGGCATTCTGTATCTCAACCAGTTTCGCGAAGGGTTGATTGACGCCCGGGTGACTTCGATGCTGACCCAGGGCAAGATCATTGCCGGTGCGGTTGCTGCCTCTGCCGCCTCTGATACGGACGCGATCACCATCAATCCCGAACGGCTTCTTGAACTGCAGGCTGGCGAAAGCTTCTCGCCGGCGGACGACACTTTTAGCTATTTCGAATTTCCGATCGACCCAGAAAAGGCCGCGCCGATTCTGCGCGCCGCGATTTCTCCGACCGATACGCGCGCGCGGATCTACGATCTGGCAGGCAATCTGGTTGTTGATTCCAACCAGCTTCATTCGGCGGGCATCCTGCGGTTCAACCTGCCAGAACCCGTGACCGAGCAATCCGACAGCTGGAGTGATCGCTGGGCACGCTTCATCAGCTGGCTGCGACAGGCGGACTTGCCTCTTTATAAAGAGATGACCAACACGGACGGGCGCGGCTATCCCGAGGTGGCAAAGGCGCTTGACGGCTCATCGGCCTCCATCGTCCGGGTCAATGAAAAAGGTCGCCTCATCGTTTCGGTGGCCGTGCCTATCCAGCGGTCGCGCATCATCACCGGAGCGCTGCTGCTGTCGACGCGTGATGGCGACATCGACAAGATCGTCGAGGCTGAGCGCTGGGGCATCCTGCGTGTCTTCCTGATTGCTGCGCTGGTTACAGGAACCATGTCGATTCTGTTGGCCGGCACCATCGCCGGTCCGGTGCGCAAGCTGTCGGAAGCGGCCGAGCGAGTGCGCCGAGGCGTCAAGGACCGCGAGGAAATTCCGGATTTCTCGGATCGAAAGGACGAGATCGGCCAGCTCAGCCAGTCCCTCAGGGACATGACCAACACGCTCTATCAGCGCATGGACGCCATCGAGGCCTTTGCTGCCGATGTGGCACACGAGCTGAAAAACCCGCTGACCTCCCTGCGTTCGGCTGTGGAAACCCTGCCGCTGGCCAAGAAGCCCGAATCGCGGGAGCGGCTTGTCAGCATCATTCTGCATGATGTGCGTCGTCTGGACCGTCTGATTTCCGACATCTCCGACGCCTCGCGACTGGATGCGGAACTGGCGCGTCAGGAATCGGACGAGATCAATCTGCGCGCCCTTCTGGAAACCATCGTGTCCATTCAGGACGAGATCGGTTCCAAGAACGGAATCCGCGTGCGGCTTGATCTGGACAAGGGCCTAGAAGAGTCTCACAGGACAGAAAAGCCTGATCGCCATGACAAGGCAGGACCGGACAAGCTGTTCCACGTGAGGGGCAACGACAGCCGGCTCGGGCAGGTCTTTGTCAACCTTGTCGACAATGCGCGCTCCTTCACACAGGAAGGGGGCGAGGTCCGGGTTTGCCTCAGTCAGGCAGCCCACTGGGTGGAAGTCATCGTCGAAGATGATGGACCGGGCATTCAGGCCGAAGATGTGTCCCGCGTCTTCGAGCGCTTCTACACCGATCGTCCTCAGAATGAGGATTTCGGGCAGAACTCCGGCCTTGGCCTGTCGATTTCCAAGCAGATCGTTGAAGCCTACCACGGCACCATTGAAGCCTCGAACCGCACAGCGCCGGTTGGGACGACAGACCGTGAAGCGGATGGCGACAGCAAGGATGTGGCCGTACTTGGCGCCCGCTTCACCGTTCGCTTCCCGGCGGTGCCCCAGAGTGCGACGAAAAAGCCTGAGCCAAAGTCGGACCAAACTGTCTAGACTGGAAATGGTTGCAGCGACCCGGGGGAGGAACCTGATGTCCTTATATTTCGATCGACACAGCGAGCGGACCAGTGACGGGCCGCTTTTCGATTTGCCCAGGGATCTCGATCCCGACTGCCCCAGACAAATCATGCATGCGGCAGCCCTGGTCATAGGTCCCCATGGCATCCTGCTCAATGGTGAGAGCGGCTCGGGCAAGTCGTTGTTGCAGCGTTCCCTGAGACGCGAGGCGCAGGCCCTGTCCCTCAACTCGGTGCTCGTCAGTGACGATTATGTCCAGCTGGTGCGCGTTCCCTCCAAAGTCAAGGGCACATGGGCACCATCTGTGGCAGCAGAAGCGGGACAAGAAGCAAGCGGAGAAGGATATCAACTGCTTGCTTTTGGCCCCAAGGCGACCCGCGGATTGCAGGAAGTCCGCGGTCTGGGCGTTATTTCGGTCGGATCCGGGCATTTTGTCGATCATGCACCGATGCATTTGCTCGTTGATTTGTGTGATCCGGATGACATAGAACGGATGCCTTCCCGTGAGCAGAGGACACGGACCTGCCTTGACCAGCCGATCGCCCATTTGTCGGTTCCACGGCATTCGGTCATAGAAGCCATGGATCTGATATTCGCCCTTCTATCCACATGGAAGGAACCGCTTTAGGGGTTTGGCTTGGACTTTTGGGCTTGCGTTCGCCTATCGAGTGGTCATGATAGGCGATACTTCAGCTTCGGGAGATGGTCCGCCTCAATGCCGGACTGAAAGTAAGAGAAGTCTTGTGACTTCGCCAAGAAGGAGAGCAGAGACATCATGATTGGTCTTGTCCTTGTAACCCATGGTCGATTGGCCGAGGAATTTCGAGCGGCGTTGGAACATGTCGTCGGTCCTCAGCAGAGGATCGAGACCATTTGTATTGGTCCCGATGACGATATGGAGCAGCGACGTCAGGATATTCTCGATGCGGTTGAAGCCGTCGACAGCGATAAGGGCGTGGTTCTGCTGACAGACATGTTCGGTGGCACGCCATCCAACATGGCGATTTCTGTGATGGACGAGAGCCGGATCGAGGTTCTGGCCGGTGTCAACCTGCCCATGCTGATCAAGCTGGCCAGTGTTCGGGCGGATCGCACTCTGGACGAGGCTGTCAACGAAGCCTGTGACGCAGGGCGCAAATATATCAATATCGCAAGCAAGCTGTTGTCGGGCGAATAGCCCCGGAGCTTGCGCTGTCGGCATGGACGGTTGGCCGACAGCGGGATCGAGATGGTAAATGAACCGTCAATATTTTCATGCAAAGCTTTCAATGAAATGCACTCAGCTCAACTAGAAAGATAACGGTTTCCGTGTCCCAGGTTTCAGTTTCCGACCGCCTGATCATCAAGAATAAACGTGGCCTGCACGCACGTGCCTCGGCAAAATTTGTGCAGTTGGTTGACCGGTTTGACGCACGGGTTTCTGTTTCAAAGGATGGCCAGACGGTGTGTGGCACGTCCATTATGGGCCTGATGATGCTGGCAGCGGCTCCTGGCTGCGCCATTGACGTGGTTGCCGAAGGCAATGACGCGCAGGCTGTCGTTGATGCGCTCAATGCGCTGATTGGCGACCTGTTTGGCGAAGGCGAATAGGACTTCTCTTCCCGGATTTGTACCTTGCAGGCTTGCGTTGTTGAACACAGGCATCGCAAAGCCGTGCCTTCTTTTGGCCACATTTCCCCAGCTGCCCAAAACAAAGTCAATAAAAATCAACAATTTCCCCGCAGCGCAAACTGTGTCAGGGAGCGATTTGTCGTGCCAGTATTTGTGCAGATGAAGACTTGCGCCACTGCGCGAAAGGCCCCTGAAACGAGATTTGGGACCAGCATCTGCAAAATAAATTTCCCTACAAAATCAATATTATTGAAGGCGTATAAAAGAATTATTATAATAATAACGATCAATATGATCAAATTCAAGATTATCCAAAAATCTTATAGAAATAAAAATTTCACGAATGGCGATGTGCGAGATCGAACAACCATTTTCATACGGATATTCCATTGACGGATGGTGGAGGGAATTGTTAGATTTGCGCGCGTAGAAAAATCTCGACCATTTGTCGGTCTGTTTTGACTGATTTTTTGGGGCGAGTTGTGAATTTTATTCTTTTTGTTCGCCGCGCGCGTTCATGTGCCCGGCGGTATGAGGGCGGACCGGTCCCAGATCGCACGCCGCTAGAAATTTGCAGGTTCGGCGCGGTGGCTTTGAGCCAGACTGCGCCAAGTTCGAACGAATTTGAATAGCTACTCTTGGAGGTAGAATATGAAACGCCTATTGATCGCTGCCCTGATGGTGACTGGCACGGCCATTTCCGCGCAGGCAGCCGACTGTGGTTCGGTGAAGATCGCCGATATGAACTGGAACTCGGCCACCCTGATCGGCAATATCGACCGTATTGTCCTGGAACACGGCTTTGGCTGTGAAGCCGAGATGGTTCCTGGCGATACCATGCCGACCGGTGCGTCGATGACAGAAAAGGGCGAACCTGACATTGCGCCGGAATTCTGGTCCAACTCGATGCGCGAAGCCATTGACAAGGGTGTCGCCGAGGGGCGTCTGGCGATTGCCGGCAAGTCCCTTTCCGATGGTGGGGAAGAGGGTTTCTGGGTACCTGACTACATGGTCGAGAAGGACCCGAGCCTCGCAACCATCGAAGGTGTGATCAAGAATGCCAAGCTGTTCACCCATCCGGAAGATCCGGAAAAGAGCGCTTTCTATGGCTGCCCGGCTGGCTGGAACTGTCAGATCAGCTCCGGCAATCTGTTCCGTGCCCTGAAACTTGAGGATGCCGGTTTTGAAATTGTCGATCCGGGTTCGGGCGCTGGCCTCGCCGGTGCGATCGCCAAGGCCTATGAGCGCAAGGAAGCCTGGTTCGGCTACTATTGGGCCCCGACCGCCGTTCTTGGCAAATACAAGATGACCAAGGTCGACTTCGGCTCGGGCATTGACGAAGACATGTTCCAAGGCTGCATCACGCAGGAAGACTGCATGGATCCCAAGCCGACCATGTATCCGCCGTCTCTGGTTCAGGCCGTAACCACGGGTGAGTTCGCCAAGTCGCATCCGGAGATCATGGATTTCCTCGGCAAGCTTTCTTTCAAGAACTCCCAGATGAACGAGCTTCTGGCATGGATGGAAGACAACCAGGCAGATGGCGAAATCGCGGCAATCTACTACATGCAGAATAATGCCGACCAGTGGACCAAGTGGCTGCCTGAAGACATCGCCGCAAAGGTCAAGACGGCCGTCGACGCGATGTAATCTGGCCAGATCTGGCAATTTGTTTCCCCGGGCGGTTTCTGTCGCCCGGGTTCTTTCGTGAGGGGGCTGCCTTTCTCCCCCGGCCCGTTTTGCGGGGCAGAGAAGGCGATGAGTTATGAAAATCGAGGTGGCGTTTGCCGCTAAGCGGATCAACAAGAACAATATCCGCCGTCTCGAGACAAGAATAGGAGACACTATATGGCGGATGCGTCATGGCTAACGAAATTCCCCCAGTTGGATCGCCTTGATCTGCTGGCTATACGAAAAACGCTCGATGGGGCCTACAAGGCGTTCTCGCGTGAATACGGTGATGTGATTGAGGGCTTTTTCCATCCAGTCCTGTCTTTTCTGGTCTGGTTCGAAAAACTTCTGATCACAACGCCCTGGCCGATCATCATTCTGGTCATCGGGGCCATTGTCTTTTACGCCAGCCGCTCCTGGAAGCTGCTCGTCGGTGTCGTGATTTCCCTGTTGCTGGTGGGCTATTTCGGCATGTGGGAAGATACCATGTCGACGCTGTCGATGATCACGGTCTGCACGCTGATCTCGATTCTCCTCGGCATTCCCGTTGGCATTGGCATGGCGCGGTCCGACCGCTTCCAGAAAATCATGACCCCCATCCTCGATGTGATGCAAACGATGCCGGCCTTCGTCTATCTCATTCCGGTGGTCATGCTCTTGGGGATCGGTAAGATCCCGGGGCTCATTTCCGTGGTGATCTATGCCATTCCGCCGGTTATCCGCCTGACCAATCTTGGTATCCGACTGGTTGACAAGGAGGTACTGGAAGCGGCAACGGCATTTGGTGCCAATGGCTGGCAGCGCCTGTTCAACGTACAGATTCCGCTGGCAATGCCCAACATAATGGCTGGTATCAACCAGACCATCATGATGGCGCTCGCCATGGTCGTCGTTGCCTCGATGATCGGGGTGAAAGGCCTCGGCCAGCCGGTTCTCAAGTCGATCCAGAATCAGTATTTCACGCTCGGCCTGTTCAATGGTCTGGCAATCGTCGCTTTGGCCATCATCTTCGACCGGGTCTCCCAGGCCTATGCCAAACGGAGCCAGAAGCACATGAAGGGAGCCCACTGATGAGCGATACACTGATTGAAGTCAAAGGGCTGTACAAGCTGTTCGGCCCAGAACCCAAGGTCCACATGCCGCTGGTGCATGAAGGGTTGAGCAAGGACGAGATTCTCGCCCGCACCGGCCACACGCTTGGACTCAAGGATATCAACCTGACCATCAGGGAAGGGGATATCTCGGTGATCATGGGGCTGTCCGGTTCGGGTAAGTCGACCCTCATCCGCCATTTCAACCGGCTGATCGAACCAACCGAAGGCCAGATCCTCGTCGGTGGCGTTGATGTCATGACCCTTTCGGCCCGGGAACTCGAAGAGTTCCGCCGCCACCGGATGTCCATGGTGTTTCAGCGCTTCGGTCTGTTGCCGCATCGCACGGTGCTCGACAACGTCACCTTCGGACTGACCATTCAGGGCGTCAAGAAGAAGGAAGCCAACGATCGTGCCGTTGAATGGCTCGAAACGGTGGGGCTTGCCGGCTATGAAAACCAGTATCCGGCGCAGCTTTCCGGTGGCCAGCAGCAGCGTGTCGGCCTTGCCCGTGCGCTTGCCACCAATGCCGATATTCTGCTGATGGACGAAGCGTTCTCGGCGCTTGATCCGCTCATTCGCTCTGAAATGCAGGACCAGTTGATCGAGCTGCAGGACAAGCTGCAGAAGACGATCATCTTCATCACCCATGACCTCGACGAGGCCCTGCGCCTGGGCAACAACATCGCCATTCTGAAAGACGGCGAGCTGGTGCAGGACGACAAGCCCGAAGAGATCCTGCTAAACCCGGCAACAGACTATGTCGAGGCCTTTGTCCGAGACGTCAACCGTGCCCGGGCGCTGACCGTTGAAACCGTCATGCAGCCTCAGGGCTTCCGCATTACGGCGACCACGATCGAAGGTGCCCTCAAGCAGATGCGCGCGCACAAGGATGACTATGCCTTCCACGTGACGGATGATGGCTATCAGGGCGTGCTTTCGCAGGAGAGCCTCGAGGAATACTATCAGGAAGACAAGACGGCCGCGCTCAGTGAAGAGCATTATGAGGATCTGGAGCCAATTGCGCCGGATGCCGTGCTCGAAGCCGTGTTGCCCGAAACGCTGGCGTCGGACTATCCGGTGCCAGTGGTCAATGAGGAAGGTGACTTCGTGGGCAGCCTGTCGCGCGATGCCCTTGCGGAGATTCTGAGTCCGGATGCCTCCAGCTCCGAGAGCGGAGAGGATACCTCCGGACCGGAAGAGGCAGACGAAGAGAAAAAGCCTGCAGAAGCCGTCTGATTGGTGCGCTTCTCCAGTCACAAGAATGAAAAAAGGGTGGTCAGGAACCACCCTTTTTTGTCCATTGATGCGCTTGATGATCGGCATTGAGGCTGGAAGCCCCCGTATCAGCCGACCTTCTTGCCGTTGAGGCTCTTGCGCATGTAAACGAATCGCATGGCGCGCTGGGCTGAAGAAATGTCCAGCTCCTTGTAATGGGCCACGCTGCGTCCGGTGTCGGCCAGCCCCCGGTTGAGCTTGTCAGCCTTCAGTCCCATGAGCTTGGCAAAGGCGGAATTGCTGACATCGATGGATTTGCACAACAGGCTGATCGGTTCGTCATTGGCCTGATACAATGCGTTTGAGACGATCGGTTCTTCCAGATCCGTCATCGCGGACAGGAACATGACGATGTCTGGTCCGCGGTTGGTCTCAACCAGTTGGATGAGGCCATCCGACATGTCGAGCTTGCCGTCCTTGACGTCCGCAATGACCAGCTTGGCTTCAAGGCGCTTCTGGCGTCCCGGAGCCGTCTGATCCCTGACCGCCTGTCTGGCGTTGTCGATAAGGGTGTTGGCCATATCGGAGTTTTCCGCAAACAGCTGTGCCAGACGTGCCTTGCCTTCCGGTGGCAACAGAGGCAACAGCCGCTTTGCTGCGTCCTCGGTGATGTCCGGTCGCGAAGAAAGGTTGATCTGGAGTATCTCGTCGCCGTCAGCATTGTTCACAAGGGTGTTGAAACCCTTTGGCGTAATCTCTGCGCCCTTGTTCTGGGTGACCTTGTGCCAGACGGCGCGTGTGCCGTTTTCGATCAGCGCATCAGTCACCGTGCCGCTGAGATTCTCGCGCTGTGCGATGCTCTCAAGATGTTCTTCCGGCAGGGTCTGGGAGAGCTTGACAAAGTCGTCGTCCGTCAGCACCGGGCTGTGCTGCAGCATCGGTCCTGCCACGGAGACATCGTCATGTGCCATCTGCAGGGCCACCTCTGCGGGGAGGCGTTCTTCCCGGGCGACTCGGTTGGCAAATTCGGCGCGGCCTTCAAGTTTCACATCGTTGAGCATCTTCAGAACAATGTCGCGGAAGATAAGTGTGCCCTGCTCGGTATGATTCTCGGCACCATCAAAAAACAGATCGGCTACTCGCCCGAGCAGCTCGCGTCTTTTGTCGCTGGATTTTTCTCGGGCTAGGTCTGTTATGTTGTTTAACATCGGCGCCTCTTTTTTCTTCTTTTGTAGGTTCGAATGTAGCTGAACGTTTCTAAGATAGAGTTAATCCCTGCTCGCTCAGTCACACAAAAATATTCCGCAGAATCCTGCGGAATATCTGGTTGTATTGTAAGTATAATCACCAAGATACACGGTCGATATTCTCAAGCTCGATGTGACTGCCATCGCTGAAATCTATCGTGCCGGTTGCATCATCCGACAGGATCATCTGATCACTGCCGTCGACCATGGTTGCGGTGCCTGTAGTCAGGGTGATGGTCCAGTCGGTGCCGTAGCTGGTCGTATCCGAACCATCCAAGGCGAGGATTACCAGCGAGTCGGTCCAGTCGCCGGACGAACCGCCATCGATCACGTCGTTGCCGTCGCCGACCAGATAATAGAAGGTGTCGTCACCCTCCCCACCGACGAGATAGTCGTCACCTGTGCCGCCGATGAGATAGTCATTGCCTGAACCGCCAAAGATGCTGTCGTTGCCAGCTTCGCCGAAGAGGACGTCGCTGTCTTCTCCGCCATAGATGGTGTCGCCACCATCACCGCCATAGATCCAGTCGTTTCCGGCCTCACCATGAAGCGAATCCGACCCGGCGTTACCATAGATGGTGTCAGCCCCATCTTCGCCATTGATGAAGTCATTGCCTTCACCACCGGTGATGGTGTCATTATCCGAGCCACCATAGATGTCATCATTGCCATCGCCACCATTGATCGTGTCGGCACCGGTTCCGCCATAGACCAGGTCATCGCCGGCATAGGCGTTGATGGTGTCGTTGCCGCCAAGACCCGAGATATTGTCGTCTCCGCTGGTGCCATTGAGGGTGTTGCCATAGTCGTTGCCGGTAATCATGTGATAGCTCGCGGTGTCATCAATATCACCGACCTGGATATCAAGTGACAGGGTATCGGAGAGCCCGCCGCTGTCTGTCACGGTCACATCGACCGAGACATGGGAGGCGGTCTCATAGTCAAGACTGACCCCGTCCACGAGCTTGAGAACGGTTTCCCCATCGATGGATACGACTTCAAAGCGGCTGTCCGAGACGGTGTAGGTGAAGCTGTCGCCAGCATCCGGATCAGCTACGCTGAGGACGGCGATCTCCGCTCCAGTCTCGTTTTCGAGCACGCCATAGCCATCGCTGTCAGTAATCTGGACATTGTCGATGAGGGTGCCAAAGCTGTTTTCAGAACCGACTTCGACAAAGGTGATGGTGTCGGTGCCATCCCCTGAACCTGCAGTCAGTTCCAGCGTGTAGGTGTTCCAGCCAAGTCCGTCAACAGCCGGATCGATTGTGGCAATGACTTCGCCATTCCAGATGACCTGTACCACGCTCTGGCCGAGCGCCTCTTCAGCTGTACCGCTCACGCCATCGCCAGTAACACCACGGGATTTGAGATCGATGGACAGACTGTAGGTCGTGCCGTCCTCAAGTCCTTCCATTTCGCGGCTGAGAGTGCCGTTGGAGGTTTCCGCCAGATCGACATGGTAGTCACCATCGGTGGCACCAAGGCTCATGTGACCAGCTTCATGAATATCGATATCGCTTTGCGTCCAGCCATCGATATAGGCATCCTCGATCCAGCCTGTCCCGTCTTCGCCATAGTGGGTTCCGCCGTTGAAGATTTCGAAACTGCCGTTGTAGAGGAAGTTGTAGGATCCCGATGCACTGAGGGTCGGCCCCTCATTGACATCACCAACGGTAATCGTCACTGGCAGGTCATAGGTTCCGCCATGGCCATCATCGGAGGTGACGGTTAGGGAAATGGTCCCGCCGCTCTCTGCCTCGTGGTCGAGGGTCACGCCGTCCTTGAGTTTGAGCACCATGTTGCCGGAGCCATCATCAATGACCTCAAAACGGCTGTCGGAGACGGTGTAAGTGTGTGTATCGGACGTATCCACATCATCCGTGGTCAACGTCCCGATAATTGCCCCGGCGCTGTTCTCGTCGACTGTGTCATTGCTGAGATAGACAGCCGTTGGAGCGTCATTGGTTCCGGTTACGACGATGTTGACGGTTGCAACCGAGGTGCTGCCGTTGCCATCATCTGCCTGATACTGGAAGGAGACGGTGCGGCTTTCGCCTACGGCAAGGTCATCAAAATCAGTCCCTGGATTGAAGCTTGATTGTCCGTTGGCCAGCATGGATACCGTGCCGCCACTTGGCTGCGAGACGACGCTGTAGGTAATGCTGTCGCCATCCTGATCGGTCGCAAAGGCATTGCCGTAGAGTGTCTGGTTTTCGGAGGTCGTTACCGTTCCGCCATACGCCGTTACAGGATCGTTGAGGTCGTTGACGGTGATGGTGAAGTCCTCAGCGACCGAGGCGCCATTATTGTCGGTTGAGGTGACGGTCACGGTGACCGTTGCCTCTGCCTCATGATCGAGGGAGACGCCGTCCTTCAATTGCAGCACCATGTTGCCGGAGCCATCCTCGACGACCTCGAAGCGGCTGTCGGAGACGGTGTAGCTGTGGGTGTCGGAGGCATCCACATCGGTGGTGGAGAGGGTCCCGATGACGGCACCGGCGGCATTCTCATCCACCGAGTTGGCCGAGAGGTCAATGGCGGTCGGCGCATCATTGGTGCCGGTCACCTCGATGGTGACGGTGCCCTGATCGGTGGAGCCATTGCCATCGTCGGCGGTGAAGCTGAAGGAGACGGTGCGGCTCTCGCCCACGGCCAGGTCATCGAAGTCGGAGCCGGGGTTGAAGCTGTAGGAGCCATCGGCATTGAGGGTGACGGTGCCCTCGGACGGTTGGCCGTCGAGGGAATAGGTGATGGTGTCGCCATCAAGGTCGGTTGCGGTGACCGTGCTGTCGAGGGTGACATTCTCGGACGTGGTCTCGGAAGCATCATCGGCGGTGACGGCCTCGTTGAGGTCGTTGACGGTGATGGTGAAGTCCTCTGCGACCGAGGCGCCATTGGTGTCGGTTGAGGTGACGGTCACGGTGACCGTTGCCTCTGCCTCATGATCGAGGGAGACGCCGTCCTTCAATTGCAGCACCATGTTGCCGGAGCCATCCTCGACGACCTCGAAGCGGCTGTCGGAGACGGTGTAGCTGTGGGTGTCAGACGTGTCCACATCGGTGGTGGAGAGGGTCCCGATGACGGCACCGGCGGCATTCTCATCCACCGAGTTGGCCGAGAGGTCAATGGCGGTCGGCGCATCATTGGTGCCGGTCACCTCGATGGTGACGGTGCCCTGATCGGTGGAGCCATTGCCATCGTCTGCGGTGAAGCTGAAGGAGACGGTGCGGCTCTCGCCCACGGCCAGGTCATCGAAGTCGGAGCCGGGGTTGAAGCTGTAGGAGCCATCGGCATTGAGGGTGACGGTGCCCTCGGACGGCTGGCCGTCGAGGGAATAGGTGATGGTGTCGCCATCAAGGTCGGTTGCGGTGACCGTGCTGTCGAGGGTGACATTCTCGGACGTGGTCTCGGAAGCATCATCGGCGGTGACGGCCTCGTTGAGGTCGTTGACGGTGATGGTGAAGTCCTCTGCGACCGAGGCGCCATTGGTGTCGGTTGAGGTGACGGTCACGGTGACCGTTGCCTCTGCCTCATGATCGAGGGAGACGCCGTCCTTCAATTGCAGCACCATGTTGCCGGAGCCATCCTCGACGACCTCGAAGCGGCTGTCGGAGACGGTGTAGCTGTGGGTGTCAGACGTGTCCACATCGGTGGTGGAGAGGGTCCCGATGACGGCACCGGCGGCATTCTCATCCACCGAGTTGGCCGAGAGGTCAATGGCGGTCGGCGCATCATTGGTGCCGGTCACCTCGATGGTGACGGTGCCCTGATCGGTGGAGCCATTGCCATCGTCGGCGGTGAAGCTGAAGGAGACGGTGCGGCTCTCGCCCACGGCCAGGTCATCGAAGTCGGAGCCGGGGTTGAAGCTGTAGGAGCCATCGGCATTGAGGGTGACGGTGCCCTCGGACGGCTGGCCGTCGAGGGAATAGGTGATGGTGTCGCCATCAAGGTCGGTTGCGGTGACCGTGCTGTCGAGAGTGACATTCTCGGACGTGGTCTCGGATGCATCATCGGCGGTGGCGGCCTCGTTGAGGTCGTTGACGGTGATGGTGAAGTCCTCAGCGACCGAGGCGCCATTATTGTCGGTTGAGGTGACGGTCACGGTAACCGTTGCCTCTGCCTCATGATCGAGGGAGACGCCGTCCTTCAATTGCAGCACCATGTTGCCGGAGCCATCCTCGACGACCTCGAAGCGGCTGTCGGAGACGGTGTAGCTGTGGGTGTCAGACGTGTCCACATCGGTGGTGGAGAGGGTCCCGATGACGGCACCGGCGGCATTCTCATCCACCGAGTTGGCCGAGAGGTCAATGGCGGTCGGCGCATCATTGGTGCCGGTCACCTCGATGGTGACGGTGCCCTGATCGGTGGAGCCATTGCCATCGTCGGCGGTGAAGCTGAAGGAGACGGTGCGGCTCTCGCCCACGGCCAGGTCATCGAAGTCGGAGCCGGGGTTGAAGCTGTAGGAGCCATCGGCATTGAGGGTGACGGTGCCCTCGGACGGTTGGCCGTCGAGGGAATAGGTGATGGTGTCGCCATCAAGGTCGGTTGCGGTGACCGTGCTGTCGAGAGTGACATTCTCGGACGTGGTCTCGGAAGCATCATCGGCGGTGACGGCCTCGTTGAGGTCGTTGACGGTGATGGTGAAGTCCTCTGCGACCGAGGCGCCATTGGTGTCGGTTGAGGTGACGGTCACGGTGACCGTTGCCTCTGCCTCATGATCGAGGGAGACGCCGTCCTTCAATTGCAGCACCATGTTGCCGGAGCCATCCTCGACGACCTCGAAGCGGCTGTCGGAGACGGTGTAGCTGTGGGTGTCGGAGGCATCCACATCGGTGGTGGAGAGGGTCCCGATGACGGCACCGGCGGCATTCTCATCCACCGAGTTGGCCGAGAGGTCAATGGCGGTCGGCGCATCATTGGTGCCGGTCACCTCGATGGTGACGGTGCCCTGATCGGTGGAGCCATTGCCATCGTCGGCGGTGAAGCTGAAGGAGACGGTGCGGCTCTCGCCCACGGCCAGGTCATCGAAGTCGGAGCCGGGGTTGAAGCTGTAGGAGCCATCGGCATTGAGGGTGACGGTGCCCTCGGACGGTTGGCCGTCGAGGGAATAGGTGATGGTGTCGCCATCAAGGTCGGTTGCGGTGACCGTGCTGTCGAGGGTGACATTCTCGGACGTGGTCTCGGAAGCATCATCGGCGGTGACGGCCTCGTTGAGGTCGTTGACGGTGATGGTGAAGTCCTCTGCGACCGAGGCGCCATTGGTGTCGGTTGAGGTGACGGTCACGGTGACCGTTGCCTCTGCCTCATGATCGAGGGAGACGCCGTCCTTCAATTGCAGCACCATGTTGCCGGAGCCACGGTGTGAGGTGACAGTCACGTTGCCTCTGCCTCATGATCGAGGGAGACGCCGTCCTTCAATTGCAGCACCATGTTGCCGGAGCCATCCTCGACGACCTCGAAGCGGCTGTCGGAGACGGTGTAGCTGTGGGTGTCAGACGTGTCCACATCGGTGGTGGAGAGGGTCCCGATGACGGCACCGGCGGCATTCTCATCCACCGAGTTGGCCGAGAGGTCAATGGCGGTCGGCGCATCATTGGTGCCGGTCACCTCGATGGTGACGGTGCCCTGATCGGTGGAGCCATTGCCATCGTCGGCGGTGAAGCTGAAGGAGACGGTGCGGCTCTCGCCCACGGCCAGGTCATCGAAGTCGGAGCCGGGGTTGAAGCTGTAGGAGCCATCGGCATTGAGGGTGACGGTGCCCTCGGACGGCTGGCCGTCGAGGGAATAGGTGATGGTGTCGCCATCAAGGTCGGTTGCGGTGACCGTGCTGTCGAGGGTGACATTCTCGGACGTGGTCTCGGAAGCATCATCGGCGGTGACGGCCTCGTTGAGGTCGTTGACGGTGATGGTGAAGTCCTCTGCGACCGAGGCGCCATTGGTGTCGGTTGAGGTTACGGTCACGGTGACCGTTGCCTCTGCCTCATGATCGAGGGAGACGCCGTCCTTCAATTGCAGCACCATGTTGCCGGAGCCATCCTCGACGACCTCGAAGCGGCTGTCGGAGACGGTGTAGCTGTGGGTGTCGGAGGCATCCACATCGGTGGTGGAGAGGGTCCCGATGACGGCACCGGCGGCATTCTCATCCACCGAGTTGGCCGAGAGGTCAATGGCGGTCGGCGCATCATTGGTGCCGGTCACCTCGATGGTGACGGTGCCCTGATCGGTGGAGCCATTGCCATCGTCGGCGGTGAAGCTGAAGGAGACGGTGCGGCTCTCGCCCACGGCCAGGTCATCGAAGTCGGAGCCGGGGTTGAAGCTGTAGGAGCCATCGGCATTGAGGGTGACGGTGCCCTCGGACGGTTGGCCGTCGAGGGAATAGGTGATGGTGTCGCCATCAAGGTCGGTTGCGGTGACCGTGCTGTCGAGGGTGACATTCTCGGACGTGGTCTCGGAAGCATCATCGGCGGTGACGGCCTCGTTGAGGTCGTTGACGGTGATGGTGAAGTCCTCTGCGACCGAGGCGCCATTGGTGTCGGTTGAGGTGACGGTCACGGTGACCGTTGCCTCTGCCTCATGATCGAGGGAGACGCCGTCCTTCAATTGCAGCACCATGTTGCCGGAGCCATCCTCGACGACCTCGAAGCGGCTGTCGGAGACGGTGTAGCTGTGGGTGTCAGACGTGTCCACATCGGTGGTGGAGAGGGTCCCGATGACGGCACCGGCGGCATTCTCATCCACCGAGTTGGCCGAGAGGTCAATGGCGGTCGGCGCATCATTGGTGCCGGTCACCTCGATGGTGACGGTGGAGAGGGTCCCGATGACGGCACCGGCGGCATTCTCATCCACCGAGTTGGCCGAGAGGTCAATGGCGGTCGGCGCATCATTGGTGCCGGTCACCTCGATGGTGACGGTGCCCTGATCGGTGGAGCCATTGCCATCGTCTGCGGTGAAGCTGAAGGAGACGGTGCGGCTCTCGCCCACGGCCAGGTCATCGAAGTCGGAGCCGGGGTTGAAGCTGTAGGAGCCATCGGCATTGAGGGTGACGGTGCCCTCGGACGGCTGGCCGTCGAGGGAATAGGTGATGGTGTCGCCATCAAGGTCGGTTGCGGTGACCGTGCTGTCGAGGGTGACATTCTCGGACGTGGTCTCGGAAGCATCATCGGCGGTGACGGCCTCGTTGAGGTCGTTGACGGTGATGGTGAAGTCCTCTGCGACCGAGGCGCCATTGGTGTCGGTTGAGGTGACGGTCACGGTGACCGTTGCCTCTGCCTCATGATCGAGGGAGACGCCGTCCTTCAATTGCAGCACCATGTTGCCGGAGCCATCCTCGACGACCTCGAAGCGGCTGTCGGAGACGGTGTAGCTGTGGGTGTCAGACGTGTCCACATCGGTGGTGGAGAGGGTCCCGATGACGGCACCGGCGGCATTCTCATCCACCGAGTTGGCCGAGAGGTCAATGGCGGTCGGCGCATCATTGGTGCCGGTCACCTCGATGGTGACGGTGCCCTGATCGGTGGAGCCATTGCCATCGTCGGCGGTGAAGCTGAAGGAGACGGTGCGGCTCTCGCCCACGGCCAGGTCATCGAAGTCGGAGCCGGGGTTGAAGCTGTAGGAGCCATCGGCATTGAGGGTGACGGTGCCCTCGGACGGCTGGCCGTCGAGGGAATAGGTGATGGTGTCGCCATCAAGGTCGGTTGCGGTGACCGTGCTGTCGAGAGTGACATTCTCGGACGTGGTCTCGGATGCATCATCGGCGGTGGCGGCCTCGTTGAGGTCGTTGACGGTGATGGTGAAGTCCTCAGCGACCGAGGCGCCATTATTGTCGGTTGAGGTGACGGTCACGGTAACCGTTGCCTCTGCCTCATGATCGAGGGAGACGCCGTCCTTCAATTGCAGCACCATGTTGCCGGAGCCATCCTCGACGACCTCGAAGCGGCTGTCGGAGACGGTGTAGCTGTGGGTGTCAGACGTGTCCACATCGGTGGTGGAGAGGGTCCCGATGACGGCACCGGCGGCATTCTCATCCACCGAGTTGGCCGAGAGGTCAATGGCGGTCGGCGCATCATTGGTGCCGGTCACCTCGATGGTGACGGTGCCCTGATCGGTGGAGCCATTGCCATCGTCGGCGGTGAAGCTGAAGGAGACGGTGCGGCTCTCGCCCACGGCCAGGTCATCGAAGTCGGAGCCGGGGTTGAAGCTGTAGGAGCCATCGGCATTGAGGGTGACGGTGCCCTCGGACGGTTGGCCGTCGAGGGAATAGGTGATGGTGTCGCCATCAAGGTCGGTTGCGGTGACCGTGCTGTCGAGAGTGACATTCTCGGACGTGGTCTCGGAAGCATCATCGGCGGTGACGGCCTCGTTGAGGTCGTTGACGGTGATGGTGAAGTCCTCTGCGACCGAGGCGCCATTGGTGTCGGTTGAGGTGACGGTCACGGTGACCGTTGCCTCTGCCTCATGATCGAGGGAGACGCCGTCCTTCAATTGCAGCACCATGTTGCCGGAGCCATCCTCGACGACCTCGAAGCGGCTGTCGGAGACGGTGTAGCTGTGGGTGTCGGAGGCATCCACATCGGTGGTGGAGAGGGTCCCGATGACGGCACCGGCGGCATTCTCATCCACCGAGTTGGCCGAGAGGTCAATGGCGGTCGGCGCATCATTGGTGCCGGTCACCTCGATGGTGACGGTGCCCTGATCGGTGGAGCCATTGCCATCGTCGGCGGTGAAGCTGAAGGAGACGGTGCGGCTCTCGCCCACGGCCAGGTCATCGAAGTCGGAGCCGGGGTTGAAGCTGTAGGAGCCATCGGCATTGAGGGTGACGGTGCCCTCGGACGGTTGGCCGTCGAGGGAATAGGTGATGGTGTCGCCATCAAGGTCGGTTGCGGTGACCGTGCTGTCGAGGGTGACATTCTCGGACGTGGTCTCGGAAGCATCATCGGCGGTGACGGCCTCGTTGAGGTCGTTGACGGTGATGGTGAAGTCCTCTGCGACCGAGGCGCCATTGGTGTCGGTTGAGGTGACGGTCACGGTGACCGTTGCCTCTGCCTCATGATCGAGGGAGACGCCGTCCTTCAATTGCAGCACCATGTTGCCGGAGCCATCCTCGACGACCTCGAAGCGGCTGTCGGAGACGGTGTAGCTGTGGGTGTCAGACGTGTCCACATCGGTGGTGGAGAGGGTCCCGATGACGGCACCGGCGGCATTCTCATCCACCGAGTTGGCTCGAGAGCGTCAATGTCGGAGACGGTGTAGCTGTGGGTGTCAGACGTGTCCACATCGGTGGTGGAGAGGGTCCCGATGACGGCACCGGCGGCATTCTCATCCACCGAGTTGGCCGAGAGGTCAATGGCGGTCGGCGCATCATTGGTGCCGGTCACCTCGATGGTGACGGTGCCCTGATCGGTGGAGCCATTGCCATCGTCGGCGGTGAAGCTGAAGGAGACGGTGCGGCTCTCGCCCACGGCCAGGTCATCGAAGTCGGAGCCGGGGTTGAAGCTGTAGGAGCCATCGGCATTGAGGGTGACGGTGCCCTCGGACGGCTGGCCGTCGAGGGAATAGGTGATGGTGTCGCCATCAAGGTCGGTTGCGGTGACCGTGCTGTCGAGAACTGAGCCTTCGGCGATGCTTTCCGTGCTATCAATGGCCTCGACATCATGGTTTATGGCTTGCGTCGCATCCTCTACAGGAGGCATGGATCCGCTGGAGGCCGAGCCACCATCGATGGGTCGGCTTGCCGTTATCGCGATGGAGATCGGCTCTTCACCTCCAAGATCCGGCTGGGAAAAGCTGTTTCCGGTCGGGGCGTTGTTGATCGAGAGGCGCTGGCTGTCCGGCTCGACAAAGGCGATCTCTTCCGGGGCTGACTGACCGGACGATGCGGAGGGCGAGGATATGATCCCATTGCTGGCGCTCGGGAAGCTGGAGCCATTGCCCGTCGAAGCGGGGCCTGTGCCCGTATCTGCGATCTCGGACTGAACATCGCCAGACTGCGCAAGAGGCAGAAGCATCTCATCTTCATTGGCCAAACCATAATGCAGGTTCGGGTTCAGGATATCCTGACGCAAGGCGATCTGGTCGCCGGTGTCATAATCACTGGCACGCTGGGCGTCCGCTTTCTGCATGGTCTGCTGAACGCGGTTCGCTTCGAACTTCGATTGGGTTGCTTCTGCTTTCAAGTCTGGAGTTTTGGTGTCAGCCATTGCCAGGATCCTTAACTTCATTTCGTCATCAACGAACGGACATTTGGCTCTGACGCTATAGTATGCGTGCTTAATCGGCCCTTTCCTGAAATGGTTAGCAAGGCGTAAAATGTTCGAATTCTTATTGGTTTGAATTTGAATTGTCCAAAAATTGCAAAGTTGGTTAAGAAAAGATCAAGAGAGTTGGCGTCATATAGAAGTTGTTTGGAAATTTCCGTTTACTCATTTGTCCTGCCGTCCGGATAAAGGCACGATGAATGATGCATGAGCCCATGAGATGATGAACCGTCGCAAGACCGAGAATAGACGAGGACTGCTTGCCACCCTCAAGGCTGGCCTTGCGCGCTTTCACGACGTCTTTCAGCCGCCAAATTCAATGCGGACCACATGGTTCGCCGAGCAGGTTCGTGTGCCCAAACGCATCATGGCGGCGTCCTTCGTGATCAACATGCTGGGGCTGGGGATGCCACTGGTGATTCTGCAGATCTATGACCGTATCATCCCGAACCAGTCCTATTCGACCTTGTTCTACCTGATCACGGGGTTGGTTGTCGTGCTGGTGGTCGACACGATGCTCAAGATCGTGCGGTCCCATATTTCCGGCTGGTCTTCGTCCTACATCGATTATATTTCCGGCGTCGAGGCGATCCGGCGGGTGTTGCTGGCAACGCCCGAAGCGCTCGAAAAGAACCCCGCCAGCACCCATATCGACCGCATGAACGCCCTGTCGGCGACGGCCCGGATGTTTGCCGGCCCTGCGCGCATGGGGCTTGTCGACCTGCCGTTCATTTTCATCTTCCTGGGGGTGATGGCCATTGTCAGTCCGACGATTGCGGGTCTGCTGGTATGCGTCTTCGCTGTCTTCGCCTGGCGGCTGCTGGTCCGGGCAAGAGACATTCAGGATCTGCAGGACGAGCGGCAGCAACTGGACCGGCGCAAATATGACTTTGTCATCGAGGCCCTTTCCGGCATCGAGGCGATCAAGACCATGGCCTGTGAGCCACAGATGATGCGGCGATATGAGCGGCTTCAGGAAGCGATCGCGGTTGCCTTCCATCGCTCGGTCAAGCTGGACGGCGCAACACAGTCGCTCAGCGCGTCCTTTGCGTCGATCACCATGATCACCATTGTTTCGAGCGGCGCACTGTTGGTGATCGAAGGCACACAGTCCATCGGTTCGCTTGCCTGCTGTCTGCTGCTGGGTGGCCGCGCGGTCGAGGTTCTGGTGCGATCGATCCGCTCGTGGAGCGAATTGAGCAACTTCGATCTGGTCAAGCAGAATGTTGACGAGCTGCTTTCGATCAATCCCGAGCCGGACCGACAGATCATTTCTGTTGGCCTTGAAACGGGTGAGATCACGCTGAAGGACGTTGCCATCCGGTCGCGCATGCGCGAGGGGCAGGACGAATATCGGATCTCCATGACCATTCCGCACGGCACCTTCATCGGGATCAAGGGCAACAAGGTCAGCGATGACCATCATCTACTGAGGATCCTGCGGGCTGAGGCTTTGCCAGATCAGGGGCAGATCCGCATCGGCGGACAAGAACTGGAGGCTCTGATAGACGCGGACCTGTCCGGCTCCCTTGCCTATGTCTCCAACAGTCCGGCCATCTTCAGCGGAACGATTCTGGAAAATCTCACGTTGTTCAACCCGCGTGAGGGTCTGCATGATGCGCGCCATGCGGCTCAGCTGATCGGGCTGGAGAGCGATATCCAGCAACTGCCCTACGGCTATGACATGCCGCTCGGAATGGGCGGCAACGAGACCTTGCCGCCGAGCTTCCGGCAGCGCATCTGCATCGCCCGGGCGATTGCCCGCAAGCCGAAGCTGCTGGTACTGGAAGAAGCCAACGCATTGCTCGACCAACGCTCTGATGCGCTTCTGCGCAAGGGACTTGAGGAGCTGCGCGGTTCCATGACGATCGTGTTCCTGTCCAACCGGCCGTCCTTTCTGGCGCTCGCCGACAGGCAATTCTGTCTGAAGGATGGGGGGCTGCAGCCGATCGATCTGCTAAAGCCGGACGCTGGCAAAGTCGTGCCATCTGTCAAACAGGACCTGGGGGCACAAGCGCCCAGAACTGCTGCTGGAGGATCGGTATGATCGACAAGACACCCGGGTCCGAAGCTCAGCCACCTTCAGATACCTGCGATGCGGACGTCAGCCGCAAGATCGAGATTCGTCCGATCCGGCCATCCGAACGCAGCAACAAGGGCAAGAAACGCAGCAACCCGGTTCTGCTCCGGCAGCCATCCGGACGCCCGCTTGAAGGCGCGTCCTTTGCCGAGGCTGCGCGGCAACTGGAAGAGGGGGAGGTTGCGCTGTCCGATCTGGCGCAATATTCCCACGATCATCACCTTACCGACGATCCGACCTTGCTGGCAGATGCAATCGCTGAAGAAGGACCGTTCGCGGGTGATGCTGCCCTGCTGTCGTCGGAGGCAGACCTCGCTTCGGTTCCTTTCTCGGCGTTTGAAGAGCGACTGGGGATCAGAGAGCGCTGGACCGGCATCGACTATCAAAGCTCGGCTGGACGCTGCGTGCAGGTCCTGCTGGCGTTGATCGGCTGGGCCGGTGGTGGTCGCCATCTGGCGCAGGTCCTTCCGCATTTCAACACCGTGGATGACATGACCGGCCTGAGAGCCGTGCTGACACGGCTCAACTATGTGGCCATCGCCGACGAAGCCAGGCTGGGGCAGCTCTCGAACGAGAAGATGCCCTGCCTCTATGAGGATGAGGATGGGCTTGTCCGCATCGTGCTGGCCGTAGACTATGCGACGCGCAGCTGCCGCTGCTTCAACGGCCTGACCGGGCAGGAGGAAGAGATCGCCTGTCCCGGGCGGCCCGTCCTAGTCTACTATATCAAGCCGATTGATGTTGCCAACCAGACCCGGTTTGTCCAGTCCTTCGGCTGGGTGACCCACGCAGCGGCTTCGTTCCGCAAGCTGTTCCTGTCGCTGTTCGTGATCAACTTCGGCATCAACATCGCAGCCATGGCGGTTCCTATCTTCATCATGACGGTCTATGGCTACGCGATCCCTTCCAAGGCACCGGGCAGTCTGATGATGTTTGTCATCGGCGTTGGCCTGGTCATTGCTGCCGACCACGCTCTGAGGGCGCTGCGCACCCGCATTCTGGCCTATATCGGCGCCCGCTTTGACACGGCGCTTTCCGTCGAGGTATTCCAGCGACTGCTCTATCTGCCCTACACCATGGTGCAGAATGCCTCGATGGGTGCGCAGCTCGCGCGCCTGAGGCAGTTTGAAAAGCTGCGCGAGATCTTTCTCGGCTCCTTCGGTACGGCGGTGCTGGATTTGCCTTTCGTGCTGGTATTCATCACCGCCATCGCCCTCATCGGCGGCTGGATTGCGGCCATTCCGTCGATGCTCGTTGTCTGCTATGTCATTCTGGCGCTGGTGACCGTTCCGATTGCCAAGCGCCAGACCATGCAGTCAGGCGATGCCAAGTCGAAGAAACAGAACATCATGATGGAGCTGTTTCTGATGCATCGGGAAATCAAGAATGTCGGCGGAGAGGCTATCTGGCAGAAGCGCTATGAAGAGGCGTCGGCCAATTTCGCCGCTCTCGACTTCCGGGCGCAGCATTTCTCCCGGCAGGTCCAGACCATCAGTCAGGCCCTGTCCATGGCCGCAGGCATCACCACGCTCGGCACTGGCACCATCATGGTCATGGAGGGAAACCTCGGCGTCGGAGGTCTGATCGCCATCATGGCCCTGATCTGGCGTGTTCTGGCGCCGTTGCAGAATGCCTTTCTCAGTCTGTCCCGTATCGGCAAACTGATCGAAGCCATTCGCATGGTGAACAACCTGATGCGCACCCAGACCGAGCGCATGCCCGGCGTCGTTCCCAGCATTTCGCGCAAGTTCAAGGGGCATATCTCGACCAAGAATCTGTCCTTCCGCTATCCGCAGGCCGCAGACGCTGCCATCAAGAGCGCCAACGTTGTCATCAATCCCGGCGAAATCGTCGCCATTACCGGTCCGAGCGGCGGCGGCAAGTCGACCTTCCTGAAGCTGTTGGCTGGAATCTACCGGCCTGTCGCCGGCGCGGTGGGCTTTGATCATCTCGATATCCGGCAGATGGATCTGGGAGAGTTGCGCTTCGAAATAAGCTATCAGCCCGACAACGCAACCTTCTTCTACGGTACCGTGGCGCAGAATTTCCATCTCAACGATCCGGAAACCGATCGCAGCAAAATGCTCGACCTGATGGCACAGTTCAACATTGAAGCTGATCATCCGGATCTGCCCGAAGGGCTCGACACTCGCCTCAAGGCCGAGACCATCCATCAGATGTCGGATGCCCTCAAACAGAAGTTGCTGCTTTGCCGCAGTTTCAGCAAGGCCGCTACCTATTATTTCCTTGATGAACCGGCCAACTATCTGGACTTCGAAACCGACCGCAGGTTCATGGATCATATGGAAACGATGCGGGGGACCTCGACCATTCTCTTCACCACCCAGCGCCCGAGCCACATGAAGATGGCCGATCGTATTCTGGTTCTGCATGAGGGACAGGTCATTCTCAATGGTCCGCCGGAGAAAATCCTGCCTCAATTGGACGCCTTCAACAAATCGGTTGCCTGATCAAGCAAAGACAGCGGCGGGAATCGGAAAATTCGAGATTTTTAGGCAAGGATGTATTAACCCTCCTCGCGCTATTCTAGGGCCGGGTGTAGCGGGGGTTGCATCATGCAATCATGCGCGGGTCATGCTCCAGTGCGAAAAGGGTTCTGGCCTTTTTGCTCTCGAGTATGAAGAGTAGAACGGGGAGGGTTTTGTGCGGTTGCGGGCAACGGCACAAAAGGCATTCCCAGGATTAAATCTGTGAAATTGTTCGTGTCCAAAAACACTGGTCTTGATTCCAAGACACTGACACTGCCGTTGGCACTGGAGGCCGAGCAGCCACCGCAGCTGTTCGCCTATGTGGTGACGGGGTGTCTGGGGTTTTTGGCTGTCTTCATCGTCTGGGCCTTTGTCACCTCGGTGCTTGAGGTGACCCATGCCGGAGGCCAGATCCAGCCGCTTGGATCGGTGCAGAATGTCCAGCATCTGGAAGGCGGCTATATCGACAAGATCCTTGTTGCAGAGGGCGACAGGGTGAGCGTTGGCCAGCCGCTTGTCAGGCTGCGCCCCACGGCAACGGAAAGCGAGCGCGACCAGTTGGCGATTCGTGCGGCCTCTCTGAGAATGTCCATCGCCACCATCGATGCCCTGACCCAGCAACAGGAGCTGTTGCTGTTTGATAGTGGCGATCAGCGCTATGCCGACATAGCCCGGTCCCAGCAGGATGTCTTTGCTTCCGAGAAGGAACGCATCAACCGCGAACTGGCCAAATATGCCTCGCAGCTGGCTCGTCGCGAGGCGGAATATCGGGCCGCCGTTTCCGAGCACAAAAGCGCCGTCAAGCGGGTGGAAATTGCCGAAGAGCAATATGGCATGCTCGATGGCCTGCTCAAGCAGCAATATGCCTCGCGCCGATCGGTACTGGAAGCGGAAGCAACACTTGAAGAATCCCGCTCGCGCCTTTACTCGCTGGATGGCAAGATCTCGACCACCCGGGAACAGGTCAAGGAAGCGCAGATCCAGCTTGATGAGGCCCGAGCCAAGATCTTCAGCGATCTTGCCAAGGAAAAATCCAAGAATGCCAGCGAACTGGCAGAGGTCACCCGTCTGCTGACCAAGCAGCAGGACCGCGTGGCCAGCCTTGATCTGGTCGCGCCCACCAACGGCATCGTGCAGGAGCTGCCGATCAACACGGTCGGCGCGGTGGTCCGCTCTGGCGAAGTTGTAGCCCGCATCGTGCCCGATGACCGCAAGATCGTCGCCGATGTGCGCGTGAAACCCAAGGATATCGGCCACATCCATCTGGACGCTGACGCCAAGGTGACGGTTTCCACTTTCGACCCCTATGTCTTCGGTTCGCTGGAGGGCAAGGTCAAGACGATCTCTGCGACCTCGTTTGAAGACCAGGATGGCCAGCCCTATTTCAAGGTGCAGATCGCACTCGACAAGAACGAGTTCAATCGCAAGGGCACATCCTACCCCGTGCTTCCGGGCATGGTCGTGACTGCGGACATCGTGACGGGCTCCAAGTCGCTGGCCCGCTATCTGCTCAAGCCAGTCTATCGCTCGATGGACGTTGCCTTCTCCGAACGCTAGTCCGTCAAGGCCTTCCTGATGGGAAATCGTTGAATTCGATCCTGACGGACGCTGGATTATGTGGTCGTTTTTCCGTTCATTTCCGCTTTATTAACCATAAATACCTAAGACTGGAGAGGGTGTAATACGCTCTGGGTGCGTTTGGACGCGCTTCGCAGTGGAATGGGCAAGAATGAGCAAGCAGAAGACAATGTTTGAGGCAAAAGACGCCATGAGCAGCAAAAGTGCCGCCGCAACGAAAGCAGGCACCAGACCTCATCTGGTCGCAGCATTGCTTGTCGCGGTCTCTGTCTTTGCCATAAGGCCTGCCTGCGCCGACAATCTGGCGCAGATGCTCTACGATGTCTATGACAACAACCCCGAAATTCAGGCCGAAGAGGCCGGGCTTGACGTCAAGAAAGCCATGACAAAGAAGGCCACGTCTGCTTTCATGCCGCAAGTCAACGCCTATGCCTCCCATTCGATGGTAGAGGAAAATCTCAAGTCAGGTGGGACCGACCGGACACGCACCAGCCAGTATGGCCTCGAGGCAAGCCAGCGCCTGTTCAATGGCTTCCGCAACCGCAACAATCTCATCAAGGCCAAATACGAAGAGAAATCCGGCTACTATCAGGTGCGCAGTCGCGAGCGGGAAATCCTGCTTGAAGCGGTCAAGGCCTATATGGATGTCTACGCTGCCCGCAAGATGATCTCCTTGAGGCGGGAGCATGTTGCCAATCTGGAAAAACAGAAGCGCGCAACGCAGGCACGGATCAGGGCCGGAGAGCTGACGCGGACCGATCTGTCCAAGACCGAAGCGCTGCTCTATCGGGCCTATGCCTCGCTGGAAGGCGCGCAGGCAGACCTCGGCGGAGCCGCCGGTCGCTATGAAGCGCTGGTCGGATACAAGCCGGGTGATCTGATCTATCCGCAGATGCCTGTCCGTTATCTGCCTGCCACGCCCGATGAAGCTGCAAAAAAGGCCTTGCAGATGCATCCCGATCTCAGGGCCTCAAGAGCCAGCGACAGGGCTGCAGACTATGCGGTCAAGTCGGCTCAGGGAGCCTTCCTGCCAACGCTGGATCTGAGTGGCGAAATCGCGGAGAATTTCGCCTCGAGCGTCGCCCAGACCAACAAGTCCGACCGCAGCCTTTCCCTGCGGCTGAGCCTGCCTCTGTTTGATGGCGGTGCTCGCTCGGCAGAGGTTGAACGGGCACGTGCGGCCAGAAGCCAGCAGGTCCATCAGACCAATGCCCTGACGGCAAAGATCAAGGCCAGTGCCCGGGAGCAGTTCCTGCGCTACAAGGCCGCCGAAGCTGCCATGCGGCAGGCCAAGGCCGAGGTCAACGCGGCAAGCAACCTGTTGCGAGGCATCAAGATCGAGGAAAAGGCTGGTCAGCGTTCCTATCTCGACATCCTTGATGCCGAAGTCTCGCTTCTGGATGCCCGCGAGCTGGAAATCTATTCCCAGGCTGATTCCGTGATTGCCATCTACAGCTATCTGGCGGCGACCGGACAGTTGACCGTGTCGGGCATGCGCAATGAATATGCCAGAAACGATCCCGAGACCGCTGCGGTCGTCGAACGGGCCCGGCAGATGGCATCAGCTGAAAAAACCCAGCCAGCAAAGGCGGTTGGCCGTCGCTCCGCCGACGATCCATGGAGCGGCATGCGCTGAACCGGCGCATGTGTCAGCCTGCTATCCCACCATTTTTGTGCGCCTTTGGATTCGCGATGCCATCAACGCTGGTAACGGCCCGTCTGCGGCAGGCCGCGGGCCCTTCTGTGCGGAACGAGTCCATAACGACGGGTAAATAAACTCTCTGTTTACGATAGCTGAAGCTTTTGGACACGCAGTGCCTGTGGCGTAACACTTTCGACCTGTGTCATTAACATCTTTGCCCTACGGTAGCTTCATTACCGTCAAAAGCCATTCGTCCTTGGGGAAGGGCGAACAACGCACAGGGGACCGCGGGGCTCAAAATGGCACTCATCTTGATCGTTGATGATCAGAATACCAACAGACAGATCTATGCCCAGATCGCACGGCGCATCGAGGCCGAAGTCGATGTCGTGACCTGCTCAGGTCCGATCGATGCGCTTGCCTGGCTAAGGGCGAACACGCCCGATCTGATCCTCACGGATTTCAGCATGCCCGGCATGCAGGGCGATGATTTCATTGGCCAGATCCGTTCCGACAGACGGCTGGCGGATATTCCGATCATCGTCGTTACCGTTTTTGAAGATCGAAGGCTCCGCCTGCGCGCATTGGATGCCGGCGCGACGGACCTGCTCATCAGCCCGGTCGATCATCGCGAGTTCATTGCCCGCGCCCGTAACCTCCTCAAGATGCATCGCCAGAGCAAGGTCCTGTCCAATCGAGCCAATTCCCTGCTCGAATCCCTGAAAAAGAGTGAAAGCATTCTGGCCTGGACGCAACGCGAAAGCGCTTCCCGCCTCGTCAACGTGATCAATACCCTGCCCGTCATGGTCAGCGCCACGGATCTGGATGGCTGCTACCTCTTCATGAATGTCAATCAGGCCAACTATCTTGGCCTCCGGGTGGAACAGGTCGTTGGTCGACACAGGGCCGAGATCTTCGGCTCGCAGATTGCCGAGCGCTATGATTCCATTGACCAGCTCGTCATCACATCAAAGCACGGCATTCGCTCGTTTGAAGAAGAGATCATCGGTGCCGACAGCAACAAGCGCATTTTCCTGACCACCAAGTCGCCACTCGTTGAAGGCGACAAGGTGATCGGTGTGGTCACCTCTTCCCAGGATATTACCGATCGCAAGGCGGCGGAAACCCATCTGCATCATCTGGCCCATCATGACACGTTGACCGGCCTGGCCAACCGGGCGCTGCTGAAGGACCGGGTCGAGCGCGAAATCGGCCGCTGTCGCCGCGGCGATGGACGGTTCGCCCTGCATCTCATCGATCTTGATGGCTTCAAGCAGGTCAACGACATTCACGGCCATGCCACGGGGGACGAACTGCTCACTCGCGTGGCAGACGGTCTGCGCATGATCGCCGGGCAGGATGATCTGGTGGCCCGTCTGGGCGGCGATGAATTCGCCATCCTGCAGTCCAACATCACATCCGATTCCCAGGTCGAGGATCTCTGCCGTGCTGCCATGGAAGCGATGCCCGGCGCGATTGCCGGCGTCAAGCTGTCAACGCCCGTAACTGCCTCGGTAGGCATATCGATCCATCCGGAAGACGGCAACAGCTATGAACATCTGATGCGCAATGCCGACCTTGCGATGTATCGCACCAAGGCTGCCAACGGCAATGGCTTCAGCTTCTTTGTTGCCAACATGGATGCCCGTGCCCGCGAGGAAAGACGGCTCGACAACACGCTGCGCGAGGCGTTGGAAAGCGATCGCTTTGAGCTGCTCTATCAGCGCCAGATCGATATTCGCAGTGGCCACATCACCGGCTGCGAAGCCTTGCTGCGCATGCGCGACATGGATGGCAATCTGGTTGCTCCAAGCGAGTTTCTGGCCCGCGCCGAACGCAATGGCCTTATCATGCCGATCAACGAATGGGTGATCCGCGAAGCCTGCAGGCAGGGAGCAAGATGGCTCGACATGGGGCTGCCGGAATTCACCATCGGGGTCAATCTGTCGCCGGTCCAGTTCCAGCGACAGTCGGTGCCTCTGCTGGTCGCCCGCATCCTGTCCGAAACGGGACTGCCACCGCACCTGCTCGATCTGGAACTGACCGAAAGCATCGTTCTGCATGATCGCGAGCAGGTTGCCCTGCAGTTGCAGCAGCTCAGGGATCTCGGCGTCAAGATCTCCATCGATGATTTCGGAACCGGCTGCTCTTCGCTTTCCTACGTCAAGCATTTCCCGGTCGATCGCCTCAAGATCGACCAATCTTTCGTGCGCGACCTGCTCAACAATCCATCGGACGCCGCCATCGTCAGGGCAACCATCACCCTTGGCCATTCCCTCGGCTTCGAGGTGATCGCAGAAGGGGTCGAATCCGAGGAGGTGGTCCGCCATCTTGAACTGGAACATTGTGACAAGGCTCAGGGCTACTATTTCGGCAAACCGCAAACCGCAGAGGCGTTGCAGCTGGCGATCCAGTCACAAGTGACGCGCAAAACGGCCTGACACAGCCATCGAGACCAAGATTGGACCATCATGAAAGCTCGGCATGATCCCATAAGGTTCCTTGTTCAAAGCCTCATGCAACTGCGTCATGTCCTGTCGCAGCGGCCTGATAGCGAACAGGCGGCCCTGATCTTGCGGTATTTCCTGGTGCTGGTCATCTGGTGCTTTATCGGTTTTGACAGTCTTTTCCTGCAAAAACTTTCCGCAGACACCTATGAAAAGGTAATTGCAGCAACCGGCCTCTATTGCCTGGGATTGGCGTTGCAGACGCGGCATCTGGCCTTCACTCCCGAGACACGGGGGGGCCGCCTGACTGTTGGTCTCGTCGCAGATCTCATGCTGCTGACCTACTTTGCCTTTGGTCTTGGCGAGACCGGTTCGGCTCTCTATCCATTCTATCTCTGGCTCATGCTGGCCTCGGGGTTTCGCAATGGAACGCCCTATCTTCTGGCATCAGCGATTGTAACGGTCATTGCCCTGTCCAGCCACTACCACTATTTCGGGCTGTGGGAGACCAGCTATGTGGTCAGCTTCATTCAGATCGCCTTTGTCTTCGTGCTGGCCTTGGCCATGTCGTCCTTCCTCGGGACCATCCGGCAGGCCATCGCGACCGCCGAGAATGCGAGCATGGCCAAATCCGCCTTTCTGGCTGGCGTCAGCCATGAGGTGCGCACGCCACTGCAGGCCATCAAGGGATTGAGCGATCTGCTTGGTGACACAAGGCTGGACGCTGAACAGCGGCGCATGGTCGGGACAATTTCGGAATCGGGCCAGTCGCTGCTAAACCTCATCAACTACCTTCTGGACTATGCCAGAACGGAAGACGGCAAGATGCCGATCCGTGAGGAAGATTTCGATCTGTTTGCTCTGTCGGGCAGGCTCAACCGCCTGTTTTCAGCAGAAGCCGACCGGAAATCGCTGACACTCAACTTTCACGTCGATCCCGCATTGAGGCGCCTCTATCACGGCAATCTGCGCTTTCTGGAAGATATCCTGCACAACCTGTTGGGCAATGCGATCAAGTTCACCCAACAGGGCCGGATCACGTTGCGCATGCGGTTGTTGGCGGAAGGTCTGCGCGAGCACCGGATCTGCTTCGAGGTCATCGATACGGGCATTGGCATCGAGAGCGAGGCACAGAGCCGCATCTTTGACCGCTTCACCCAGTCCAGCGCTGCCGTCCTCGACACGTTCGGAGGCTCCGGTCTGGGACTGGCGCTCTGTCGCCAATATGCCGACCTGATGGGCGGCCGCATTCATGTCTGCTCGACACCGGGGCAGGGCAGCACCTTTTCCTTTGAGGTCTCCTTCGGGCTTGTGCTGGAAAACAGCCGCGCCCTGCTTGCCAGCATGGAAGCGGAGAATGCCGGCGGGCATCATGTCGCGGTGGTCTCCGGTGATCTGGCCTTGGAAGACCTCTTGCCGCACGGAACGATCCGCTCAACGCGCTATGACAATCTGGGGCTTGCCCTTCGCAAGCTTGCCGTAGTCGCAGATGCAGACAGGTCGCCGCTGATCCTGATCGACCGAGCAGATTGCAGTTATGACATCGCACTGACTCAAAAGCAGGTGGCGGCTTTGGGGGGCAGCATGCCACCACAGATTCTTTGGATCTGTCGCGACGAAGAAAAGCCAGCCAATCTGGCGCGGGTTCATCCGCAGCATGGACTGGCCTTCGTCAGTCGCAGGGATTTGCAACATCGCGTCTGCAAGCTGTTGCGTCTTGCCGAACAGCTACGAGGCCAGACTGGTTTGCTGCCGGCGCATCAGAGCCATCAGGCCGATGGCGGGGCGCACTGCCTGCACATCCTTGTTGCCGATGACAACCGGACCAACCTGATGGTGTTGGAGAAGATGCTCGACAGTCTGGGCCACAAGGCGCATCTGGCGGCCAACGGGGAAGAAGCGATTGCCGCGATCCGGTCCGAGGTCTTCGATCTTGCCTTTCTTGATATCCGCATGCCTGTTCTTGATGGGTTGGAAACGGCGCGTCGGCTGGTGACGATGGACGCGGCGGCGTTGCCGCAAGGCTGCCCTGAGCTCTATGCTCTGACAGCGGATCCATCCGTGGAAATGGAAGAAAGATGTCGACGGGCAGGCATGTCGGCCTGTCTTCTCAAACCGATCGAACGCAATCGGATGAAGGAAGTGCTCACGCATTTCATTGAGCAGAAGCAACTATCTGCTGGAGCAAACAGGGATATAGGTATTTCTGACAATTGGGGGATTGAAGAAATGTTTTCAACTCAGGTAATTGAAGATTTGAGAGATCTTGGGGGCGATCAGTTCGTGGTCGATCTTGCGCATCAGTTCAGCGAGGACGGTATCCTTGCTCTGCAGCGTCTGAAGCGGGCCGTGAATGATCGCGATGACGAGGACTTCCGCAACGGCGCCCACGCCTTGCGCTCGGCTGCGGCCAATATCGGGGCCCGGTCGGTCTTCGATTTGTGCCTGTCTTGGCGTGACATGACAGCCGCGGAACTGGATCAGGAAGGGGCTGGCCACATGATGCAACTGACGGCCAACCTGTCCGAGGCCATCTGTGATCTGGAGCACATCCTGACGATAACCCTGCCCAAGCCGGATCCGCTGCAGCAGGGGCGACTTCAGGGGGGAAAAATCGTCAATCACTGACAATGGGCGGCGGGACATCCTTCTTGCTTGACCTCCTTGGGTGGGTCCACTATTGCCAGAGAGCCGAAAAGGGCCTTTTGCGAGCAATAGGGACGTTGCACCGATATGTCTGAAGACAAGTTGAACCGCCGCTCAGATACGCTCGCTTTTGCCGAGCGATCCTCCGGAGGCATTTGGGATGCCGTCATTCTGGGCGCGGGGGCGGCCGGTCTGATGGCTGGCATAGTTGCGGCTCGCCGGGGCAAACGCGTCCTGATCCTTGATCATGCGCGCACCGCAGGCGAGAAGATCCGCATCTCGGGTGGAGGCCGCTGCAATTTCACCAATCTCAACGCCAACGCCAAAAACTATCTTTCCAGCAATCCCCGGTTCTGCATTTCGGCGCTGAAGGCTTATACGCCTGCCAATTTTCTCAAGCTGGTCGACAGCCATGGCATCGGCTGGCACGAGAAGACTGTCGGCCAGCTCTTCTGTGACGAGAGCGCAAGGGACATCGTCACCATGCTGCTCGCAGAACTCGATGACGCAGGCGGGCGGTTGCAGATGGGAACCGAGATCAAGGGCATCGAGAGACGCGACGGCCTGTTCCACGTGGCAACCGGTCGGGGCAGCGAAAAAGCCCGTGCGCTGGTGGTTGCAACGGGCGGCAAATCCATTCCCAAAATGGGGGCGACAGGGCTGGGCTACGACATCGCGCGGCAGTTCGGTCTTGAGGTATTGCCGACGCGGGCGGGCCTTGTGCCTTTGACCTTCTCCGACAGCCAGAAGAGCTTTGCCGCCGGATTGGCCGGCCTCTCGGTGGACGCTGAAGTGCGCTTTGGCAAGGTGATGTTCCGAGAGGGACTGCTGTTTACGCATCGCGGACTATCCGGGCCATCGATCCTGCAGATCTCTTCCTATTGGCAGGAAGGCAACCCGGTCACCATCAATCTGGCTCCCGGCGCCAATTGCCTTGAGAGCCTGATGGTTGCGCGCAAGAGCAACCCCAAACAGGATGTTGCTACCAGCCTGTCCGATATCCTGCCCAAGCGTCTGGCCAAGGCGATCATCGAGCGCGAGGGCATCAAGGGACATATCGCCGAACAAGGCGACAAGCTGCTGCGCAAGCTGGACGAGGCAGTGCACCGCTGGCAGGTTATTCCCGTCGGCACCGAAGGCTACCGCACCGCCGAAGTGACGCTCGGCGGCGTTGATACAAGGACCCTGTCCTCCAAGACCATGCAAGCCAATGACGTTCCAGGGCTCTATTTTATCGGCGAAGTAGTGGACGTCACGGGCCAATTGGGTGGATATAACTTCCAATGGGCCTGGGCTTCCGGCGTGGCGGCTGGCAGAGCCCTCTAGCGCATTCCGAGCCACAGGGGCGCTTCGGTGCAGGGACACCTATCCGCTTCAGGAAAGGCTTGCAGCGGGGCATGAATCGGCTTCAAATGGATCATCTATCCAGCCCCAATTGAAGAGCAAAGCCGGACAATAGCATGAGCAAGATGATCAAACCGGACCTCACTGCACCCGTGGACGGGCGCCAGTCGGAACGGGCCCTTGAAATCCAGCGCGGCACCGGGCGGCTGCTGCGACGCCACGGCTTTGTCTGTCTGCCGGAAGTTACCCTGAAATCGGGACGGCGCGCCGACCTGCTGGCCATCAACCCCAAGGGTGAGGTTTGGATTGTCGAAATCAAGTCGTCGGTGGCAGACTTTCGGGCAGACAGGAAATGGCCCGACTATTGGGACTATTGCGACCGGCTGTTCTTTGCCACCAATCAGGAAACTCCGGAGGAGATTTTTCCTGACGAAGCGGGGCTTATCATCGCCGACGCCCACGGGGCCGAGATTATTCGCCATGTGGAAGAGCAGAAACTGGCCGCGGCCCGGCGCAAGGCGATCACCTTGCATTTCGCCCAGATTGCGGCCTCGCGCCTGCATGCGATTCACGACCCCGGCGTTCCTGTCGTGATCGAGCCAACCCGATTATAGGCCGGATTGGAGGGCGCTGTGTCTGGACACGGCACAAAAAAGCCCCGCCAGATGACGAGGCTGGATGAGGCCCGGGCCTCAGCGAGGGGCCCGTTTGGCCAGAATGCGTTGAAGAGTGCGACGGTGCATGTTGAGACGCCGTGCTGTTTCGGAGACGTTGCGGTCGCAAAGCTCATAGACCCGCTGGATATGCTCCCAGCGCACGCGATCCGCCGACATGGGGTTTTCCGGCGGTTCGACCTTCACTTCGCCATCGCTGATCAGGGCGGCATAGATGTCATCCGCATCGGCAGGCTTGGCAAGATAGTCGACAGCCCCCAGTTTGACTGCAGTCACCGCCGTGGTGATGTTGCCATAGCCGGTGAGCATGATTGAACGGGCGTCGGGATTGGCGTCCCGGATCGCTTCGACCACATCCAGACCATTGCCATCGCCAAGGCGCATGTCCACCACAGCATAGCGGGGCGGCTCGCTCTTGACCGCAGTCAGGGCATCGGCGACCGTATCGGCAGACTGGACGGTAAAGCCGCGGCTTTCCATGGCGCGGGCCAGACGAATAAGAAACGGACGGTCATCATCCACCAGCAGGAGATAGCCGGGATGAGTGCTTATTCCTTGGTCAATTGCTGTCATTTCTGCTCGTCCTGTCATGATTGCGCGTCTTCCATGTCCTAAAATACGATATCAAAAGGGGTGTGGCAATCGGTCTCGCTTTTTAATCTAGCAGCAAAATTACTTCTTTTATTGATCTGTCTCAAGCAAAACTCGTGGCCAGGTTATTTCAATTACTGCTCCACTGATTTCATTTATCTTTTCCGTAAAGTGTTCTTTTTGAGCTGTTCTGCTCTTGCGGATGGAAACTTTTGCGCCACTGCGCTCCAACAGGGTCTTGGCGATGAAGTAACCCAGTCCGAGCCCCCCGCCCATATTGCCCGAATTCTGCCAGCGGACCAGATCTGGCCCGGAGGTTGCATCGCGATCACGATGTGCCTTGTCCATGCGACTGGAGACAAACGGGTCGCCAAGGCGGGTCATGATCGCCTCAGAAAAGCCCGGTCCGTCGTCGGCAATGATCAGCCGGACACGGCTCTCGTCCCAGCTTGATTCCAGAATGACCCGGCTGTGTGCAAAGTCGACGGCATTCTCCACCAGATTGCTGAGACCAAACAGAACGCCCGGATTGCGCCGCAACACAGGCTGGTTCTGTCTGACCTCAGGGAATATACGTTCGATCTCGATATCCGGATTTTCAAAAGGCTCGACAACCTCGTCAATCAGGGCTTCGAACTGCATTTTGGTAAAATTGCTGTGGTCGTCTCCGGAAAGGGAGCGCAACTTGCCCAGAATGTCCCGGCAGCGCTCGGCCTGCGAGCGTATGAGCGCGACATCCTCGAAAATCGGGTCGTCGGGTATCAGCTCATGTTCCAGTTCCTTGGCGACAAGCTGGATCGTCGCCAGCGGAGTGCCCAGTTCATGGGCGGCTGCGGTGGCCAGTCCGTCGATGCTGGTCAGATGCTGCTCATTGGCAAGGATGAGTTCGGTGGCCGACAGCGCATTGGCCAGTTGATGCCCCTCCTGCGCGATCCGCGAGGTGTAGATGCTCAGGAACAGCATGGTCACGATCAGAGCCACCCATACGCCGAAGACATAGAGCTTTGGGAAGTCGGGCGGGGTCGCCTCGGCCCATGGCAGGGGCTGGTGGAAAAAAATCAGGGCCGTCGCAATCGCCGTGATGAGGATTGACAGGAAGCCGGTGAAACGAGCCGGCTGCATGGTCGCGGAAACAACCGCGGGTACCAGTAGCAGCAGGGCGAACGGGTTCTGCAAACCGCCGGTGAGATAGAGCAGCGCGCCCAGCTGCGCCGCATCATAGGAAAGCAGCCCCGTGACAGGCAGGGGCGACAGCCGGACGCTTTTGCGAAAGCCCATCTGCAGAACCAGATTGAGCACCACTGAGAGACCGACCAGCAGCAGGCAATAACGGGCATGAAAATGGTAGCCGAAGCCGAGGGCAACCAGAAGAACCGCAACCAACTGGCCGCCAATGGCCAGCCAGCGCAGCCGTACAAGTGTATCGAGTTTTATCTGACGATTGGCGAAAATCGGATCCGCCAGGGAAGCAAAAAGCATGATGTCCCACAAGCCAAGTGATCGTCGGCAGCCAATGCCGTCGCCGAAATACGATTGGTCCGGCGTCAATATCTTGCCAGTTCGGCAGGGTTTGACCAATTCTATTTCTGCAAAAGTTGCAGATACTTGATTGTTTCTATCGTAAATGATGCCGTTCTGAAATGCCTTTTGTGCACTAGTATGTTGATAAGCAGCCGCAATTACGAAGGTGTTTCCTTTGGAAGCTCTGCCATGGCTGTCTCTTGACAGGAAAATGGTAGCTTTTCTGCCATTTCAAGATCTGGATACAAAAATATATTTGGGGCAAATTCCCTTGAAGTTCAAATTTTACTTTACCACCTTTTGTGTTGTGAGAGTGCGCTGAACTATTCAAAGTTATTCTTGAGTGAATACTTCATATTCAGTGTGAAAATGAGACGTAAACCGAACGAAAGGGAGACGATGTCACGCAGTGTAGCAGCCAAATCATCTTGGAAGGGTTCCCATGTGGCTCTGATGATACTTGGCTTTATTTTCTTCTGGCCGCTTGGTCTTGCAGTGTTGGCCTATATGATCTGGGGTGATGAAATGCGTGAAATGTTCAAGGACTTCAAGACAAGGATCGATCGCGAATTCAAAGGATCCGGATGCAGCCGACGCCATCGGTCATACGGTTTCGAGAAAACCGGCAACATGGCCTTTGACGAATATCGCAAGGCAGAGCTGGAGCGCCTGGAAGAAGAGCGCCGCAAGCTGGAAGCTGAAAAGGCCGAGTTCGAGGAATTCCTCGCCGAGCTCAATCGCGCCAAGGACAAGGAGGAGTTCGACCGCTTCATGGCGGCCCGCCACAATGCCCGGTCGACCGCACCTCAGGGTGGCCCCTCCAATGACAGCGGCTATCAGGCCCCCTACCAGGGCTGACAGGCACAGGGACAGCGCCCCTTTCGGGGCGCTTTCTCATGCCATGGTGCAGAATCGATCTGGAAGCGGGAGTTGGCTCCCGCTTTTTTGTTGTCCGCTCCGAGCGGCAGCAATCGAATTGGCTCATGGATCCCATTAGCAAATGCATACTTGCAATTCCGGCTCATTTCCCCCATTTTAGCCCGGCTTGACCCGAAATGCTTCTGGTTGAGCATGTTCTCGGGGCGGGGTGAAAGTCCCCACCGGCGGTAACAGGATGAATGAGCCACAAGGCTCTGCACCTGAAAGCCCGCGAGCGCATTCCTGACATGCCTGTTCGGGCTCTGCGGGAATGGTCAGCAGATCCGGTGTAACTCCGGAGCCGACGGTTACAGTCCGGATGAAAGAGAACGTGGCAGAAAGGCGTGCCGACAGGTCCCTCCCGACCGGGCATGTGTGCGCTGCCCGTGCGTCCTGATTCTTTTGGCTTTGGTCCGGTCTTGCATTCGGCAGGGGCGGATCCTTTCAAGGTATGCGAAATGAATCAGATTTCCCAATCTTCCAATTCGGTTTCCCTGCCGGTCATGCGGTCTGGTGCCCTGTGGGCTGCCGTCTACATGATCCTGGCTGGTCTGGCCTTTGCGCTGGTCAATCTTTCCACCCAGTTCCTCACCATGAAGCTGGGCGTCAGTTCGCTGATCGTGGCGTTCGGGCAATATTTCATCGCCTTCCTGTTCAGCCTGCCGTGGTTGTTCAAGATCGGCCTTGGCGCCGCCCGCACCCGGCAGGTCGGCAAACATGTGCTGCGGGTGATCTTTGCCGTGCTGGGCACTCAGGCCTGGACCGCCGGTCTGGCCTATGTTCCCATCTGGCAGGCCATCGCCCTGATCATGACATCGCCCTTTTTCGTCACTCTCGGAGCCTATCTGTTCCTGCACGAAAGGGTCGGCCCGCATCGTCTGATGGCAACGGTGGTCGGCTTCGTCGGAGGCATGATCATTCTGGCGCCATGGTCCGACGCCTTCTCCATTCATGCCCTCTGGCCGGTTGTTGCCGCTGCCTTCTGGGCGGCCACGTCCGTCATGACCAAGACCCTGACCGGGGACGAAGCTCCGGAAACGGTGACAATCTATCTGTTGCTGCTGATGACGCCGGTCAATGCCTTCATGTTGCTGGGCAGCGATCTGGTGATACCGTCGACGCTCGGGCTGGGACTGATCGTCCTGTCCGGCCTGTTGGTCTATATCGCCCAGCTGCTGTGCGCACGAGCCTATTCGGTAGCCGATGCCGCCTATGTGCAGCCTTTCGACCATGTCAAGCTGGCCTTCAACGTGGCGCTCGGCTGGGCCGTCTTCGGCTTCGCACCGGTCGGCCAGTTCTGGATTGGTGCTCTGCTCATTCTCGCTGCGTCCTTCTACATCCTGCATCGGGAGACAAGAGGCCGTTGATCGACTGCCTGCGGTGGCAGCAAGGAAGACCGGTTGTCAAAGAGGGGCCTTGTGGCCCCTTTTTCTGTTTGGCCCTTGGCAGGATCAGAGCTGCCAGGCACCTCAGAGGGCGGTGATCTGTGCCGTGGTTTCCCTTTTCTTTGCCATGATTTTTCACTAGAAATCGTGAAGACCTATCCGCAGCCAAGGAGGTGCCGCATGACACTTTGCGAGAACAAGAAGCCTGAGCTGGTCCTGCATAGCAAGTGGCTGGATGATGGCAGCAAGACCGGCCGGATCGAGCTGCGGCTGACGGGAAAACCCCATGGTTTCTACCCGGCCCCGGTGCGCATGGCCTTTACCACTCTGGTGCGCATTCCGCCTCAGACGCGCCTGGTCGGTGCCGACTATGTGGCCCGAACGGCCAATTATCATGAGCTGGCCCCGCTCGGCCCACTGGAGGCCGGGGCGGATGGCCTGCTCTGGCAGGTGATCCTTCCGGAACTGTCCCATCGTCCGCACCATTGCACCGACGGTCCGTCCTCGGCCTTTCTCATCCTGCCCGACCATGGCGTGGTTGATATCACCTGCTTGCCGCTGGAAAGAGCCTCGGCAGATGAGCCGCCAGCCGCCAGCCCTTCAACGGCTGCCGAGCCAGCTTTGCCGGGCGAGATGGTCTCTCCCACCTTGGGGCTGCTGCCCATGGCCAATCGTGTCGATGTCTGCCGCTGGCGACAGCAGGCGCCAGAGCGTCTCATCCTCTCCGAGCCCCTGCGTCCAACCGGGGCGATCGTCAATGCGCTGTACGAGCGCCTGTTCGCCACGGAGCCGCCCTTTGGTGATGGTGGGCAGGGCCTCTCGGTGAGCCATGCGCCCCCTCAGCAGCCGACCGGTGGCGGAGAGGGCGCGAAGGGCTGTTTCAGCCTGCGCTTTTCGCCTCAGGGTATCGCAGTTGAAGCCGATCCGGAAGCCGCGCTGCATGCGCTCATTGCCCTTGCCCAGATCTGGCATGCCAATCATCAGGATCCGGGCCTCTGGGCTTTCCCAGAGGAGGGTATGATCGAGGATTGGCCGTTGCAGGACTGGCGCGGCATGCATCTGGATGTCTCCCGGCAATTCTACAAGGCTGGTACGGTCAAGGCCTTTCTCGATAGGCTCGCCTGGCACCGCTTCAACCGGTTCCACTGGCATTTGACCGACGACGAGGGATGGCGGCTGCAAAGCAGGACCTACCCTCACCTGACGGAACTGGGCGCCTGGCGCGGCCATGGCCTGTTGCTCTATCCGCAGCATGGCTCAGGTGCGCATCGTTATGGCGGTTTCTATCATCTTGATGAGGTGAGGGACATTCTCCGTCATGCCGGAAGCCTCGGGATCGACGTTGTGCCCGAAATCGACGTGCCGGGCCACTGTCATGCGGCCATGATGGCATTGCCGGAGCTGGTCGATCCCAGCGCGCTCAGGGGCGGCGCCTCCGTGCAGGGCTATGTCAACAATGCGCTCAATCCCGGCCTCGGGGCGACATGGCTGTTTCTGGAAACCATTTTCGGCGAGGTTGCCGACCTGTTTCCGGGCCCGTTTGTCCACATCGGTGGCGACGAAGTTGCCGATGGGGCTTGGTCCGGTTCCCGGGCGGCCAACAGCTGGGCCCGCGCCAAGGGGCATCTGACTGCAGACGGCCAGCCCGACAGCATGAAGATGCAGGCCGCCATGTTGCGCTTTGTCTCCGACCGGCTGGTGGCCGCAGGCAAGGTGCCGCTCGCATGGGAGGAGGCAGCCAAGGGGGGCGGCCTTGATCCGCAGCAGGCGATCCTCATGGCCTGGACCAGCGCCCTCAGTGCCCATCAGCTGACGCAACTCGGCTACCGGGTCATCATGTGCCCCGGAGAGGCCTATTATCTCGACATGGCCCAATCGGACAACTGGCAGGAACCGGGCCTCAGCTGGGCGGGAACATCAAGCCCGGCTTCGACCTATGGCTTCGATCCGGTTGGCCCGGTTGCTGATTGCCCGGACAAGCTTGTTGGCATTGAGGGCTGCATCTGGAGTGAAAATCTCACCGGACTGCAGCGGTTCAATCACATGGTCTTTCCGCGTCTCAGTGCCATCGCCGAGAGCGCCTGGACAAAGCCGGAAAACAAGGACTGGGCGAGCTTTGAGCGTCGACAGGGGCTGATGCCCCGCATGCCACTCAGTTAGGCGCAAGAGACTGCGGAAGAGCAAGGAGGGGGCCAACGACCCTCTCCCAGTATGTCATCAGTGCAACCCATCAGAACTGAGCGCTAGCCCCTGCGGTTGGCCTCATACTGGCCCGAGGGCCGATAGGACCACAGATAGGTCGGAATGACCGCTTCGACGGAAAGCGGCTCGATGCCGAGACCTTCGAAAGTCCGCCCTTCAGCCTTGGCTGCCTCTGAGACGACATTGTCCTTTTTCAGAAGGATCACTTGATCGCGAGTCACTGCCGGTTTCATCGGCAACATCTCAAACACCCGCCCCATGATTGATGCCAGCCAGAAGGGAAGCGGCAGCAGCAGGCGCTTCTGATGGGTTTCCTTGAGCATCAACTCCAGCAGTGCCTTGAAGCTCTTGGCCTCCGGCCCGCCAAGCTCGTAGGTTGTCCCCTCGGCAAGCTCACCCTTGACGCCTCGTGCAATCACCTCGGCCACATCGCCGACGAATGCTGGCTGAAATAGCGTCCTGCCCCCGCCAATCAGTGGCAGGAAGGGGGAAAGCTTTGCCATGGAGGCAAATTTGTTGAAGAAATCATCCTCGCTGCCGATGAGCAGGGAAGGCCGGATAATGATTGCCTGTGGCAGCCCCTCCAGTACCGCCGCCTCGCCCTGCGCCTTGCTTCGGGCATAGGCAGAAGGCGAAGTGGCATCCGCTCCGATCGCCGAAATCTGCACCAAACGGGAAATCCCGGCCTTGGCAGTCTCCTCGGCAATCGTTTTGGCGCCAAGATGCTGGATCCGGTCGAAGGTTGCCTTGCCGGTCTCAAACAGGATGCCGACCAGATTGACCACGGCGTCGCTGCCTGCCAGGGCGCGCGCGACGGATTCCCTGTCCCGCAGGTTGGTCTGCACCGGCATGATCTGACCGACGG
Source organism: uncultured Cohaesibacter sp. (assembly GCF_963666525.1). Classification (NCBI taxonomy): domain Bacteria; kingdom Pseudomonadati; phylum Pseudomonadota; class Alphaproteobacteria; order Hyphomicrobiales; family Cohaesibacteraceae; genus Cohaesibacter; species uncultured Cohaesibacter sp. The sequence goes on from NZ_OY762905.1 coordinate 2,774,269, forward strand.
TGCCGAGGGGCTGCAGAAATCCGGCCAGATCCGGGCGGCGCACGGCGACGCGAATGCGATAGCCTTCCTTTGCCAGCGCCCGCACCACATGGCGCCCCAGAAAGCCGGAGCCGCCGAAAACTGTCACGATCTGTCCCGTCGAACTCGCCATTGCATTCTCCTGTCTTCGATTGGTGTGGGCATTGCTTTCCGGATTGTCCGTGTCTTCTGGATTGTCTGGACCACTGGTCCGGCCACTTGTTGTTTCACCTCGGTTTCGGGGGCCTGTGGCGAAAACGCAAGGGCCCTCCTTGCAGATGCAACCTACTGTGTTTTTATATGAAAATCCACGCATGTGCATATGGGCTTAAGTTGAGCGCCCTCATTTTTCATCCACAGCCGACAGGATCTGGTGGCCTCATTTTGAAGTTTTCAAGACGGTTTGAAGAATTTTTGTATGAATGATGTGAATTGTGCATTTTTTCAAAATCTATGCGTTGACAATAGCATGCCAGAGCCGTAAATACCGCCTCACACCTTAAGTGCCCAGGTGGCGGAACTGGTAGACGCGCTAGCTTCAGGTGCTAGTGACCGTACGGTCGTGGAGGTTCGAGTCCTCTCCTGGGCACCATTCTCCCTTACATGTGAATGGCTGCAAAGAGCATTGCTCTTTCAATAGCTTGGCTGCGATAGGCAGCTGTATAGGCTTGTCTTTTGGTGTTCCAAGACCTCCGGTCGTTCAAGCTTTTCAAAGCCCCTCCTGATTTTTTCGTTGAGATGCCCCAGAGCCTCTTCAAGGCGGTTTGTGCTCTAAAATCTGATCTTGAAATTTTCCGCATTTCTGCCCGCAAGGTTGCCGGGATGCTCGACATGCATTCACCCTTCCGGTTTGCTCTTCAATGGCAGTGCACAGTTCCCGCCTTACGATCCATATGGCAGCATTGGCCTGGAGGCGAGCTCTTCCGGCAGCCGCCGCCATGATGAACAACAGGGTTTCCAATGGGGGCGGATATGCCGTCGGCCAATCCAGTGACATTGGTAACAGACATGGTGGTCAATGCGATCATGATGGGCAATGCGAGTTTCATAGTGAGCTCCAGTCGGTCGGCACATCCAGATACCAGCATCCCTGAATAGAGGGTGGATGTAAATGCTACCTTTCGGAGCGAACGTTTCGCAGAGTGAGGTTTGATTATGGTCTCCTTGTCGAACTCTGAGGCCAGGCTCCCAGAATGGCCTCAAGGTATCAACGGAGCGGTGTCGGCAATCAGGAACACCATGACGTCGGGTCCGGACCTGATCACAGACCACCGATGGGCGCCATGTGGCGTTTGCTCTGTTGCGCATCCCTGCGCCCACGTCTCTGTCAGTTTCAAGGAGAAAGGGAAGAACAGGCATTTAAAAGAGCAGTTTTCGATTCTGCAATTTCTGTTCATCATTTCCAAAATGTGGCGATCTCTACTTTAGTATGCCACAATTTGGATATAATCAGGGCCGAAAGGACTGTGGCGTTCGCTATGCGAACAGATTAAGGAGGTTACAGTGCCTTGCAAAGACGCAATGATCGATAAGGTGATCAGCCTGACCCCGGATCTTACGATCGAGGAAGCCCTCGCTATTCTCGAAGCCGAGCGGATCAGAACTGCTCCCGTCCTTTCCAAAGACAATACACTCCTGGGCATGTTTGGCTTCATGTCCGTTATGAAGAAGGTGCTACCCGTTTCTGTCACGATGGCCGATGGTCTGGAACATCTTGACTTCGCCCGGGGCGCCAAACCTGACATTGCCAACCGCCTCAAGGACCTCAAGGCCAAGACGGTGGACTGTGCGATGGACGAAAAGCCAACCGTTCTCAGCCCGGACCTGTCGGTGTGGGAGGGAATCCTCAAGCTGACCAAACACGGCAGCCCTTTGCCGGTCGTCGAGAGCCAGACGAACACGTTCCTCGGCATTCTGACGGAACAATCCGCCATTACCGAACTGGAACAGATCACGTCCGGTTCTTCCTGATCGACAGCTTAGCACTTTCAACAATCTCGACAGACGGGGTGCAAGCCACTTGCTCCCCATCCGTCGGCAGAAAAAAGCGATAGTTGATCAATGGAAAATGCCAGTGAGATAGCCTCAAGCGCTATTTTTGGATGGCCGCCCATGCTTGTGGCGACTGTTATTCTCGTTGCAGCCTACTTCTTCATCATCACGGAAAAGATCAACCGGGCGATTGTCTCCCTGCTGGGGGCTGGTTTGCTCGTTCTGCTCGGTGTCCTGAATTTTGAACTTGTCGTTCAGGGCATCGACTTCAATACGATCTTTCTGCTGACGGGCATGATGGTCATCGTTGCCATCACCAAGGAATCCGGCGTCTTCCAGTTCGTGGCGATCTACACCGCCAAACTGGTGAAGGCCAATCCGCGGCTCCTGCTCATTGCCCTGGCAGTGGTGACTGCACTCTTCTCCGCCCTGCTTGATAACGTGACCACGGTGCTGCTTGTGGTTCCGGTAACCCTGCTGTTGACAGACCAGCTCAAGCTCCGGGCCTATCCCTTCCTCTTCTCGCAGATCTTTGCCTCCAACATTGGCGGCACGGCGACGCTCATCGGCGACCCGCCAAACATCCTGATCGGTTCTGCCGTTGGCCTGAGCTTCATGGATTTCGTAGAGTGGGTCAGCCCCATCGCGATCATTGTTCTGGTGATCTGCCTGTTCATTTTCGACTTCATCTGGGGTCGAAAGATGACGGCGGCCGAGGAAGACAAGCAGGCGATGATGCAATACAACGCCTTCGAGGCGATCGAGAACAAGGTCCTGCTGACCAAGTCGCTGATCACTCTGGCCCTTGTGCTGTTTGGCTTCATCTATGGTCATGGTCAGGGCTGGGAGCCGGGCACCATCGCTCTCACCGGCGCCGCCTTCCTTTTGCTGTTGCATACCTTTGGTGGCAAGCCAGAAGAGCAGTCGCACGCTGTTCATTCCGCCTTCAATCAGGTGGAATGGGAAACGATCTTCTTCTTCCTTGGCCTGTTTGTGCTGGTTTCCGGCGTCGAGCATACCGGCCTTCTGAAGATTATCGCTGGCAAGCTTCTGGGCATCACGGGCACCAACGTCGAGCTGGCTGGCATGATCGTGCTCTACGCTTCTGCCGTGCTGTCGTCCATCGTCGACAACATCCCGTTTGTTGCCACCATGATCCCGCTGCTGAAGGCCATGCAGACTGATCTTGGCGGTCCCCAGGCCATCGAGCCCCTGTGGTGGTGTCTGTCGCTGGGCGCTTGCCTTGGCGGTAACGGCACTCTCATCGGTGCCAGTGCCAACGTCATGGTTGCCAGCTTCTCGGAACGGGCCGGACAGCGGATCTCCTTCATGCAGTTCCTCAAGCTGTCTTTCCCGCTGATGATGCTGACAACAGTCATTTCCTCGCTCTTCGCCTACATCGTCTATTTCTGATGTCTGCGCCGGGCGACCCGCTCAAATAAAAAGCCGCCGCCGGAGATGTCCGGTGGCGGCTTTGCCTTTCAGGGCAGGGCCAGTGGCGATGAGCGCAGGTCCAGCCTCCGCCTGTCATCGGCAAGTCACTTCCAGAGCAACTTGCCAGCGCCGCCCGAGATCAGGAAAGTCACGTCCTTGAGGGCCGAGATCGGGGATACCCCCGGCGGCACGGCGACATAGCGCGGTTGCCATTCGGGGTGGAACTTCTGTTTGAAGGCGCGCAATCCCTCGAAATTGTAGAAGGACCGACCGTGACGGTACATGATGGCGCCGAACCGGTTCCAGAGGCGGCTTCCCTTGCGCGCCTCGATGCCCGAGAGCGGGGCGAGGCTGAGGCTGAATTCCTCCGCTCCGGTGGCGCGGGAGTGTTCGATCAGCTCGATGAACAGGAATTCCATCAGACCGCTCGCCACGTCAGGTGGATAGCGCATCATGTCAATCGACACATGCGAGCCATCCCCCGGCCGGAGAATGTTGGCAAAGGCCAGAATCTGCCCGTCGCGCCGGACGGTGGCAATGGCAAAATGCTGAAGATAGGCTTCGCTGAACCGCCCGAGTGAAAAGCCCTTCTCGCCGCCAACCTTGTCTTCCAGCCAGGCATCGGAAACCGACCGCAGTGTTTCGATGAAGGTCGCGCTGTGTGGCGGCTGATTGATGACCAGTTCCACTCCGTCCTTCAGTGCCCTGTTATGGGCGGCCCGCATCGACTTGAAATGCCCCCCTGCAAGCGAAAAGTCCTGAAGCCGGATCACAGCTTCCTCGCCGATCTTGTGCAGGGAATAGCCCATCTCGATCCAGAGTGGCAGGTAGGTCTCGCTGACCTCGAACATCACCGGATGGGCGGCATTGTCATAGGCCTCTTCCCAGAAGGACCAGACCAGTGGTTCGATGGCCTCTCGCAGCCCGACAGGGTCTGAATAGGCGACCCACTTGTTGCCCTGCACCGCATACATCAGGAATGCATCTTCGCTGTCGTTGAAGAACAGTTCCTTGTCGCCGGTCAGCGCCAGACAGCTCTTTGGGTCATTCTGCCGGGCAATGATTGCCTCTGCCTTCATGAGGCTGGCACGATCCGGCATCTTGGTGTGCGAGACAGCAGGCTGAATGGCCAGCCAGACTGTGGCAAAGAACAGGAAGGTCGATCCCGCCAGACCGGCGCGCAAGGCCCGTGAAGTATTGGCGCCTTCAGAGAATTCGATCCACAGGCTGGTGCTGTAGGGCGTGGTTTCATGCATGAAGAAGAAGACAGCCGCAGCGCTGACCGCGATGGCCCCCGCAAGCGCGAACCAGCCGGGGCTGAGGACACTGCGCGTGAGTTTGGCGGAGCGGTGGAAGCTGCCTCGAAATGGCCAGAGCACGGCGGCAGTGCCGAGCAGCAGGGCCACGGTTTCGAGATCGAACTTGTTGAGTAGCGATACGCCCGAGGCGACTGCCAGAGTGACAAGGGTCAGCCAGAAGGCACCGGAGATCCGTCGGACGAGCCCCTGACTGAGGATCAGTAACAGCACGCCGAGCACCGCTGATAGCAGCACGCCGCCTTCCAGCAGGATCGCGGCCAGCAGATCATCAGGATCGATGTCCTCGGGCCTGACCGAGGGCATCAGCGCGATCAGCACGAGATAGGCTCCGATGCCGAACGCCGTAAGGCCGATAAGGGTCGGAGCGGCGCCACTGGCGGCCTTAAGAACAGGACGCAACGGGTCTGGAACATCACCGAACAGGCGCGTGATGAAGCCACCGGCAAGGCGGGCTTCGTTGACGGCCACGAAGACAAGCGCCAACCCGAAGGGAATAAGATAATAGATCAGCCGATAGAGCAGCAGTGCCGCTGCTACCTGATCAAGCGGAACACCCCTTGGCAGAGCGGCGATGATCACCGTTTCAAAGACACCGACCCCGCCTGGCACATGGCTGAGCACGCCAGTCATCGAGGCGGCGGCAAAAACCGGCAGGAAGGTCAGGAAATCTGGCCTGAGGCCCGGCAGCAGCACATAAAGCGTCAGGGCTGCCATCGACGTGTCGATCAGCGTGAAGGCCAACTGCGAAAACAGAATGCCCGGTGTCGGCGCCGACAATTCGAAGCGACCGAGCCGCAGGCTCTTGCCGCTGAGCGACAGCATGACAAGGAAAGCCGTAACCGCAACGGCGGCAATGCCCGCCCAGAGCCTGAGGCTGTCCGGCGCAAGCGGCACAATGTTGGCCAGCGCATGGGGATGAATGGCGAGGGACGCCAGACCGATGACCGTGATGCCGAAACCGAAGGCCAGCGCGGCAAAGGTTGATACGCTGGCGATCTCGAACAGGCTGAGGCCAAAGGCCGAATAGACCCGATAGCGCACCGCGCCGCCGGAAAGGACACTGACGCCAATCGTATTGCCGAAGCTGTAGCCAAGGAAGCCGCCCACGGCAATCGAGCGCAGCGGCACCTTCTTGTCGAGGGATTTGAGCGCTGCCCAGTCATAGCCGATGAGGGCGGCGTAGCTGGCTGCGGTGGCCACCAGCGCAGCAAGCAGGGTGCCCCATGGAGTGGCATGCACTTGTGCGATCACATCGGCAGCCTTGACTGGCTTGAGCAAATGATAGAGCGCATATATGCCAAACGCGAAGAGCGCCAGAGTAAGCACGATGGGGGCGGCCTTTCGCCCCAATGCGAACAGATCGTGTTTCGTGCCTTCAGTGGGATTATTGACGGTCAAATTCGGCCTCTCGCTGAGAAAACGGGCAGTAAGCATGACAAACTGATGGGACGCTTCCCCGCATCTTTCCCACTCTGGATGGGCTTTCCTGAAACTTAGATAAGAAGACGTTCATGGAAAATCTTTGAGAAGATCTTAAAGTTTAGTAAGGGATGCCAGCGTTTGCCGGTTTCCTTGCTTTCTAGGACACAAAAAGACTTTCGTGGGCGGTTGTTTCCACCTTTCCACTGCGATGTTTGGCTAGGTCCGTGGCGAAGCATCTCGACAGGGGAGGCTTTTCCACCGACATCAGCTTCCATTCTGAAGAACAGCCCGCAGCGGCTCTGTAACCGGAGAAGCTGGCGGGTGAGCGGGGCTGCCCGGTCCGCCCGCCACGCCAGATAACCGGCTTTGCCTTACAGATCCGCGATGACCGCTGTCAGAAGCTGCTGCACTTCGGTGGCGATGGGAAGGAGAGCCGGGTTCTCGATGGCACTCATGGAAGCAATCGGGTCCACGGCGCTCACCTCGATACCCTCTGCCGTCTCCCGCAGGATGACGTTGCAGGGCAGCATGACGCCGATCTTGGGCTCTGCGGTCATCGCCTTGTGTGCCATCTGCGGCTTGCAGGCGCCGAGGATCTTGTAGGGCGCCACATCTGCATCAAGTTTCTTTTTCAGGGTTTCCTTGACATTGATTTCGGTGAGAACGCCGAAGCCCTTGTCCGCCAGAGCGGCGCGAACCTTGGCTTCCGCATCTTCAAAACTGACACCAGCAAGTGTCTTGTCGATCGTATAGGTCATGACCTTCTCCTTTTCGTTACCAGTCCCCGCGCAAAGCGTGTTGGGCCTTCATCCAGACACGCAATTTGGTCAGGACTTTGGCCAGCAACATAATTCGCATCGAGCGGAGGTTGACCGGCGGGATTCCAGAACTCGTTCAAGGCGCAACAATAGTCACTCGTCAGGAAAAGCGCCACACAACGAAGGGCGATAGGGAAAAGCGAACAGATCCGGATCTGCACCAAACAACCGATATCCGATAGGTTGACAAAATTTGAGTGACGAAAGTCGAATGCGGTTATAATTATAGACAATCAAAAACAATATAAGGGTAAGAAAGTATAGATTTTACCGCAAACTGTAGTTTATTGGTCTAAACCGAAATAAAATCCAGAGTTGCAGTGTATCGATAAGTTTTTGTTAACCATGGTTGTAGAGAGTTTGTTAGTGGATTATTCGAAATTAGGCCTTCGACCCACTTACCCTCCCTTTTCAGGATGTATTCATCATGGGCGACTATCAGCTAGCAGTATCAGACAATCTTGGCGCACAGGCAGGCTCGCCAAGCGGGGCCGGGCTCTTGTCCCGATTCAAGATCGGACAGCGGATTTATGGCGGATTCCTTGCCCAGATCCTGCTGATGGTCATCCTGTCGGCCATGTGTGTTCTGGCCTTCCGCGACCAGGCCGAGAAATTTTCTCTCTATAGCGACATGGCCTCCGATGCCAGTCTGGTCGAAAGCCTGAGTTCGGAAGTGGTCAGGACGAGACTCGCACAGAAGAGCTACTTCGAGACGTCGGCCGATGCCGAGAAGGCCGCATTCGCCGGCCAGTATCAGACTGTTTCGGATCTGATGAAGGAAGCAAAGGTCGCCATCCAGAATCCCGAACGGGTTTCCCATCTCAAGACCATCGATGAGGCTCTCTCGGTCTACAAGTCCGGCGTCGACGAGGTGTCCAGCCTGATTGATCGCCGCAATGTGCTGGTTTATGACCAGTTGGGGCCGATCGGCCTCAAGATGCAGGAGAACCTGACGCTCATTCGCTCTGGCGCCTTCACTGCGGGTGACTTTGAATCCGCCAGTTTTGCCGGCACGGCGCAGGAACACCTGCTGCTTGCCCGCCTCTATGTGATGAAGTTCCTTGATGACAGCGGTCGCGAGTCGATGCAGCGAGCCAATGACGAGTTGCTCGCATTCGACAAGGCGCTCGCCGAGCTGAAGGCGTCGCTGTCCAATCCCGACCGCAGAAAGCTGCTTGCGGATACGGAAGGTCTGACCAAGGACTATGAAAAGTCGGCCGTCGAGCTTGAAAAGGTGATCACCAATCGGAACGCTATTCTGAAAGGCAAACTGAACAAGAGCACGGACACTATCTTTTCCTCGACTGAGGCAACAGCGGCCTCGGCTGAAAAAGACGATCTGGCCATGCGTGAAGCTTTCAACGCCAACCTTGCCAAGGCTGAAACCAACTTGCTGATCGTTTCGTCCATCGCCCTTCTGGTCGGTGCCCTGTTTGCCTATGTGATCACGCGAGGAATTACCCGGCCGGTGAATGATCTGACAGCCTCCATGGGGCGTCTGGCACGGGACGATGTGCAATCCGAGATTCCCGGTCAGGGGCGCAAGGATGAACTGGGCATGATGGCCGCAGCGGTCGAATTCTTCCGTCAGAAAATCATCAAGGGCAAGGAGCTGGAAGCCGAACAGGTGGAAATGAAGCGCCGCTCGGAAGAGGAAAAGCGCAAGATCATGATGCAGATGGCCGACGAGTTTGAACGGCAGGTCGGCTCCATCGTACAGGCAGTTTCATCCAATTCGGTCGAACTGAATGCCAGCGCCCAGTCGATGACCGATGTCAGCCGCTTGACTTTGGAACAGGCAACGCAGGCTGCCTCCTCCTCGCAGCAAACCACCAGCAGCGTGCAGACGATTGCCACCGCGACCGAGGAAATGACGAGCACCATTGCCGAGATTTCTCATCAGGTCGCCATTGCCTCGCAGTCTGCAACCGAAGCCGTCACCAAGGTCCGGACGACCAACGAACAGATGGCAACGTTGCTCGACAGTGCATCCCGGATCGGCAACGTGGTGGAAATGATCTCGACGATTGCCGAGCAGACCAATCTGCTGGCGCTCAACGCCACCATCGAGTCGGCGCGGGCCGGAGAAGCGGGCAAGGGATTTGCCGTCGTCGCAGGCGAAGTGAAGGCATTGGCCGGGCAAACGGCCAGGGCAACCGAGGAAATCGTCAAGCAGATCTCCGAGGTGCAGGCCGCGACCAAGCAGTCATCGGACTCGATGAATGACGTCAGTCAGGTCATCCAGCATCTCAATGAAATCTCGGCGGCGATTGCGGCAGCCATGGAAGAACAGAATGTGGCCATCAATGAGGTCGCATCCAATATCCATCAGGCCGCCCAAGGGTCCGAGCTTGTGAACCAGAATATCTTCGAGGTGAACAAGGCCTCACAGGAAGCGGGCAGTGCGTCCAGTCAGGTTCTGGCCTCCTCGCAAGAGCTTTCCGAACAGGCCGAAATGCTCCGCTCCGAGGTCGACAAATTCATCGATCAGGTGCGCGCAGGCTAGTGCTGCAACCGGGGCGGAACCTTGTGCGCCCCGGCCACTCCTCGCGCTTCGTGACGTGAGACCATCGCGTCAGCGGATACGGGAGCCACTGTCTGCGTCGAAGAAGCGCAAGTCAGCCGGATCAAAGGCCAGCCCGACCTGGTCGTGCTCCTGCAATCGGCTGCTCCCGCCTTCTTCAACGATCACACGCTCACCTTGCTGTCCCGTCAGATAGACATAGGATACCCCGCCGAGGCGTTCGATGAGGTCGATCCTGAAATAGGTGCCATTCCCGTCAATTGACAGATGTTCCGGCCTGATGCCGACTTCCAGTCTCGTGCCGTCCGCTGGCTTGCCCGAGGGAAAATCGAGGCGCTGGTCGAGGGCAGGGGACTGAATGGCCCCTTCTCTCACGTCTGCGGCGAGGAAATTCATCGATGGAGAGCCGATGAATCCTGCCACGAACCGGTTGTCCGGATCGTCATAAAGATCCAGCGGCTTGCCGATCTGCTCGATCCGGCCGTCACGCAGCACGACGATCTTGTCAGCCAGCGTCATTGCCTCGACCTGATCGTGGGTCACATAGATCATGGTGGCGCCCAGTTCCTTGTGCAACCGGGCAATCTCGACGCGCATTTCCACCCGCAACTCCGCATCAAGGTTTGACAGCGGCTCATCGAACAGGAAGACCTCCGGTCCCCGCACGATGGTGCGTCCGATTGCCACCCGCTGGCGCTGCCCGCCGGACAGCGCCTTTGGCTTGCGCTTGAGATAGTCGTCGAGCTTGAGAATGCGGCTGGCTTCGGACACCTTGCGGCGGATCTCGTCCTTGGGCACGCCATTCATCCTGAGGCCAAAGCTCATGTTCTCCTCGACCGTCATGTGCGGGTAGAGCGCGTAGGTCTGGAACACCATGGCCACTCCGCGCAGCGCCGGGTCGAGCTTTGTAACATCGCGCTCGCCGATGCGGATCGTGCCGTCGGTGATGGTTTCAAGACCGGCAACCAGACGCATCAGGGTGGATTTGCCGCAGCCTGACGGGCCGACAAAGACGCAGAATTCGCCGTCCTCAACCGTCAGATCGACGCCGTGAATGACCTTGATGTCCCCGAATGTCTTGACCACATTCTTCAACTCTACACCAGACATGCTGTTGCTCCTGTTACGCCGCGGTCTTGCCACAGAGACGGCTGATCAGCGCCGTCTCGCTCTCGTCATACGGGGTACCATCGGCGTAGAGCACGTCATGAAACCATTCGGCAGTGGCGTCCGCAGTGTCATCAGCGCCATGGTGGCTGGTCAGGCTGTTCGGCCAGGGCAGATTGGTCTGAGTACGTCCCTTGATCATGCCCCAGTTATAGCAGCCGATTTTCGTGTCATGGAAGTAGGGCAGGAGCGCATCGAAGCGGCTTCCCACCGATCGTGCCATCCATTCGGTGCAGAGCAGCGGGCGGCCATGGGGAGCAAGGTCGGCCACATAGCGCTCAAGATGCTCGAGATCGCAATAGGCATGGAAGGTGACGACATCGGACAGCGCCAGCGCCAGCTGGTCGGTCGAATTGTCGTAAGGAGGAACCCGTTCGTCCGCCGCCGGTGTCCGCCACGCGCCAACGGTCAGCGGCTGGGATGGTGCAACCGACCGCGCCCAGTCGAAGGAGGCCGCCATCAGAGCTTCGCTCTGGGGCCCCAGTGCCGGGTCATATTCGCTGAATGAGCCATCGGGGGAAAAGATCATGCGGTTTCCGGGTTCGTTGTAGAGATCCCACATCAGGATGCGGTCGTCATCGGCAAACTGGCTGATGATGTCCTTGACATAGGCCTCGAAGTCGGGCCAGAGGCTCCGGTCCATCACCGCCGCCCTACCGGGACTGGCCACGGCACGGCTGTTGTGGATGCCGGGAACCGGCTCGGGCTGCGGACCATACACAGGTTCGGCACCGCCAAAGCCGCAATCATCGAACAGCACCGGCATCGTCGAGAGGCCGCATTCGTCCGCAAGCCGGAGGAAGGTCTCAAGGCGTGCAATCTGCCCATCTCTGTCATGTTTCCAGACCAGATAGTGCAGGTTGGTGCGGACCGAATTGAAGCCGATATCGGCGGCCCATTTCAGCTCTCGCGCAATCTCCTCCTCATCAAAGTGATCTGCCATCCACATTTCGAGGAAATTGACGGCGCTGGAGGGCAGATAGTTGAAACCGCATGGCCAGCCCTGACCTTGCCACCATGCCTGTGCCCTGTCTCTGGTCCAGGGAGAAAAAAGATTGCTGTTCATGATCGTGTCCGCATGTCTTGAGGGAACCTGCCCGAAATGGCCGGGCAGGTCGCTGTTGTGTCGGGCCTAGCGGTCCAGCAGGTCCTGAATGTCCAGCTCTGCGTCGGAGAGGGCCGCGTCAACATCCTTGTTGGTCAGCCAGATGGCCTGGAATTCCCGGTTGAGCGTGTCCTGAATGGCACCATAATGCTTGGACGGAGGCATCGTTCTGGCAAGACCGGCGGTATCGGCATATTCGGTGCGATGCGGCAGGGCCTTGTAGGCGTCGCTGGCAAGAACCGACTTGCGAACGGCCATGTGACCGGTGCGAGCCCAGTCGCCGTCATGGTCGTTGATGAAGGCCAGAACCTTGAGGGCTGCGGCATATTTGGCAGGATCATTCTGTTTCAGCATGGCAGGGATAGCCCACATGTGGCTGCCAGCCCATGCGGCCTTGTCCTTGAACAGGATCGGGAAGGTGGCGGCATAGTAGTTCTTGAGAGCAACCGCCGGATCGGCTGCCTGCGCGTCATAATAGTCGACAACCCATGTGCCGTTGATCAGAACCGCGCCCTCGCCATTGAGGAAGGCCTGCTGGCTGTCGGTGTAATTGTATTTCGGGTCGGCATAACCTGCGGCGAACAGATCGGTCAGCACCTTGATGGCGGCCTTGGCTTCCGGTGTGTTGACCGTGGCCTTGTCGCCATCGTAGAGGTCGGCACCCTGCTGCCAGATCAGGCTCATGATGACGCGGACGCCGGTTTCATACTGCGAGAAGTCGCCGATCAGATATTCCTTGCCGGTCTTTTCCTTGACCTGTTTGGCCTGTGCCATCAACTCGTCAACCGAGGTTGGCAGCACCGGCTTGCCGTCCTTGACCAGCCCGGCCTGCTGCATGATGTCCATGTTGACATGCCAGAGGTTGGCGTGGAAATCCATCGGTACGCCATAGATCTTGCCATTGTAGGAAACGCCGGCCTTGGCGGCGGCTTCCCAGTCGGAAATGTCGATTCCGGCGCCAGCCAGATCGTCGGTCAGGTCTGCAAGCGCGCCGGTTCCTGCAAATTCGGCCACCCGATAGCGGTGCATGACGTGAACATTCGGTGGCGTCTTGCCGGCGTAGGCAGCCTTGAGCTGGTCGTAATAGTTACCCCAGTCGGTGGGCAGGGTGTTGACGGTTACGCCATCAATCTGCTCGCTGGCCGCGTTGATGATCGACTGGATGATGCAGGGCTCTCCGACCGATGTCTTGGTGTCGGAGCCGGCATTCTCGCAGGCACCAAAGAAGCGGCCAAGGGAAATGTCCTCGGCCATGACTGGCGAGGCGAACCCGGCTGCCAGCATGGTGGCTAGAATGATCTGTTTCATGATAAACCTCCCGTTCTATCAAGTAAGTGAAACAAGTTTTGAAACCGCATGGCCGGAGACGACTGCCTGACGTGGCGCCTCCTACCCCTTGGTGCCTCCCGCCGTCATCGCCTGAACCACATAGCGCTGGAACAGCAGGAACAGCACCACCACGGGCAACGTGGCGATGACGCCGGACGCCATGATCCGGCCGAGGCCTTCTGACTGGGCGAAATTGGTCTGGATCGAGGCAAGCCCCAGGGTGATGGTGAACATTTCCCGTTTCTGGGCCGAGACGAGCGGCCACAGATAGTCGTTCCAGGCATAGAGAAACGTCAGAATGGCAAGGGTGGTCATGGCAGGGCGCGCGAGCGGCAGCATTACATGCCAGAAAATCTGCAACCAGCTGACCCCGTCCAGCCTTGCCGCCTCTTCGATGTCGCGCGGGATGGCCTTGAAGAACTGCATCATCAGGAACACTCCGATGGGCACGGCAACCCGCGGCAGGATGAGCGCATGATAGCTGTTGTGCCAGCCGAAATCGGCAAACATCGTATAGAGCGGAATGAACACCGCCTGTTCGGGCACCATCAGTCCGACAAGGCAAAAGACGATCACAGTATTCTTGCCCGGAAAGGACAGGCGGGCCAGTGCATAGCCTGCCGTTGTCGAGACAAACAGCACTGCCAGCGTCATGCCGACGGCAACAATGGTCGAATTGAGAAACCAGACCGGCGTCTGGCCATAAGAAAACAACGCGGCATAATTGTCGAGCGTGAAGGGAAGCGGGATGAGGCCGAAGAAGGTCGAGGACGTGGTTCGCGCCAAGACGTCATTGGGCTGGAACGACAGCGACAGCATCCACAGGGTGGGTACCAGCCAGAGAAAGGCGGGAAGGGAGATGAGCGTCACCAGCCAGTAGTAGGAGCGATTGGATTGCATCAGTCTTTCTCCTCCCGTCCGAGCAGGAACTGCACCAGCGAAAAGGCTCCCATTATGATAAACAGGAAGACCGCCATGGTTGTCGCCCGGCCCAGCTCGCTATCCCTGAATCCGGTCTGGTAGATGTAGCGCACGAGGGTCTGGGTGGTATCGTTAGGGCCGCCACCGGTCATCAGATGCGACTGGCCGAAGACCTGAAAATGCAGGATGATCTGCAACACCACCACCAGAGTGATCGTGCGCTTAAGGTTCGGCAGCGTGATGTGGCGGAAGGCGCGCCAGCCCTTGGCGTTGTCGAGGGCGGCAGCTTCATAGATGTCGCGGGAAATATCCTGCAGACCGGCCAGAAACAGGATCATGGCAATGCCCAGCGACCACCACACGGTTGTGATGACGATGGCGGCCATGGCAAAACGTTCGTCGGTCAGCCAGTGGATGGGCGACCCGCCAAACAGGGTGATGACATTGGCAATCAGTCCCTGTCGTGGCGAGAACAGCAATTGCCAGATCAGTGTGACCACTGTGACCGACAGCACTTGGGAGAGAAAGAAAATGGTGCGGAAGACAGCCATTGCCCGGCTCTCGCGGTTGACCAGAACAGCAAGACTGAGGGAGATGATGGTGATGGACGGCACGGTGAGGGCGACAAACAGAATGGTGTTCCCAACCGTTGGCCAGAACCGGCGATCATACCATCGCCCGCCAGCTCCCGGATGGAAGCCGCAGGCAACAAACAGGATGAGCGCAACCGAGCCAACCAGAAGAGCTGTTCCGCGGCTGATTTTGCCAAAGGCCGTGAGCAACAGGGTTGACACAAGCACGAAAGCTGAGCTCCACTGGACAAGCGGATTTGCGACTGGCGACCAGACGATGTTTTTGCCCCAGAGAATGCGCTCATAGTTGCGCAGACCGACGAATTCCTTTGCATTGGGATCGAAGGCGACGGCCATCAGATTCCAGTTATGGAGGCTGATCCAGATCCCGTTGAGAAACGGGACGACCAGAAAAGCCAGGTAGGCCACGACAAAAGGCGTCAGCAACAGTGCCGCTGAGGACTTTTGCCCCAGCCGCTTGCCTGACCATCCATAACCCGCCACTTTGTTCCTCCCATGGCAGAAAATGCTTGCGCTAATATTATTAGCAATATTTATTAGCATTGAATACCCGGTCATGCAAGGGAGGAATCGGGCATGGAGGAAAAGCCAGGTGCAAAAGCGGTGCGCGTGACGATGGGAGACGTGGCTCTGGCTGCAGGTGTCTCGCAATCGACGGTGTCCTTTGTGCTGAACGGCGTCGAGGACATGCGAATCAGCAGTGAGACGCGGGCCAAGGTGTTGCAGGCTGTTCGCGATCTGGGATATCGCCCCAGAAGCGCCGGGCGCCCGCCCAAGGGCGTGGGGACTACTGTCATCGGCCTGATTGTCGACGAAATCGTCACCAGCCCCTTTGCGGCCATCTCCATTGATGCCATTCAGGCCACGGCCTGGAAGGAAAATGTCATCGTCGAAACGGTTATGACCGGCGGTGATAAGGAATATGAGCGGGCGATCCTGCGCAAGTGGGCCGCAGACCGGGTGCGGGGTGTCATCTACAGCTCGATCCTGACCCATGTGGTTTCTTCCCCTGACCTGCTGCTCAATCACAAATGCATCCTGATGAACTGCTACGACAAGCAGGGCCGTTTCCCGGCCATCGTTCCGGCCGAGCGGCGCGGTGGCGAAGCTGCGGCCAAGGTGCTGATAGAGGCAGGCCACAAGCGCATTGCCTTCATCAAGGGGGAACCGTGGATGGATGCCTCCAAGATGCGCGAGGAGGGATTCGAGCGGGCGATGCATGCCGCCGATGTGGCGATTGACCCGGATCTGATCATGGAGGGCAATCTGCTGCCATCGGGTGGCCGCACGGCGACGCTGGCACTGATGGCGCTGCCCAATCCGCCAGAGGCGATCTTCTGCGCCAACGATCTGACCGCTGTCGGCTGTTATGAGGCCCTCAAGGAACTGGGGCTGAAAGTCGGTGTCGATGTTGCGGTGGTCGGCTATGACGATCAGGAAATTGCCCAACATCTGCACCCCACCCTGACCACGGTGCTGCTGCCCCATGCCGAAATGGGCCAGCTCGCCGCCGAGATGATTCTGGCCGATGATGAGATTGCCGTGAAGGAAACACGGGTTCCCTGTCCGCTGGTGCCGCGCCATTCCCATATGCGGATGCGCACCTGAGGCCAATTGGACAACGACCGTTTGCTTGGGGGAAGGCCGTCGGATGCCGCTGAGAGCGCGTCCGGCGGCCTGATTTTCTGAATAAGTACGAACACTTAGCTTTGCGACAAGCAATTGACTCGCAAGCCGTGGTTCCCTAGAAATGCCTTGTACGTTATAACGCACAAGGCTCGGTTCTTGCGCCTGTGCGATGGCAAATCGGAACAGGATCATGTTGAAAACGGTGACTGGCGTCTCGGAACGCATCGAACGGCTACGGCAAAATTACGTCAATACAAAGCCTTCCATCTGTTATGAGCGCGCCAGGATCTACACCGAGTCGCACAAGCGCACCGAGGGCAAGTCGGTCATCCTGCGCCGCGCCGAAGCCTTCCATGATTTCTGCGCCAAATTCGAGGTGCGTATCTTCGAGGATGAACTGATCGTCGGAACCGCAGGCAGATTTCGCCGCACGGGCATCCTGACGCCGGAGTATTCCTGGAAATGGGTCGACAAGGAAATGGACACCTTCCCGACCCGTCCGCAAGACCCCTATCAGATCACGCCGGATCAATGCGCCACCATCCGCTCCGAGATCTTCCCCTACTGGCATGGCAAGTCACTGGAAGAATATTTCCTTGCGGCGCTGCCGGAAGAGACGGCCCGCATTGCGGTCGACACGGGCATCATCGACAATGATTCCAAATGGCGTCAGGCGGTGGGCGAGATCACGCCGGATTATGAGGGTCATCTGTTCGTCAAGGGCTATGGCGGCATCCTGAAAGACGCCGAGGAAAAGCTCGCCACGCTCGACTATCTCAACGCCGAGGATATCGACAGGATCGATTTCTACAAGGCGACGATCCTTTCGGCGAAAGCCATCATCCTGCTGGCCAATCGCTACGCCGATCTTGCCGAAGGCAAGGCAGCCGAAGAGCAGGACGCCGCCCGCAAGACCGAATTGCTGGAGATCGCCCGCGTTTGCCGTCGGGTGCCGGAATATCCGCCGCAAAGCTTCCACGAGGCCACACAGTTCATCTGGTTTGTCCAGCTGGGTGGCATCATCACCGAAAACCCGCTGGCGCTCAATCCCGGCCGTTTTGACCAGTTCATGTATCCCTACTATGCTGCCGACATGGACAATGGTCGTCTCGACAAGGCCGGGGCGAAGGAACTGATCCATGCGCTTTGGCTGAAATACTCCGAATGGGTCTGGACCATCTCGGAGAACACCACCGGCTATTTCGCAGGTTACAACCAGTTCCAGAACCTGACCGTCGGTGGCAAGAAGCGCGACGGCAGCGACGCCACCAATGAGCTGACCTATCTCTGCCTTGAGGCGACCGACGAGGTACGCACCCATCAGCCGGGGCTCAGCGTCCGCGTGCAGTCGGACTGTCCGCAGGAATTTCTCTATGCGGTGACCGATCTGGTCAGCAAGGGAACGGGCTTCCCGGCCATTCACAATGATCAGGCCGGAACCCAGATGCTGCTTCAGGCCGGATACGAACCCGAAGACGCCCGCGACTGGAACAACTGCGGCTGTGTCGTGCCGCATTTCCGCCAGACCGGCCAATGGACCAGCGCTGTCAATGTCAACTTCGCTGCCGCGATGGAATATGCCCTCAACGAAGGCAAAAGCCGCCTGACGGGCGAGAAGATGGGGCTCGATGCCAAGCCGCTGGCCAGCTACGCAAGTTATCAGGAAATCGAGGATGCCACCTTCGAGCAGGTGGGCAACCTCATCCATCATTCGGTGGTTTCCACCGTCATCGCCCAGAAACTGCATGCGGAAATGGTGCCGCGGCCGTTCCTGTCCACCTGTATCGGCCATTGTCTGGAAGAGGGCAGGGATCTTTCCCGTGGCGGCGCGAAATACAATGTCGGCCCCGTGCTGACCGGTATCGGTCTTGCAGTGGTCGCCAACTCGCTGGCCGTCATCAAGAAGCTGGTGTTCGAGGACAAGGTCACCACGCTCGCCGAACTGGACGCGGCGATGAATGCTGACTGGGAAGGCCATGACGTCCTGCGCACCAAGGCTCTGGCGGTGGTCAAATATGGCAATGACGACGATTATGTCGACGCCATCGCCCGCGATCTGGCCAACTACTATTATCGCAAGACCCGTGCCTACAAGGATAATTTCGGCTCGCCCTTCAACTCGGCCTTCATGGGGATTTCCAACTATATCCCGACCGGCCGGATCGTTGGGGCCACCCCGTGCGGGCGCAAGGCGACCAAGCCGATCACCGAGGGCGTTTCGCCTTTTGCCGGCAGCGACGTGAAGAGCCCGCTGGCAGCGATGCGTTCCAGCGCCAAGATGAACCACGATGTGCATACCGGCGGCACGCTGCTCAACCTGCGCCTGAGCGAAGATCTGGTCAGCACCCCGAAAGGCAAGCGCGATCTGGGCAGTATCATCCGGGCCTATTTCTCGCTTGGCGCCTTCCATGTGCAGTTCAACACCCTGTCGACGGAAGTCCTGCGCAAGGCCCAGAAGAACCCGGAAGAATACAAGGATCTGCTGGTGCGGGTTGCGGGCTACAGCACCCAGTTTGTCAACCTGTCACCGGAAATGCAGGAAGCGATCATCGCGCGTTCGGCCCATGGCAGCTACTGACAAGGCAAAAGATGGGACAACGGGAACAGTCCTGCAGATGCAGGACTATTCCATTCATGATGGAGACGGGGTCCGCACAACCATCTTTCTGGCCGGCTGTGGCCTTCGGTGCCAGTGGTGCGCTAACCCCGAAAGCTGGACCCAGCACAGGAAACTGGCCTATCACGCCCACAAGTGCCGGGGGTGCCACAGCTGCCGGACGGTCTGCCCGGAAGGCCTCGACCCGGCGGCGGGAGATTTCGATGCAACCCGCTGTACCTTCTGCGGGGACTGCGTGGCCGCCTGTCCTGAAAAGGCTCTGCAATTGGCTTGCGAGCAAATGGATGCAGACGCCATCATGGAGCAGATCCGCCGCGATGAGATCTTCTTTCGCCATTCCGGCGGCGGAGTGACCTTTTCGGGTGGTGAACCCTTTGTCCAGCACCAGTTCCTGCGCCATCTGATGGCCGGGTGCGAGAGGCTGGGTGTTTCGGTCTGGGTGGAGACCTGCGGCTTCTTCAAGTGGGAGGCCTGTCAGGATCTTATGGCAGGCATCGACTACATCTTTTTTGATATCAAGCATATGGATAGCGAAATTCACCGTCGCTTCACCGGCCAGGGCAACGAGACCATCCTTGACAATGCCAAACGGATTCATGCCGCAGGCGTGTCGATGACGGTACGTGTTCCTCTGATTGCGGAGGTCAATCTGGAGGAAAACAATCTTGAGGCAACCGCCCGCTTCATGCGGGATCATCTGCCCGACAGCAGCATCGAGCTTCTGCCTTATCATGAGCTGGGCAAGGCCAAATACAACGCCTTTCGCATGACGGACAGTTTCCATGCCTTCACGACGCCGACAGACGCGCAGATCGCCGCCGCCTATAGCATTTTCGACCGCTATGGGATCAAGCGTTATCAGTAGCTGACGATATTCTGGAAGACGACGCGCTCGCTGGCGGCCCTATAGCCGTGGGGCTGGTCGGCAAAGAAGCGGAACGTGCCTCCTTTGCCTATGGCCTGCCAGTACCCGTCCGACAGAACCTCAAGCTCTCCAGCAAGCACGATGACGCTCTCGATCACCCCGTGGGCATGGGGCTCTGACATCTGACAGTGGTGGTTGGTCAGGGTGATCTCGTGGATTTCGAAATTCACCGCTGAGCTGTAGGGGAAGACCGACACCATTTTCATGTCCGGGTCATCGGGAAAGTTCGGACCCTCATCGGTGTTGGAACCCTGATCAAGAAAGGCCGAGAAGGAGGTTTCCAGCCCGGAGGCGATCTGCCACAGCTTGGCAATGGTGGGGCTTGATTCTTCACGCTCGATCTGGCCAAGCATGGCCTTGGAGACGCCGGTCAATCTGGCGACGTCATCCAGGCTGAGCTGGCGCTGGGCCCGGATGGTCTTGAGATGGGTCGCTACACTGTGCTTGAACTTGTTGGCCGACAACGCGAGTGCCTCTTTCCTGATCCTGCCTGTGCTTCCCTTATAACAGGCGCGTGCGCGGGATCAATCCAACTCTTCATTGTCGACAGGCAGGGCGTGTGGTCTGGCCACTTCGGTTTGTTCTACAGACGACCGCCGAGGGCAAGATGCAGCGAATTGTCGATATGCTGCTTCAGCGCCTGTTCGGACGCTGCGATGTCGCGAGCCAGCATCGGCCTCAGAAAGGCCAGATGTTCGCCAATGATCCTTTCCGCGTTGAACGGCGTGACCTGCAGACGCGACTGGACCACCATGTGGATCTTGATCGAATTGACCCTGTAGACATTGGCGATCAGCACATTCTGCATGCTGTCGATGAAGGTGGCGTGCATGTCCCAGTCAAGCTTCTGCATCTCGTCCGCAGCGTCCTGATTGGAGTTGGTCTGGATATTGGCCAGAAACTGCTCGTGCCGTTCGATCCAGCCGGAAAACCGCGCTGTCGGGATGGAATCAATCGCTGCCCTGACGGCGCTGAGTTCCAGAATGCTGCGCAGTTCATAGGCGTCCCGCACGAAGGAGACATCGAGGGTTGGCACCATCAGTCCGCGTTTGGGCAGGGTCTGGAGCAGACCGTCTGCTTCCAGTCGGGGAATGGCTTCCCGGATCGAACCCAGCGTCGCTCCGGTGGTCTCGACCAGTTCCCTTTGGGATACGATCTGTCCGGGCATCAAGCCCCCCTGATTGAGCAGTTCCACGATGCGGTCATAGGCGGCGCGCTTAAGCATTGTTTTTCCTGTGTCAGGCGCTGTGCGGCTGAGATTCGGCGTTATGATCTGTTCTTCAATACTCGTCATGGTGAGCCAGTTCAACCTCTTCGCGCGTGTGGAAAGCTCTGACATGTAACTAACATGTTTAACGTAAAAATTCTAACTGGTCAAAAGGATCATTGCTAACATGTTAGTTACATGTTAATGAGGAGGCCTGCATCAGACGCGTGGAGGCGTTGATGCGACGGAGGAATTAGGAGGACTTATGAAACGTTCAGTCAAACTGCTGGCCGGTGTCGCCGCTGTAGCCCTTTCCGCAATGGTTTCTTTTGCCGCCGAGGCTGAAACCCTGCGCTTTGCGACCACACTGCCTGAAGCAGACAATCCAGAAACCCATGCCATGAAGGCATTCGAGCAGTATGTCGAATTCCACACCAACGGCGAAATCGACGTGCAGCTGCTGCACGGTGGCGTTGGTGGTGACCGCGAAATTCTCGAAAGCGTGCGCAACGGCATTTTCCAGATGACCGCCACGACGGACGGAGCGCTTGCCTCCTTCTATCCCGGTGTGCAGGTCTTCTCGACGCCATATCTGTTCCGTTCCACCCGCCATGCGGTTGAGTTCATGAACAACTCCCCGGTCATGGGTGAGTTCGTGGCTGATGTGGAGAAGCAGGCAGGCCTGCGCATCATCGGCTTTGCTGCAGACGGCTTCCGCAACTTCGTGAACAACAAGCATCCGATCAAGACCCCTGCCGACGTGGAAGGCCTCAAGCTGCGTTCCATGGAAAGCCCGGTCATGATCGCGCTGATGAAGAGCCTCGGGGCTGCCCCGACGCCGATCCCGTTCCCGGAAAGCGCCATGGCCATCCGTCAGGGTGTTGTTGATGGGGGTGAAAACCCGCCGTCCACCGTCATCAATGGCGGCTGGGGTGAAGTGATCAAATACATGTCTCTTGACGAGCATATCTTCTCGGCCGTGTTTGCCTATGCCAACCCGTCTTTCCTCGACGGTCTGAGCGAACAGAACCGCGCCGCCGTCCTTGACGGGGTCAATCTCTACACCACCATCATGCTTGCAGGCAAAGGTCAGGGCTACCTCACCGATACCCAGCGCATTCGTGATCTGGGCGTGGAAGTCTATGTGAACTCGCCTGCCGAGAAGAAGGCATTTGGCGAGAAGGCCCAGAAGCCGGTCCGCGAATTCCTCGCCAAGGAGCTTGGCGCTGAATATGTAGACAAGTTCCTGGCCGCTGTTTCGGAAACCGAAACTCAACTCTACGGCAAATAATCCCGTGTCGTAACGTCTGGCTCCGCCGGTTCCAAACCTCCCTTCAAACACTCCTTCGAGGGA
Source organism: uncultured Cohaesibacter sp. (assembly GCF_963666525.1). Lineage (NCBI taxonomy): Bacteria > Pseudomonadati > Pseudomonadota > Alphaproteobacteria > Hyphomicrobiales > Cohaesibacteraceae > Cohaesibacter > uncultured Cohaesibacter sp. The sequence goes on from NZ_OY762905.1 coordinate 2,796,643, forward strand.
ACCGGCGGGCCTTACCCAAATGGACATTTCTCATGGCATCTTCCCTGACGCAGTCCTATCTGCGCTGGACAGCAAAGCTGTCGAACGCCACGGAATATGTGGCGGTGGCGATATTCGCCGGGATCGTTCTGGTCAACTTCATGGCCGTTGGGGCCCGATATGTGCTGGCCGACCCGATCGGCTGGAGCGAAGAAGCCCTTCGCTATGCAATCGTCTGGGCGGTCTATCTGGTCGCCGGAGCCACCTTCCGCCACGGTGAGCAGATGATGATCGATCTCATCGTCATCATTCCTTCCGACAGAATCCGGCGCATCGCCGCCTTCCTGTCGCTGCTGACGACACTGGTGCTGGCAGCAATCGTGGTTGCCCTCGGCATTCCGTTCCTGATGGATACCGGGCAGGTTTCCCCATCCATGCGCCTGCCGATGTGGATCCCCTACGCCGCAGTGGTCGTGGGATATCTGATGATCGCCATTCAGGCGATCGCGGGTTACATCGAGCAGCCCGTCCTTGGCAATAAGGAGACGGCACAATGAGCCCCGCAGCAATCTTCTCGGCCTTCTTCTTCCTGGTGCTGATCGGTTCCCCCATCGCGGTCGCACTGGGCCTCACCGGCGCTTCGGCGGCCTGGTTCGCCCACCTGCCCATGGTCATCATCCCGACACGCTTCTTCAGCTCGCTGGACAACTTCTCGCTTCTGGCCGCTCCCTTTTACATCTTTGCCGGCGAGGTCATGAACCGGGGCGGGATTACCGAAACCCTCATCACCTTTGCTGCCAAGATCACCCGCTTCGTGGCCGGTGGCGCCGCCTATGCCAACATTCTGGCATCGGTGCTGTTTGCCGGTATCTCAGGGACGGCGATTGCCGATACCGCAGCCCTTGGCAAGATCTTCATCAACGGCATGCCCAAACAGGGCTACACCAAGGAATTCTCCGCCGCCGTCACCGTTGCCAGTTCCATGATCGGACCGATCATTCCCCCGTCGGTCATCATGATCGTCTATGCCTCCGTGGCTCAGGTCTCGATCATCAAGCTGTTCGTCGCCGGTATTGTGCCGGGCCTGATGCTCGGCGGCGCCTGCGCGGTCATCGTGCTGATCACGGCGCTGACCAAGGGGCTGCCCAAGGGCGAGATCAAGGCGGTCGACAAGTCCGACAAGCAGCTGGTTTTCGAAACGGCTCTGGTTTTCTCGATCCCGATGTTCATCGTCTTCGGCACGCTCTCCGGTGTCTTCACGGCAACCGAGGCTGGTGGTATTGCCTGCGTCTATGCGCTGGTGATTGGCCGGTTCGTGCTCAAGACCCTTTCGGGCCGTAGCGTGCTGGCCTGCATGCGGGCATCCATGCGCACCACCGCCAGCCTTTATCTGGTTATCGCCGGTGCATCGGTCCTGTCCTACATTCTGACTGTCACCGGTGCCATTTCGTCGGTCCGGTCGCTGACGGTGCTGTTCTCGGACAGCCAGACGATCTTCCTGTTCTTCGTGCTGGGCATTCTGCTCATCGCCGGTTTCTTTCTGGAACCGGGGGTTCAGGTGCTGCTGCTGGCGCCGATCTTCCTGCCCATCTCCCGTGGGCTCGGCATCGACGAAATGCAGTTTGCAATGGTCTTCCTGCTGTCCGGCACCATGAGCCTGATGACCCCGCCTGTCGGTATCTGCCTCTTCGTGGCAGCGCAGATCGGCGAGATAAGCATCGGACGCATGTTCTGGGCCATCCTGCCATTCCTCGCCGCCCAGATCGTCGCAATTTCATTCCTCATCATATGGCCGGATCTCGTCACGTTCCTGCCCAACCTGGTCAACTAGCCATGACAAAGCAAAAAATCCTTGTTCTGACAGAACAGTTTACAAATGAATGCCCGCTTTTCGATCCTTTGCGTGAAGCCGGATATGAGGTGGTGGTCAATGAAACCAGCCGTCTTCCCGACGAAGCCTCTCTCAAGGCCATGCTGGCAAGCGACGTGGTGGCAACAATCGCCGGGGGGGAGCCCTACACCCCTGACGTGATCGCCAACGCCAAGGATCTCAAGATCATCGCCCGTTGGGGCGTTGGGTATGACAAGGTCAATGTCCCCGCAGCGACCGCTCATGACATCCCGCTTGCCATGGCCTTTGGCCAGAACCATGAGAGCGTCGCAGAATACGCCCATGCCATGGCCCTGTCGCTCGCCTGTGGCATTGGTCGCCGCGATGCCATGGTTCATGGTGGTACCTGGATGTTCGACGGCTTCCACCCGGGCCTGTGGGAACGCACAGCCGGTCTTATCGGTCTTGGCCGCATCGGTGGCGCCATGGCGCGTCGCCTCAAGGGCCAGTCCATGCGCGTGCTGGTCTTTGATCCCTATGTGAGTGAAGAACAGGCCGAAGCGGCTGGCGTCGAGAAATGCGATCTCGATACGTTGCTGGCCGAGAGCGATCTGATCTCGGTGCATGCCCCTTCAACGCCCGAGACGCGCCACACGCTGAATGCAGAAACCTTCGCCAAGATGAAGGATGGCGTCATTGTCATCAATACTTCGCGCGGGCCGCTCATTGACGAGACGGCGCTGGTCGATGCCCTCAAGTCCGGCAAGGTCTATGGCGCTGGTCTCGATGTGTTCGAAACCGAGCCGCTTCCGGCCGACAGCGCCCTGCGCAGCTGTGACAATGTCATTCTCAGCCCGCATGTCTCCGGCATGGACAAGATGGCCGAGAAGCGTGTGACCATGCGCTGCGTCAATAACATTCTGGCCTGGTTGCACGGCGATCCCAAGGAGCTGCTGCCCTATGTCGTCAACCCCGAAACCCTGAAACTCTGAACGGCAAGTCCAGTAAGTCTCATTGGAGGAATAAGAAAATGACCAAAGAAATCTCCGGTATCATCCCGGTTGTGCTGACGCCGTTCACCGACGACAACAAGATCGACTGGGCAGGCTATGAACGCCTCATCGAATGGTATCTCGAAAACGGTGCCGAGGCCCTGTTTGCGGTTTGCCAGTCTTCCGAAATGCTGTTCCTTAGTGTCGAGGAACGCGTGGAGCTGGCTCGCTTCACGATGGAAAAGGTCGCCGGGCGCGTGCCGGTCATGGCTTCCGGCCATATTTCGGATTCGCTGGAAGACCAGAAGACCGAACTTGGTGCCATGGTCGAAACCGGTGTGGACGCCATCGTTCTGGTGACCAACCGTCTCGATCCGGAGAAGAAGGGCGCCGAGGCCTTCCGCAGCAATCTTGATGCACTGCTCGACTTCCTGCCAGCCGACATGCCGCTCGGTCTCTATGAATGCCCGGCTCCCTATCGCCGCCTGATGACCGACGAAGAAGTGACCTACTGCGCCCAGTCCGGCCGCTTCGTCATCGTCAAGGACGTCTCTTGCGATCTGGAAACCGTCACCCGTCGCGTTGGGCTGGTCAAGGGCACGCCGATGAAGATCTGCAACGCCAACGCAGCCATCGCAACCCCGGCCATGTTTGCCGGATCTGCCGGTTTCTGTGGCGTCTTCAACAACATCCACCCCGACCTTTACCGCTGGGTTCAGGATCACGGCAAGGACCATCCAGAGCTGTGCGAAGAGCTTTCGGTCTTTCTCGTCCTTTCCGCTCAGGTCGAGCCGATGGGCTATCCCAAGATGGCCAAGCTCTATCACCAGCGCATGGGCACCTTCTCCAGCATCCACAGCCGCGTGGTTCCCTTCGACATTGAAGAGAAATTCTGGGCGCTTGGGGCGGTCATCGATCGCATCGAGCAGGGCACTGAGTTCTATCGCAAGAAGATCAGCGCTCTTTCGGAATAGGAGGCAAGGGGATGTCGATCACGGTATTCGGCTCGGTCAATCTGGACTTGACGGTTTCCGTCGACCACATGCCCGAACCGGGCGTTACCAGCCATGCCACCGGGTTCCTCAAGGGGCTCGGAGGCAAGGGCGCCAATCAGGCGGTCGCGGCGACCCGATTGGCCTGTTGTCCGGTGCGGTTCGTGGCAGCCATTGGGGCGGATGCCTTCGGGGCGAGCCTCAGGTCGAGCCTTGAAGGGCTGGGCGTCGATACCGATCATCTCGTCACCATGCCGGATCATGATTCCGGCATGGCCCTCATCCATGTCGATGCGACCTCCCAGAACACCATCACGGTTGTGGGCGGTGCCAACATGGCATGGTCTGCAGACGGACCGGATGCAGATTGCTTCGAAGGGAGCAAAGTGGCCCTGTTTCAGCTGGAAACCCCGCAGAATGCAACCATCGCGGCCATGCGCAAGGCGCGGGCAGCCGGAGCCACGGTCATTCTCGATCCCGCTCCGATTGCCGCCACGGGCATGGACGCGCTTCTGGCAGAGGCAGACATCATCACCCCCAATGAAACCGAAGCGGCAGGCCTCTCTGGCAAACTGCCCGCCACATTCGATGAAGCGCTGGATGTCGCACGCAGCCTCTGTGCGCGAGGACCGAGCACGGTCATCGTCAAGCTCGGAGCAAAGGGGCTGGCCTATGCCTGCAAGGATGGCCGGAGCGGCAAGCTGGAGCCCTTCAAGGTGAATGCAATCGATACGGTGGCCGCCGGTGACAGCTTCAATGGCGGACTGGCTGCAGCGTTGGCCGAAGGCATGGAGCTGGAATCGGCCCTGCGCTTTGCCTCTGCTGCCGGAGCTCTGGCCACGACCAAAAAGGGCGCGAGCGAGGCTGTTCCGGATCGCGCGGACGTCGATGCCCTGATCCTGAAAGCTTAGCTTGCGACGCGTTGCAAAGGAGCGTCAGGAAAAGGAAGGCGGGGATCCGGCAAGCGGGCCCCGCCTTTTTCATATTGATGTGACGCAATGCAAACCACCACCCGACATGAGTTGGCGGGCGGAAAAGCGAATACGGCGCGGCAATGAATTATCGCTGGGGCCTAGTCGGCGATGATGACCTCGATGCCGAGTTCCTCAAAGCGCTTCTTGTCGGCTTTGGAAATGCCTGCATCAATGATGATCGTGTTGACCAGCTCCACACCGCCAAGAGAGGCAAAGGAAACCTGTCCCAGTTTGGTGGAGTCGGCCAGCAGATAGACATGGGCGGCGGATTTGACCATCGCCGATTTGACATGCAGGTCATTGAAGCCCGGGTAGGTCAGTCCGGCATCAAACGATACTCCGCCCACCGCCAGAAACAGCTTCGGCGCAAACATGTTCTCGAAGAAGGCCCCGGCCTTCTCACCGGAAAGCGAAAGGGTGGGGGCCTTGAACTCGCCCCCCGTGACCAGCACGGAGTTTGACGGTTCGCGACCGAGGATAAAGACGATGTTGAGGGCATTGGTCATTACCCTCAGACGCCGCTTCTCGGTCAACTGGTTGGCCAGCATGGTGGTCGTCGAGCCAGCATCGAGAATGATGGTGTCGCCGTCTTCCACCAGCTCGGCCGCCTTGCGTCCGATGGCTTCCTTCTTGTCGAGATTTTCCAGATGGTGCAGCGCCAACTGCTGCACTTGCTTGGACATGGATTTGGAGAAGGCTCCACCATGCTCACGAATGATGTGGCCTTCGGCTTCCAGCTTCTCCAGATCCTGTCTGATGGTCGGTTCGGAGACATGAAACATCTCGCTCAGCTTGGCGACCCTGGCACTTCCCTCTTCCATGAGAAGGTCCAGCATCTTCTGGCGTCTTTGTTCGCCGAGCAGGGGTTTCTTGTCCGATTTCATCGCGCTATCCGTCCGAGCAGTGCTTGTAGAGATCCCATTTGAGGTAATTGGAAATGGCATCCTCGACAACATCTGCCACATTGCCTCGCACCATGGCGACATGGTGCTCGAATCCGTTCTTGCAGATGTAACTCAACAGTTTACGTAGCTCATCCACCTCACAGACTGCAATACCCCCGTCCATGCCAAAGCTGTCATCGGTGAAGTTACCCTCACCAACATAGGAGCGGATCTGCCCTTTGACGTCGTCGGTGGACAGGCGAAAGAAGGTCATCGGCCCCGGAGCGACATGGCCCTTGATGGCACCAAAGCAGGTTTCCTTATCCATAACCGTGCCCAGCACGTCGAGATTGCCGATCTCCAGATCGTTGCCCATGAAGCTCTTTGGATAGTTGGAGCAATGGGTGCAAACGCATTTGTTGGCTTCATAGGCATAGTTGTTGTTCCAGTCCAGAAGTCCGGACGGCGTGTTGGCAGCCAGCGTCAGGGCATACATCGAAATGGCCCCTGCCACGTCTACCTCGCAGGCACTCGGCATCATCGCTTCGCCCATCATCGACATGGTGGCGCAACTGGCGCAGCCGAAATTGTCCTGTATGCTGGTCCAGCACTGGATGGCGCTGGCATCACACTCGTTCTCGGCCATCCAGCGGTTGACCGTCTCGGTGAATTTGGCCTGCCGGAGAACGCTACCCTTGGAAATGCAGGAGCCTATGGTGCCATAGGCATGGAGCGCCTCGACCCGTTCCTTGACCGCAGCGTCATCATCGGAGAGGGCCTTGGCCCCGGCGATGATCTCGGACATGTCGCAGGTGACGACGGTTATGCCCGAGGCCTGCAGCAGCTTTTCACTGTAGCGGACGGTCTGAAAGGCTGGCGTGCGGGCACCGATCGAACCGATGCGGGCACCCTTGAGGCCCTTGACCGTGCGGCAGGTGGCAGCAAAGCGCAACAGATCGGCCCTGAACTCGGCGCCGGTGATGTCGCTGGTGTGGCTGGTGGTATCGGAGAAGGGGATGCCGTATTGATACAGGTTGTTGCAGACCGAGATCTTGCCACAGAAGGCATCCCGACGGCTGCGCACATCCACCTTGCTGACCTCGTCGTTGCAGGCCTGCACCATGATGGGCACGCCCAGATTGGCCTGACTGATGGTTTCGATGATGCCGATTTCATCGCCGAAGTTCGGCAGGATGACGAGGATGCCGTCAATCTCTTCGCGCTTTTCCTTGAATAGCCTGGCATAGAGCGCTGCGTCCGCCCGGGTTTCCACCGCGCCATGCGGCGTCGCGTCGGAGGGCATAAGGATCGGGGTGAGCTTCAGCTCTTGCATCACCGAAAGGATTTCTTTTCTGGCATCGACGGCCATGGCCCCGTTGAAAATATTGCGGGTGCCGATGATCAGACCGAAGGTCATGCTCTTTTGTGTGATCCGCATAGCGGTCTCCTGTTGGTCTTTTGAAATCATGTGCGCTGGCCAGACCGCAGGTCTGGCCAGCGCAGGTCCAATCCGTTTACTGCGTCTGGTTCTGTTGCAGGGCGGCCTTGCGCTGCAGATCACGCTGGATCTGGTCGATGACCACGGCTCCGACAATCACGACGCCCTTGATGACCATCTGCCAGAAGGAACTGACCCCCATCATGACGAGGCCGTCAGACAGGATGCCGATGACGAAGGCGCCGATGATCGTGCCGCCGATCCTGCCGCGGCCACCAGCCATCGAGGTGCCGCCCAGAACGGCTGCTGCGATGGCGTTGAGCTCGAACATGTTGCCCGTTGCCGGATGGGCGGCCACCAGCTGCGAGGCGACGATGAGCCCGGCAATCGCGGCGCAGAAGCCGGAGAACATGTAGACGAACATCTTGGTGCGGTTGACCTTGACGCCGGAGAGCTTGGCAGCATTCTCATTGCCTCCGACCGCATAGATGTGACGGCCAAGCGGCGTGTGGCGGGAGAGATAGGCCGCGCCAATCGCCAGCACGACCAGAATGACGATCGAGACGGGAACGCCAAGGATGGTGCCAGCCCCGAGCCACGGGAAGCCGGTGTTGCCCAGCTCGGGCGAGCCGATCAGGTTGGGGAATGTCGAGCCGTCAGACGACAGCATGGCCATGCCGCGTGCTGCATAGAGCATACCCAGCGTGGCGATGAACGGGGCGACGTTGAGTCGGGTGATCAGCAGCCCGTTGATAGCACCGATAATGATACCCAGCACGAGGGTGATCAGGATGATCTCGGGCACGTTGAAATAGACGGTATAGCCGACGACCTCGAGCGGCAGGCCGTTGAGGATCAGGCCGCCGGCGACCATGCCTGCCAATCCGACGATGGAGCCGACCGACAGGTCGATGCCGCCGGTGATGATGACGAAGGTCATGCCAATGGCGAGAAAGGCGTTGATGGCCACGTGCTTGGACATGATCATCAGGTTGGCCACGGACAGGAAGTTCGGCACCAGGATCGCAAAGAAGGCGACCACGACGATCAGGGCGATGAAGGTTCTCAGCTTGAGCAGCAGCATGCCGATCGGCAGGGATGACGGCTTCTGCGTGGCGGTATCGGTGGTGGTAACGGATGCCATGGATATCCCCTTTAGGATCTGGTGCCAGAAACAGCGGCAGAGCTGGCGGACGCCGCGCTCGTGCGATGACCGACGGCAGAAGCTGCCACAAGTGCCTCTTCAGAGGCATCCTGGCGCTCGAACCGACCGGTGATCTGTCCCTTGGACATGACGATGATGCGGTCAGACATGGATTTGATTTCATCAAGGTCTGAGCTGACGAAGATGATGGCGAGGCCCTTGGCGGCCAGATCGGACATGATCTGGAACACCTCGGTCTTGGCGCCCACGTCGATGCCGCGGGTCGGCTCGTCCATCAGCAGAACCTTGGGGGCGGTCAGAAGCGCCTTGCCGATAACCACCTTCTGCTGATTGCCGCCAGAAAGCGAACTGACTTCGTTATCGGGAGAGGCCACCTTGATCGACATTTCCCCGATCTTGGTTTCGATCGCCGACCGTTCAGTCTTTTCATCGATGAAGAAGTGCCCCTTGAGAAACTGCCAAAGGCTGGCCATGGTCATGTTCTCGGCGACAGAAAGGATCTGGACGAGACCTTCGCGCTGCCGGTCTTCGGGAATGAGGGCAAGCCCCTGCCGGATGCGGTTGCCGACATCGGCGGATTTGACCTCGTGGCCATCCAGCCAGATCTTGCCGTGGCTTTCCGGATAAAGCCCCATCAGGCAGTCAAACATTTCCGACCGGCCGGCCCCCATCAGTCCGTAGATGCCGACGATCTCGCCAGCCCGGACAGACAGATTGACATGGTCGACGGTGTAGCCGCCACCCTGACGGGGCAGGGTCAGATCCTCGATACGGATGATTTCTTCGCCGAAATGGGCATTGTCATTGTGGTCGACCGTCTTCTTCTTGCCGCCAACCATCTTGTCGATGATCCAGGGCACGTCGATGTCCCTGACCGCGGCTTCGGCGGCCATCTTGCCATCACGCAGGATGGTGATGTAGTCGCCGATCCGCACCAGTTCCTCGAGTCGGTGGGAAATATAGATGATCGACACATCCCTTGCCTTCAGCTCGGCGATGATGCGGAACAGGATTTCCACCTCGGCAGACGACAGCGCCGAGGTCGGCTCGTCCATGATCAGGATGTTGACATCCTTGGTCAGCGCCTTGGCGATCTCGACGATCTGTTGCAGGCCGATGCGCAGGTCGGCAACCTCGGCCTTCGGGTCGATGTCCTGTTCGAGGCGGGCAAGAATCTCGCCGGCCTGGCGTTCCTGTTCGGCATGGTCGATCTTGTTGCCGGTGGTGGTGATTTCCTGCGCCATGAAGATATTCTCGGCGACCGAGAGGTTCGGGAACAGGTTCAGTTCCTGAAAGATGATGCCGATGCCCTTGTCTTCCGCGTCGCGGGTGTTGTTGAAACTGACTTCTTCACCCGAGGCGAGAAGAATGCGTCCCGAGGTCTGCTTCTGCACCCCGGCCAGAATCTTCATCAGGGTCGACTTGCCTGCACCGTTCTCGCCGACCAGCACATTGACCTTGCCGCGGTAGACCTTGTAGTCGACATTGTCGAGCGCCTTGGTGCCGGGAAAGACCATGCTGATACCTTCCGTCCGAAGGATCACTTCATCCTCGGCAGGGGACGGCGCAGAGCCATTGATCGTGTCTGTCATGTCAGCCTCCGTTCACGGTGAGGCGGACAGGCGTGATGCTGGGCGGCTTGCTGCTGCCCTCGTCCGTGAACATGCCGGAGAATGTGAGGATTTTGTCGGAGGCTGCTTCGCGGTCGATAGCCGAGACAACGTCTTTCTTGACCTTGTCATTCATCGCGTTGGCGATGCGGGCAAACTCCAGCTGATTGGTGAAATCGTCGAATTTCAGGAAATCCAGGCTATCCCGGATCGCCGTTCCCTTGACAACCGGGCCGATCTGCAGAAGGGCGTCAACGGTTCCATCGTAGGGTTCAAGATCAAGACCGAGAGTCGACGCGCGCGACTTGGTGTTGACCGCAATGACCTTTGCCGTCGCCTTGACCACATAGTTCCACGGGCTGCCTTCAGGTTTCTCCCGGTGGCCATACTGGGCGCCAGCCGCTTCGCGATCCTTGGCAAGGGCATCCAGCACCAGCTTGAGCTCCACAGCATTCTTGTCCGCGAAGGGCAGAAGCTTGCTTTCCCACATGTCGGCCACGATCTTGTCCGGGTCGAACTTCTCGTCGGCGAAGAAGAATTCGATTTCGCCTTTGGCCTTTTCTTTCGGAGCTTCGTTCTTGATAATTTTGCATGCGCCAAGGGTGAGCGCAATCCCGACGGAGGCAACCACGGTTACCATCTGTCGCAGAGCTGATTGGGTGTACATTCCGGAGCCTTCCAAACGTCGTCTCTGTTCTGGAGGCAGGGCGCGTGAGCGGGCGTCCTGCCGTCTCTTCGAGAAGCTTCGCCTAGCAGGGTCCTATTCGGACAGTGCGAAGGTTTCCAGTTTGTCAGCGTTGGCGGAATTGATCAGGACGCAATCCATCAGCTGTTTCTCCGGCAGGCCGGTGCTGCCTTCCTTGACGAATTTGTCAGCCTGTTCGACTGCCATCTGGGCGATGCGGTAGGCTGGCTGAAGCACGGTGGCCTTGATGCCCTCGGCCTTGATGGAGTCGCGAACGTCGTTGGAGCCGTCGAAACCGACGACGATGACGTCGCCACGACCGGCTGCCTTGAGCGCGGCATAGGCACCCATCGCCATGGTGTCGTTACCAGAGATGACGCCCTTGATGTCCGGGTGCGCCTGAAGGATGGTTTCCATCTTTTCAAAGGCTTCCGGCTGACTCCAGTTTGCGGATTGGCGAGCGACGATCTTCAGGTCAGGATACTGGTCGATGATGTCGTGGTAGCCCTGGGAACGGATGCCGGCGTTGGTGTCGGATTCACGGCCGACCAGCTCGACATAATTGCCAGCTTCTTCCATCAGGTTGACGAATTCCTCGCCACCAAGCTTGGCGCCCTGATAGTTGTTGGACACGATCTGGGAAACGGCAACGCCGGTTTCGTTGATCTCGCGGTCAATCAGGAAGGACGGAATCCCCGCGTCCTTGGCTTTCTTGACGGCTGCCACTGTGGCGTCAGCGCCAGCGTTGTCCAGAATGATGGCAGATGCTCCGCGCGCAATTGCGGTGTCAAACAGTTCGCTCTGTTTGTTGGCGTCATCATCATGCACCAGAGACAGGGCCTCATAGCCCAGTTCCTTGGCTTTGGCTTCCGCACCTAGCGCTTCGGATTTGAAGAACGGGTTGGCGTGGGAAGGGGTGATGATGACAATCAGTTTTTCCGCTGCTGATGCTCCGATGGCTCCTCCCAGAACCGCCGAAAATGCAACCCCCGCTGCCAGCAGTGTTTTTGCAAATGTTTTCATGACGTAACGTCTCCTCTCCAATGAAAACTGCAACAACTTTCTTTTACTTTCGATTGACGACGTTACACCGAGAATTTTGGCGACGTCAAGCGAAAAACAAAAGGAAACGAAAGTCAATTGGTTGAGGAATTATGAAATTGGTTTTAAATTTCAACCATGTAGAGCAGTGGCAAATAATTTATTTTCGAATTTTTACGTTTTGTGTTGATTGTTTTCGTTTTCGGGCCTATTTTTTTGCGAGACAAACCGAAAAGAACGGATTCTCTTATGAATATCTCCGACTTGGAAAACAAGGCGCGTGAAATCCGGAAAAGGATCATTCGCATGAACAGCGCGGCAGGTCAGGGCCATACGGGCGGTGATCTGTCCGAAGTCGATATCTTGACCGCGCTCTATTTCAGAATCCTGAGAAACAAGGACCCTGAACGGAAAAATCCGGACAGGGACCGTTTCATTCTTTCCAAGGGTCATGGTGTCGGCGGCTACTATTGTACGTTGGCCGAACTGGGAGCGCTCAAGGACGAAGACCTCAGCACCTATCTCGGCTTTGAAACCAAACTGCCCGGCCATCCGGTGCGTCAGAAAACCCCTTATATCGAGCTCAACACCGGCGCTCTGGGGCATGGCATCCCTGTCGCGGTCGGTCTGGCGCTGGCAGCTAAGCGGCAGGGCCGTGACTTCCGTGTCTATGTGCTGACCGGAGACGGCGAGTTGCAGGAAGGGTCCAACTGGGAAGCGGCGATGAGTGCGCACCAGTATGGTCTCGACAATCTGGTGATCATCAACGACCGCAACCGGCTGCAACTGGCCGACCGGACCGAGAATATCGTGACGCTTGAGCCGTTGCCTGACAAGTGGCGGGCGTTCGGGTTCGATGTGCAGGAAACCAGAGGCAACGACATGAAGAGCGTCGTCGAGGCGCTCGAAGGCATCGATTTCGCCTGCGGCCGCCCGCATGTGGTGATTGCCCATACGGTGAAGGGCGCCGGTATTTCCTTCATTGAGGACAGGCCCGCCTGGCACCATCGGGTGCCCAAGGGCGACGAGGTCGAAAAGGCAATTGCGGAGTTGGATCGATGAACGCAGTAAGCGATGTAAAACAGGATATGCGCGAAGCGATGATCGCATCCTTTCTTGGGGCGGTTGAACGCGACGTCGATCTGATGACGGTGGTCAGCGATTCCACCAGTACCTCCAAGATTGGTCCATTCAAGGACAAATACCCCGACCGTGTAATCAATGTCGGCATTGCGGAACAGACCCTGGTGGGCGTGGCTGCCGGCCTGGCGTTGGGTGGACATGTTGCCGTCACCGCCAATGCGGCGCCATTCCTGATTGCCCGCTCCAATGAGCAGGTCAAGAATGACGTCTGCTACTCCAACACCAACGTCAAGCTGGTCGGTCTTTATGCCGGGGTCGGCTATGGGCCGCTGGGAGCCACCCATCATGCCATTGACGATATCTCGATCATGCGGGGCCTCGGCAATATCCAGATCTTTGCCCCTTCCGATGCCATCGAGGCCGGTCAGGTCTTCGACTATGCCATCGGTTATGATGGGCCGGTCTATATCCGGCTGGATTCGGCTGCCTTGCCCCATGTCCACGCTGCCGACTATCACTTTGAGCCCGGCAGGCCGGACGTGCTGCGCAAGGGGGATGATTGCGTCATCGTGGCTCTGGGCTCGGTGGTGCACGAAGCCGTGGATGCGGCAAAGGCACTCGCCGAAGATGGCGTTTCGGTGGGTGTTGTCAGCCTGCCGAGCATTCGCCCCCTTGATACCGATGCCTATGCTGATATTCTCAAGGACTACAGGCACGTCGTCACCGTGGAGGAGCATTCGGTGCACGGCGCATTGGGAAGTCTCACTGCCGAAATCATCGTCGAACGCCAACTGGGCCTTAAACTGAAACGCCTCGGATTTCCGGAAGGTCAGTTTTCCAAGGCTGGTCCGCGCGCGGATATCCGCCGCTATTACAAGATCGACGCAAACGGCATCATCGAGACAATCCGTGCTGTGGGGTAGGGGACATGAGCGGACTTATTCTTTCCATTGATCAGGGGACCAGTGGCACCAAGGCCATTCTGTTCGACCGCGCCGGGCGCCCCAAGGCCAAGGGCAGTGTGGCGCTTGCCTCGATCTTCCCGCAACCGGGATATGTCGAGCAGGACCCCGAAGCCATTTACCGCAATGTGATCGATGCGGTCCGCGCCTGCTTCAAGGCTTATGGCGAAACACCTGACATTGTTGCCTGTGGCATTTCCAACCAGCGAGAAACCTTTGTCCTTTGGGACAGGGAAGGCAAACCGCTCAACAATGCTGTTGTCTGGCAGTGCAAGCGCTCGACCGGCATCTGCGAAGCGCTGAAAGGCACCAGCCTTGAGGCCGATATCCGCGCCAGAACCGGCCTGATCATCGACCCGTATTTCTCCGGCTCCAAGGTGATCTGGCTCAACCGCAACATACCCGCCATTGCTGAAGCGATCCGCAAGGGTGACGCCTTCTTCGGCACCATAGACAGCTGGCTGACCTATCGCCTGACCGGAGGCAAGAGCCATGTCTGCGATATCACCAATGCCTGCCGAACCCTGTTCTTCAACCTGCACACGCTGGAATGGGATAGGGGGCTGCTTGAACAGATGGGTCTGTCGGGGCTCAATCTGCCGGCTCTTGTGCGGTCTGCAGCAAGGGTCGGGGAAACAGATCTTGATGGCCTCATCGAAGCGCCCGTGCCCATCACGGGCATGATCGGGGATTCCCATGCTGCGGCCTTTGGCGAAGGCTGCCTTGTGCCCGGCTCCGCCAAGGTAACCATGGGCACTGGCTCGTCGATCCTGATGAATGTCGGCAGCAAACCGGCCCCCGCCGAAAACGGCATGGTCTCGACCATCTGCTGGGCGACCGGTGATCGGGTGGACTATGCCCTTGAAGGCATCATTGTCTCCTGCGGAGCGACGATCCAGTGGCTGCGGGACCAGATCGGCCTGTTTTCGGATTCTTCCGAAACCGAAGCCATGGCGATGCAGGTCAAGGACAATGGCGGCGTCTATGTCGTGCCTGCCTTCTCCGGTCTGGGCGCCCCCTACTGGCGCATGGATGCCAAGGCGATGATCTCCGGCCTGACCTTCGGCTCGAACCGCAATCACATTGTGCGCGCCGCGCTTGAATCGGTCATTTTCCAGATCAAGGATGTCGTCGACGCCATGAGCGAGGCCTGCGGCGTGCCACTCGCCAAGATCAATGCCGATGGGGGCATGGTCAAGAACCGGCTGGTGCTGCAATCCCTGTCCGATCTTCTGGGCTGCCCTGTCGAGACCACCGACTTCGAGGATATCTCGGCCCTCGGGGCTGCCTATATGGCAGGGCTCGGTGTCGGCCTCTATGCCGATCTCGATGATCTGCCCGATCACGGCGAAACGACGACCCTGACGAAACCGGCCGCAGCCAACGACCCGCTTCTTGCCGCTCACAAGAACTGGAAAGACCTCATTCTGTCCACCTATTGCTGATCCTCCCGGTAGGAGGCAGAGCGCCTCTGATAGGGCCCATGCGGCGATCAAGTCCATTCGCATGACCCAATCTCTGCCTCCTGCTCCTTCCCACCACCTGTCCGATGATCGGGACTTGGGGCAAGAGGCCGTGCGTCCTTTCGGCCATTGCTCCTGTTGGCATTTTATGCTTGCTTTTCATGCCAGAGACCATCAGGCCAGGAACGCCGGACGCACAGGGCTTGCCATATGAAAGTGCCAGGCTCTCAGTCATTACCGTGACCCGGCAAGGCCGACACAAGGGGCAATTCCATGCCGATCAGATTTGGAACCAGCGGATTGCGCGGCTTGGCGGTAGAGCTGATGGGTGTGGCGTCGATCATTTACACCAAGGCCTTCTGCCATCATCTGGAGGAAACTGGCCTCGCCCGCAAGGGGGATACCATTCTCATTGGTCAGGATTTGCGGGAGTCCAGCCCGGCCATTGCCCGCAATTGCATCAAGGCGATCCGGGCCTGCGGCTTCAAGCCGGTTGATTGCGGCCTGCTGCCAACCCCGGCACTGGCCTGCTACGCCATGTTCACCAGATCAGCCGCAGTGATGGTGACCGGCTCGCATATACCGAGCGAGCGCAACGGCATCAAGTTCTACCTGCCCGACGGCGAAATCGCCAAGCATGACGAGATTTCCATTTCCTGCTGGGCGGAGAAACTGGAGGGCAGCACCGGTGTCGATGCTGCCGAAGCTGAAGACGCGCACCATCTGGCGTGTGAGGCTTTCCTCAATCGCATGAAGGCGCTTCTCCCCGATGCAGCGCTCACCGGGATGAGGATTGGCGTCTATCAGCATTCCTCTGTGGCAAGGGATTTGCTCATCGACATCCTTCGGCACTATGGCGCAGAGGTGGTGGCGCTTGGCCGGTCGTCGACCTTCGTCCCGATAGACACCGAGGCCGTATCCGAGGAAACAGTCGGGCTACTGAAGGACTGGGCCGGTCAGGGGCTTGATGCCATTGTCTCTGCCGACGGAGACGCCGACCGCCCGCTGGTTGCTGATGAGGCGGGCAATCTTCTGCGCGGTGATCTGATCGGATTGATGACCGCCGAGTTCCTCGGTGCCCGGGTGGTTGTCACCCCGGAGACGTCGAACTCCGGTATCGAGAAGATCGGATCTTTCGAAGTCATCCGCACCCGCGTCGGGTCGCCCTATGTCATCGCCGGCATGCTTGAAGCCCTGGCCGCCAGCAAGGGCGGCGTGATCGGCTTCGAGGCCAATGGCGGATTTCTGACGGCCACGTCCTTCGCCCCGGCGGGCAAGGAGGTCTCGGCGCTGCCGACCCGCGATTGTTTCCTGCCAATCCTGTCCGTGCTCTATATGGCTGCAAAAAGCGGCAAGACGCTTTCGGGGCTCGCCAACGCCTATCGTCTGCCAGTGGCCAACGCCGATCGCATCGAGGGCTATGCCCTTGAGCGCAGTGCGGCACTGATAGAGCATCTCAGAAGCTCGGACGACAATTTGTCGGCTTTTCTGGCCGGGATAGGACGGGTTATCGGCAAGAGCGATATCGATGGCCTGCGGGTATTTCTCGACAATGGCCGGACCATCCATTTCCGTCCTTCCGGTAACGCACCAGAAATGCGCTGTTATGTGGAAGCCGAAGACAAGGCAGCGGCCCGCTCAATGCTCAGGAAAGGGCTGCGCCTGATCGAAGCCTTCACCCTTGGCGAAAATGATCGGGAACCATGAGTTTTCCGGGGGCAATGGCCTGGCTGTCTCAGTTCCGAGACATTTTTGTGTTAGGCCTTGTCCGAAAAAGGATGGAGCGCTGGTTTGGCAACAACGGGACCGTGGTTATGCAGGAGCATGGTCCGGGGGGCCATCTACGCCTATCGGAAAGTTGCATGGTTCGACCCAAAGGGGTATGCCTGTTTTAGATATCGGGCCGGAAGCTGCGCCAAATATGGAGAGCGGTGGCCCGAACCAACTGGAAGAGTGAATGATGAAGATTTCTGTCATCGGCCTTGGCTATGTGGGGTTGGCGATGGCGCTGCTGCTGGCAAGGCGCCATTCGGTACGGGTTCTTGATGTCGATCCGGAAAAGGTCGCGGCGATCAGCGCCCGCAAGGCGCCCATTCAGGATGACGAGGCTACCCGCATTCTCGACGAGGAACAGCTGGACCTGACGGCGACCCTCAATCCCGAAGACGCTCTTTCCGGCGCGGACGTGGTCATCATCGCGACGCCGACCAATTACGACCCGCAGCAGAATTATTTCGATACCAGCTCGGTTGATGAATCCATCGAACGGGCGCTGAGACTGAGCCCAGAAGCCACCATCGTCATCAAGTCGACCATTCCGGTAGGTTACACCCAGCGCATGCGGGAAAAATTCGATACCGACAGGGTCATTTTCTCACCCGAATTCCTGCGTGAGGGCAGGGCCATCTATGACAATCTCTATCCCTCCCGCATCATCGTGGGGGACCGGACGGCACGGGGCGAGAAAATCGCTGACATGCTCAAATCGGCCGCCGCCATCGATGATTGCCCGGTGCTGCTGACAGATTCGACCGAAGCCGAAGCCATCAAGCTGTTTGCCAACACCTATCTGGCAATGCGCGTTTCCTTCTTCAACGAGCTTGATTCCTTCGCCATGCTCAAGGGGCTCAACCCCGAGCATATCGTCAAGGGCGTCTGCCTCGACCCGCGTATCCGGGATGGTTACAACAACCCGTCCTTCGGTTATGGCGGCTATTGCCTGCCCAAGGATACCAAGCAGATGCTGGCCAATTATGCCCACATCCCACAGAGCCTGATCAATGCCATCGTCGACGCCAACGGCACCCGCAAGGATGTCATTGCCGATGCCATTCTGGCGCGCAGCCCACGCAAGGTCGGCATCTATCGTCTGGTCATGAAACAGGGCTCGGACAATTTCCGCAGCTCCTCCATTCAGGGCGTAATGAAGCGTATCAAGGCCAAGGGCATCGAGGTGATCGTCTATGAACCTGCGTTGAAAGAGGACAGCTTTTTTGGCTCCCGTGTCGAGCGTGATCTGGACCGTTTCAAGGCGGAGGTCGACCTCATCGTGTCCAACCGCTGGACCGAGCAGATCCGGGATGTTGCCGAGAAGGTCTTCACCCGCGATCTCTTCATGAACGACTGATCAGCCAGCCACGGCCAGTCCGTGCCGGATCCGCCAGACTGTCCTGCCTGCAGTCGGACAGGACCTGCCACTGCCTGTGCGCCAGTTGCCTTGCCGAGTTCCTCACTCACGTCAAAGTGACACGGACAAGGAAACCTTTGACCCCCGAGTGCGTTACGCTTGAACAGGCTTCAAGTTGAAACAAGGGATCATGGGTTAGGCCGGATGTAGCATCATATGGCAGAAAGCTGAAATTTGTGTCATACTGGAAACCTACGGCAATGGATTTGACGTGGGATCTACTCCGGTCAAGGTGCAGCAGGGATCCAATCCCTGAAACGAATGCCGTAACTGGCCCCAAAACCATGATCCTTCGTGAAATTCCGGAAATATCTGGCAAAGAAGTTTGGGTGTGGCAAACAACTTGGCAAACGGGGACAAGATCATGAAACTTAAACAGACAATTGTGGCTTCAGCTATAGCATTGTGCATGGGCGTGACCGGATTGCCATTCGGTGGCGTCGGCTCTTCAGTAGGACTTCTGGGTGTTTCGGAGGCACAGGCTCAGCCTGCTCCGAGATGGCGCAGACCTCCTGGCGCACGACCTCCGATCCGTCGTCCAATTCGGCGCAACAACAACAATGTCGGAGTGGGCATTGCTGGCGCCATCATCGGCCTGACGGCCGGGGCTATCGCGGCTGACATTGCACGCAAGAATCGTGCACCAGCCTACGGCTATCGTGCGCCTGACTGGTGCAATGTGCCAGCCTGCGCCTCCCGCTACAGAAGCTTCCGTGCATATGATTGCACCTATCAGCCTTACAACGGCCCGCGCACCTATTGCCGCATGTAGTTTGGCAATCGCGATCCTGCCGTTACGGCTATCGGCCTCCTGATAGAGATATCAGGACCGGTTTGGTGACTGCATGACAATGTGCCGTCCCCTTTTTGCAAGGGGGCGGCTTTTTTGTGTGCATCCGCTAGCACATCCTTGAAAAACAGAGGTCATTGCCCGTGACTGCGAAGACGATGTGAGGGCTTCGCGTGTCCTGATTGATCCAGTTCATCATGCCTAAATCCTGCCTGTCTTGCGCTCGGGGTTCTGATTTAAGTATTTGTACTCATTTGGAAATCTTTGAATTTATTTTCGATCCACTTGCCGATACGCTATCAGGACATGGCAGATATGCATTAACATTCAACGTTGCGAATCCAGCACCTTAAAGCAAAGTTTGGAAAGATTCCAATTTTGATTGCACTGCACAAAAATGCTAATCTGGTATCAGCTCTGCGCTATAGGAATAGGTCGTGATCTGGACGTGCGTTCCACGCAGATGCTATACAAACGTCTAAAATCGATAATGAAGTGATGTAGAGAGTTCATGACCGTCCTCACCTCTGCACTCCATAAACCGATCACCAAGCTCACCAGTCTGACCTATGATGAGCTGGCGATTGGCCAGTGTGCCAGCGTTTCCCGGATTCTGACGCAAACAGATATCAATCTGTTTGCAACGATGTCTGGCAATGTTGATCCCCTTCATTTTCGTGAAGGGGCCGGCAACGCTGTGTTCCATCAACCGGTTGGCTATGGCATGTGGGCTGGCGCGTTGTTCTCGGGATTGCTGGGCACGCGTCTTCCCGGCCCGGGAACCATCTATCACAAGCAGAATCTGAAGTTTCTGGCACCGATCCCCCTTGGAGCCCATGTGACGGCCTCCGTGACGGTGGCTGCCAAGAAGGTCACTCCCAAGGGGCGCCATCTGGTCGAGCTGGATTGCACGCTTGTCGATCAGACGGGGAAGCTGCTGGTCGAAGGCTTTGCCACGGTCATTCCGCCCTTGCAACATCTGGATCAGGATGCTCAAAGCCTGCCTGATCTGCAATTCATTGCCCACGATCAGCTTGAAATACTGACGGCGAAATGCGCCGATCTCGATCCGTTGCCGACGGCCGTTATCTATCCATGCGATCGTACCTCGTTGGAAGGGGCATGCGATGGCGCACGCCTTGGCCTGATCAAGCCGGTTCTGGTTGGCCCGCAGGATCGGATCATCGCGCTGGCGCGCGAAAACGGGCTTGATATTTCCGCTTTCCGCCTCATCGACGCACGGCACGAAAAGGACGCCGCGGCCAAGGGTGTGGCGTTGGCAAAAGCCGGAGATGTTGGCGCCGTCATGAAAGGTTCGCTGCACACCGACGAACTGATGGCGGCGGTTGTCCGACGTGATGGCGGCCTGCGCACCTATCGCCGTATCAGCCACGTTTTCGTGGTCAGCGTGCCGACCTATCCAAAGCCCTTGCTGATCACCGATGGTGTCGTCAATATCTTTCCGAACGCCGACGACAAGGCACATATCATTCAGAATGCCATTGGCCTTGCCAATGTGCTCGGGGTTGAAACGCCGAAGGTGGGTATTCTGTCCGCCATCGAGACGGTGAACCCCAAAATCATTTCCACCGTTGATGCGGCCATTCTGTGCAAGATGGCAGAACGCGGCCAGATCAAGGGTGCAATACTTGACGGACCTTTGGCTTTCGACAATGCAATTTCCAAGGAAGCTGCATTGACCAAAGGCATCAAATCCCAGGTGGCAGGCGATCCGGATATCCTTCTGGCTCCGGACCTTGCTTCCGCAAACATGCTGGTCAAGCAGCTCTCTTTCCTGTCCCATGCCGATGCCGCCGGTATCGTGCTGGGGGCTGCTGTTCCGGTAATCCTGACCAGTCGTGCCGACAGTCTGTCGGCTCGCCTTGCTTCCTGTGCCCTGGCTGTCTTGTTGTCCAACAACTAGACGCGAACCGCCCTGGCATTGCAGTTTGAATAGAAAGAAAAGAAACGATGACAGACATTAAAAAAGGCGCTCTGCTGGTCCTGAACAGTGGGTCCTCAAGCGTGAAATTCACGGTTTTCCAGATCGGTGATGGCGAGCAGAAGATTGCGCTCTTCTTTGGTGGTCAGCTGGACGGCATCGGCTCTTCGGCAAAGCTGAAGGTCAAGACCGCCAAGAAGGAACTGCTGGCTGACGAATCCTGGGCGCATCTGGATCAGGGCACCGTTCCTGCCATCCTGCCGCATCTGCTCGAGTGGATCGAAAGCAAGCTGCCTGCCGACCTGCCGCTGATCGGTGCCGGTCACCGCGTCGTGCATGGTGGTGAAACCTTCGACAAGCCGATGCTCATCAATGACGAGATCATCGAGAAGCTCGCAAGCCTTGCTCCGCTGGCTCCTTTGCATCAGCCGCAGAACGTCGCCGCCATCAAGACTCTGGCTTCCAGTCGTTCCGACCTGCCTCAGGTTGCCTGCTTCGACACTGCCTTCCATCGCACCATTCCGGCCATCAACAGCACCTTCGCCATTCCGAAGAAATACACTGATGCCGGCGTGACCCGTTATGGCTTCCATGGCCTGTCCTATGAATATATCGCCTACAACCTGCGTCAGAACAAACCGGATCTTGCCAAGGGCAAGGTCGTGGTTGCTCACTTGGGCAGCGGCGCCAGCCTTGCTGCTTTGAGCGATGGCGTCAGCATCGACACCTCCATGGGCTTCTCCGCCCTTGACGGCATTCCGATGGGCACCCGTCCGGGCAGCATGGATCCGGGCGTGCTGATCTATCTGATGCGCGAACACAACATGGACGTCAACGATCTGGAAAAACTGCTCTACTACAAGTGCGGCATTCTGGGCATTTCCGACATCTCCAACGACATGCGCGACATCGAAGAGAATCAGGAGCCGGGCGCCGTTCTGGCTCTGGACATCTTCTGCCAGCGCACCGCCAAGCAGATTGCCTCTCTGGCAGTTTCCCTCGGCGGGATTGACGCTCTGGTCTTCACCGCAGGTATCGGTGAAAATGGTCCGATCATCCGCGACAAGGTTTGCGCCGATCTCGCATTCATGGGCATCAAGCTCGATGCTGCCAAGAATGACACCCGTGGTGTTGAACTGATTTCCGCCGAGGATTCCGTTCCGGTTCTGGTTATCCCGACGGATGAAGAATTCATGATCGCCCAGCATGCGGTCAACATTCTGTCTGCATAAGACAGAGGCAGTCAACTGACAGGGAAACCGGCCCCGGGCAACTGGAGCCGGTTTTCTTTTGCTGCCATGATGACGGGATGAGGCCCTTTCGTCGCGTCGACTGATAAATGGTTGCGTGCAACAGGATGGATAGGCTAAGCACGGGGCTGACCATCCGGATGGCTCTGGCGCGTCCAGGAGACTGCGCCCGTCCGACAGAAGAAAGAACCAGACCTTGAAACGCGTTTTCATTACGGGCACCGCCGGCTTCATCGGCTTTCACCTCGCAAAACAGCTCCTTGCCGAAGGTTTTACGGTCCATGGCTATGATGCCATGTCCGACTATTATGATGTGAGACTGAAAGAACGCCGCCACGCCATGCTGCTGCAGAATGAGCGCTTTCAGGCAACCATTGGCATGCTGGAAGATGCCGAACTGCTCAACCGGGTGATGACCGAGTTTCAGCCTGACGTTATCGTACATCTCGCCGGGCAGGCGGGTGTCCGCTACAGCATGGAAAACCCGCGCTCCTATCTGGAATCCAACATCGTTGGCAGTTTCAATATTCTGGAAGCGGCCAATGCGCTCAAGGTTGAACACCTGCTGATGGCCTCCACCTCGTCTGTCTATGGCGCCAATGAAATCCAGCCTTTCAGCGAAACCGACAAGGTCGACCTGCAGGTCTCCTTCTATGCCGCCACCAAGAAATCCTGCGAGAGCATGGCCCATTCATACGCTCATCTGTGGGGCCTGCCGGTGACCATGTTTCGCTTCTTCACTGTCTATGGCCCGTGGGGCCGGCCCGATATGGCGCTGTTCAAATTCACCGACGCCATTCTGGATGGCAGGCCGATCGATATCTACAACAATGGCGAGATGTATCGCGATTTCACCTATGTAGAGGATCTCGTCAACGCCATCCGCCTGTTGATTGATGCGGTGCCCGAGCGTCCGGAAGACGGCAAGGTGGCCGAGGGCGACAGCCTGTCACCGGTTGCGCCCTATCGGGTGGTCAATATCGGCAACTCCAACAAGGTGCGTCTGCTCGATTTTGTCGATGCAATCGAAGCCGAACTGGGCATCAAGGCAACGCGCAACTATCTGCCGATGCAGAAGGGTGATGTCTATGAGACATGGGCCAATTGCGATCTGCTCAAGTCGCTGACCGGTTATGCCCCACAGACGGATATCCGGCAGGGGGTTGGCAAGTTCATCGGCTGGTTCCGCGACTATTACGGCAAATAGCCCAAGCTCGTATCCTTCGCGCAAGCCCGGAACCACCCCGGCGGGAAAGAAGTTCTATCCTTCCGCTGCCTGTTGAAGCCTCACAGCAGGCAGGCGCCTGGTGCATGGCCAACATGCAGAACGGCCTCACGGTAAAGTGTATGGTTGGTCGATCATCCGCGTTGGAAAGGAAAATATTTATTTTTCAGATGGTTATTGAGCGGGAGCGTGTTTGCGTCGCGCCTCGGTGATCGGTGTGACACGCCATCGTCAAGGGACTGGTGCAAAGAGATAACTTGTTTCCCCCCCTGCACGGCACCTATCTTCAGGGGGCAATTCAAAAAATTGACATCATTCAAGATGACAATTTCGCTACCTGACCAGCAAGACAAAGGGGTTTATGACCATGGCAGCAAAGAGTTTTCTGAGCGATATGCTTCAGCGCATTGCGAACGCAGGACCCTTCCTGTCAACCAAGACAGCGCTGTCGGCTGATCAGCTGATCCCGCTGTGCAAGGAGCTTGTTGGCGACAAGGGCGAAGCCTCCGGCCTGAAGAATGCCTTGAAGATTCTCGATATCTACGAAGCAGCCACGCCGGAAGAGCGCCATGCCTTTTTCGTGAAAGTGTCCGAGGAATTCGGCGTCGACCATGAGGTGCTTTCCAAGGCGGTTGCCGCCTGGGAGCCGGGCGATCAGGCTTCGGCTCGCAATCTGTATTTTGCTGCCGAACCGAAGAGCCAGGAGCTGATCCGTCGCCTCAACCGGGTGCCCGGCGCGACGGCCCGCATTGTAAACATGCGAGCCGACCTTCTGGCGCATGTCAAGGACGAGCCCGAACTGAAGGGGCTTGATCATGACTTCCAGCATCTTTTCTCTTCCTGGTTCAACCGCGGTTTTCTCGAAATCGAACGGATCGACTGGTCTACGTCGGCTGAAATTCTCGAAAAGATCATCGCCTATGAAGCCGTGCACCGCATCCACGGCTGGGATGACCTGCGCCAGCGCGTGGCCGATCCGGACCGGCGCCTGTTTGCCTTTTTCCATCCGGCCATGCCGAGCGATCCTCTGATCTTCGTTGAAGTGGCCCTGACACGCGCCATTCCGAAGTCCATCGCGTCCATTCTGGAGCAGGAGCGCGAGCGCGTCGATCCGCGCAATGCGTCGGCTGCGATCTTCTATTCGATCTCCAACTGTCAGTTCGGCCTGCGGGGCATTTCCTTTGGTAACTTTCTCATCAAGCAGGTTGTTGCCGAATTGCAGAAGGAATTCCCGTCGCTGCACACCTTCGTGACCCTGTCGCCGGTGCCGGGCTTCCGTCGCTGGATCAAGAGTGCCATCGAAAGCGAGGATCCGCTCCTCAAGCCGGAAGAACGGGCAGCCCTTGCCGCCCTTGGTGAGGACGAGGTTCCATCCGACGAATTTGTGGCTCCGCTCGCCGCCCGCTACCTGCTCAACGCGCGTAGCAAGAAGGGCACGGCCTTCGATCCGGTCGCCAACTTCCATCTGGGCAATGGTGCCATCCTGCACAAGGTTCACGCCAGTGCCGATCTGTCCGAACGTGGCAGGCGCATCAGTTGGGGGGTCATGGTGAACTATCTCTACGATGAGAACAAGATCGAGGAGCACCATCAGGCCTACGCAACGGACGGAACCGTTGCCGCCTCGTCGGAAGTGAAGTCTCTGGCCAATGCGAAGATCAAGATCGCGGCGAAGACCCCGACCAAGGCAGAAACCGCGTAACGTCTGCGCGGGGAAATGCATGGAATAGTGTAAGCGGGCAGAGTTGCCCGCTTTTTTATTGGCGCCTGATCAGTTTAGGGTTGAAGAGTAAAGAAGTTTCTCCAGCAACTAAAGGTTTAATTCATCTTTTGGATTAGTTGTTTGTTGGAATTGAGTAAATTGTCAGTAATTATCCTGACAAGTTCTTTGTCCTATTAACGAACCATCCACCATGTTCCCGTAGCCTTATCGTAACGGCTCCATATTCACGCCTGCGAACACTGTTTTTTCCGAAAAATTGGAGGAAGGGGCCTCTTGGGTTCACAAGGTGATCGCTGAGCGGAGCTTTGTCGGGTTTGCACTGTTGCGGTGGCAACGGAAAGGGACATCTCATGCGCTTTACCATTGCGAAACGCCTCTATCTTTTGGTGGGCATATTTTTTATCGGTCTGTCATGCCTGAGCTTTACCATGGACAGGAGTTTCAGAAGCGAATTGTCCGATCAGAAGGCAGAGGAACTCAAGAGCCTTGTTGATGCCGCCGTCAATGTGGCGCAATCGAAATATGATGCCTTCAAGTCGGGAGAGATGTCAGAGGATGAGGCCAAGGTAGCTGCGGCCAGGGCCATCCAGTTCATGCGCTATCGGGGGAGCGAGTATTTCTGGATCAATGACATGAACAGTGTCATCGTGATGCATGCCGCCAAGCCTGAGCTAGTCGGCAAGAACCTTTCCGACCTCAAGGATGCCAACGGCGTCAATATCTTCCCCGCCTTCGTCAAGGCCGTCAAGGCCGAAGGCTCCGGCTTTGTGGGCTACATGTGGCCTAAGGCCGGCTCCGATGCCGCTGTCGACAAGCTCTCCTATGTCAAGGCTTTTGCCCCTTGGGGCTGGGTGGTTGGCACCGGGGTCTATATCGATGACCTGCAGGCCATTCTCTGGACCAACACGAGGATGATGCTGGTCATCGGCAGCTTCGTTCTGATCATCAGCCTCATTGCTGCCTGGCTCACGATCCGTTCGATCATTCATCCGGTAAACGCTCTTAAGGAAACCATGCTGCGGCTGGCTTCCGATCATCCGGTGGATGTGATCCCGGCCGAAGGGCGCACCGATGAACTGGGCGAGATGGCAGGATCCGTGAAGATCTTCCGTGACATGCGCGAAGAGCGCAAGGTGCTTGCAGCTCAGCAGGAGAAGGATCAGGCCGCCCGAGCAGAGCGGCAGGTCCAGATCGATCGCCTGATCGAGGCCTTCCGCAGTGAGGCAACGGGCGAGTTGAGTGTGGTATCCGAGCAGATGCAGCGTCTGCAAGCCACCGCAGGCAAGCTTTCCAGCCTCTCCAACAGCACGGCCGAGCGCTCCGACAAGGCTCAGGGTGCTGCCTCGCTTGCGTCCTCCAACGTCCAGACGGTTGCTGCGGCCAG
The DNA here is from genome assembly GCF_963666525.1 of uncultured Cohaesibacter sp. Taxonomy (NCBI): domain Bacteria; kingdom Pseudomonadati; phylum Pseudomonadota; class Alphaproteobacteria; order Hyphomicrobiales; family Cohaesibacteraceae; genus Cohaesibacter; species uncultured Cohaesibacter sp. The sequence goes on from NZ_OY762905.1 coordinate 2,823,243, forward strand.
TGAGGAGTTTTCCGCTTCCATCGGCGAGATCGCCCGTCAGGTTGATCAGGCAACGAGTGCCGTCAACACGGCGATGATCACCACTGGTGCCGCCAATGATCGCGTTGGCTCACTGGCCGCTGCTGCCCAGCAGATCGGTGATGTGGTCAGCCTCATTCAGGATATCGCCGAGCAGACCAACCTTCTGGCGCTCAATGCGACCATTGAGGCTGCGCGCGCAGGGGAAATGGGCAAGGGCTTTGCAGTGGTTGCTGCCGAAGTCAAGGAACTGGCCAACCAGACCTCCAAGGCGACGGAGCAGATTTCCGCCCAGATCAATGCCATCCAGAACGAAACTCAGGAAGCGGTTCTTTCCATCGAGGAAATCGGTACGACCATCGAGCAGGTGAACGGCTTTACGGCCTCCATTTCCGAAGCGGTGCAGCAGCAGAATCTGGCAACCAATGAAATCGCCAATTCCATTCAGGAAGCCGCAAGGGGCACCACGGTCCTCAGTCAGGATATCGGCGTCGTTTCCGATGCGGTCGGTCAGACCCACAAGGCGGTTGACGAGGTCAACGCGGTGTCGGTCGATGTCAACCGGTGCGCGTCAGGCCTTGCGAATACTGTCGACCAGTTCCTGATCAAGGTGTCGAACGCCTGATGGGTTGGCCGCAAATCGGCTGGCACGGATAAAGTCATTATGAAAGGGCGGGTTTCCCGCCCTTTTTCTTGCGTGCCCATCAGTCTGCCGCTATAGAAAGGGCCCGGCCCGATCTTCGCGCCGATGGTGCAGACAGAGGATGCTCAAGGATAGTCATGGCTCAGAGGCGCGGTGGAAATTCGTCCAGACAGGGAAACCCCAAAGCTGGGGCAAAAGCGGGCTCCGGTGGCCGCAGCAAACCGTCCGGTGCGTCGCGCAGCAGGGATGACCGCCCGTATGACTCTAATGCCAGTGGGCGCAAGCCAGCCTTCAAGCCCGGTCGCATCGTCAAGCACAATCAGGGAAAGGATGCGGCAAGGGAAGCACAGCAGGCTGCCAAGCCGCAGGAAGAGGCCCATGAGCCTTTCGTCCTGCCACCTCGGCCTGAGGGGCCCGTTCCCCGTCGCGCGCCCTTTGCGCTGATGGTGACCGATCCGTGGGACGACTATGCTCTCATCGATATGGGGCACGGTCAGAAGCTGGAGCGCTACGGCGCCTATACCATCGTCCGTCCTGAATCCCAGGCCATGGGCAGTCCGCGCCTTGCCAAGTCGGTGTGGGATGCGGCTGATGCCTTTTTTTCCGGCGATCTGGAGGAAGAGGGACCGGGGCGTTGGCGCTATCCCGAACCGCTGGGTGAGACATGGGAAACCCATTGGGATGATATCCGTTTCTATGGCCGTTTCACCGCCTTCCGCCATGTCGGCTTCTTCCCTGAACAGGCAGCCCATTGGGCGTGGATGGACCGGCAGATCCGCTCGGCCTATCTCGGTCGTGCGCCGCGCGTGCTCAATCTGTTCGGCTATTCCGGTGTCGCCTCACTGGTTGCCGCCCGCGCCGGCGCCGAGGTGACCCATGTCGATGCCTCCAAGAAGGCCGTCGGCTATGGCAAGGAAAACCAGATGCTGGCCGGTCTCGACGACAAGCCGATCCGCTGGATCGTCGATGACGCCATGAAATTCGTCCAACGCGAAATCCGTCGCGGCAACGTCTATGACGGCATCCTGCTCGATCCCCCCAAGTTTGGCCGCGGCCCCAAGGGTGAGGTCTGGCAATTGTTCGAGATGCTGCCCGAAATGCTGGATGCCTGCCGTCAGATCCTCTCGAAAGAGGCGCTGTTCTTCACGCTTACCTGCTACGCGATGCGTGCCTCCTATGCCGCCTTCGATGAATTGATGATCGAGGTGATGACTGGTGCGGGCGGTATCGTGGAATCGGGCGAATTGATGCTGTCGGAGGAAAAGGGCGAGCGCAAGCTCAACACCTCCCTCTACACCCGCTGGCGACCACTTACCAAACAGGAGGAGGCGGAGCAATAATGGAAACCGAAAGCCGCGCCACGAAAAAGGGCCTGATCAAGGAAATCACGGCCGTCTCCAACCAGCATATCAAGGACATCCGGTCTCTTGAGCGTCGCAAGGTGCGCGCCGAAACCGGCCAGTTCATGGCCGAGGGGCTGCAGCTGGTCGCCTTCGCGCTGGAAGCTGGCTGGGACGCGGACATTCTGGTCTATGCCAAGAATATCAAGAGCCACGAGCTGGTGCAGCAGGTGGCTGCCAAGGTCTACGCCCGTGGCGGGCTCATTCTTGAGGTCTCCGAACAGGTGCTTTCCAAGCTGACCCACCGCGACAACCCGCAGCATGTCATCGGCGTCTTCCGTCAACGCATCGGTACGCTCGCAGATCTGACAAAGGACATGGCATCTGCTGGTGCCGACATGGCCGTGGCGCTCGAAGGGGTAAAGGATCCGGGCAATCTGGGGACGATCATCCGGACGACCGACGCTGTCGGCGCCAGTGCCCTGTTGCTGATCGGCGAGACCACCGATCCATTCAGCCTCGAAGCCGTTCGCGCCACCATGGGGTCCATCTTCCATGTGCCGCTCTACCGGGCCACTCGCGAGGAATTCCTGAGCTGGCGCAAGAGCTGGCCTGGCGAAATCGTCGGCACCCATCTCAAGGGCGCAGTCGATTATCGCACCGTCAAGCCGAAGGAACCGGTTTTGGTGATGATGGGCAACGAACAGTCGGGTCTGCCGGACGATTTTGCCGAGAGCTGCGATCATCTGGTCAAGATCCCTATGGCTGGTCGGGCAGAGAGTCTCAATCTGGCCATCTCGACCGGCATCACCCTGTTTCGCCTGCGCGAAGGCAAACTGGGGCTTTAATCGTCAGGATCGGCTTCCTATATGCTCAGGATTATCCCTTACAGAGGAAGCCGACATGACCCAACCCCTTCACATCGACATCGTCTCGGATGTTGTCTGCCCGTGGTGCGCCGTGGGTTACAACCAGCTGCGCGTGGCGCTGGAACGGCTGGGCCTTGAGGCCGAGATCCGCTGGCAGCCCTTCCAGCTCAATCCGGACATGGCGCCGGAGGGGCAGAATCTGGGCGAGCATTTGCGCGAGAAATATGGTGTTACTCCGGCGCAGAGCAAGCAGAACCGCGATCACATCACGCGGCTTGGTGCAGAGGTTGGTTTCCAGTTCCATTTCACCGACGACATGCGCATGTTCAACACCCATGATGCCCACCAACTCATCCACTGGGCCGGACTCTCAGGGCGCGATACCGAGGTCAAGCAGGCTTTTCAGAAAGCCTATTTCGCCGACGGGCTCGATATCAGCAATCGCGAAGTGCTGGTCGGGATTGTTGCCGATCTGGGCTTCGACGCCGACGAGGCCCGCGCCATTCTGAGCGAGCAGCGCTACGACAGGGAAGTGCGTGAAGATATGGCTTTCTGGCGACAGCAGGGTGTCAACAGTGTGCCCGCCGTGATCATTGATCGCAAATATCTGGTGCCCGGTGCCGTTGGTGTCGAGCAATTCAGTAAGATACTGTCGGAAATGACCCGCCCGCGGGGATAACATCAGAAGCCACTTAAAGGAACCCCCGCAAGTTTACGTGCGGGGGTGCTCTGATGCTACTGCCCCTGTTTACGCCGCACGCACGGTTTCGAGGAACTTCTGCATCTGCTCCTTGAGGTCATGTGCCTGACTGGTCAGATTCTGCGAGGCGGAAAGCACCTGCGAGGCGCTGCTGCCGGTGCTGTTGGCCGTTTGCGCCACCTCCTGAATGCTGGTCGACACATGGCTGGTGCCGGAAGACGCATTGACCACGGCCTGGGCGATCTCGCCTGTGGCATGGCCCTGTTCTTCGACTGCGGTGGCGATGGCTCCGGAGGATTTGCTGATCTCGCCTATGATTTCGGCGATGCTGCCGATGGCACCCACAGCCTGATCCGTGGTCAGCTGGATGTGGTTGATCTGCTGGCTGATCTCTTCGGTCGCCTTGCTGGTCTGGTTGGCCAGTTCCTTGACCTCTGCCGCCACAACGGAAAAGCCCTTGCCTGCCTCTCCGGCTCGTGCCGCCTCGATGGTGGCATTCAACGCCAGAAGGTTGGTCTGCTCGGCAATGCCCGAAATCAGATTGACGATGTCGCCAATGTGAAGAGCAGCCTTCTGCAGTTCACTGACGATGCCCCGTGTGGTTTCGGCCTTGCCCGCCCCTTCCTGACTTTGTGATGCGGAATTGTCGACCAGGCGCTTGATGTCCCGGATGGAGGCTTCCAGTTCTTCCGCTGCGCTGGCGACATAGGAGACATTGGCCCCGGCTTCCTCGGCGGAGGAGGCAACCGATCTGGCCTGATCAGAGGTCTGTTCGGCCGAACGCTGCAATTCGGAGGCGGTCTGCTGCAACTGGCTGGCCGAACTTGAAACCTCATTGACGATACCGCCGACGGAATGCTCGAACTGGTCGGCGAGCTGGGTCATCATCGTCCGGCGTTCAGTCTGGGCGTTGGCCTCGCGCGTCTGCGCTTCTGCTTCCAGCGTCCGCCGCTTCATCAGCGCTGCTCGCAACAGCTCTGATGACCTCGCCATCTTGCCAATGGCATCCTTTCGTCCGGTATAGGGTATATCTATCTCCAGCTGATCCTGTGCCAGTCTGGCCAGAATGGTTTCACTGTCACCAATCAGGCGCTGCAGGGCACGCAGGCCGAAGACGCTGATACCGAGAGCGGCCAGCAGAATGCCGAGCGTACCAAGGCTGTAGATGAGCACCTGTTTCCAGGCCGTTGCCAGCTTCGCGGTTGCCAGTGCCTGACTGGCCTTGAAGGCTTCCTCGGTCAGCTGCAATGTGATCCTGTCATGGGCCTTTGCGGTGTTGGTCCACTGCTCGATGAGGCTGGCCGGCAGATGATCATGGTGCTGGATGATGCCGTCAAAGAAGCTCATGAAGGCCTTGCCATCATTGCTATCGAGGTATCGCGAATAGGCAGCGACAGCGTCGCGCGGACCATTGTCAGTGAACAGCGGTGCAAAATGGCTTTCCTGAAGCTGGCCGCGCAGGATGATGGAGATCTGGGCAAGATTGGCGGCTTTGGCCTCGAACACTGGCGGCACGACACTGCTGATCATGTTGTGGCTGTCGCGGATTTGCTGGCTGGCGAAATAGGCAAGCAGTTTGCCGGACAATTCCGCGTCGGGGATGAGGGATGCCCCGCGCCGCATCAGCTTGTTGGCAAGGGCGGAAATGGGCTGAAGATATTTGACACCCAGTACGGGGGAAACATTGCCCTTGTCGATCTCGGCACGAAAGGCCGCCACATTCGACCGCATGCCTCTGAGCTCGTCCCTGATTTCCATCAGACCCGGATCATCGGATGCCAGAGCATCAAACTGCGCGAGAACCATGTCGTAGAGCTGATCGGTCTCATTGCGACGCGTGCTACGTTCACTCGGGGAGGAAAACACCTCACTGGGCAGGCCATCGGACAGCTGCCCGCCAGCATTGCCGAGCGCGACGAGGTCGGTGGCATATTTCATTTGCTGGTAGTTTTGATAGGACTCATAGGACAGGAAGCCGCCCAGTCCCAGAATGGCCAATACCGGTATGGAAACTATCGCCGCAAGCAACCGGTTCAGCAAAAGATGTCTCATCCCATTTCCCCGACAGAAGTCTCGTGCCTGGGCCACAGCGGCGGGCACGGAGAGTTTTAGGTAACGCTGCCCCATACGCTGGGATCATCCGGTTAAGGAAATCATAAGGCATTCGGGCATGAAACTGCACTTCGGGAGGCTGGCTTTCCGGGGTTTGCCAGTCGGACGCTTTCCCGGAGAATGGGGGAGCAGGTGCTGGACAAGTGAATTCAACAGTCTGAAATATCTTGAAAAAACAGCAGAAAAGTCTCGCGTTACCCCAGACCGTCGAGGAAAGTGATCGCAGTGCGGAAAAATTGGTCGGCTGATGAATATAGAGGCGTAGCAACCTGAAATAGTATCACATCGTGATACGGATTTATTCGTGTCTGTGAAGAAGTGCGCGTTCGTTGGGCGCAAAGCAGATCGTTTGAAGGAAAATTTTCCGTAACACAGGAAAATCTGCCCAACGTCAAATCAATCCTTGCAAGATCCGGACAGCGCCGGGCGCTGTCCTTCTTTTCCTGGTTGCCGGGGCGTCAGCCCACCACATAAAGCCCGATGAGTCCCAGTCCGCCGATGAGGATGCGCCAGATGGCAAACGGCATGAACCCGTGACGGGAGACAAAGTCGAGCAGCTGTCGAACGACGAAGACGGCGGCAATGAAGGCGGCAACGAAACCGATGCCGATGACGCCTGCCTCATCGAGGCTGATGATGTCCCGGTTCTTGTAGAGGTCGTAGGCAAACGCACCCGCCATGGTCGGCATGGCCAGGAAGAAGGAGAATTCCGCTGCCGATCGCTTGTCGGTACCCATCACCAGTGCGCCTGCAATCGTCGAGCCGGACCGCGACATGCCCGGAATGAGGGCCAGACACTGGAACAGGCCGATCTTGAAGCACAGCGACAGCGGGTAGTCCATGATGTCCGTATAGCGTGGCTTGAGGTCGAGCCGGTCCACCCAGGCGAGCAGCACGCCGCCGATGATCAGCGTCGTGCAGATGAGCCGCGGGCTTTCGAACAGCACCTGCTTGATGAAGCCATGCAGGCTTGCCCCGAGCACGGCAGCGGGAAGAAAGGCCAGGAGGATGCCGATAACGAACATCCGCGCCTTGCGGCTGGTGGGAAGATCGATGGCGATCTTCAGGAGGCGATGAAAATAGACGGTCAGGATCGCCAGAATGGCACCGAGCTGGATCAGTACCTCGAAGGTCTTGCCATCATTGTGAAATCCAAGGAAGTGACCAGCCAGCAATATATGGCCGGTTGAGGACACGGGGAGAAACTCCGTCAGGCCTTCAATAAGCCCCAAAATGACGGCTTCGAAATATGTGGCAAGATCCATTTTTATCCCAATCTTTTTCTGGCAGAAAAATATTTCTGCCACTATGTTCGCGTTCTACTCCCCGGACCGGGGCCAGCCTTGTAATGGACGCTTATAAGTCACGTCCATTAAATAGCTGATAATCATTTCACACTTGAATGAACTGGCATCCACATTTTTGCCAGCTTTCTGCTCGACAAAGCATGAGGACGAAAGGAAACTCACGGGCAATGCTTCTGCTCTATCACACCATGATGTCTGTTCCTTCGCGCTTTACACGCCTGATTTTGGCCGAATGTAAGGCAACGGCTGAATTAAAGGAAATTCTGCCCTGGGAACGGACGGAAGATTTCCTGCTGGTCAATCCGGCAGGCACAGTGCCTGTGCTGAGGGAAAATGACGGGCCGCCGGTCTGTGGTGCGATGACGATTGCGGAGTATCTGGACGAGACACGCGGCTATGCGCTTGGGGCTCGCCGTTTGATGCCCGATCATCCCAACCATCGCGCCGAAGTGCGCCGTCTGGTGCACTGGTTTCTGGTCAAGGCGGTGGATGAGAGCGCTGGTTTCTTCATCGAGGAGAAGGTCTACAAGCGCATGCGTCGCCCTAGCGAAGGGGGCGGTTCGCCTGATTCGACCCTGCTCAGGGCTGCGCGGGCCAACTTGCGGATCCATCTCAATTATATTGCTTATCTGACCGAACGGCGCAAATGGCTGGCTGGCGAGAATTTCTCCTACGCCGATCTTGCCGCCGGGGCGATGCTGTCTTCCATCGACTATCTGGGAGAGGTGCCCTGGGAAAAGGAACCCATGGTCAAGGAATGGTATCAGCGCATCAAGTCGCGTCCGGCCTTCCGTCCGCTGCTCAATGACAGTCTCAAGGGCATTCCCCCGTCGAGCCATTACATGGATCTGGACTTCTAGGCATTTCTCCGACAATGATGGGGCATGAGCGTGCCAAATCCGGATAAACAGGCGACTTTGAAGGCTTTCTTGGAAAGGGAGGCCGAGGCATTGGGCTTTGCCCGGATGCGGATCTGTCGTGCCGAGGATGCCGAAGACCGTGAGGTGACCCTCAGGCGCTTTGTCGGTGAGGGCTATCACGGCTCCATGGACTGGATGGAAGAGACGCTGCAACGGCGCGCCCACCCGGCCAACCTCTGGGACGAGGTCAAGTCGATCGTCATGCTCGGCTTCAACTATGGTCCCGATGAGGATCCGCGCCTGTTGCTGGCAAGCCCGGACAGGGCCAATATCTCGGTTTATGCCCGCCATCGCGATTATCACGACCTGATCAAGGGACGGCTCAAGCAGCTGTCGGCCAAACTGCTCTCGCGCCTGCGCGAGGGCCAGCCGGACGGTGCGATCAAGGTCTTCGTCGATACCGCGCCGGTGATGGAAAAACCGCTGGCCCAGCTTGCCGGTCTGGGCTGGCAGGGCAAGCACACCAATCTGGTCAGCCGCGAGCTTGGCTCATGGCTGTTTCTGGGCGCGATCTTCACCAATCTGGACCTGGCCCCTGATGGGCCGGAAAGCGATCACTGTGGCTCCTGTGTGGCCTGTCAACAAGCCTGCCCGACGGGGGCCTTCCCTCGGCCCTACCAGATTGATGCCCGGCGCTGCATTTCCTATCTTACCATCGAGAACAAAGGGCCTGTACCCCATGCGCTCCGCCGCGCCATCGGCAATCGCATCTATGGCTGCGACGACTGCCTTGCGGCCTGCCCGTGGAACAAGTTTGCCGAGGCTGCGAGCGAGGCAAAGCTCAAGGCCCGTGAAGATCTCAAGGCACCCGCCCTTGCCGATTTCCTGGTGCTGGACGATACGGCCTTCCGGCAGCATTTTTCCGGCTCGCCGATCAAGCGCATCGGGCGCAACCGCTTTTTGCGGAACGTGCTGATAGCTGCGGGCAATGCGGGCAGGGGGGCGGATCTGGTCGGCAGGGTCATGCCGCATCTGGGCGATGCCGATCCGGTGGTGCGGGGCGCTGCCGTCTGGGCGCTTGGACAGTTGATGCATCAACAGGACTTTGCCCAACTGGCACAAGACCTGGGTGGTCCGGAACAAGATCCCGATGTAAAGGAAGAATGGCAATTGGCGCTGAAAGGAATGGCACAATGAAACTGTTTATCTTCGGATATGGCTATAGCGCACGGGCGATCGCACGGGAGTTGTCTCCCGAATGCGACTGGGTTGCCGCAACGACCCGATCTGAAAGCAAGGCCGAAGCCATGCGCGCCGACGATGTCGAGGCGATCCTGTTCGATGGGCAGACGCCTTCAGACCAGTTGAAAGCAACATTGGCCGAAGCGACCCATGTTCTGGTGTCCATCGCGCCGGGGGCGGACGGGGATCCTGTGCTCAACAGCCTGCTCGCCGAGCTCAAGGCCATGCCGTCGCTGCGCTGGATTGGCTATCTGTCAACCGTCGGGGTTTATGGCGACCACAAGGGGGTATGGGTTGACGAAGAGACGGAATGCCGGCCGGTATCGACGCGTTCGGTCCAGCGGGTTGCAGCCGAAGCCGCTTGGCAGACGCTGGCCGCCGAAATCGATGTCCCTCTCGGCATCTACCGGTTGGCAGGCATCTATGGTCCGGGGCGGAACCAGATGATCAAGCTCGATGCAGGTACCTGCCGCGCCATCAACAAACCCGGTCAGATGTTCAACCGCATTCATGTCGATGACATCGCCCTCGCCGTTTCCATCGCCGCCAGACGGCGCCACAAGGGCATTCTCAATGTCGTGGATGATGAGCCGGCAGCACCGCAGGAGGTGGTCTATTTCTGTGCCGACCTGATGGGCCTGCCACGCCCGCAGGAGCAGACCTTCGAGGAAGCGGAGATGACCCCGATGGCCCGCAGCTTCTACGGCGAGAACAAGCGCTGCAGCAACATCCGTCTGCACGAACTGATCGGCGGCGTTCTGCGCTATCCGACCTATCGCGAGGCATTTACGCATATGTGGCAAACGGATAGCTGGCAGGCGCAAAGCTGATCCCGATCTCTTGCAAGGAGCTATTGGCTTTGGAAGCCCTTTTGCAGCCATGCTCCGGGCAACAAGGCGCATCACTTTTCACAGGCAAAAGCTACGCTGTTAAAAAAGTGAAATAAAAACGCAAACGCCCTTGCCAAGTCGGTCAATAGGGATTAGACAACAGCCTCACTTGCCGAGCACAAATGAGCCGGCAAAGAGGGAAGCGCCCGTAGCTCAGCTGGATAGAGCACCAGACTACGAATCTGGGGGTCAGAGGTTCGAATCCTTTCGGGCGCGCCATCCTTCTTCTTTCTTTCCCCGAAAATTGAATTTTTATCACCTCCCAAAGATGGAACTGGTCCGTGGTGTTTTGCACGGTGCGTCGTGGGCTTTTTGGATTGGGTGTTGTGTTGTTGCTTCTTGTGGCAGGCAACAAAAAAGGCGCCGGAGCGCCCTTCTCATTCTCGGTCAAGAAAACCGTCAGACGGACCGCGCATCATGCGCCGATCAGTCCAACTCCATGTCGACCACTTCGGAAATCATCACATAGCCCTTGTCGAGGATCGGCCAGCTCCTGGCGACCTTCACGGCCTCATCGGGATTCTTGACCTGGATTTCGGCGTAGGCAGAGAGTGTTTCTCCCACCGGCATGAGTTCCACATTGTCAAGCGTCACCATCATCGACTGCTTCAGGACGCTGCCCGGATTGACAACAACCTTCTCGAACGACTCGCTCCAGGTCTTCAAGGCGGCCATATCCTGTTCACCTTCCTCGAAGGTTTGAGGCAATTCGTTCGAATGGAAAAACAAATTATATCTCGGCACCACCACACTCCATCGTTCAGCCCAATTATCGTACCCAAGTGTTCGATTTAGACGGAATTCGAGTTGAAACCGAGCAAAATTGTGGCCTTGAACGTTGTGATCGGGACATATCAACTGGTACAATCCCAATAAGAAACATGGGAGAAGCAAATGATCCGTTGGGGTATACTTGGAACAGCGAAGATAGCGCGTGAACAATTGGTGCCAGCCATCCATGCATCCAGAAATGGAATCCTGCAGGCGGTTGCCAGCAGGAGTGGGGACAGTGCGAAGGCCTTTGCCGAGCGGTTTGGCATGCCGCTGGCGTTTGGCAGTTACGAGGAGCTGCTTGCCAGCAAGGATGTGGATGCCATCTATATCCCCTTGCCGACATCGCAGCATGTGGAGTGGACCCGGCGCTGTCTTGAAGCTGGCAAACACGTGCTCTGCGAGAAGCCGATTTCGCTGCATGCAAGAGAAATTGAGGCGCTGATCGAAGCCCGTGACAAGAGCGGCCTTGTGGCGACAGAAGCCTTCATGGTGACCTACCATCCGCAGTGGCAGCTTGTTCGCTCGCTGCTGGCTGATGGGGCCATCGGCACGCTGAAGCACATTCAGGGCGTCTTCACCTATTACAATGTTGATCCGAACAACATGCGTAACCAGGTGGAACTTGGTGGCGGCGGGTTGCCGGATATAGGCGTCTACCCGACGGTCACCGCCCGGTTCGCAACCGGCAAGGAACCGTTGCGAGCCAGAGCCTCTATCGAGCGGGATCCGAATTTCGGAACCGACATCTATGCCAACTGCCAGTATGATTTCGGCAGCTTCGACATGACCTTCTATTGTGCAACCCAGCTGGCGCTGCGCCAGAGCATGACCTTCCATGGCGACAAGGGCATGATCGAGGTATCCGCACCCTTCAACACGCTCAACTATGATGCGGTCAGCGTCAGTCTCTACAATGCGTCCCACAGCGAAGTGAAGACATGGAACTTCCAGACGGCCTACCAGTATCAGCTGCAGGTCGAGGCCATTGGCGACAGGATTGCCGGCGAGGATGTCACCCTGTTCTCGCTTGAAAGCTCGCGCGCCAACCAGGCCGCCATCGACGCGCTTTATGCCGCCGATCTCAGTGATGGCTGGGTAGACGTCTGAGCCCGGGGACATGGTGTCCCTGAAGGCCGGGTCATGTGTGAAGAGGGGCTTTCCGGAGCCCCTTTTTTCGCGCGTTCTTCACCCGCACCTTATCGGGACACAGGCTTGTTTCGGACCTGTTTCTGGCGAGCTGGCCGTCAGCTGCGGGCTGGCCTATTCAGGGCTGGTCATTTCTGCCAAAGCACGGGTATGATGACCCGCACGACACTGCCCTGCCATGACAGGGCATTCCAACCAGCCATCTGACGGATGAAGATGATGATTGCCAAGCTGATGCCCTTCATACGGATCAAATCGCTCCATCTGCTGATCATCTCCTTTCTCTTCATCATCATCTCTTTCCCCTTCTATGAAGAGATGAAGAACCGCATCAATTCCAGTGCGCTGATCATCAACATGTACAAGTCGAGCCTTGAGTCCTCGATTTATCAGTACAAGTTCCTGCCGTTCATCCTGTCCCAGAACCAGAAGATCGTCGACATCGTCTCCGGCGATCTGGATGCAACCGAAAGCGGCTTTTTCCTGCAGAGGATCAAATACGCCACCAATGTTGCCACGGTGTTCGTGCAGGACCGGTCCGGCAGGGCCATTGCTTCGAGCAACTGGGACAGCAAGGACAGCTATATCGGCAAGAATTACGGCTTCAGGCCCTATTTCAAGGAGGCAATGGCTGGCCGGCTGGGGCAGTTCTATGGTGTCGGCATCACCTCGCTGACGCCCGGATACTTCATTTCCTACGGCCTGCGGTCCGGCGACGCGATCGTTGGTGCCATCACCATCGAGATCAACCTGTCAAGCCTTGAGGATGTATGGGGGTCCGGACCGGACGAAATCGTCGTCCATGACCGCAATAACATCATCTTTCTGAGCTCGAACAAGGCATGGAAGAACAAGACCTTCGGCGACATCAGCCAGATCGCCATCGACAAGGTCGATTCCGAAAAGCAGTTCGTTCGCCATCTGCTGAGCCCGATCGAACTCCAGCCCTGCTATCGGGTTGGCGACATGACCTTCTACAGCAACTCGATGTTCGGTTGCCTGCTGCCGGGGAAATTCTCCATCGAGGAGAATATCATCACCTATGGCTGGACGATCCTCTCGCTGCAGAGCACCCATTACTATTATGCCCTGGCGGGGCTCGCGCTGCTTCTGGTGGCGCTGCTTTATGCCATCGTCATTTTCTCCTTCCGCAACTTCCGCAACAAATACAACCGCAGCATCCTCAAGCTTCGCAACCAGCTCGTGGAGAACAGCAAGCTAGCCTCCATCGGCCAGATGGCGACGGAGCTGGCCCATGAATTCAACCAGCCACTTTCGGCCATCTACATGCTGCTTGACACCTCACGGCTGATGTTGGCGCGCAAGCTCTATCCTCAGGTCGATGACAATCTGGCGCTCGTCGCCAGCCATATCGAGCGGATGACGCAGCAGATCTCGGAATTGAAATCCTTCGCCAGCCGCCATCGCATCGCCAGTGGCAACGCCAATGTGGTGCTGGTCGCCAATTCGTCAATCCGACTGTTTCAGGCGACGTTGAAAAAGAACAATGTGCTGCTTGATTTCCACGCCAGTCACAATGTCATTCAGGTCCCCTGCAACGAGATCGGCCTTGGCCAGATCTTCAGCAACCTCATCACCAACGCCCTTGAGGCAATGGCTGCACAGGAGAAGAAGAGGCTGGAGATCCGGATCAGCAAGGAGAAGAGCCGGACCAACGGACCAGACAAGGTCGTGGTGACGATCCGGGACAATGGTGGCGGCATTTCCGACCCGTCGCAGATCTTCGAATCCTATTTCTCCACCAAGCAGCAGGGCACCGGTCTGGGGTTGGCCATCGTCAAGGGGATCGTGGAGAATTCGGGTGGCTCGATCATAGCCCGCAACCATCCAGATGGTGGCGCCGAATTCGTCATCAAATGGCGCGAATGGATCGATGTGGCGACCGCTGCACAGTGACATGCGGTTGGAGGCGGTCGGAGTGGCTGTTCAATCGGCCTGCACACCCGAGCCCGAGCGGAAACTGTCCGGCTTGATGTCGTGCCGGTTGAGCTTGTCATAGAGAGTCTTGCGCGGCAACAGCAGCTGTTTGGCTGCAGCGCCCACATTCCCGCCGGTCTGGCGCAAGGCATCCTCGATCAACTGTTTCTCGAAGGAATCGAGGCATTCGGTCAGGCTCATCCGGTTTTCATCGGAAATGGAAAAGCCGTCGATCTGCGGCGAGACAAAGCCCAGGATGTAGCGATCGGCGAAATGCTTGAGCTCGCGGACATTGCCCGGCCAGGCTTGCGTCTGCAGCCAGATGATCAGCTCGGGCTTGATGTCGGGCATCGGACGCCGATACTGCCGGGAAGCCAGCGATGCGAAATGATAGAATAGTTCTGGAATGTCCTCGCGCCGCTCTCGCAAAGGGGGCAGATGGATGGTGACGACATTGAGCCGGTAATAGAGGTCCGAACGGAAGGCCTTCTTCTCGCTCAGCACCTGCAGATCCTCCTTGGTTGCAGCAACCACGCGGCAGTCGACCGGCACATGCACATTGTTGCCCAGACGCTCGACCGTGCGCTCTTGCAGGACACGCAGGAATTTGGCCTGAATGTCGAGTGGCATGCTCTCGATCTCGTCGAGGAACAGCGTGCCCTTGTGGGCATATTCGACCTTGCCGATCCGTTTCTTCGTCGCACCGGTGAAGGTGCCAGCCTCATGGCCGAACATCTCGCTCTCAAACAGGGTGTCGGGAAAGGCGGCGCAGTTGAGGGGCACGAAATTGCCGCTGCGGCGCGAACTCCACATGTGGATGGCATTGGCCACCACTTCCTTGCCGGTGCCGGTTTCGCCCTGGACCAGAACGTCGGCATCGGTGTCGGATATGTTGAGGATCATCTCGCGGATGCGCTTCATCGCATTGCTGGACCCGATCATCACCGGCCCTTCGGCCGCCTTCTGTTGCAGGCGGGATTCAATGTTTTCCAGAACGAGCCGCCGCTTTTCGATCGCTCGCTGCAGAATTTCGGTCAGGCGCTGATTGTTGCAGGGCTTCTCGATGAAATCGTGAGCCCCCAGCTTCATGGCATTGACGGCCATTTCCACATCACCATGACCGGTGATCAGGACGACGGGAATGGCTTCGTCGACGGCCAGCACCTTTTCCATCAGCTTGATGCCCGACATGCCGGGCAGCCGGATGTCGGTGAGAACCACACAGGCGGGATGCTTGCGGACCAGCTTCAACCCGTCTTCGGCATTGTCGGCAACGAGAACGGTAAAGCCGGAAATCTCCATCGACTGCCGATAGGCGAACTGCACGCTCTTGTCATCTTCAATATAGACGATTGAAATCTCGATTTGACTCACGATTCGGTCCTCGCTGACAGGGGCATCGTGCATGCTACCGCAGAGCGGGACGGATGGCGAACAGGACTGTGAGGCCGGACGTGGCCGCCAGATCTCTTGCTTGGTGTCATCGTGTCAAATGTCCTCCCTGCGCCATGGCATGCCGACAGCGCCCAAACCATGCCTCCAGCGTTCCGTTTCACCGCTATTCCCGACGGTGATCTGACGCAGGTTGCCTGCACGGCTTCTCCTCTTGTTCGACTTTATACACATTGCAGCCTGCGGGTCGAGGCTTGCGCTCAATTACCAACCGTTGCGACCGGAAAAAGCAGAAGAATGCGCGATTTTGCCCGGTTTGGTGACAATCTTTCGACCCTTGCAACCGGAAGGGCGGTCTTGCAACGTTGGTCTATGTGCGGATTTTGTGACACCGAGCAATTGCATCCGTCCGGAAATCCGCACACATGGCCGGATTGCTCCTATACCAACGGCTAAGATGATCCTGTCTTTCGTGCCGAAATCAACAGAATCAGCCGCTCTGCCGTTCGGGCCATGCAATTTTCCATGGCGGTGATTTGACCTAAAATTTTTATGAAAACACCGTAAAAACAGTGTCTTGTGTGGATTTTTGGGTGAATGGGCCCGAACCGCAAGGAAACAATACGGACTATTATATCCCTTGCCGAATGCCGTTTGGCACGACCCTTGCTCTTGATAGGGGGAATGGTGGACACTGGTCGTCTGAAGAGGGCGTCTGTCCAGCAAAGTCAGCCCGGTCACTTGGAGGTAATCGGGCACTCAGTGAACCGCAAGGTCAAACGAAGACAGGATAGGGAGGAACCTTATGATCCGTCTCGCTAGTATTCTCGGTGCCAGCCTCATGGCGCTTTCTCTTGCCGCTCCAAGCTGGGCTGCTGATGTTACCCTCAAGCTCGGCCACATCGCCGTGGCTGATCACCCCTATGGCAAGGGCGCCGACTATTTTGCAAAACTCGTCAACGAGAAGAGCAACGGCTCCATCGAAGTCAAGGTCTTCCCAAGCTCCCAGCTCGGCGGTCAGAAAGACCTGATCGAAGGCATGGTCTTTGGCGCTGTTGACATGGCCCTGGTGGGCACCGCAGTTCTGGGTCAGTTCCAGCCGCAGATTTCCATTTTCGACCTGCCGTTCCTGTTCAAGGATCGCGAGCATGCCTACAAGTCGCTTGATTCTGTTGGTCTTGAACTCGGCGCGAAGCTTGAAGGTCGCGGCATCAAGCTGCTTGGCTACATGGAAAACGGCATCCGCCACATGACCAACAACGTGCGCCCGATCACGGAACCGGCAGACATGAAGGGTCTGAAGATCCGCATCATGACCAACAAGGTGTTTGTTGAAATGATGAAGTCCCTCGGCGCGTCTCCAACCCCGATGGCCCTCAGCGAGCTCTATTCTGCCATGCAGCAGGGCACGGTTGACGGTCAGGAAAACCCGTCAGCCCACATCTACACCAAACGCTTCTATGAAGTTCAGAAATACGCTTCCAAGACCGCTCATGCCTATTCTCCGGAACCGATGATCATCTCCATGATCAGCTGGGCCAAACTGAATGACGAACAGAAAGCCATCATTCAGGATGCCGCCAAGGAAGCCATTGCCTGGCAGCGCAAGGTCTCCGAAGATGAAGACAACGCCTATTGGGACAAGATCGTGGCAACCGGCAAGATGGAAGTCATCGACGTAGACCGGTCCAAGTTCAAGGAAGCCACCGCCCCAGTGATCGAAATGTTCGCCGACACCGTCGGTCAGGACAACATTGACAAGATCAACGCTCTGGCGGACTAACCCCAGCCCCAAGTGAGCCCTCGGGCTCATCCCAAACTTGGGTCATGGCTGGCCCGGCTCAAGCACTCGCCGGGCCAGCCTTTCAACACCAGGCCTAGTCAGGCTGGTGCGCTGGGTCCCCCTTGCCACAACACGCGCCCTATCAAACCAAGTCCTGATCCAATCAACTCCAAGGCTTGGCCCGGAGATTTGCTGCCCGCATTTCCGGCCCCGATAAAAGGTCCTACCTCATGGAAGCCATTTTCAAAATCCTGCGCAAGCTGCTGTACGGGGTCTCCGTCATTGCCATGCTTGTCATGTTGACCATCATTTTCATACAGGTGATCACCCGCTATCTGTTCGGCTTCTCCTTCGAGTGGTCGGAAGAGCTGGCCCGCTTCCTGTTCGTCTGGGTCGTCTTCCTCGGCTCGGCGCTGATCATGGGAGAAGACGGACATCTGGCCGTTGAACTGCTGCCGCGTCTGCTCAATGGCACCAAGCCGGGATTCCTGCTCAACCTGTTCATCAATGCCTGCGGGTATGTCTTCATCCTGCTGCTGATCATTCAGGGTTGGAAAATGGCGCAGACCATGACCTTCCAGACCTCTCCGGGCCTTGGCATCTCGATGAGCTATGTCTATGCCATCATGCCGGTTTCCGGTGTTCTCATGCTGATGTACCACATCAAGGATACCATCAAGATCTTCCGCTCGCTTTCCAGCAAGGCAGAAGACCAGACCGCCGATGACACATCGGTTGTAACGGACTAGCGGGAGGCAGATATCATGGAAATTGCCCTTATCCTTTCCTTCGTCGTTCTGGCCCTGATCGGGGTTCCGGTGGCTTACGCCCTGGCCCTGTCGGTGTCCTTCGTGCTGGCGGTCTACATGGACCTGCCTCAGGTTCTTATCACCAACAACCTGTTTTCCGGCATCGACTCCTTCTCCTTCATGGCCGTGCCCTTCTTCATGCTGGCTGGTGCCTTCATGTCGGCCGGTGGTGTGACCTCGCGTCTGGTCGGTGTGGCTCAAGCCATGGTCGGCTCCTTCACGGGCGGTCTGGCCCAGGCCGTGGCCGTCGCAGGAATGTTCTTTGCCGCCATTTCCGGCTCGTCGGCAGCCACCACCGCTGCCATCGGCTCCACCATGGTCAACGAGATGGAGCAGAAGGGCTACAAGCGCGAAATGGCAACCGGCATCGTTGCTGCGGCCGGTACGGTCGGCATCGTCATTCCGCCCTCGATCACCTTCGTGGTCTACGGGGTCATCGCCAACGTCTCCATCGGCGATCTGTTCATGGCTGGCGTTCTGCCCGGCCTGCTGATGGGCGGCGTCATGTGCGGCATGGGCTGGTACCTTGCCAAGAAAGGCCAGATCCCCCCCGACGGGTCTTTCTCCTGCAAGCGTCTGGCTCTTGCCATCAAGGATGCCTTCTGGGCACTGCTGACCCCGGTCATCATCATCGGCGGCATCTATAGCGGCATCTTCACGCCAACCGAAGCGGCCGCCGTGGCTGCGGTCTACGGTATCGTTGTCGGCCTGTTCATCTACAAGGAACTGACGCTGAAGGACTTCCCGGAAATCGTCTTCAAGGCAGTGATCGGCACAACGCTCATCATGTTCCTGGTCGGCGCAGCCAAGGTCTTCGGCTGGCTGATGACCAACCTGCAGATCCCGCACATGATCGGCGAGGCCGTCATCCAGTTCACCAGCTCCGGCATCGTCTTCCTGCTGATCATGAACGTGCTGTTGCTGGTGCTCGGAACGCTGGTCAACGCATCGGCCGCCGTCGTCATCCTGACGCCGATCTTCCTGCCGGTCGCGATCAACATGGGCATCGACCCGATCCATTTCGGTGTGATCATGGTTGTGAACCTTGCCATCGGCTGCATCACTCCGCCAGTTGGCCTTGATCTGTTCGTTGCCAGTGCCATTACCAAGGTGCCGCTCGAAAAGGTCATGAAGGCAACGGCTCCCTATCTTGGTGCTCTGGTCGTCGCGCTGTTGCTGATCACGTTGATCCCGCCGATTTCGACAGCCTTGCCCTATCTGTTCAAGTAAGGCCCCTATCACTGCAAATAAAGCCTAAGACACACCACTGCCAGATCCCGTCTGGCAGTGCCCCTCAAGACCCCGGAAACGGGGTCTTTTTTTGTCTCCGCGCCCCTTCCTGTCGCCGCCGTGCGCGCCGAATGGTTGCAACGATCCGGCTTTGACGGCATGGTAGCCCGAACGCGGCAGCCATTGGCCAGGCCGCAAGCGGTGCCGGTATCTGGGAGCAACGGGCGAATCTATGGACAAACTATCAGTCATGACGGCCTACTGCCGGATAGTTGAACGCGGCAGCTTTGCCCGGGCGGCCGAGGATCTTGGCGTATCCGCTGCCCTGCTGAGCAAAGAGATCAAGCTGCTGGAGGACAGCCTGGGCTGCGTACTGCTCTCCCGCACGACGCGCAGCATGTCGCTCTCCGAAGCCGGGCAGAAATACTATGACGAGGCACTCGCAATCCTCGATGCGGTAGGACAACTGGATGGCCGCATCCGCGAAGCTGCGGGCACCGTCGGCGGCACCCTCAAGATCAATGCGCCCAACTCCTTCGGTCAGGAAGTCATCGCGCCAATGCTGCCTGCCTTCCTTGAAAGGCATCCGGATCTGCGGCTGACGCTGTCGCTTGATGACCATGTGGTCGACATGGTGGAGGGTGGCTTCGATGTTTCGATCCGGGTGAGGGCGAGCCTGCCCGATTCCTCCCTGATCGCGCGACGCCTTGGCAGGATGCACCAGCGCCTTTATGCCGCTCCGGCCTATCTGGCAACGGCAGGGCGCCTCGACAGCCCCGAAGATGTCAAGGCCCATCGGATCGTCGGCTTCCTTCTGGCTGATCATCTCAGCGAGTGGCAGCTGCGCGGCCCGGGTGGGCCGATCTCTGTTGCCTTTGAGCCCTCGCTGAAGGTTGGCAACAGCCTCGTGCTGCGTGATCTTCTGATCGCGGGCTACGGCATCGGCACCTTGCCCGATTTCATTGCCCTGAAGCCGGAACAACGCGGTGATCTGGTGCGCGTCCTGCCCCAATACGAACTACCCCCGCGGGAAATCTTTGCCGTCACCGCCTCCCGCTTTGGCATGAATGCCAAGGTCTCCGCCTTTCTTGATCATCTGCAAACGGCGCTGAAGGCGTTCCATCGCTGACACAGCGGAGCGCCGAGGATTGCTGACGCCTCGTAAAGATTGATGTGAAACCGCGGTGGTTAATCCGCCCATAGGCCCGCGCTACCTTTCCGGCATAGCAAGCTGACAACTGGAGAGGTTATCATGACACGCATTCTTGTTCTCTATTACTCAAGCTACGGCCACGTTCGCGATCTGGCTCAGGCCGAAGCCGAAGGGGCGCTCAGTGTTCCGGGGACCCGTGTCGACATTCGACGCATTCCCGAAACGGTGCCCGAAGAGGTTCGCCGCAATGCCGGCTTTATCGAAGACGAAACCCCGATTGCATCCCCGGCCGATCTGGCTGACTATGATGGCATCATTTTCGGCACCCCGACCCGCTTTGGCATGATGGCCGGGCAGATGAAGCAGTTTCTCGATCAGGCCGGAGGTCTCTGGGCGCAGAATGCTCTGGTCGGCAAGGTGGCGGCGGTCTTTGCCTCCACCGGCTCCCAGCATGGTGGCCATGAGGCAACGCTGCTCTCCACCCAGATCCCGCTCATGCATTTCGGCATGCTGATCGCCGGTCTGCCCTATAGCTTTGCCGGACAGACATCGCGGGATGGCATCATTGGCGGCTCGCCCTATGGTGCAGGAACCATCGCCGGTGCCGATGGCGGCCTGCAGCCAACCGCGACGGATCTCGATGGGGCACGGTTTCAGGGTCAGCATGTGGCCCGGATTGCCTCCCGTCTCGCCGCCTCGACCCTTGAGAGGGAGGTTGCCTGAGGACCGACGGCCGGTACATTGAACCTCTGGCCACAGGAGCATGTTCCTTGCGGCCCGACGGTCAATGTACCCTGATCGCGGTCCGGGTTTACGGCCATGCGCTTTATCACCCGCTTCCGACGCAAGGAACGGCATGTTCCCTATTATCGCCGCGTGCCTTGCAACCTGCCCCTCTATCTGATGAAAGATATCGGGCTTGAACCACGACCGGTATGGTCCCCCGTTTCCCTGCATCTTCTGCGCTGATCATGAAAAGGAGACCTCCATGACACGGTCCCGCGACATTTTTCTCACGGCTCTTGCCCCGACCATCTGGGGCAGCACCTATCTGGTGACAACGGAATTCCTGCCCGCAGGGGTTCCGTTGACTCTGGCTGTGCTGCGCGCCCTGCCTGCCGGAGTGCTGCTGCTTGCCGTTACCCGACGTGTTCCGCGTGGCATCTGGCTGTGGAGGTCCGTGTTGCTCGGCATGCTCAATTTCGCGATTTTCTGGGCATTGCTGTTTGTCTCCGCCTACCGCCTGCCGGGGGGCGTCGCCGCAACGGTGGGATCCGTTCAGGCGTTGCTGGTCATCCTGCTGGCGCGTGGCCTCTTGGGAACGCCCCTGCGGGCCCGGGCGATCCTTGCCGCTCTGGCCGGGATATTGGGGGTGGCGCTGCTGCTGCTCGGGCCGGACGCAGCGCTCGACCCGATCGGTATCGCCGCCGGTCTGGGCGGGGCCGCCTCCATGGCAGCGGGCACGGTGCTCAGCCGCAAGTGGCACCCGCCTGTGCCCGCCCTGACCTTCACCGCCTGGCAGCTCACGGCTGGTGGCTTGCTGCTGTTGCCGTTTGCCCTGTTCATCGAACCTGCGCTCCCCTCGCTGACGATGGCCAATGTGGCAGGCCTCGTCTGGCTCGGGCTCATCGGGGCCGCTTTCACCTATTGGCTTTGGTTCCGTGGGGTGGCCAGACTGGAGCCAAGTGCTCTCTCCATGCTCGGAATGATGAGCCCTGTCACCGCCGTTGTCCTTGGCTGGCTGTGGCTCGGTCAGACGCTGTCGACGGTCCAGCTCATCGGCGCTGTGGTCGTGTTCGGGTCGGTCTGGGCAGGGCAGAGAGTGGCCACCGGCACGGCCCCCACCAGGCACAACGAAACACCCGTGAGTGCAAGATTGATGCAGGAGCAGGCAGACGGATGACCGAGCTGACCTTTCCCCCCATTGGAGGCCCTGTGCGGCTGCAGACCCTGTGCCGTCTGGCTGGGATGCTCTATGTCGCGATCATTGTCACCGGACTCTTGGCCGAACTGGGGATAAGGGCAAGGCTCATCGACTTTGCCAATCCGCAGGCAACCGCAGAGGCCATCCGATCGGCACCCGGCCTGTTCCGGCTGTCGATGGGAGCAGACCTTGTCATGGCGCTATGCGATGCCGGGCTGGCCATCCTGCTCTATCTCGTCTTTTCCGAAAGGGCATCAGGTGCCGTCCGGGGGCTTGCTCTGGCAGCGATGGTCTTCCGCCTGATCCAGACGGTGCTCATTGCGGCCAACCTCATGACCATGCAGGCAGCCTTTTTGCTGCTCGGCGCCGATCTTTCACAACTGGCGCTGATGTGTCTGAGGCTGCATGCCTATGGCTATGATCTGGGGCTGGTGTTCTTCGGCGTCAACGGCTGGCTGATGGGGGCTCTCGTTCTTGCCACACCGCTGTTCGGGCGGTTCCTGGGATACGGTCTGATGCTGGCCGGAACGGTCTATCTGACA
Organism: uncultured Cohaesibacter sp.; assembly: GCF_963666525.1. NCBI lineage: Bacteria > Pseudomonadati > Pseudomonadota > Alphaproteobacteria > Hyphomicrobiales > Cohaesibacteraceae > Cohaesibacter > uncultured Cohaesibacter sp. Next base: position 2,845,915 of record NZ_OY762905.1, read on the forward strand.
GGTAGTGCGCTCAGCCTCTTCCTGCCAGATCTTTCTCCGGTCTTTGCCCCGGCCTATGGTATCACCATCGTGGTCGAGGTCGCCTTCGCGCTTTGTCTGCTGCTCAGGCAAGAACCTGCTCTTCGCCATCCAGATCGCGATCTGTCTTGACCGTCTTGAGAGAGGCGACGACGCAGAAGGACTGGATGTCCGCGCCGCGATCCTGACGCAGCACACAATCCTGCATCGCGATGTCATGGAACCCCGCATGCTGCAACAGTTCGGTGACATAGGCGGGGGAATGCGCAAACCGGCGGCTTTCGCGCAGCTCGATCGGTTTGTCGCCACGTTCAAGGGTGAAGGCCAGCCGACCTTCGGGAGCCAGCGCCCCGACGCACCAGCCGACAATCTGTTCCAGAGCCCCCAGATAGATGAACACATCGGCGGCGACGATCAGATCATAGGTTTCGGTGCCGGGAGCAAGGTCGCCGAGGTCGTGCTTTTCCAAAAGATCATAGAGGCCCTTGGACTCGGCCTCGTCCAGCATGCCACGGGAGATATCGTAGCCGCCAAGCCAGTCACAGCAGTCGCGCAGCTGCACGCCCATCAGACCGGTACCGCAGCCAAGATCCAGTGCCCGGCAGGCATGGCCAAAGCCACTTTCCCGCAAGGCGCTCAACAGCAGCTCCGGTCCGCGATAGTCGAGCTTCTCTAGCAGAGATTCCTCAAAGCGCGGCGCATACTGGTCAAACAGCGTTTCAACGAATGCGGCCGGCATTCTCTCGGCAACCGGCACATCCCGCAGCAGATCCAGCTTGAGCCCCGCCCCGAACGGATCGCTCGGGTCCAGCGCAATCGCGCGCCGCCACGCTTCGGCAGCCTTCGCGGCATCGTGGGCCTGTTCATGATACTCGCCCAGCTGAAACCAGCCTGCACCCCAGTCCGGCGCTTCTTCCAGCGCCCCCGTGAGCACTTCGATTGCGGACGCCCAATCGCCCATCTGGGCCATCGTCGCAGCAAATTCTGCCCGGCGGTCCGCAAGCAGATTGCCCGAAGGGAATGGCTTTCCAACCATGTTTATTGCTTTCTGGTGAGCCCCGCCTGTTGCCGCGAAATAGGAGCCATGTCGGGGGAAACGCTGCCTGTCACTGCTGCAGCGAAGAGGCTCTAGTCGCGGCCATGCTGTCTGTCAAGAAGATTCCGCATTTTGCCTTGCTGCGCGCAGTCTCGACCAGCCTCGTACGAGGGGCCGAGGCATTGGCAGACTAGCCGTCAGCGACGTTGTCAGGTGCGTCGGTGACAATGACATCCGCTGTCGCGACGGGTGTGACAAATGGACTGTTGCAACTTGGTGCAAATTGATGCAATATAATGCAGAATATTGCAGAAATGTGCATTTCCTGAGCACCATGTCAGTTGACGTGAGATCCCATATGACCGACCTTCCTCTCAACAACCCCTCTGTCAGACAACAGCTTCTGCTCCGCCGCCTTGAAAGCGGTGACCAGTTGGTGGCAACCGCGCTGGCCAGAGAGTTCGAGATTTCGCTCGATACCATCCGCCGAGATCTGCTGGCGCTTGAGGATCGCGGGCTGGCCCATCGGGTGCGCGGCGGGGCCATTCCGGTCCGCTCGACCTTCACACCGTTTTCCGAGCGGCGACAGACACCAGAGACGGACTGCTCATCGATCGTCGGGGCTTCCCTTCGGCGCATCGAGAAGGGCATGACCATCATCCTCAGTGGTGGCGCAACCATGACCCATCTGGCCGAACGACTGGAACCGCTCGATAATCTGTTCGTCATCACCCCGGCACCGGCGATTGCCTCGATCATGCTTGAAAAGGGCATCGCCACCCACCTGATTGGCGGTCGCCTGAGCCCTTGGGGCGGATGCGCCGTTGGGGGGGAGGCGGAAGCCGCGCTGGGCAATGTCGCAGCCGACCTGGCTTTTCCCGGCATTTGCGGACTGGATCGGGATTTCGGCCTCAGCATGGATCATGCCGATGAAGCGAGCATGACACGCGCGCTCATCCGGGCTGCCAATGAAACCATACTGGTGTGCTCCCGAGCCAAGGTTGGCCAACGGGCCCGCCACAGGGTGCTGCCGGTCGACGCCATTACCACCATCGTCACAGATGCGGACGAAGCAATGATGCTGCCTTTTGCGGCAGCCGGAGCGGAGATCATCCATGCATGACCCGAACACAATAGTGAGCCCGCCCGCCCTCTGGCAGTGCGTGCGCACGCCACGCCGCGCCGTTTCGGCGATGTTCATGCTCAACGGGTCCTTCTATGGCATGTGGGCCTCCCGTGTTCCTGCGATCGCGGAAATGCATCAGCTGTCCGAAGCGGTGCTCGGCATTCTGCTGTTGTGCATGTGTGCCGGGGCGATTGCCTCCTTTCCGCTGGCTGGGCGTCTTGTCGATCGCATGGGCGCTGCGCCGGTGACCAAGGTGCTGGCGGTTGCCTATGGCGCAACCCTTGCCGGTCTCGCCTTTGCTCCTGATGCTCTGCTGCTGGGTGCAGCGCTGTTCGCATTCGGCGCAGCCCATGGTGCCATGGACGTCTCGATGAACGCATGGGCAGGCGAAGTGGAGAAGGCGAGGGGCAAGCCGATCATGTCTTCCTTCCACGCCATGTGGAGCCTTGGCTCCGGGTTAGGGGCCGCGACCGGCTTTCTCGCTGTCCATCTCGGGGCAAGCCCGATGGTGCATTTCCTCATCGGCGGCATCATCGTGCTGGCGATCGCCCTGCCGTTCGGTTTCATCCCGTGGCAGTCACCCCGAACCGGCAAACAGCCCGGAGGCTCTCATGCGATCTTCGTTTTCCCGAAAGGGGCGTTGGCCTTTGTCGGAGTGATGGGATTGTGCGCAGGTCTTGGCGAGGGGGCGATGGGCGACTGGGGAGCGATCTTCCTCGTGCAGATCGCTTTGACCAACGAAGGTACCGCAGCGCTTGGCTACACCTGCTTTTCCGTGACGATGGTTGTCATGCGTCTGGCAGGAGACTTCATCATCGCCCGGCTGGGGGCGATCAGAACGGCTCGCCTCAGTGGTCTGGTTGCGGCCACAGGGTCGTTGCTTGCCGTGACGGTGGCCACGATGCCAGCCATTCTTGTCGGCTTTGCGATGATGGGCATCGGCTATTCCCTTGTTGTGCCACTGGCCTTCTCGCGCGCCTCAAATGACGACACGATGTCGCCGGGACCAGCCATCGCGGCGGTGGCAACCCTTGGCTATGGCGGCGGTCTGTTCGGCCCGGTCGTGATCGGCTTTCTGGCCGATGTCTTTTCCATCCGCTGGGCCTTTCTGCTACTCTCGGCCTTGTCGCTTCTGATCATCGCCCTTGCACGGAATCTCGCACCCTGTGGCCGGACCGGGTGAGTCTTCCGGCCGCTGGCCGCGATCCTTGCTGCGGCTGTCGATTGGGCGCCTCAGAAGGAAGCGTGACGGCTGATTTGACAACTTCTGTTCGCTTTCTTGCGCTTTTGTTAGTGGAAGATTTGAATAATTTGCGTCTGATGCCGAAAATTTGTCAAAAATTTCGCTTGCTGTTCTGCTTTTCCTTGCAGCCCTCGCAAATTTGGCTAGTGTGGGGCCAACAAAAACGCACTTTTCCAAAAAGCGGAGGAAATACAATGCTCAAATTGGGTGGAACGCTCCTCGCAGCGGCAACCATTGCCATGACTGCAGGGCTGGCACATGCTGAAACGCGGGTGACTTACAAGTCTGCGAAAACCTCTTCATCCTATTATCAGATGGGTGTGCAGATCGCCGAAGCCATCAAGGCTGGCACGGATGGCAACATCATCGTGACGGTCGAGGAAAGCCAGGGCTCGGTGCAGAATGTCATGGAAGTTCGCGGTCGCGGCGCTGACTATGTATTCACCACGCCACCGGCTCTCGTCGGGCTGGCCCAGGCGGGCAAGGGTGCCTTTGAAGGCAAGACCAGCCCGAAATTTGCCGATATCCGGGCGCTGTTCCCGATTCCGAGCCTGTCGATGCATTTCGTCGTATCCAAGGCCAGCGGCATTACGGATTTTGCCGGTATGGAAGGCAAGTCGATCCTGCTGGGCAAGGGCTCCTTCGGTGCCAGCGAAGGCGAGAAATATCTCAAGCTCTTCGGTCTTGAAGGCAAGATCAATCTGTCTCAGGTTGAACTGTCCAACGCCGTTCCGGCGCTCAAGAACGGTCAGATCGATGGCTTCGTGACCTCAGGCTCCTATCCGGCTCCGAACGTGGTTGAAGCCGCCGCGTCCACGGATGTCACCATCCTGTCGCTGTCCGATGAGCAGATTGCCGCGACCAAGCGCGCCAAGCTGGTCATCCCGGCCGGAACCTATGCCGGTCAGGATGCCGATGTAAGCACCACCTCCCTGCCGGTTGTCGCCTATGCCACCGCAGCGATGGATGACGAAACCGCTTACGAGCTGACCAAGACCTTCTGGGAACAGAAAGCCAAGATGACCGAAACCGCCCCATGGTGGAAAGGCGTCACCAAGGAGCTGATGGGCAACATCACCACCAAGTTGCATCCCGGTGCTGTCAAATACTACAAGGAAGCCGGTTTCGAGCTTTCCGAAAGCCAGATGTAATTTTCTGAACCAACACTGAAATCAGCCGTGGCCACCCGGCCACGGCCTTGTTATATCCTGCCTGGCTGATGCCTCTCCCTTTCCAGCCGCCAATCGATCACGATAGAAGTAGAGCATATCCATGATGCAAGCCCCTGAGTCCAAGAGCATGCCTGTTCGGCTGATTGTTTTCCTGCTGGCCCTTGTGCTTGTGGTCTTTCATCTCGGGTTGATCTTCTCCGGCTTGACGCCCAATCTGGTCTCTCGCCCGGTGCATTTGGCCTTGGCTTTGCCGTGGATTCTCGTCATCGGCCCCAGAGCCATGGGGTCTCTGGCGTTCCGCCTGTCCGGCTGGTTGTTGGCCGTAGCCGGGATACTGTCCTGCCTCTATATTGCCTTCAACCAGTCCGATCTGATTGATCAATATGGCTTTCTGGAAGGCAACGGGCAGATCGCAATGGCGATTGTGCTCATTGTCGTAGTGATGGAATCTGCCCGCCGCGCCATCGGCTGGCCGTTGCCCATCGTCGCCTTTCTGGCCCTGATGTATGGTCTGTTCGGACAATATATTCCGGGAGAATTCGGCCATTCACCCATGCCGCTCGGCTCGTTCCTTGGCACCCTGACCATCGCTGAAGGCGGGCTCTGGGGCAGCCTGACCGGCGTGTCCGTCTCGGTCGTTGCGATTTTTGTCATCTTCGGTGCAGTGCTCAATGCCGGTGAGGCCGGGCAGGGCTTCATGAATGTTGCCGCCGCTGCTGCGGGCCGCCTGACCGGTGGCGGTGCCAAGGTGTCCGTCGTCTCCTCGGCACTGTTCGGATCGATCTCGGGATCGGCCAGTGCCAACGTTGCCTCGACGGGGGCCATCACCCTGCCGGCCATGACCAGTCTTGGCTATCCCCGCCGTCTTGCCGGTGCGGTCGAGGCGGTTGCCTCTTCCGGTGGTCAGATCATGCCGCCGCTGATGGGGGCGGGCGCCTTTGTCATGGTGGAGCTGACCGGCACGCCCTACACCTCGATCATCATGGCAGCGCTATTGCCTGCCTTCCTCTATTTCTTTGCCGTATGGATCGGCATCAACGCCTATGCCACCCGCTTCAAGCTCTCCGGCATTGCCGAGGCCGACCGTCCCCCCTTGCGCGACGTGATCATCACCTCCGCCTTTTTTCTGGTGCCATTCTGCGTTCTGCTGCTGGGCATGTTTGCCGCCGATTACACACCGCAATATGCGGCGACCCTCTCGATTCTGGCAGCGGCGCTGTTGCTGCTGATCAACCGCAATCTGAAAGCCGTTCCGGGACAGATCATTGCCCGGTTCGAAACGGCCTTCATCACCTCTGCCCGGCAGGTGGCGATGATCGCCTCGATCATCCTGTGTGCCTCCATCATCATTGGCGTGTTGTCTGTCACCGGACTGGGGGTCAAGATCACGTCACTGATCCTGTCCGGCTCTTCGGGCCTGTTGTGGCCATCGCTGTTGCTGACGGCTCTTGCCTGCCTCGTGTTGGGCATGGAAGTGCCGACAACCGCTGCCTATGTCATCTGCGTATCCGTTGCCGGCCCGGCATTGGTGCAGTCCGGGCTGGAGCCGTTGCAAGCTCATCTCTTCGTCTTCTGGTTTGCCCTGCTGTCGACGATCACGCCGCCAGTTTGCGGTGCGGTGTTCATTGCCGCCGGGATGGTCGGAGAGGACTGGCTGAAGGTGGCGCTGACAGCCATGTCCCTTGGCATCGGGCTCTATATCATTCCGCTTGGCATGATCGCCAATCCGGAGTTGATCGCACTGGCCCAGCAGCCGATCGCAGCGTTGCTGGTGACGGTGCAGATAGGGGTGGGGCTTGCCGCTTTGTCCTATGGCCTGATCGCCAGATTCAAGCCGCTCACCCGGGCCGGATTGATCCTTCTCGGACTGGTGATCATCTTTGGCAGGGCTTTCCTGTAGGCGGACGTCTCCTGTCTCATGATGCCTTTTTGATACTCAGCTGACTAAAAAACAGGACAATTAGCAGCTTTTGTGAATATTTTTGCAGAAGAATGCGCTGAATAATGAAGAATTTCTTCAATTTTTGACTTTTTATTGAATCTCTGATCGACTTTTAATCAGTCTTTGCGCAAAAAAGCATCGCTGTTAGTCAGGTTCTGACGATCAGATCCAGCAAGATCGATCGCTGCCGAAACCCGGTTCGGGGTCTTGGCCGGAGCGGGTGCAGGCCACCCCTCACGGTAAGACCCGAAACGGTTTGGCGGAGCGGCAGCTGCCGGGGGAGTATTCAAGGGCATAAAACAGTATTTCCTGCGGGCAGACAGAACCTTTCAGTTACAAAAACGGGATGCGGCCGATCAACGAGGACAGCCGACATCTGATAAATGGTTCTTTGGGAAGAATTCAACATGAGTGTCAAACGCGAACACTGGGGCTCTCGTCTCGGTTTCATCATGGCCACGGCAGGATCGGCTGTTGGTCTGGGAAATATCTGGAAATTCCCCTATATGGCCGGTGACAACGGGGGAGCGGCCTTCATTATCGTCTATCTGGCTCTGGTCTTTACCATCGGCCTGTCGGTGCTTCTGGCCGAGATCATGATCGGTCGCGCCAGCCAGTCTGATGCGGTCCATGCCTTCAAGAAGCTCGGACCGGGCTTCTTTTCCATCGTCGGCTACATGGGCATCGCTGCTGCCTTCATGATCCTGTCCTTCTACTGTGTCGTCGCGGGCTGGACCATCGACTATATCTTCCGTTTTGCCAGTGGCGGATTTGCCGGTATGGATGGCAATGCGCTGGGCCAGGCATTTGGCGGCTTCATCTCCGACCCTGTCCAGCCGATCATCTATCAGGCCATCTTTGTCGTGCTGACCGTTGTCGTGGTGCTGGGTGGCGTTGCCAACGGCATCGAGCGGGCCGGCAAGATCCTGATGCCGATTCTGTTCCTCATTCTGATTGCTCTCGTGATCCGGGCAGTGACCCTTCCGGGTGCTGAAAAGGGCATTGAATTCTTCCTTGCGCCCGATTTCTCCAAGATCACCGGTGAAACCATCATGGCGGCGCTCGGGCAGGCCTTCTTCTCGCTTTCCCTCGGCATGGGCGCGATCCTGACCTATGGGTCCTATCTGGGCAAGGATGCCAAGCTGGGCTCGTCCGCTTGGCAGGTGGCCTTCCTTGACACGGCCGTTGCCATTCTGGCCGGTCTGGCCATTCTGCCCGCCGTCTTTGCCTTCGGCATGGACCCAGGCGCAGGGCCCGGGCTGACCTTTGTCACGCTGCCTGCGGTCTTCATGTCGATGCCCGGTGGCCTGTTCTTCGGCACCCTGTTCTTCCTGTTGCTGACTATTGCGGCGCTGACCAGCTCGATCTCTCTGCTCGAGCCGCTGGTCGCCTTCTTCTCGACCAAGGGCTTCAGCCGCAGCCAGATCACCATTACCTCGGGCTTCCTGTCGTTCCTGCTGGGCATTCCCTGCTCGCTGGCAATGGGTATCTGGGGTGACTACACCATCTTCGGCAAGAATTTCTTCGACCTCATGGACTTCCTGACGTCGAACCTCATCCTGCCGATCGGCGGCTTCCTGATCGCCATCTTCGTGGGCTGGGTCATCACGCCCCGCGCCTACAAGGAAGTGTGTGGCGACAACGAGCCGGGGCTTTTGGCAAGGATCTGGATCTTCATCCTGCGCTTTATCGCGCCGATTGCGATCCTGCTGATCCTGCTTTCGGGGCTCAATCTGATCAGCTTCTGATCGAGGGCATTCGAACAAACAAATTGGAGAGGCGGGCTTCTAGGCCCGCCTTTTTGTTGTCGACTTGTCACAACTTACCCGTAGAGGGGTACCAGACCTTCTGCACAAGGCCAGGATGGCAGAGCGAATTGGCATGGCACTTTCTCGAAACTGTCATGTGGTCGCTATATGGCTTTGATCGCGCCTCAATCGAGAGGTGGCGTTGACCGGAGGAAATGCATGTCTTCGCGCAGACATGTCGCCAGAGACATAACCTACGCACATTCCGCAGCAACCAGACGAGGTCGTGCTGTCATCAAGCTGTTGGAAAACACCACCGGTCGGTTGCAGTTGATCCGGCGTGCGGAAGGGTATGAGCGGGATGTTGCCGCCGGGCGAGACTTCTGGTCCGTCATGGTCGACCGCTATGGCCTGTCGCTGGATGTCATTGGCGGGCAGCTGGACAACATCCCCCGCACCGGTCCCCTCATTCTCATCGCCAATCATCCCTACGGCATACTGGATGGTCTGATGATGGGCTATATCCTCTCCGAGTTGCGAGGCGATTTTCGCATCCTGGCCCATCAGGTGTTCCGCAAGGCGGACGACATCAATCGCATCATCCTGCCGATTTCCTTCGAGGAAACCAAGGAAGCTGTGCGTCAGAATATCGAAACCCGCAAGACGGCACTGTCCTATCTGGGAGAGGGCGGTGCAATCGGCATCTTTCCCGGTGGCACAGTCAGCACTGCAGCCCGCCCCTTTTCCCATCCGATGGACCCCAACTGGCGCGGGTTCACCGCCCGCATGATTGGCAAGTCGGATGCGGTCGTCGTGCCGCTGTTCTTTGACGGCCACACCTCCCGGCTGTTCCAGATAGCCAGCCACATGCACATGACCCTGCGCATGGGACTGTTGATCAAGGAGTTCGGCAAGCGGGTCGATACGCCGGTTCGGGTGGTCGTGGGCGAACCGATCGGCCGCGACGTGCTCGATCCTCTCTCTGGCGACAGCAGGGCGCTCATGGCCCATTTGCGTGCAGTGACCTATGCGCTCTCCCCGGTGCCGTTGCATCCGGGGGAAATCGGGTTTGAATTCGAGGAAAAATACAGGGCGCGCATCTGACGTCGATCAGTGAAACCGACAAGAGGCTGCGCACCCATTCGTTCAGACTTCAAGGCACCGGGCTCTACTGGGCCTTGAAGACCAGCGGGAAGGCGCGCGCGTCTGCCTGCACGCCATCGCATTCGGGCTTCTCACGATACTCCGTAAGGAAGAACTCCAGCGCTTCTCCCTCGACCGATCGCAGCTGGTAAGCCTCGAAGCTGCCGCAGGTGCCATCGCCGTCGTAATATTCCGATGTAACCGTGCCGCTCTCTGTGTCCATCTGCGGATTGCGAATCTCGTGATTGGGGTCGGCGTCTTCAAAGCCGGGCAGTGGCGGCACAGTCAGCAAAGTGGAATAGTCGGTATTCTCGTTCATGCTGACCACATAGACCGAACTGCCTGTGCGAGCGTAGAGATTGCAGGGCACCTCCCACAGGGTGACGGCATCGCTGATGGCATAATGGTTGCCTTGTCCTGCTGTCTGGTCCATCGCACATTCCGGGGCTTCGGTGGTGACCGCCGACCGCACGCCGGCAGGGATGGCCTCAAGCGTCTCGAACGGGACAGCCGGTCCGAGCGGGATCGGATCGCCATAGGGTTGTTCACCTGAGGTGGTGGGAGCTGCATTGCTCGACTGGGAAGATGATGTCGTCGCGGGACAAGAGATCCCGCCCTTGACCGAAATGACAAAGGGATAATGCTTGGACTGGGTGATTGTCAGTTTGGCCTTGTCGGCAATGACATTGTCGCCATCGGTATGCTGATCGGTGACCTCGAGCAGAGCCGTATAGGTGCTATCGGAGTTGCGATAGAGCCGCAGGGGTTCAAGCGCCCGGTCATTGACTGAAACCGTGTCTTCCCGCTGCATTTCATAGACGGTCTGACCCACCTTCATCCAGGCAGGCAGCTCCTCGCCGTCATTGAACGGCGCATAGAGAACATAGGCGTATTTATCGATTTCGGGAGACTTGTTGGCTTGCCAGAAAGCGAGGTGGCATCCCTCATATCCCTCGATGACATTCTGCCCGAAAAGGCGCAGATCAATGGAGGGATCTCCATCCTCGGCGAGGGCATGAGACCCGGAAAGGGCAACCGTTACCGCAACAAGAGCCCCAGCCGCATGGCGCGTTGCCGTTGAGATGCTGCGCAAGGAAGGCAGGTTGGGAAAACGGGGACATTTGATGGTCATTGGAATGGCTCCGGCAATGGAGAAATCAAATCAATTTGGCTGTGATGCTAGGGGAAATCGCCGAAACGGTCCAGTTGGGAAATACCGTCAGTCCCTGTCTTGTTTGAAGGAGCATGACGGAGCGGACAAGGGAAAGGGCCGAAAGAAGGATCTCCGGCCCTGCTATCAAAAGCGTGTGTGATGTTTGCCCTCAGACAGCGGTCTTCCATTGCATGCCGAAGCCTGCGGCCTCGCGTGCCCGGCGACCGATTTCGTTCCAGTCTCGGGCATAGACCAGTTCGGGGGGCGCAATCCAGCTGCCGCCAATGGCAAAGACATTGGTTTGTCGGAGATAGTCACAGGCAGTGGCAGGACTGATGCCACCAGCCGGACAGAAACTGACATCGCTGACAGGCCCGATGATGGACTTCAGCATCGAAACGCCGCCCGAGACTTCTGCCGGAAACAGCTTCTGTTCGAAGAATCCGGCCTCTCTGAGGGTCATGATTTCCGAAAGCGACCCGGCTCCGGGCAAAAACGGCCAGTCGCTGAGCTCGAGCGCCCGCATCAGTCTTTCCGACACACCGGGGGAATCGCCGAACCAGCCACCCGCGGATTGGGCGGAGTTCAGCTGCATTTCGGTGAGGATCGAGCCGACACCGATAACGGCCCCCTCAACTCTGGTGGCAATGTTTTCTATTGCCTTGAACGCAGCATCGCTGCGCAGGGTGACCTCCAGAACCGGCAGTCCGTTGTCGACCAGACACTGCGCTAGCGGCTGGGCATCATCGGGGTTCTCGATGACGAGAACCGGTATGACCTTGTTTCCCGACAGCAACGGGGAGACTTTAGGATGCATGGTATATCCCTTTTGTTTCTTTGTTGGCAGGATCTACAATCAAAGCACCATGAAAGATGAACTTGATTTTTGGTTGTTTTTGTTCAAGTGCCCGAAAGCTGGCTATTCTCTCGGGCAGTGTTTCACAATTTGATATATATCATATTTGAAGAAAGCTTGCCAAAAATTTATCCCGCTTCGTTAATGCAATTAAAAGATGCCAAAAGAGTTTGATCCATAAAGAAAAACCGGCGGGAGTTACTCCGCCGGTTGATCTTGTGTCTTGCCCTCGATTGCCTGAGGCGGGCAGCATGGCCTCTATACCAAGAGGCTTACTTACTGGGCAGGAACCAGTTTGCCGCGTTCTGATAGCAGACATCGCGGACCATCTTGTCCAGCAGCTCCGGATCATTGGGCACATAGCCGGTTTCGACCCAGCGGCCGACCATCTGGCAGACCAGACGGCGGAAATACTCATGCCGCGGGAAGGACAGGAAGGAGCGGCTGTCGGTCAGCATGCCGATGAAGTGCGAGAACAGGCCCATCTGCGAAAGATGGGTCATCTGGCGCTCCATGCCATCGAGCTGGTCGTTGAACCACCAGCCAGAGCCTGCCTGCACCTTGCCGGCAATTTCGCCATCCTGGAAGTTGCCTGCCGTGGAGACGATCACTTCGTTGAAGGCCGAATTGAGGTGGTAGAGAATGGTCTTGGGCAGGTGGCCATCCCGATCCATTTCGCCCAGCAGGCCATTGAGTTCGACGGCGATCGGACGATCATTGATGGAATCGCCGCCAACATCGGCTCCGATGGACTGGAACAGGCGATGGTTGTTGTTGCGCACGGCACCGATATGCAGCTGCATGACCAGTTTGCGGTCGTAATAGGCCTTGGACAGGTCTACGAACATGGTGGTCTGGAACTGAGCGATCTCTAGCTCGGAGAGCGTTCCACCGGTCAGGCGCCTGGCGATAATGGCGTCAAGGGTTGCTGCATCGACCGGCTTGGCATAGCGCAGGATTTCGATGCCGTGGTCGGTTGCCTTGCAGCCGTGCGCCACAAAATGGTCGAGGCGCTCGATAAGAGCCTTGATCAGCGAGGTATAGCTGTCGACGGAATAACCGACCACCTTGGCCAGATCATCGAGAAAACCGGCAAAGCCAGGCAGGTCGATCTTGTAGGCGGCATCCGGGCGGAAGCTCGGGGCAACGATCATGTCGTCAAGGCTGGCATCTGCTGTCATCTGCTTGTGGAAGGCCAGATCGTCGCATGGCGCGTCGGTGGTGCCTACAAACTCGACCTTGAACTGGCGCAGCAGGCCCCGGGCGGAGTGGCTGTCTTCAGCCAGCATGCCATTGGCCTTCTCCCAGATCGCATCGGCGGTTTTCGGCGAAAGGCATTCCGTGATGCCGAACGCCCGCTGCAGTTCCAGATGGGTCCAGTGATAGAGCGGATTGCCGAAGCATTTCGGCATCACCTGGGCAAAGGCATCGAACTTTTCCCTGAAGGAAGCTGCACCCGAGACCTTTTCTTCCGGAACACCGGCCCAGCGCATGGCGCGCCATTTATAGTGGTCGCCCGCCAGCCAGACTTCGCCGATGGTTTCCCATTTCCTGTCATTGGCGATCTGTTCGGGAATGAGATGGTTGTGATAGTCGACGATCGGCAGGTGTTCCGCGACGTCATGATAGAGGTGACGGGCGGCTGCGGTATCGAGCAGGAAATCTGGACCCAGAAATGGTTGCATGGTGTTTTCTCCTGTCATGAGCGGGGCTACATGAAAAACAAGCCTTCAGATCATCAGACCTGAAGGCTTACGTGTCGGGGCGAACTGTCTTGAAAGATCAAGCAATCGCAGCGGCAACAGTCGCCTTCGCGCCGGTCTGGGCGAGGGTCGAATAGGTTGCCTTGATGCGTGTTACGAAAGCCGGGTTGGAGGCCAGCTTTGCCGGGAAGATGGCATCCATCTGCAGAACACCGTTGATGTAGGCTTCCCAGTTTGGCAACTGCAGCGCCTTCTGGGCAATCTGGTCGGCCAGCGGGTCGTTGATAGGGGTTGGCTGACCCTTCTCGTCGGTACCGGTCATGAAGCGCAGCCATCCGGCAACGCCTAGCGCCAGCAGCGACCAGTCGGAGCCGTGATCGATGTGCCAGCTGATGGAGGCCAGCATGCGCTGTGGCAGTTTCTGGCTGCCATCAGAGGCGATCTGCGCGGTCTTGTGCTTGAGCTGGCTGTTGGAGAAGCGGGCGATCAGGGCGTCGGCATAGGCGTGCAGATCCACATCGCCGGGAACATGAAGCGTCGGCTGCTGTTCCCTGACCATCAGGGTGTGTGCGGCCTTCCTGTAGCTCTCGTCGCCCATGCAGGCGTCGATGGTTTCATAGCCGCCCAGATAGCCAAGGTAGGCGAGGAACGAATGGGCGCCGTTGAGGGTACGCAGTTTCATTTCCTCGAAAGGTTCGACGTCAGGTACGAACTGTGCGCCGACTTCTTCCCAAGCCGGACGGCCCTTGACGAAATTGTCTTCGATCACCCACTGGCGGAATGGTTCGCAGACGATGCCGTTCGGATCTTCCATGCCGCCGAGGGTTTCCTTGATCAGGGCGCGGCTCTCGTCAGTGAGGGCCGGAACGATCCGGTCGACCATGGAGCAAGGGAAGGTTACGTTCGCCTTGATCCACTTGGCCAGTTCGGCGTCGAGCTTCTCGACAAAGCTGGTCACCGCCAACTGGCACAGCTTGCCGTTGGAAGGCAGGTTGTCGAGGCTGAGAATGGTGAACCCGTCAAGACCGGCATCACGACGACGACGCAGGGCTTCCACCAGAGCGCCAATGGCCGATTTCGGTGCGTGCGGGTGTTCGAGGTCGTGTTTGATCGCCGGGTTGCTTTCGTCCAGCTTGCCACCAGCCAGGCAGTAGCCCTTTTCCGTGATGGTCATGGAAACAATGGCCACGTCCTTTTCGAGGAACGGTGCAAAGAAGGCGTCCATGCCCCCGCGCTCGGGATGGGCAGTCTTGACGATGGAGCCGATGATGCGCAGGTTCGAGCCGGCGTCGCCGTGTTCCAGAACGCTGTAAAGATGGTCATTCTCTTCCAGCTGTCCGAAACGGTCGGCCCCGAACAGGATGTCGCTGACAACGACACCCCAGTCACTGGCCGGATGCTTCAGCAGGAAGTCCTGATGGTAGCTCATCCAGTGGGCGCGGGCGAAAGCGCCAAAGCCCAGATGGATGAGGCGCGGACGCAGACCCTTGCGGTCATAGTCGGGCAGTTGCGGGTTGCCCGGAGCGTTGAGCAAATCGGAAATGGTCATGAAAATCTCCAGATCAGAATGGCAACAGAGTGCCGGTTTCGTAATGTTGGCCGCAAACGGTCAACAGGCGGGCATCGCGGGTCGCAACACTGACCTTGCAGCCTTCAAGGGCCGGGTCGAACTGGCCGTCATGGTTCCAGTCGATATCAAGGGTGGTTGCGGTCTGCGTGACCGTGAACTTGGTCAGGCGATGGTTGCCCGAAAGAGCGTCCACATTGTCGACAGCGTCTTCATACACTTCAGCCTCGAACGAGCAGCTGCCCTGTCCGGGAAGCGGATAGACGACGATCTGGCGACGCTGGCCGGCAACGGCACCGGAACGCTTGACACCTGGTGACAGGGTCAGCACCGTGCCTGCCTTGACGAACAGCGGAATGGAGCCCAGCGCCACCGGTACGGTGACTTCCTGACCGCCATGGAAATATTCCCCGGACCAGAAGTCATAGTAGCCCACGCCATTGTCCGGCAGATAGATGGTGCGCGTCTTGGCTCCTTCTTCCACCACGTTGGCCACCAGCAGGTCGCGGCCGAGGAAGAAGTCATCGGTCGGCTCGTAGCAGCGCGCGTCATGTTCATGGTCGAGGAAGGTCGGCCGGATCATCGGCTCGTCCTTGACCACGGCATCATGGAGCAGGGTGTAGAGATACGGCAGCAGTGTGTAACGCAGGTTGATGGCGTTGCGGATGTGGGCCGTCACTTCCGGATACATCCACGGCTCGTTGACCGTCTGGTCATCGTTCCAGCTGTGAATGGTGAAGCGCGGGTGGAAGATACCGTTCTGGACCCAGCGCACGAACAGTTCCGGATCCGGGCGGTCGCCCGAGAAGCCGCCGACGTCGTGGCCGACGTTGTAAAGGCCCGACAGGCTCATGCCGAGACCCATGCGGATGTTGTATTTGAGGCTGTTCCAGTTGGTGCGGTTGTCACCGGACCAGGTCTGGGCATAGCGCTGGATGCCCGGGCAGCCGGAACGGGAGATCAGATACGGGCGCTTTTCCGGTGCGAAATCCACCTGTGCGTCGTTGGAGGCGCGGGTCATCAGCAGCGGCTGGACCGGGCGGATGAGGTCGATCTCGATCGGATCGCCGAAACCTTCACAGCGAGCCTGGCGGTCCCAGATCTCATATTCGTTGTTGTCGTTCCAGGTGCTGTTGATGCCATATTCCAGAAGGGCGGTCTTGACATTGTCGCGCCACCATTTCTGGGTGTCCGGATTGGTGAAGTCCAGATGGCTGCCTTCGTCGTCCCAGAAGACGGAGCGTTCGGCCAGGCCGGTTTCGCTGTCCTTGACGAACAGGCCGAGATGGTCAACCTCGCCATAACGCGGATGGTCCTGCAAGAGGCAGGGTTTGATGTTGGCAATCAGCTCGAGACCGGCGTCGGCGAACACCTTGGCCATGCCCTTTGCATCAGGCACCTTCTTGGTGTTCCAGTTGAACACATAGCGTTTCGGACCAATGGAGGTATAGCCTGAAGAGAGCTGGAAGCTGTCGCACGGGATGTCATGCTGCTGGATCAGGCGGACGAAGCCGTGCAGCTGCTCCTGCGCATTCGGTGCATCGGTGTAGGACATGGTCGAACCGGAATAGCCCAGCGACCAGCGTGGCAGAAAGGCGGTGCCGCCCGTCAGCTGCGTGTGCGCCTTGCTCAGGTCCAGAATGGTCGGGCCGAGCGTGAAGTAGTAATCGAGATCCCCGTCTTCGGCGCGGTAGGAGCGGAACGGCTGATGATAGTTGTCCAGCTCGTTGCCCAGATCGAACCAGCAGGGGGCGAGGTTGTCATAGAACAGCGAATAGGACAGGCCGCTTTCAAGCCGTGTGATGGTGAACGGCACATGCTTGTATAGCGGATCCGTGGAGCTGGCGTTGTAGCCCATGGCATCCAGATTGCGCATTTCAAAGCGGCGGCCGGAGCGTTCCAGCTCGCCCGACTTCTCGCCAAGGCCGTAGAATTTGTCCGTCTTGGCGCGGCGCAGGAAGTGGCTGTGGGCATGATCCTTGCGGCCCAGCATGTAGGCGCCGGTCGGGCGGTCTTCGGCTATCTGCTGCCAGTCGTCGCTGGTGCTGGCGCGGCCGAACCAGACAAGGCCAAGCGGCTTGCGCACGGTGACCTTCAGCAGATCGGTGGCAAGCGTAACGGTCTCATTCGACTGGTCGGTGGTGAAGGAGGGGCAGGAAAAGCCTTCCAGCGAGGCGCGATTGCGGCCTTCCAGCGGGGCATTTCCGTTCGGAGCGACCGTCCAGCTGCGATCGAGGCGATAGCTGCCGTCCTTGAGAAGCTGAACGCGCGCCATGCGGTCTTCCAGAATATCGATCTGGAGACTGTGTCGCCCTTCCACTTCAAGAATGACACCTGTGGCCGTCTGGCTCTTGAGGGTCCATTTTTTCAGCTGATACATAAGGGTCTCCCAAGCTTGAGCTATATCCTGCCGGTCCGGCTGGCAAGCTCATATGGTTGAATTGGTTTTTGGCTCTTGTCTCTCGGCATTCGGAGGGGTGGCGAGGGAAACCCTTCGCCACCCCGGATCGTCGGAGGTCTTAGCCGCCGTAGCCCAGGAAGAAGCGGGGCAGAACCAGAGAGATCTCTGGAATGTAGGTGACGGCGAGCAGCAGCACGACCAGTACGCCATAGAATGGCAGCATCGGCTTGAGCACCTTGGAGATGGCCACCTTGCCGACGGAGCAGCCGATGAACAGGGCTGAACCAACCGGTGGCGTGCAGATGCCGATGCAGAGGTTGAAGGTCATCATAACACCGAAATGCACCGGATCCATGCCCAGATCCTCAACCACTGGCAGGAAGATCGGGGTGAAGATGAGGAGCGCCGGGGTCATGTCCATGAAGGTGCCGATGATCAGCAGGGCAATGTTCATGACCAGAAGGATGACATACGGGTTATCGGAGATCGAAAGCAGGGCATCGGAGATGTAGAAAGGAATGTCCGAGAAGGCCATGGCCTTGGACATGCCGATCGAACAGCCGATCATCAGCAGCACGATGGAGGTGGTAACCGCAGATTCCAGAATGATCTTTGGCAGGTCGCGAACCGTGATTTCACGATACCAGACGAGTGCCAGGAACAGGGTGTAGACAACCGCCACGGCAGAGGCTTCTGTCGCGGTGAAAATGCCGCCGATGATGCCGCCCATGATGATGATGATAAGGCCCAGCGGCAGGATGGCTGCCTTGGTCTTCTGGCACATTTCCGAGCGGGTCGGCCGTTCGGCAACGCCATAGCCGCGCCTCTTGGCGATGATGCCGGCAACGACCATCAGACCCAGGCCCATCAGGATGCCCGGCAGGTAACCGGCCACGAACAGCGCTGCAATCGAGGTGCCGCCGGTGATGAGCGAGTAGACGATGAAGGTGGTCGACGGCGGGATCAGAAGGCCGGTCGGGCAGGAGGCGATGTTGACGGCTGCGGAGTAGGCCGGATCATAGCCCTCTTTCTTCTGCAGCGGCGACATCACGCCACCAACTGCAGCGGCGGAGGCCACGGCAGAGCCGGAAATGGCGCCGAACATCATGTTGGCCAGCACGTTGCAGTGGGCCAGCGAGCCCGGCAGACGGCCGCCGAGGATCTTGGCAAACTCGATGAGGCGCATGGCGATACCGCCACGGTTCATGATGTTGCCTGCCAGAATGAAGAAGGGGATCGCCAGCAGCGTGAAGCTGTCGAGACCGGATGCCATCTGCTGGGCGACGATGAAGATCGCCTGATCGAACGACATGTTGATCACCATGAAGGTGAACATGGTCGCGATGCCGATTGCGAAGGAAATTGGAACGCTGAATGCCATCAGGACGATGAAGATCGAAAACAGCGTGATAGTTGCTTGCCATTCCATGGTTTGAATACTCTCTCTTCGGTCCTGTTAGTCTTGTTCCGCCGGAGCTGTCGGGGTGGAAGCCTCTTCATTTTCGGCTTCGCTTTCCGGATCGAACAGTTCAACGATCAGTGCCGCACAATAGAAAAGCATCATGGCTCCCGAGAAGGGGATGGCACCATAGACATATCCCATTGGCAGGCGAAGGGCCGGGGTCATCTGGCCGGATTCGAGCGTCTTGAACATCAGCTCGAGACCGCCGTACAGCATGACCACACCGGCAAAGGCGGCAACGATCAGGAGGACGAGGACGCGAATGTAGCGGACCGCCGGTCCGTCGATGATCAGCGTGACGATGTCGATTGCCAGATGGCGCTTGAGACCCAATGTGTAAGCGGCCCCCACAAAGGCGACCCACATGAACAGGAAGCGGGCGATCTCGTCGGTGGTGGTGCTCGGTGTTCCAAGAATGAAACGTGAGACCACCTGCCAGACAACGCAGACGACAAGGATGGTAAAGACCAGGACGGTCAGGGTTCCCAGAACCGCGTTTACCAGGCGAACAGCTTGTTTCATGGCTGCACTCCAATAGCTGTTTATTCTAAACCCGAATAGGATCCGGGTGCGAAAGGACTGTCCGGCGGGAAGAATTGGTTGGCCAATTTATCAACAGCCTTATCCCGGCATGACAGCAAGTGGTCCAGCAACAAATTGGATAACAACTTTCCTCCAGTCGTTGTCGCCACTCGAAATCGAGGGATGCAGATCAGCGGCAAATCGGCCTGTCTTTGCTGCGGTTGCCGAAATAGTGCTTTATTTTCATGTTCTTAGCACTGCTCTTGGCTTGCGGGTAGCAAATTCGAAACAGACTTGGTGTGCCATTCGGCATCTCTGTTGGCTATACACATCGCTCAAAAAACAAAATTGGTCAACCAAAATAAAAATTGATTGACAAAAATTTCAAAATGGAGAATTGTTTGGTCAACCAAAAAGATGATTGGTTAGACCAGTCGTGGTGATTGTGGTCTGGGTACATTCCAGGTTGCGAAGATCCTGCGGTTGGGAAATCGGTGTCTCGCTCCTGCGTGGGGAGGCGCCAAGGCAAACAATCCGACTGAGACATCAATCGGGAGGGAAAAATGACTCGTAAGCTTTCCATTATCAGTGCTGTTGTCGGCGCGGCTTTCGCACTGTCTGCAACTGCAGCAAGTGCTCTGACTTTGAAAATCAGCCACAACAACCCGGAAGATCATCCTGTTCACAAATCCATGGAGTTCTTCGCGGATCGCGTTAAGGAACTGACCAATGGCGATGTGAAGATTCGTGTTTACGCCAACGCCCAGCTTGGCACCCAGCGCGAGTCCATGGAGCTGGTTCAGAATGGCACCCTTGCCATGGCAAAATCCAACGCTTCCGAGCTTGAAGCGTTCGAGGAATCCTACAGCGCGCTGAACCTGCCTTATCTGTTCACCTCCGAAGATCACTTCTTCAAATCCCTCGGTGGCGAAATCGGCGATGACATCCTGATGTCTTCCAAGGACAAAGGCTTCATCGGTCTGACCTACTATTATGAAGGCGCTCGCTCCTTCTATGCCAACAAGCCGATCAATACACCGGCTGACCTGAAAGGCATGAAGATCCGCGTGCAGCCGTCTCCTTCGGCCATCCGCATGGTTGAGCTGCTTGGCGGCAACCCGACCCCGATCACCTGGGGTGAGCTCTACAGCGCTCTCAAACAGGGTGTTGTCGATGGCGCAGAAAACAACCCGACTGCCATGACCACGGCTCGTCACGGTGAAGTGTCCAAGTTCTTCTCTTTGGATGAACACACCATGATCCCGTCCGTTCTGGTGATGTCGACCAAGAAATGGGATGCCCTGTCCGAAGATCAGCAGAAAGCCATCAAGCAGGCTGCCCATGAATCCATGGACTACCATCGTCAGCTGTGGAACGAAATCGTGACCACGGAAATCGAAAAAGCCAAGTCTGAACTGGGCGTTGAATTTGTTCAGGTCGACAAGGCTCCGTTCATCGAGGCTGTCATGCCGATGCATGAAGAGCTGGCTGCCAAGTCTGCTCGTCTGGCTGACCTGATCGAACGCATCAAGGCTGTCAAATAACAACTGGCTGAAGACCAGTAGCATGGTCCCGGGGCGGGCTCTGGTCCGCCAAGGGAACACGACTTGAGGCATGGCGGGCCAAATCCGCCATGTTTTCCCGCCCTGCCCGGGCATGTCAGAAATAGGCAGGATCCAAAATCGACAGGATATCCCGATGGTTCTCGAGCGCTCTGAATTGGCGGAAAACGCCCTGCAGTGTCTTCATGACGAAGCTTATGATGCCCCTTACAATCTGCAGAATCTCAATCATGAAACGCTGCTGTTTGTTGGCGGTCGCACGGCAGAAAATCTTGATGGTGCCTGGAATTTCTGTGTTGATCTGCTCGATACCGGCCTCAGACAGAAATGGTTCGAGATGACACCGGCCGATCCGGAAGAGCGCATCGAACCTTATGATTATGACCCCTATATGGGCGAACAGGTCGTTATTCCGTCCAACTGGCAGATGCTCAAGGAAAAATGGTATTTCTTTGAAGGCAGCGCCTGGTACACCCGTCCTCTCGATGTGGAGGCCCTCAAGGCTGACGAACGCAAGTTCCTGCGGATCGGCGCTGCGCAGTATGACTGCAAGGTCTTCCTCAACGGCGAATTTCTTGGCAACCATTATGGCGGCTCCACGCCCTTCTGCGTCGAGCTGACTGGCAAGCTCCGTGAAGGCCGGAACTGGCTGATGTTCTGCGTCAACAACACCCGCACGACCGATCGGGTGCCGATGCGCAACACCGACTGGTTCAATTATGGCGGCGTCTACCGCGAGGTCGAGCTTTACACGACCCCCAAAACAGTCATTCGTGATCTCTTTGTGAGACTGGTGCCGGATGGGACCTATAGCGCCATCGCTATTGATGCGACGCTGGACGGTCCTGACGCACTGGGTGCTCAGATCGAAATCCAGATCCCGGATCTCGGCATCAATACAGTCATCGCGTCCTCCCAAGATGGCCTGGCGTCAGCCGAGATCAAAGTCAGCCCGGAACTGTGGTCCCCCTCCAATCCGCGCCTTTATGATGTTATTGCTCGCCTCGGCGACGATGAAGTGCGCGACCGGGTTGGCTTTCGCCAGATTGAACAGATCGGAGCCGGTCTGTTCCTCAACGGAAAGCCTCTGTTTCTCAGAGGGATTTCCGTCCATGAAGACGACATGGAAAAGGGCAAGGTGACGAGCGAGGAAGACCTGCGCCGCCGCTTTGGCCATGCCCGTGATCTCAACTGCAACTTCCTGCGCCTGGCCCACTATCCGCATCATGAAAAAGCTGCGCGGATGGCCGACGAACTGGGCTTCCTGCTTTGGGAAGAAATTCCGGTCTACTGGGCGATCGATTTTGAAAATCCGGCAACCTTCCGCGACGCGCAAAACCAGCTGATCGAGCTGATCAAGCGTGACCGCAACCGCGCCAGTGTCATCATCTGGTCAGTCGGCAACGAGAATCCGGATACCGACGCCCGGCTCGACTTCATGCGCCGACTGGCAGAGACGGCCAAGCAGTATGATCCTACACGTTTGACGTCTGCGGCCTGTCTTATCAACCACGCCAAGAAAAAGATCGAAGATCGTCTGTCGAATTTCATCGACGTGATCGGAATCAATGAATATTACGGTTGGTACGAAGAAAATTTCGAGGATCTCGTTGAAATCGGGGTGAATTCCTCGCCGGACAAGCCGGTTGTCATTTCCGAAACGGGAGCCGACGCCGACATCAGTGCCACGGGTCCGGCCAGAGGCCTTTTCAGTGAGGCCTATCAGACCGAGGTCTATGAGAAGCAGATCGCGACCTTGCGTGCGCTGGACTATGTAAAGGGCATCTCTCCCTGGATTCTTTATGATTTCCGGGTGGAGCGACGCCAGAACATCTTCCAACAGGGGCGCAACAAGAAGGGCCTTATCGCCGGCGACAAGGCAACGAAAAAGGAAGCCTTTCACAAGCTTTCGGCATTCTATGCAGAGAAACGCGAGGAAGGCGAGCAATAGGACAAGGATCGGATCGGGACAGGCGGCCACTGGTGGTTGGTGAGCCTCCTGCCGGAGACGACAAGCAGCAAGAAACAGGGATCGCTTGGATGCATCGCACATCATCCCTGATTTGGCTTTGAGCGAGGGCCAGTTATGATCACGGAAACAGGAAAAAGACGCTATCAGGAAGTCGCCGAAGCGTTGAAAAAGGAAATGATCGACCAGCGCCTTCCGATAGGAACGCGACTGCGGACCGAACGGCAAATTGCCGAGGATTTTGATGTGTCACGCTCAGTTGTGCGCGAAGCCATCATCATGCTCGAAATCGAAGGCCTCGTCTCCGTTCGCAAGGGCTCTGGTACCTATATCGAGCGGTTGCCGAACCAGTCCGAGAAGAGCGCCATTGCGCGCTCCGACATCGGCCCCTTCGAATTGCTGCAGGCCCGGCAGCTGCTGGAGAGCAACATCGCAGCCTTTGCTGCAACCATGGTGACCAAGAACGATATCCAGCGCATGCAGGAAGCCCTGGACATGGAAATTCAGGCCATCGAGACCGGCAAGGCCGATTACGACGGCGACGAATGGTTCCACCGTCTGATCGCAGAGGCGACCCAGAATGGTGTGCTGATCGACATGGTCAACGACATGTGGCGCCTGAGAAAAGGCAACCAGATCTGGGACGGCCTGCATGCCCGGATTTTCGATGAGAGCTATCGTAGACAGTGGCTGGATGACCACCAGCAGATCATGACGGCGCTCAACCGCAAGGATCCCGGCAAGGCTCGGGATGCGATGTGGAACCATCTGGAGAATGTACGCAATACCCTGCTCGTGCTTTCGGACGTGGAAGATCCCAAGTTCGATGGTGATCTTTTCAAGACTCCCAAGGTCGTCAAGCTGAGCAAGTGACCGCCTGGTCCCGCCATCTCGCAAGCGGCGGAGCCGGGGAATAACGATAACCATGCTCTCGGTGGGACATGACCCCCGCCCGGAGAGTGAAGACAAACTGGAAATAAGAGGCAAAAAATGAAACAGACCTGGCGCTGGTTCGGACCCAATGATCCGGTATCCCTTGACGACATCCGTCAGGCTGGGGCCACCGGGATCGTCACTGCCCTGCATGACATTCCAAACGGCACCGTATGGAGCCGCGAAGCGATTGCCGAGCGCAAGAAAATGATCGAAGACAAGGGACTTGTCTGGTCTGTTGTCGAATCGATTCCGCTGCACGAAGACATCAAGCTGCAGCGTGGTGACTACAAGAAGCTGATTGCCAACTGGGGTGAATCCCTGCGCAACCTGGCCCTCGAAGGCGTAAACAACGTCTGCTACAACTTCATGCCGGTTCTTGACTGGACCCGTACCGATCTGGCATGGGAACTGCCGAGTGGCGCTCGCTGCCTGCGCTTCGATGCCGACCGCTTTGCCGCTTTCGATCTCTATATTCTGGAGCGCCCTGCTGCTCAGGACGAATATACCGATGAGGAAAAAGCATCGGCCAAGGCCTGCTTCGACGCCATGAGCGAAGACGACAAGACCCTGCTCGTCCGCAACATGATTGCTGGTCTGCCCGGCTCGGAAGAAAGCTACACCATCGAGCAGTTCCGCGCCCAGCTCAACCTCTACAAGGACATCAGCGCCGAACAGCTGCGTGAACATCTGGCTGAGTTCCTCAACACCGTTCTGCCAATTGCCGACGAAGTCGGCGCGGTCATGGCCATCCATCCGGATGATCCTCCCCGTCCACTCTTCGGTCTGCCGCGCATCGTCTCCACCATCGAGGACATGCGCGCCCTCCGGGCCATCAACCGGAGCCCGGCCAACGGCTTCACCCTGTGCACCGGCTCCTACGGCGTGCGCGGCGACAACGATCTGGCTGCGATGATCGACGAATTCGCCGATTTCATCCACTTCTTCCACCTGCGTTCGACCAAGCGCGATGGCAAGAGCTTCTACGAAGCCGACCATCTGGCCGGTGACGTCGACATGGTTGAAGTGATCCGCCACTTCAAGGGTGTGGAAGACAAGGTTGGCAAGTCCATTCCGTTCCGTCCCGACCATGGTCACCAGATCCTTGATGACCTGACCCGCCGGTCCAACCCCGGCTATCCGGCCATTGGCCGCCTGAGAGGCCTTGCAGAACTGCGCGGCGTCATGGTCGCCATCGGCGGCAAGATCGACTGATCATCTGCAGCGCGCATCCTCTGGAAAGCAAACCAGCCCGGGGGATGCGCGTTCGCATTTTGAGGACACCTGCAGCTGCCTTGAGCCTGCGCCATTGTGTTCCGAATATCCTTTTGTCAAACAGTTCATGAATGCTGTAGGGTAGACCGAGGTGCTGTCGTCACCGACGAACCTGCATGGCCGCTTGTCCGTGCGGGTACATCTTTGCGTGAGCCCATCCGATGACTGGGGAGGAAAGAGGGGAGGTCTGTACGAGGAAGGCAGCCCCCATCGGGAGCAGGAATCCGCCTGCCCGACAGTTAGATACAAATGACAATAAATTGTTCGCTTTTTGAACAGAAATAGAAAGTCTGCTTCATTTCGCTTGCGATTGTGGGACTAATTGAATTAGCTACAGCCGATAAACGGAATAAGCCTTTTGGGAACAACAGGGAGATATTTTCGCACATGAAAAATTCTATTGCAGCCCTTCTGCTGGCTGGGGTCTGCGCGCTTCCGCTCGTAGCCACCTCCGCGACAGCTGAAGTCGTCTATAACCGCGGCAACTCTGCCGATCCGGAAACCCTCGATCAGCACAAGACGCAAACCGTTTACGAAGGCCATATCCTGCGCGACCTGTATGAAGGCCTGATGGCCTACAGCGCTGATGGCAAATGCGTTGCCGGTGTTGCAAAATCCTGGGACATTTCCCCGGATGGTCTGGTTTACACCTTCACTCTGCGCGACGATGCCAAATGGTCCAACGGCGACCCTGTGGTTGCTGGCGACTTCGTCTTCTCGCTGCGCCGCATCGAGGATCCGGCAACCGCAGCCGTCTATTCCAACATCATGTATCCGATCATGAATGCCGAGAAGGTCAACAAGGGCGAACTGCCCAAGGAAGAGCTCGGCGTCAAGGCGATCGATGACAAGACACTGGAAATCACCCTCAATTCTCCGACACCGTATTTCCTTGGTCAGCTGTGCCATCAGTCCGGTCTTCCGGTGCATCCGGCCAGCGTGGAAAAATTCGGCGACGATTTCTCCAAGCCCGGCAACATGGTTTCCAACGGTGCCTTCACGCTGGCTGAGTTCGTTCCGAACAGCCACATCAAGCTCGTCAAGAACCCGATGTTCCACGATGCAGCAGATGTGAAGATCGACACGGTCATGTATTATCCGACCGAAGACCGTGGCGCAGCCCTGCGTCGCTTCCAGGCTGGTGAGCTCGATTCCAACAACGATGCTCCGGTTGAACAGGTCGACTTCATGCGCGAAAATCTGGGCGACCAGTTCCGCGTAGCCCCTTATCTGGGCACCTACTACTACACCGTGAAGACCGACAAGAAAAAGATGTCCGATCCGAAGGTACGCCGCGCGCTGTCCATGGCAATCGACCGTGACTTCCTGGCCGACGACATTTGGGGCGGCACCATGCTGACGGCTTATTCCTTCGTGCCTCCGGGCATCGGCAACTATGGCGAACCTGCCTATGCCGACTACAAGGACATGGATCAGCTTGACCGCGAAGACGCCGCCAAGAAACTGCTTGAAGAAGCCGGTTACAGCGAAGCCAATCCGCTCGAAGTGGAAATCCGCTACAACACTTCGGAAAACCACAAGAACACCGCTGTCGCCATCGCCGACATGTGGAAGCCTCTTGGCGTGAAGACCACCCTGTTGAACACCGACACCAAGACCCACTACGCGATGTTGCGTGAAAAGGGTGACTATGATGTTGCCCGTGCTGGCTGGATCGGGGACTATTCGGATCCGCAGAACTTCCTGATGCTTGTTGAGTCCGATTCCGGCTTCAACTATGCCAACTGGAAGAACGAAGAATATGACGCCCTGATGGACAAGGCTGCCGCTACGGTCGACCTTGACGAACGCGCCAAATATCTCTTCGACGCGGAAAAGATCTTCATGGATAACCTGCCTTACCTGCCGCTGCTGTACTACAGCTCCCTCAGCCTTGTCTCCGACAAGCTGCATGGCTGGGAAGACAACCTGTTGAACGTTCATCCGTCTCGCTGGATGTCCAAGGACTAATCCGCTCACGAAACGCAAAAGGGCTGCGCATTGCAGCCCTTTTGTGTACGTTCGCCGTGCAAAGGGTCTCTTTTTGCGGCCAGGTTGCTGGAATTGCCAATAAAGAAGCGTTAAAGCTTCATTAAGAAAAATCACGATGTGAACCTGATAGGGGCTTTTGCAATTCGAGCCGCCTTCTGTGCTTCTTCGGTCGGCACCACCGTGCCGCTTCCGATAGGGAAGCTTGGCCAGGTTTCAGATAAACTGCGTGTTTGCCTAGCCTTTATCGGGCGAACGAGCGCGGAAAACTTCACTCAGAAGGACGCATTATGCTGCGATATGTGTTCAAGCGTTTGCTAACCGCTATCCCGACATTGTTCATCATTGTCACGCTTTCCTTTTTCCTCATCCGTGTAGCGCCCGGCGGGCCCTTCGATCTTGAGCGTCCGCTCGATCCCAAGGTGATGGAAAACCTCAACAAGATCTACAATCTCAATGAGCCGCTCTGGCACCAGTATCTCATCTACATGAACAACGTGCTGCACGGCAATCTCGGCCCCAGTTTCTTCTTCCGCGATTTCACGGTGGCCGAAATGTTCGGCAACGGCTTGCCGATTTCCATCGAGATTGGTGGCTACGCGCTGTTGATGGCCATTCTTGTCGGCGGCATGCTCGGCGTCTGGGCCGCTCTCAAGCAAAATGAAGTGCCTGACTATGCTGTCATGACGGTCGCGACGATGGGTATTACCATCCCGAATTTCGTGGTGGCCCCCATTCTGACCCTGCTGTTCGGGGTTATGTTGGGCTGGCTGCCGGTTGGCGGCTGGAACAATGGTGCATGGGCCAACAAGATCCTGCCGATCATCACGCTCGGGCTGCCGCAGGTGGCCGTTGTTGCGCGCCTTACCCGTGGCGCCATGATCGAGGCCCTGCGCTCTCACCATATCCGGACGGCTCGCGCCAATGGTTTGCCCGGCTGGATGATTGTTGTGGTGCATGCCCTGCGTGGCGCGCTGTTGCCGGTGGTTTCCTACGCCGGCCCCGCTGCCGCGGCCCTGCTGACAGGCTCGGTCGTCATCGAGACCGTCTTTGGTATTCCCGGCATCGGCCGCTACTTCGTGCAAGGTGCGCTCAACCGCGACTATCCGTTGGTGATGGGAACGGTGATTGTCATCGCGGTGTTCATCATGGTCTTCAACCTGATCGTCGACCTGCTTTATGCCCTGCTTGATCCACGCGTGCGGTACGATTGAGGAAACAATGAATAACAAAACTATGAAAACGCAAGCCGGACAGGCCGCCGAGAAGATCGTTCAGGCGCAAATTGGCCGGTCGCTTTGGGATGACGCATGGGCACGCCTCAAGGCAAACCGCGCGGCAATGGCTTCTTTTGTCGTGCTTTTCCTCATCGCACTGGCCTGTTTCATCGGGCCGATGCTGACCGGTCACCAGTATGACACCGTCTATCGAAACTATGTGAAGGTGCCCAGCTCCCTTTCAGCCTACCCGCGCGATGACGAAATTGCCCCCGCACTGGACAAGGTAATGAAACAGGCGCGCTTCACGGCCGACTCGGTCGAGATTGCCGAAAAGCAGGTGATCGTCAAGGTCAGTTCCAAGCGGGAAATCAATGAAAAGGCCGTGCGCTATTTCGATCGCTCCGACCTGTTCAAGGATGCGGCCTTCTCGGACTTTTCTGAAGACCACAAAAGCGCCACCGTTACCGCCAAGATCGATCGAATGCATTTCTATTTCGGCACTGACGCCAATGGCCGCGACCTCCTGACCCGCACCCTGATTGCCGGGCGTATCTCGCTGATCATCGGGCTTCTGGCTTCCGGAGTGGCTCTGCTCATCGGCGTTACCTACGGCTCGTTGTCGGGCTATTTCGGCGGTCGGGTCGACCTCATCATGATGCGCGTTGTCGACGTGCTCTATTCGCTGCCCTTCATCTTCTTCGTCATTCTTCTGGTGGTGTTCTTCGGGCGAAACTTCATCCTGATGTTCATCGCCGTCGGTGCCGTCGAGTGGCTCGACATGGCCCGTATCGTGCGTGGCCAGACCCTGTCGATCAAGCGGCAGGAATATGTGCTGGCCGCCGAGGCCATGGGGGTCGGGGCCGGGGGCATCCTCAAGCGACACATCATTCCCAATACGCTGGGGCCGGTGGTGATTTTCGTCACCCTGCTGGTGCCAAAGGTCATTCTGCTTGAAAGCTTCCTGTCCTTCCTCGGGCTGGGTGTGCAGGAACCGATGACCTCATGGGGCGTGCTGATTTCGGAAGGCGCGCGCAACCTGCAAGGGGCGAGCTGGATGTTGATCTTTCCGTCCATCTTCCTTACGGCCACCCTTTTTGCTCTGAACTTCATTGGTGACGGCCTGCGCGATGCGCTGGACCCGAAAGATCGATAGGAGGATGGGAACGATGACAGATACCAGAACACCTCTGCTCGATATCAATGATCTAAACGTGCATTTCAGCACCAACTCCGACAAGGATATTCATGCGGTGCGCGGCATCCACATGCATATCGACAAGGGCGAAACTGTTGCCGTGGTGGGCGAATCCGGTTCTGGCAAGAGCCAGGTGATGATGTCCGCAATGGGCCTTCTGGCCGACAATGGCTGGGCGACGGGTTCGGTCCGATATGAAGGCCAGGAGATCCTGGGTCTCTCCCGGCGCAAGCTCAACAGCTACCGCGGTTCAAAGATGACGATGATCTTCCAGGAGCCGATGACCTCGCTCGACCCGCTCTACACGATCGGCCGCCAGATCTGCGAACCGTTGCAGGTGCACCAGAAAATGGATCGCAAGCGCGCAATGGCGCGGGCACTGGAACTCCTGGAACTGGTTGGCATTCCGGATCCGAAGAACCGGCTCAAGTCCTATCCGCATGAAATGTCCGGCGGCCAGCGCCAGCGCGTCATGATCGCCATGGCTTTGGCCAACAACCCGGACCTGCTGATCGCCGATGAGCCGACAACGGCCCTTGATGTGACCATTCAGGCCCAGATTCTGCAGTTGCTCGCCGAACTGCAAAAGAAACTGGGTATGGCCATTCTCTTCATCACCCACGATCTCAACATCGTGCGGCGCTTTGCCGACCGCGTCTATGTCATGAAGACCGGTGAAGTGGTCGAGGAAGGCAATACCAAGACCATCTTCGACAACCCGCAGCATGAATACACGCAAATGCTGCTGTCGGCCGAGCCGGAAGGCCGGAAGCCGGCCCCCGCTGCCGACGCTCCCATCCTGCTTGAGGGCAAGGGTGTCAACGTGACCTTCAACATCACCTCAGGCGCCTTTGGTACCCAGAAGCACGAGTTGCGAGCCGTCAACAATGTAGATCTACGTCTGCATCAGGGTCAGACCATTGGCATTGTTGGGGAATCCGGATCTGGCAAGTCCACTCTCGGCCGTGCCCTGTTGCGGCTGACCAATGTCAGCGGCGAAGTGATGCTTGATGGCGAGGATATGAGCCATATCTCCAAGGAAGCCATGCGCGAGCATAGAAAGCGCCTTCAGCTGGTGTTTCAGGATCCGTTTGGCTCGCTTTCCCCGCGCATGATGGTTGGCCAGATCATCACCGAGGGGTTGCTGGTCCATCATCCGGAGCTATCGGCAAGGGAACGCGATCAGCGGGCGATCGAGGCCCTGGAGGAAGTGCAACTCGACCCGGCCATGCGCAACCGCTATCCGCATGAATTTTCGGGCGGCCAGCGCCAGCGTATCGCGATTGCCCGTGCCATGGTGCTCAAGCCGCGCATTGTGGTGCTGGACGAGCCGACTTCGGCTCTTGACCGGTCTGTTCAGAAGCAGATCGTCGAGCTGTTGCGTGATTTGCAGGAGAAGAACAATCTGTCCTATCTCTTCATCTCGCACGACCTCTCTGTAGTCCGAGCCATGTCGGATTACGTCATGGTGATGAAGCAGGGGGTGATTGTCGAGGAAGGGCTGACGGAACAGATTTTCGATGCGCCACGAGAGCTGTATACCAAGCAGCTGATGGCCGCAGCGTTCGATCTGGAACCGATCTCTGCCTGATCGGCTTTCCATTCCAATCAAGAATCAGGAAAAGGGTGTCAAATGAGGCACCCTTTTTTGTTCTGTTCTCCGGGGAGGGGGGAGGCGGTCTCTTTGCTCATGGACAGATGTGTTGGTGGTGCGCCGAGCGGTTCGCAGCAGCGGGAAGGGATGCGCAAAATGGCTGTGACGCGCTGGCGAACAGGAAACGTGCAGGTGACGAATCGACCTTGATGGCTTGATTCAAGGTCTCCCTCTGTGGAAAACCCGGATATAAGCAACAGAATTGGAGTGGATAAGACTAATTTACACAGTTACATCGATTGAAAGACTGTCATGCCTCTTTTCAACCGGAAAAACCAATGATATAAATTCCGTCACGGAGCAAGCACTACCCGTCAGGTGTCGCAAGCAGTAAAGCTTAGACAGGTAACCCAACTCGCCCCGTGACGGCAGCGTCCATCATGTGTCGCAAGCAGTTCGATGGACAGACTGTAACCGATCCAATCCGTTGACGCGGTATTAGAGCGGTATCTCTTTGATGTGATGTGCCTGAAATTCGCAGTTTCAGCACATCACACATAGAATTCCTTTTCCACACAATTTCAAATACTTAACGTCTGCATCATCAGAGGCAGCGTATATTTTCATTTGTGCCTTCTGGTGAGCATCGGGTCTTTTTTGATCCGGTGCGAAACACCGAACGTGGCCCTATTCAACCTCGATTGATTTGACCAAAAAGACTTTACCAACTCACCGTCTTTGTAAGATCAAAATAGACAAAATTACATCAACTGTCAATCTTTCAGGTGAAAGAAATTTACAGAAAACTGCTTTTCGTTTAGTCTTATTCAAGAAAAAAATTCGTCACCACGTTCCAGTGAAATTGGGCGAAGAGTGATAGCACCTTTTTATTGCAAACAGAGGAAGCACATTCCCGTCGCAGGATGTGTCGCAAGCGAATGGTAGATACAAAAGAGAAAGTTATACGGGCTGCTGAAGAACTGATTTCTCGCTACGGATATAGCCGTACCTCCATGACAGACGTTGCAAGGCAGGCTGGTTTGTCCAGGCAGACTGTCTATGCCGTGTTTGCCAACAAGGAGGATCTTTATGCGGAAACGGCCTACTATGTTTTCAAGCAGCATCTGGCGAAAGTTCGTGAGGGCATCACTCATTGTTCGTCCTTGCGGGATCAGTTGCAGATCTACTTCGAGCATATGGTCATTGGCCCGTTTCTGTTCCTGCAGAAGCATCCGGAGGCGAAAACCCTCTGGGCTGATGAGTCGATGAACAATCATCCAGCCATCACCAAGCTCAAGCAGGAGCATCGCCAGTTTCTGGCCGAGCTGCTCGTGCCCTACACGAAATATATCGGTACATCCGGTCAATGCCCGGCGCACATGGCGGATTTCATCATTATGACCTGCCGGGAACTGAAATGTGGCAAGGCGTCCTCGATTGAGGAATTGCAGAAGCTTCTGGATACGCTGACCGCGTCTGTTCTGGCATTGGCTTCGCCAAGCGAAGCCGCCTGAGAGATGACGGACTTCGCCGGGCCAGCTGTATCCGGCAAAGTTGCGTTCTGAAGCAGTTACACGATTGACGAGATTTGAGGGCTGGACTGAAAGGTTCAGCCCTTTCTATATGGACGTCCGACGATGACGCCCGTTGCGGAAAGCAAAAAAATCCCGGAAGCGAGCGCTCCCGGGACCTGTATGTCAAACAGTCGGAACTGTTCTTAGAAGTCGCGCTGCAGGCGCAGTTTGCCTTCCCATACTTCGGTGTCTGCCGTGGTGACATAGTCGAAGTCGCGGTCGGTGTACTGGATACCAGCGATGATCTTCAGGTTTTTAACCGGCTTGTAGCCAACTTCACCAGATACGGTGTAGAAGTCATAGTCAAGGTTGGTTGCGCCCTTGTCGTTGTAGTCGCCATAACCACCGGAAATGACGGTCCACAGGTTGTCAGCAAAAGCATATTTCAAGCTTGCGGACACACCATACAGTTCGTTCAACTGGTCGCCAGTTGCATCAGACATGTAGGTGCTGGATGCAATGCCGTTCCAAGCCATTGCACCTTCGGTGTAGAAGCCGTTCAGAGCGATGTTGGAGCCTTCAGACAGCATGTCGAGGTTGAAGATACCGCCAGCAGCTACGGAATATGCAATGTCGTTGTCATATGCAGCGTTCAGGTAACGAGCCTGGGAAACAACACCACCTACAGAGACAGAACCCCAAGCCTGGTCAACTTTCAAACGAGCAACCAGGGTAGGCAGGGTCTGGCCGGCCCAAGAGCCGTTCAGGTGTTTGTTGTTTGCGATGCCGAGGGTAGCGGTAACGCCATTGCCCAGAGCCATGTTGTAGCCGATCTGGCCAGCTTCGGTATCGCCGAGGTCATAGTCGCCGCCGTACATGTCGCCAACGTAGTCAACAATGCCTGCAGTGGTCAGGTAACCAGCATAGAAACCGCCGAGGGTCATGTATGCGCGCTTCAGGTCGATGTTGCCATCTTCGCCCTTGCCTACGTCGCCTTCAAAGCGAACATGGGAAGACAGGGTTCCGAATTCGGTTTCTTCTTTGGCTTCGAAGTTAACCTGGCCACGAGCCCAGAGGTCGAATTTCTGGGTAGCGCGGTCGCCTTCGTTGAAGGTTGCTTCAGTACGAGCATAACCGCTGATCTTCAGGCAGGTGTCGGTACCTGGGATGAAGAAATAGCCAGCGCCGTATGCGTCGCAAACTTTTACGTAATCTACAGGTTCTGCTACCGGCAGATCTGCTGCCTGAGCGGCACCGCCAGCTACGAGAGCAGCTGCAGAACCGAGGATGAGGCTCTTGATGTTCATAATTCTGACCCTAGTATTTGTATAAGCTTGCGACAAAGAGACAATACTCGTTAAATTGTAAATCGCAAACATACTTTCAGAGTCTAATTGTCAATTCAAATTCCTTGTTGCAAAAAAAACACAAAGGGTCTTTCAAGCCCCGCATTTCTGCCATTTTTCGTGTGATGAGAAAGCGTTGAATGAGGCGGGGCGCGTGTGGGCATCTTTGGATGCCGCCAAAAAGCAGCCCGGACGTGGTCATTGTGGGGAAGAAAAGCAGGCTTTGAAGAGAGTCGCCAAGCTCCAGTTACCTGGGGCGCCAGTTGCCTGGCTTAAGCGAAAAAACAAACACCAGAGACCTGCTCGAGCCCTCTGGTGTATTTGCTCTCTATAAGTTTACGATCCCTGCGCACTATTCAGGCCAGGACGTTCGAGGTGGTCCCGGCAATCAATGGCCGCAACCGCACCCGCCACCATGGGCATGATCATGGTCGTGGCTATGCCCATGATCATGCCCATGATCATGATTGCACTCGCAAAGCTGGGGTAGCGTCTGGCCGTTCATCATGAACTCCCTGACAGCGTCCAGAGGTTCGGTCTTGTCGGTGATGCTGGCAATTACGCCGCGCGCCTGCATGCGGCGGGCAAACCCAGCGCCGAAAGAGGCAGACAGCACGACGTCTACTGCGTCAAGTGGATGGACTCCGCTGCTGTTGCCAAACTCATGCATGCTCATTTCCTTGGGCATGTCGATTCGATCGGTTTCCACCGGCTGGAGGTCTTCGCCCACCGTATAGACGAGAAAGCGTCGGGCTTTGCCAGCATGGTTGGTTACCGTGCGGAAATTCTGGGAGGATACAGCAATTTTCATGTCACGCTCCAAATCTCGTGATGATGGTCTTCTGGCCATTGGGCTCCCGCCCGGCCAGACTGGAAAATGAATGAAGCCATTGCCGCAAGGCCTTGTCGTGGGCCCTGTTGCAACCGCTACCGCTGCTCTTGATCCCCGGTCCGGATGAAGACGCACCCATCGGGTGCTGTACAACAATAGCTCAAGCAATAAGCAAGCTCGCCCCAACTATCAAGGCTGTCATTGCCTGAGGGTGTTGTTATGCGCTGCCCGTTTGGCGAGGCACCGAGGTGCCATCCTCCTCTGTGGTGGTGTCCTGAGCCTCGGCAACAGCGACCCCAGCCAGTCGCGACAGATCGTCGGCATAGTCGTCAAGGGCCGCCGTGCCTTTCGGGGTAATCTGATAGATGCCGGTGGTGACCCGCTCGAACCAGCCATAATGATCATCGGACATGATGCGTCTGGCGTTCTCGACGCCCGTGGCGCGAGCGATCAGCGCCGCCTTGGTCGGACCTGATGTGGCCAGATGTTGAAGACACCTGAGGGCATCCTGACGATAGGCGGTCACCAGCCCCTTGTGTCGGGAAGAGCCGCCGGCATTCGGGTCGCCCACGCGGCGGGCAAACTCCCGCAGCAGCCTGGTCTTGCGGGGCTTCATCTTGCGGGCAACATAGGGGGCAGGGTCAAGATGGGGCGTGACGAAGCCATCCTTGAGGCGGACGGTAATCAATCCGAGTCCGAGCCGTCGACACAGGGCGATATTGTTCTTGAGGGATTTCTGGAACGGGCGGCTGGAGCTGTGGGGGACGGCGATATAGACCGCGTCTGTCACGCTCTGTCGCGTGATGGCCTGATGGAACAGGGTCAGCGAGAAGCCGACTTTCAGCTCGACGATCAGCGGATCGTCATTCTCACGCGCGGCCATGATATCGACCGCACCCACCTCGCCCTTGACGTCATATCCCTGCTCTTCCAGATAGCGCTTGATCGGCAGGTACAGATCGGTTTCGCGAATGGCGGCGGTGGCCATGCTGATGTCCTTCCTTGAGAATTCGACTCAGGCAAACACGCGTTGCGGCCTGTCGCCGAATCATCGCGTCCTGACTGGAGTGAGGCTAGCGGATTTGCCTTGAGGAAGGATAAAAGAGGAAGGACAAACAGAGAGGGACAAGAATGGGAAGAGGTCCGCTCTTCAGACATTGGGGGGACTGAAAAGAGCGGACCCCGGACGGGTTGGCACCAGAACCTTAGCCGTCCTTGTAATAGTAGCTGTAACCGTTGAGCGCCGGAGCGCCGCCCAGATGAGCATAGAGCACCTTGGAGCCTTCGGGGAAGAAGCCCTTCTTGGTCAGGTCGATCAGACCCTGCATGCTTTTGCCTTCATACACCGGATCGGTCATCATCGCCTCGGTGCGGGCAGCAAGGCGGATGGCGTCGTTGGTTTCTTCAGACGGTACGCCATAGGCCGGATAGGCATAGTCTTCCAGAATGACGATCTCGTCTTCGCGCACCTTGCGGCCAAGCTCGACAAGTTCGGCAGTGTTGTCGACGATGGAGCGCACCTGAGCGCGGGTCTGTTCAGGGGTTGCCGAAGCGTCGATGCCGATAACCCGGTCGGCGCGATCTTGAGCTGCAAAGCCGACAATCATGCCGCCCTGGGTAGAACCGGTCACGACACAAACGACGATATAGTCGAATTTGAAGCCCAGCTCTTCTTCCTGCTGTGCCACTTCCTCGGCGAAGCCGATGTAGCCCAGAGCACCATATTTATGCACCGATGCGCCAGCCGGAATGGCATAGGGCACGCCGCCTGAATCCTTGACCGACTGAATGGCATTTTCCCAGCTCTGGCGAATGCCGATGTCGAAGCCATCGTCAACCAGCCGGCTGTCGGCACCCATCAGGCGGGTCATGAGAATGTTGCCGACACGATCATAGACCGCATCGTAATGGGGCACCCACTTCTCCTGCACCACAACACATTTCATGCCGATCTTGGCGGCCGCTGCTGCAACCATGCGGGTATGGTTGGACTGGACGCCGCCGATGGAGACCAGAGTGTCAGCGCCGGACGCAATGGCGTCGGGAATGATATATTCGAGCTTGCGCAGTTTGTTGCCGCCCATCGCGAGGCCGGAGTTGCAGTCTTCGCGCTTGGCATAGATCTCGACCTTGCCGCCGAGTGCCTCGGACAGGCGAGGGAGCTTTTCGATCGGCGTCGGGCCGAAGGTGAGGGGATATCGTTCAAATTTCTCGAGCACTGGAAGGCCTCGCTTGATCTGGTGATTGTTTTTAGGAATTCCAAGACTAGCAAAACTCTCACGAAAGGTGCTTCGAAAGATTGTCGAAAAAATTTGTAATTTATATTTGATATGGATATCCTTCGAAAGGAATGATTAGGTAATAATTGATTTTCGGAAGATTCTTTCATATGAGCGAAGCCGGTCTTGATCGCATCGACAGGAACATATTGCGCCACTTGCAAAAAGACGGGCGGCTCAGCAATGCCGACCTCGCCCAGAAGGTCAATGTCAGCGCCGCGACATGCCATCGCCGGACGCAGCGACTGTTCGAGGAAGGCTATATTCTGGGGGTGCATGCCGACATCAACCCCAAGCCGGTTGGTCTCGGGGCGCTGGTCATGGTCGGTGTGGTGCTTGATCATTCGACGCCGGAGAGCTTCCGCGCCTTCGAGGAGGCCATTCTCTCGATGCCCGTTGTCCTCAACTGCAATCTGGTGGCAGGAGACTATGACTATCTGCTGACCATACGGGTGAAGGACATGAGTGACTTCAACACCCTGCATGGTGAGCAGCTTATCGCGTTGCCCGGAGTTCGGCAGACGCGGACCTTCTTTGTCATGAAGGAGGTAAAAAACAACGAGCCGCTGCCTTTCTAGACAGCGGCCCGGTTGGAGAGCATCCGATCCTTCTCAAGAGCCACAAAAGGAGAGCCGGACGCTTTCTGGAATTGGAGCGGTTCAGCTTGCCAGAAACGGAACCGGAATGCCGAAGGTGTCAGCCAGCAACACGAAGTTCAGAACCAGTACCACCGTGGCGCCAATCGCTGCGAGGGTCCGAATGATCTTGCCCGAGGCATAGGGCCCCATGATGTCCTTGCGCGAGGTGAAAATGATCAAGGCGATCATCGGAACTGGCAGCGAGATGCTGAGGATGACCTGACTGACGACCAGCGCCTGCGTCGCGTTGACCCCCATCGCAACGACTGCAAAGGCAGGCACCATGGTGACCAGACGGCGCAGCCAGACCGGGATCCGGAAGTGCAGGAAACCCTGCATGATCATCTGACCAGCCATCGTACCGACGACAGAGCTTGAAATGCCCGATGCAATCAGCGAGACCAGAAAGGCCCCAGCGGCAAACACGCCCAGCAACGGGGTCAGCGTATGATAGGCCGTCTCGATTTCGGCCACTTCACTATGGCCATTGTGGAAGGCACTGGCGGCCATCATCACCATGGCCATGTTGACCATGCCAGCAACGGCCAGCGCAATGACAACTTCCCAGTTGGAATATTTCAGTACCCGCTTGCGTTCGCATTCCGTGCGGATCACGGCGCGGGACTGCGTCAATCCAGAGTGCAGATAGATGGCGTGTGGCATGACCGTCGCTCCGATGATGCCAACTGCGATCGTCAGAGCGGCAGCATCTGCCAGCTCAGGAGTAACCAGGCCCGTAGCGGCCTCGCCCCAGGCAATCGGTGCGATGAAGATTTCCGCCAGATAGCACAGACCAATCACGCTGACCATCGCCCCGATGATCAGCTCCATCGGACGGAAGCCCTTGTTTTCAAAAAGCAGAATGCCATAGGTCACGATGGCTGTTACGCCCATGCCGGCAAGGAGCGGCATGTTGAACAACAGCGCCAGACCAATCGCACCACCCAGAAACTCGGCAAGGTCGGTTGCCATAGCAGCGATCTCGCTGACCGCCCACATGACCCAGACAACCGGCGCGGAGAAATTGTCGCGGCACAGCTCGGCGAGATTTTTGCCCGTCACGATACCGAGCCGGGCCGAGAGCGCCTGAAACAGCATGGCAATCAGATTGGCCATCAGCACAATCCAGAGCAGACCATAGCCATACCCGGCGCCCGCCTGAATGTTGGTCGCATAATTGCCCGGATCCATGTAGGCGACGGACGCAATGATGGCGGGACCGGCAAACAGCAGCTTGCTGCGCCATCCGCGCCGTTCGCCCGACAGGACGGCGCTCATTTTCAATTGCGTTTGTTCAGTTGCAAACATGGACTGTCTCGATAAGGTATGGGTGTATATTTTCTTCATCAATGACTGAAGTGTAGCCTAGGCTAAAAAAAATGCAAGATTTAGCCTTGGCTACACATTAAATAATGAACAAGATATCCATGTTCAAGGCAAGGGAAGGGTTGCGGCCAATTTGCCAATTGCAAAAAGAAGGTTCATTCTATACCCAAGGCTTTAAAGAATCACGCCCCGTATGAAGGGCTGTCTGCCAATCGAATAAAACCGAAAAAGAAGAAGAAAATGCCGGAAACATCCAGTCGACCATCCAAGCAAAGCGTTCGTTTCATCCGGGCGCGAGAAGCGCAGGCCTGTGCGGTGATGGAAGACTATGTTGAAATGATCGGGGATCTCATCAGGGATCTTGGGGAAGCGCGCACCGCAGACATCGCCGAGCGCATGGGCGTCGCTCATCCGACGGCAACCAAAGCCATCACACGTCTCAAACGCGAAGGTCTTGCGGTGTCTCGTCCCTATCGTGGCGTGTTCCTGACGGACGAAGGTGAGGCGCTCGCCAACCGGGTCCGGGCACGCCATCGCTCGGTGGTCGAACTGCTGGTGGCGGTTGGTGTGCCGAGGGAAACGGCCGAGCTTGATGCCGAAGGGATCGAGCATCACGTCTCTGACCGGTCGCTCGAAGCCTTCAACAAGTTTCTGGCCAATGAGGCAAAGGAACACAAGGGCTGAAGCGGTGTTCCTGCCGCTGCCAGTCGTCCCCAGCCAACGCCGTCCGGGGTGCTGAGCCGCTCACCCCGACCATACGCTCAGGCTCTAGCCTATCAGCTCTCTCAGCGTTTCGACGATCAGGCTTGATCCCGCCTCGGTCAGTGCCTTGCGGTGCAGCGCCTTGAGTTCGGGGTCGCGCAGATGGCTGCCCCCTACCAGACCGACGATACTGCCAACGCCAGCTGCCTTGGCACCAACCGTTCCGGCAATGCCGTCCTCGACGACCATGCAGTCCTTGGGATCGACATTCA
Organism: uncultured Cohaesibacter sp.; assembly: GCF_963666525.1. Taxonomy (NCBI): domain Bacteria; kingdom Pseudomonadati; phylum Pseudomonadota; class Alphaproteobacteria; order Hyphomicrobiales; family Cohaesibacteraceae; genus Cohaesibacter; species uncultured Cohaesibacter sp. The sequence continues at coordinate 2,885,653 of NZ_OY762905.1, forward strand.
GTGCTTCTGCGGCATAGAGGAAGATATCCGGTGCCGGTTTGCCATTTGGCACCATGTCGGTGCTGAAGGAGCGACCTTCGAAGCGGTGGTCTTCGCCAATCTTGGTTAGCGACAGGTGCAGCCTGTCGGGCGTGCTGCCGGATGCCAGACAATAGGAGATGCCGTTCGCGTCGAGCACGTCCAGCAATTCGCTGGCACCATCGATGGTTGTCAGGCCCTGTTCGATGCGTTCAAGAACGCGCGCATGCCATTCCTCAGGAAAAATGCCAGTAAGGTCCTCACCGGTCTGTTCATGCATGAAGCGGCTGATGTCTCTGGGAGCTGAACCCAGAAAGCCCTTGACCAGAGTGCTCCAGTCCATGGGAATGCCGTGTTTGTGGAAGGTGTTCTGAAGCTCCCCGAGAGAAATGGGTTCACTGTCGACAATGACGCCGTCGAAATCGAAAATGACGGCCTTGATGCCGGAAAGAGGGCCAGAGAGCAGGCCGGATGCGGGGGTAGAAACCAAGATGATGTCCTGTTTGGTCTGGAAGCCGGGGAAGGGGAATGGCTCCCTCTGAAAAGTTGGGTTGGTGGCGCGGCAAGGATGGCGCCTAGTGGCTCTTGTAGTCTTCTGTTGTTGGCTCCAGTCTCTGCATCAGGGGGCTTTCCGGATGTTCAATCGCCTGAACGGCGGCCTTGGCCAGAAAATCACCAGCCTCGGTTAGGTCCTGATAGACGGAGAGAATTTCGCTGCGGATGAATTTCAGATAGGGGCTTGCCTCTTTGGCAAACACATCGATGTCGGTGCCGAGCCGCTTGCCGCTCTGTTCGATGGCGGCAAGGGACAACACGGCGGTCGCCGTCGACGGTGCAATGATCGCATCGACCGGTTCAGGGCTTTGAAGCCGGTCAAGCAGGGTGCGCAGCAACACTTCACCGGTATCATGGCTGGTGGCGCCTTCAAGCACCTCAAGGGTGTAGTCATGCTCCTTGTGAACCCGCTCCAGACCGGCAATCAGATGCTGGCTGTAGCTGAGATCGGCTGGCGGCGAGACGACCAGAAAATGGCGGCGGCCCTTCTCATAGAGGCGCCGAACGGCCATTTCGCCGAAGGCCTCGGTATCGAAATCGAAATAACGGTGCTGCGCCTGCCAATTGGTGCGGCCATAGGCGGCAAAGGGGAAACCTCGCTCCATCATATAGGCGATACGCTCATCTTCCGGCTTTGTCTGATTGAGGATGATGGCGTCGGCGGCCCGGGTTTCTACCACATGCCGGACGACTGCCAGTCGGTCGGCATCGGACGAAAATGTCACGATATTCATGTGGTAGATGGTGCCCGAAAGGCTGTGTGCGATTGCTGATATGAGACGACCGGTGTGGTCATCGATCACGTCATGATCTGCCGAAAGGACCAGGGAAATGACGTTGGTTCGCCCGGTTACCAGCCCCAGCCCGGACCGATTGCGGACATAGCCGATTTCCTCGGCAATCTTCTTGACCTTCTCCTTGGTGTCGGCGCCAATCTCGGGCCCGTCATTGAGGGCGCGGGAAACGGTCGTAACGGCAAAGCCGCTCAATTCGGAAATGGTCTTCAGGGTCGGTCTTTTAAAGGGCATCATCAACACCTTGGGCTTGGTGAGGTTATATTGCCAACTTTTGTCTATCCGCAACAGGGACCAAGCTGATGTTTCCCAAGAAAAAGCATGCGCTTGTCAAGATGACATCCTGAGGGGCGCGAGGATCGGGAAAAGGGATGGCGTGATCGGGGTTTTTACTTCAGGTAACGTTTCCCCTGTCTGTCCCTCGACTGGCAAATGGCTGGATAGAACGATTGTAGTCTGGTTCCTCGCGGCACTAATACTTAGTGGCGGTATAGCCCGAAACGGTCTTGAGGTTGATGGCCCTTGCAATCAACGCTAAATCCCACGGACAGGTGCCTGGCCGTGGGGATGGTCTTGTCGGGCCGATTTGGACGGCATGATTTGGGCTGCGCCGGGCTCAGTTGGACAGGATGTCGCAATAGAGGTCCGGGTCGACGTTGGCACCGGAGATCACGATTGCCAGAGCGCCATCATGGGCGGGGATCTTGCCTGCAAGGGCGGCCGCCAATCCGGCAGACCCGCCTGGCTCGGCCACCAGCTTGAGCTTCTCGAAGGCAAACCGCACCGCCGCGCGGACTTCCTCGTCGCTCACGGCCAGGCCCCCTGCCAGCAGGCGCTTGTTGATCGGCAGGGTCATCGATCCCGGATATGGTGACTGCAGGGCGTCGCAGATCGAACGGGCGTCCGGGTCATTCTTGGCCACGGTCTCGCTGGCAAGCGAGCGTCCGGTGGTGTCGAAGCCGACCGGTTCAGCCGCATAGACAAGAGCATCCGGCTTTTGTGTCTTGATCGCAGTTGCAATGCCGGAAATGAGGCCACCTCCACCGCAAGGGGCAATGGCTGCCCCGACCTCGGCACCGATCTCTTCGGCCTGCTGCAGAATTTCCAGCCCCACGGTGCCTTGTCCGGCGATGATATAGGGATCGTCGTAGGACGGCACCAGAATGGCGCCCCGTTCATTGACGAGCGCCATGGCAATCTCTTCGCGGGATTCGGTGTAGCGATCATAGAAAATGATGTCGGCACCAAGGGCACGCGTGTTGTTGACCTTGATCTTGGGGGCGTCGCTTGGCATCACGATGGTTGCCGGAATGCCATTCATGCTGGCGGCTGCCGCGATGCCCTGAGCGTGGTTGCCGGAAGACCAGGCCACCACACCGGCTGCGCGGGCGGATGGTTCGATCATGGAAATGCGGTTGAACGCACCGCGAAACTTGAAAGACCCGGTATGCTGGGCACCTTCAAATTTGATCAGAACCCGTCTGCCAAGCCTGTCACTAAGGGTGCTGTTTTCCAGCAGTGGGGTCCGGACCGCATGGCCGGCAAGGCGCTGGGCTGCGTTGAGAATATCATCAAATGAAATGGCTGGATCTGTCGTCATTGGTCACTCTTGCGTGGTGCAGTCTTGGAATATGGGCCATCAGCGATCACAGGAGGAACGCATGTGTCCATTGGCGGGAAATGCCATCACTATAGACTGCCGGGCGCAATTTGCCAGATCGGAAATGACAGGGATCACAGCTCAGCGATCCGCTCCAGAGAGCGCCTCTGGCTTTCAGGACGGGCGCTTGTCGTCGGGGCGTTCTTCTGGCGGAATATACTCGATCAGCAGGTGGTAGACGCAAATCAGCCCGACCACGCCAAAGATGACCGCCCAGGTGACGCTGCCCATGAACAATTCGAAGCATCCCCAAAGCAGGGTGACGCCGCAGATAAGCAGGCGGACCCACAGGGGTCTGAGCATGGGGTGTGATGTGTCGAACAAATTGGCCTCCCTCGCAATGCGCATTTCTTGCGCGCGGACACTTCTGTCTATCGCTTTTTGCCAGCAAAGGCCAGAAGTCAGTCAGCTCCCATCCCCATTCCCGGCCGTCAGCCGACAATGGCACCGACAGCGAAGGCGACCAGTGCACAGGCTCCGCCGACGAGGAGTGTCTCACCTACGCAGCGGGACATTTTTTCCCGTGTTGACCACCAGCGCAGAAGCCCCAGTCCGACGAGCGCCAGAAAGGTGGACAGAACGGACAGCAGGAAGGTGGCTTCTGTCGGGGGAAGCATCAGATAGGGCACCAGCGGGATGATCCCGAAGGAGACGAAGGACAGGAAGGTCACCAGCCCGTCAAGCGCTGGCGATACCTGCCGCATGTCATGCATTTCCAGCTCGTAGCTCATCATCAGGTCGGCGACCAGCTCCGGGCTCTTCATGACCTCGTCGGCGATCTTGCGGGCCGAGGACAGGGGCAGGCCACGCTCGGTCATCATCTGGATCAGTTCGGCATATTCCTGCCTGGGGTGATTGACAAATTCCTCGAAAACGAACTGACGTTGCTTGAAATAGAGGTCTTTCTTGGAGCGGGTGGAGAGAAATTCCCCAAGCCCCATGGACACGGCGTCGGCAAACAGATTGGCCAGTCCGAACACCAGAACTGCAATGGCGCCGACATGGGTGACGCCTTCGGCCTGTGCACCGGCAAACCCGGCGACGATGGCGAATGTCGTGACGATGCCGTCATTGCCGCCAAACACCAGCTGTTTGAGAAAATCCTGCACCTGCCCGAGGTTGTGGACCTCCTTGCGATGATGCGCCCAGTCAATTGTCATGGCGTCTTCCCCCAGCTTACGCCTGAAATCAGGCATTCCTGTCTCATAGCACGGTTGGGCCATTCTCGGGAATTCGACTTTCCCCGGTCAGAAAGGGCAAATAGTTCAAGCGAGACAGGGCTTTACGATGTCCTCTCAACAGGTTTTTATTATGAATATCATAATCAACTTTACAAAGATGAATTTTTAATTCAAGTTTCGAATCCTGCGAAGGAGAGAGGCGCACGTTGAAAAGTCGGGGTAACACCGGCTCGCGGCGTCCATTTGCATGGTCGATGGGATGGTGGCCTGACGCCAGCCAATCCGGGCCTCGTTGGGATACAAATGGAATTGGGGAAGACAATTCGATGAAAAAACATCACTTGATTGGATATTCTGTCGTCTGTTTGCTTGGTGCCAGCGCAGAGGTTGCTGCTGCAGAGCCGGTGAGCAAGAAGGCTGTTCTTGAAACCTACGCCAACATTGCTCAGGCAAAATATGAAGACAGCCTCGCCGCAGCTCAAACCCTGCAGCAGGCGGTCGCCGCACTGATCGCAACGCCTTCGGCGGATGCTCTGACGGCGGCACGTGCGGCCTGGCTCGCAGCCCGTGTGCCTTACCAGCAGACCGAGGTCTATCGCTTCGGCAATGCTATCGTTGATGACTGGGAAGGCAAGGTCAACGCCTGGCCGCTTGATGAGGGGCTGATCGACTATGTCGACGCCTCCTATGGTGGTCCGAGCGACGAAAACGAGTATGCGGCCCTGAATGTGATTGCCAACCCGACCTTCGCCCTGTCGGGCAAGGAGATCGACGCCACCACCATTACGCCCGAATTGCTGTCGGAAACCCTGCATGAGGCAGACGGGATAGACGCCAATGTTGCCACCGGCTATCACGCCATCGAGTTCCTGCTGTGGGGGCAGGATCTGAATGGCACGGATCATGGCGCCGGAGAGCGCGCATGGACCGACTATGCCAAGGGCGAGGTCTGTACCAATGGCAATTGTGATCGTCGCGGCGCCTATCTGACAGCGGCAACCGATCTTCTGGTGTCCGATCTCGGCTGGATGGCCAAGCAATGGCAGCCGGGAGGCGATGCCCGCGCGGCCGTGCTGGCTGACGAGAATGCCGGCATTGTCACCATTGTCACCGGCATGGGCTCCCTGTCCTATGGCGAACAGGCCGGCGAACGCATGCGTCTTGGGCTGATGCTCAATGATCCGGAAGAAGAGCATGATTGCTTCTCTGACAACACTCACAACAGCCATTATTATGACGGTCTTGGCATTCGCAATGCCTATGTCGGCGAGTATGTGCGCATTGATGGCACCCGTGTTTCCGGCCCGTCCCTGTCCGATCTGGTCGCAGCAGCCGACAAGGATCTTGATGCCGAACTGACCGGCAAGCTCAACACCACCATGCTGAAGCTTGGTGCCATCAAGTCGGCCGCCGAATCCGGCTTCTCCTATGATCAGATGCTGGCCCGCGGCAACAAGGGTGGCGAAGCGCTGATCATGGGCGGTGTCAATGCGCTGGTCGACCAGACCAAGTCCATCGAACGCGTCGTCTCGGCCCTGAACCTGCATGACATCGAGTTTGAAGGCTCCGATAGTCTCGACAATCCGACGGCCGTTTTCGAATAGGCCGCTTTCATTGAAGACAGGAAGCGCGGCTTGATGAGCTGCGCTTTTTGCGTTTTGCCAAAATGCCGGAATCCTCCCTCATGATTCGTCCCGTCTTGCCCCTTCTGCCTCTCATTGCAGTCCTGCCAGCCATGGCCGGGCCGCTTGATGAGCCGCATCTGCGCATAGTGCCGCGCACGGCAGCAGAGGCAAACCGGATCGCGATTGTCACGGCCCCACCCAGAGATTTCACCGCCCCGCAACAGTTTGAAGCCCTGTCGGCTGGTGCGGCGACGGTCCAGGTTCGCAAGGGCGCGGATGCCTTCTCGAAACCCACGGCCAACCTGGGCTTTGAAAGCAAGCTGGACTTCGAACTCGGCAAGGCGATGTTCGAAAAGCTCTGGGTGTCGTCTCCCTCCTCGACAAAGGCATCCGACGGATTGGGTCCGCTCTACAATGCCCGCTCCTGCATGCGCTGTCATGTCAATGACGGGCGTGGCCACCCGCCAGAGGAGCATGCAGACAGCGCGGTTTCGCTTTTCCTGCGCGTTGCCGTACCTGATGCTGCCGACCCGTTGGCCAAGCGGATCGAGGGCTATCATGGCTCCATGCCCGATCCCGCCTATGGTGGCCAGTTGCAGGATTTTGCGCTTGCTGGACTTCCTGCCGAATACCGCCTGCAAATCGATTATGAGGAGATCCAGGTGGCGCTTGCCGGGGGTGAGGTTGCTTCTTTGCGGAAGCCGACCTACCGGACGACTGACCTTGCCTATGGTCCTCTGCATCCCGATGCTATGCTGAGCCCGCGCATCGCGCCGCAGATGATAGGGCTTGGCTTGCTGGAAGCCATTCCGGCGCAGGATATCCTTGCCGGAGCTGACCCGTATGATGCCGATGGCAATGGCATCTCGGGCCGTCCCAACGTCGTCTGGTCCGAGCGTTATCTGATGCCGATGCTTGGTCGCTTTGGCCTCAAGGCGGGGCGTCCCACTGTCGAAGAACAGTCTGCCGCGGCCTTCCTGCGCGATATTGGCCTCTCCAACCCACTGTTCCCGGAGGCGTGGGGTGACTGCACGGCAAGCCAGAGCGACTGCCGCGCCGCGCCACATGGCGATGGCGATGTGCGCGGCAACGAGGTCGACCAGACCGGACTTGACCTTGTCACTTTCTATAGCCGCCATCTGGGCGTACCGGCTCGCCGCACCATTGACGACAAGACCGTGCTGCGCGGCAAAGAGCTGTTTCACACAGTCGGCTGTGCTGGCTGCCACCGGCCCGCCTATGTCACCCACCGCCTTGAGGACGAACCGGAACTGGGTTTCCAGCTCATATGGCCTTATACTGATCTTCTGTTGCATGATATGGGAGACGGGCTTGCCGATGGTCAGCCGGAAGCCCGCGCCACCGGGCGGGAATGGCGCACGCCGCCGCTCTGGGGCATCGGGCTGACGGAGCAGGTATCCGGCCATAGCTTCTTTCTTCACGATGGCCGGGCGCGGTCCCTGCTCGAAGCGGTGCTTTGGCACGGAGGTGAAGCCGAAGCGCAGCGGGATGCTGTTGTCACCATGCCGCCTGATGACCGCGCCGCATTGATTTCATTTCTGGAAAGCTTGTAACCATGTGGAAATATTGCCTTGTTCTTTTCAGCCTTCTGTCATCCCCGGTTCTGGCCGACGAGGCCGATATTGCCGCGGTCATCCCGAAGGTCGTTCATCAGCATATCCTGCCGGGCTATGAGCGCCTGGCGGCCACAACGGCGACCCTCGCCGATGTCGTTCCGGCAAGCTGTGGCCGTGACCCGGAAGCCGTGAAAGAGGCCTACAACAAGGCCTTTGACGCATGGATGATGGTCAGTCATCTGCGCTTTGGCCCGTCCGAGGAGAAGGACCGAGCCTTTGCCCTGGCCTTCTGGCCGGACACCCGCGGCTTTACTCCCAAGACATTGGCCAGTCTTTTGCGGGACGATGATCCGGTCATTCATGACGCGGAGAAGTTCAGGACGGTGTCGATTGCGGCGCGTGGCTTCTATCCCATGGAATTCCTGCTCTATGACGATGCATTCACCGGCAATTCGGCAGCCAACCGCTGTGCCCTGCTGACTGTCATGGCCAAGGACATGGCCGAGAACGCAGCCGCCATTCTCAAGGATTGGCAGGGCGGCTATGCCGAGCTGATGATCAAGGCGGATAACGATACCTATCGTGAACCGGAGGAGGCCGTGCGCCAGCTCTATACAGCCCTCACAACCGGGCTGCAGTTCACAGCCCAGACCCGCCTTGGCCGTCCGATGGGCAGCTTCTCCAAACCGCGCCCGAGCCGGGCTGAAGCCTGGCGCTCAGGTCGGTCCCAGCGCCATGTGTTGCTGTCGCTTGAAGCCAACAGGCAACTGGCATCCCTGCTGTCGAGCGAGGACGCCGATGTGGATCAGGGCTTTGACCGTGCCATCCGGATCGTCGAGGGGATCGACGACCCGTCCTTTGCGGGCGTTGCAACCGCTCAGGGGCGCATCCGTCTGGAGGCGCTGCAGGGCGCCATCACTTTTACCAACGATCTTCTGGCGGAATATCTGGCCCCGAGGCTGGGCATCACTGCCGGGTTCAACGCACTGGATGGAGACTGACATGCCTGATCGCCGTTCCTTTCTCACCGGCCTGTTCGCCCTTGGCCTCTGCCCATCGGTCACATGGGCCGATGCGGGCAGCCCCGCCTTCCTGTCCGCCGCCCGCAAACCTGATGGCACCTACGCCCTGTTCGGCATTTCGGAGCAGGGCCGCACCATCTTCGAGATCGCGCTGCCGGGGCGCGGCCACGCTGCTGCCGCCCATCCACACCGCCCCGAGGCGGTGGCCTTTGCGCGTCGTCCGGGCAACTTCGCTCTGGCGCTCGACTGCCGCACCGGCGAGACGATAGGCGAGCTGCATTCGCCAAAGGGCCATCACTTTCAGGGCCATGGTGCTTTCTCCGAGGATGGTAGCCTGCTCTACACCGCCGAGAATGACTATGATCATGCCAGAGGGGTCATCGGCATCTGGGATGCGGCCCATGGCTACAAGCGCATCGGCGAGTTCGCCTCCCACGGCGTCGGCCCCCATGATGTGAAACTGATGCCCGACAAGCAGCATCTGGTGATCGCCAATGGCGGTATCGAAACCCACCCCGACAGTGGCCGCGAAAAGCTCAATATCCCGACCATGAAGCCAAACCTTGCCTATGTCACGCTGGAGGGTGCGCTTCTGGAAATGGTGGAATTGCCCCATTCCATGCACAAGAACTCCATCCGCCATCTGAGTGTTGGCGAGGATGGAATGGTGGCCTTTGCCATGCAGTGGGAGGGTGACATCTCTGACAGCCCGGCGATGCTGGGGCTGCACCGAAGGGGGGAAGAACCCCGCCTCCTGCTTGCGCCCGAGGACGAGCAGCGCGAGCTGAAGGGCTATGTTGGCAGTGTTGCGCTGGATAGCGAACAGAAGTTGCTGGCAGCCTCTTCTCCAAGGGGTGGGGTGGTGCATCAGTTTGACAGCGACACCGGCGAGTTTCTCGGTGCGATCCATGAGGAGGATGTCTGCGGTCTCGCGGTGCGTGACCACAAGCTGGCGCGTACCAGCGGCATGGGCATAGTCTGCCTCTCCGAGGAAATGGCAGGCACCCAGAAGGACAAGACGCGGGTGACCCATCGCTATCAGTGGGACAATCATCTCGTCCCCATTGGCTGAGTCCGGCGGTCTTTAAGCTTGCAAAACAAAAGGCGGCCGATGCGGGCCGCCTTTCTTGTATGGGGCATTTGGGCCGCTACGAAGGCTCGGCTCAGTGGCTTTCCGAAAGTACGAGTTGCTTGTCCATGCGTTCAAGGGCGGCGTCATTGTGCGTGATCAGCAGGATCGAACGCCCGGTTTCGTCATCAAGGATCCGGTTGAGAATCTCCCTCTCCATCTGGGGGTCAAGCCCTTCGCCCGGCTCGTCCAGCACCAGAATGGGGGCCGGGCTGAGAAGGGCGCGGGCAATTGACAACCGCCGGATCTGGCCGCCGGACAGGGTGCCGCCCGCCTCGCCAACGAAGGTTTCCAGGCCATCCGGCTCGGAAGCGACAAAGTCGGAGAGCTGTACCTGATCCAGCACCTTGTGGAGCATGGCATCGCTGGCCTCCGGATTGGCCACCAGCAGGTTGCCCTTGAGGGTCGAGTTGAACAGATGCGGCTTTTGGGGGGCCACAGCAAAATGGGCCCTGAGGCTCTCGGCGCTGTAGCGGCTATGCGGTTGCCCATCGATGAGGATCTGGCCACCGGAGAGCGGCCAGAAGCCGACCAGCGCATTGATGATGCTCGATTTGCCAATCCCGGATGGTCCTACGATGGCCACCCGCTCACCCGGTTCGACAGTGAGGGAGAGGCCATCAAAGGCGGATTTTCTGCCTTCTTCATAGACGAGGCTGGCCTTGTCGAGCACCAGTGTCGGTGTCGTGGCGGGTTTGGAGGAGATCGCATTCTCGCTCCAGAAGGACGCACCTCTGGGTGTCTGGTCCGTCAGTCCGAACAGGCGCTTGGCGGCAACCTGCGTTTCGACAAAGGCGCGAATGGCAACGGGCAGCGGCACGATGACCTCGAAGCTTGCCATTGCAAACAGCATCAGCATCGGCAGGATCGGACCGTTGAAGGTGCCGTCATCGACTTTCGGAATGATCAGCCAGAGGGCCGCGAACATGGCAAGGCTCGCCGCCAGCGTCAGCGCGCTCTGGGATGCAGCTTGCAGCTTGGCGAGGCGGACCTGACTGGAACAAAGGCTTTCCGACTGGGCTTCCACCATCTGGCGATAATCGCCGTCTCGGCCATAGACGAGCATTTCCCTCAGTGCCTGCTGGCCTTCGACAAGGGTTGATCGCATCTGGGCTGCCTGCAACACCTGCGCGGCGGCTGCCTGCCGTCCGAAATGCAGGATCAGCCAAGGCGTCAGGATGCCGCCGAAGACATAGAGCACGATCAGCGCGACCGCCAGAGCAACCGAGAAATAGCCAGCAAAGACACAGAAGATCGGTACGGCAATCACCGCCACGAGGCTCGGCACCAGTACCCGCAGATAGAAATTCTCAAGCGTCGTGATGTCAGCGCCGATGCGTGAGAAAATGTCGCCGCTCTTGAGGTCCTGCAGCCCCGAGGGCGCAAGGGGTTCCATGCGGTCATAGAACCAGCGCCGCAGCTCGGCCACCAGTCTGAGGGTCGCCTCGTGGGTCACCAGCCGTTCGGCATAGCGCCCGACGGTGCGGGTGATGGCCATGGCGCGGATGATGGCGGCGGGCGTGAAATAGTTCATCGTGACACCGGCAAGGCCAGCCAGCGCCATTGCGGCAATGAACCAGCCGGAAATCGCCATCAGCGTCACGTTGGCCAGCGCCGTGATCAGGGAGAGGAACACCCCGAGGATGATCCAGCCGGTCCATGGGCGCATCAGCCCGAGCAGTTTTCTGATCTCAGCCATTGTGCGCCTCCCCGGACGTGCCGTTGAAATTGGAGCGGACCAGCGCGGCATAGGCGCCGTTCTGTTGCATCAGGGCGTCATGTGAGCCCATCTCCATGACCTTGCCCTTCTCGAGCACGAGAATGATGTCGGCTTCCTCGATCGTGTGCAGCCGGTGGGCGATGGTGATGGTGGTGGATCGCTGCTCCAGTGCGTGCAGGGCGGTCTGGATTTTCGCCTCATTGTTCCGGTCGAGATGGGCTGACGGTTCATCAAGCAACACCAGCGGCGCATCGCGCAACAGGGCGCGGGCAATGGCGATCCGCTGGATCTGACCACCCGAAAGGCCTGCGCCCTTTTCGTTGAGCTGGTGGTTGTAGCCGTCGTCAAGCGCGGTGATGAAATCGTGCGCCTCGGCCAGTCTGGCCGCCGCTTGCACCGCCTCAAGGGAGGCGTCCGGCTGTCCATAGCGGATGGCATCCAGAATGGTTCCCGAAAACAGCGTCGGCTTTTGCGGCACATAGGCCAGCTGCGTCCGCCATGCCTTGATCGGCAGGCTGGCAAGGTCGATGCCGTTGATCAGGATCTGCCCGTCGTCCGGTCTGGCCAGACCGAGAATGAGATCGATGATGGTGCTCTTGCCCGCGCCGGACGGCCCGACCAGCGCCAGACTTTGGCCAGCCTCCAGCTTGAAGGAAACCTCTTCGAGGGCGCGGCTGCCATCTGGATAGGAAAAACCGACGGAGCGGAACTCAACGGCAATGCCGCCAGCAAGGGCGGGGAGGGCCTCGGCTGAGGTATTCTTCTGTGTGGTGCCGTCGTCCATCTCCATGATCGAGACCATCGCCTCGGCCGCACCAACCGCTTCCATGCGGGCATGATAATGGGTGCCCATGTTGCGCAGCGGCAGATAGAAATCCGGAGCCAGCAACAGTACATAGAAGCCGTCAAAGAAGGTCATGTCGCCATAGAGCAGCCGGAAACCGATCAACACGGCGATGATGGCGATCGAAACGGTGGCGAAGAATTCCAGCACCAGCGAAGACAGGAAGGCCACGCGCAACACACTCATCGTGGTGCGGCGATAGCTTTCGGCCATGCGCGAGACGGTTTCCGCTTCCCGGCGCGAGGCGTTGAACAGCTTCAAGGTGGTCAGACCCTGGATCATGTCGAGGAAATGGGCCGAAAGCCGGGCAAGCTTGCGCCATTGCTTCTGATTGAGCTTCTCGGTGCCCTTGCCGATGAGGATCATGAACACCGGAATGAGCGGGGCGGTGACCACCATGACAATCGCCGAAAGCCAGTCGCGGGTCAGCGTCACGGCCAGAATGGCAAAGGGCAGCAGCACCGTCATCACCATGGCGGGCATGTAGCGGGCGAAATAGCCCTCCATCGCCTCGATGCCTTCGGTCAGCATGGTGACCTGATCGCCGACAGCGTTTTCGCTGCCGCGCTCAAGGATCGGGCCCTTGGCGATCAGCCGGGCGAGCAGATCTTTACGCAGCTTGTGCTTGAGATCGATGGCGGCATTCAGCGCCAGCCGTTCGGAGAAATAGGACAGGATGGCGCGCAGAAGAAACAGGATGACCAGCGGCGGCAGCAGGAACAGAAGATCGGTCAGCGATGCCTTGTCGGTCAGAACCGCATCCACCACAAAGGCGATGACGCCCATCTGGACGATCAGGACGATTCCGGCGGCAAAGGACAGGACAATCGACAGATTGAGCGGACGCCGGGCGCGAGATGACTGGGATTTGAGAAAGGCTGAGATGTGTTTCGTGGACATGGAGGTCCCTGACTTTTCGGCCTTTACCGGCCCACAAATGACATGACCGGGCGGACCCGGTCATGAGAAGGTTTATAATGGTTGAAAGGTGCTAATCAAGTATCCTTTTCGCCATAACTGTCCTGAGCTTCATACCACATGACATTGATCACGCCGATGGAAAGGGCGGCTGTCAATCCAAGGATCCAGGCAAAATACCACATAGTCAGATTTCCTTTCCGTAACTCAGTAAGCCGAATGGCTGCGTGCTTCGATTTCGTCCATGGTGACCCGGCCCCACATGCGCCAGTAGCACCAGAGGGTGTAGGCCAGCACGATCGGCACGAAGATGACGGCAGTCCAGAACATGACCGTCAGGGTCAGGTGACTGGAGGTCGCATCCCATACGGTCAGCGAGGAGCGGGGGTCGGTGGTGGAGGGCATCACGAACGGGAACATCGAAAGCCCCGCGGTCGAGATGATGCCGGTCATGCCCAATGCACTGAACAGGAAGGCAAAACCACCCTTGCCAGCCTTGCTCATCAGAGCCATCAGCAGCGGGCAGAGGATACCGATTGCCGGAGCCAGCATGGCGATCGGATAGGTGCTGTAGGTGTTGAACAGCGCACCGGCCTCACGGGCCACTTCCTTGGCTAACGGGTTCGGCATGGCGTCATAAGCCGGCTGGCTGACGATGACGAACCAGTTGAAGTTGCCAGCCCAGATCCACAGACCGGCAAGAGCGAACAGAACGGCCGTGGCAACACCGGCATAGAAGCCATATTGGCGAGCCCGGGCGGCAACGACTTCGTCAGCGCGCATCTGCAACCATGTGCTGCCGTGACCGGAGAGCATGGCGACCGAAACGAGACCGGCCAGAATGGCAAACGGGTTGAGCAGCGGCAACAGCGCCCACAGGAACTTGGCGTCATAGGTGACGCGCAGGAACTCGTCGAGGTGGAACGGTACGCCCTGCAACAGGTTGCCAAAGGCGACACCGAAGATCAGGGACGGGATGAAGCCACCGGCGAACAGACCCCAGTCCCAGGCATTGCGCCAGCCGGGATTCTCGATCTTGGAGCGGTAGTCGAAGCCGACGGGCCGGAAGAACAGGGCAAACAGCACCAGCAACATGGCCAGATAGAAGCCCGAGAAGGCGGCTGCATAGACAGCTGGCCATGCAGCGAAGATGGCACCACCTGCCGTGATGAACCACACCTGGTTGCCGTCCCAGTGCGGGCCGACCGTGTTGATGATGATGCGGCGTTCCGGGTCATTCTTGCCAAGGAATGGCAACAGGGTTCCAACGCCCATATCCATGCCATCGGTGATGGCAAAGCCGATGAGCAATACGCCTACGAGCGCCCACCAGGCAAATTTCAGGATTTCATAATCGATAATCATCGCTTTTTTCCTATCAGTGGGTCTTATTCAGCCGGAGCCAAAGACGACGGCTTGGATTGTTCGTGGTAATAGCGACCGGTGTGGAGCGAGCTCGGCCCCAGACGCGCAAACTTGAACATCAGCCACATTTCGATGACCAACAGGAAGGTGTAGAAGGCAAGGAAGCCGGCAAGCGAGAAGATCAGGTCGGCGATCGTCAGGCTTGATGCGGCCAGGAATGTCGGCAGGACCTCGCCGATTGCCCATGGCTGACGGCCATATTCGGCAACAAACCAGCCCAGCTCAACCGAAAGCCATGGCAGAGGAATGGCAAGAACCAGCAGCTTGAGCAGCCAGCGCCTTTCCTCGATCTGCCGTTTGGCGGTGTAGTAGAAGGACAGGGCGAACAGGGCGAGCATGGCAAAGCCGAAGGCCACCATGATGCGGAAGCTCAGGAACAGATACGGCACGGACGGGATCGAATCGTCGACGGCGGCCTTGATCATGTCCTCGGTTGCTTCCATCGGATTGTCGACATAGCGCTTCAGCAGCAGACCATAGCCCAGATCCGCCTTGTGTTCATTGAAGGCAGCCTTGGTTTCTTCGGACTTGTCGCCAGCGCGCAGCTTGGTCAGATAGTCATAGGCGATCATGCCCGAGCGGATGCGCACTTCGTGCTGTTCCTTGAGCTCGGAAATGCCAAGTACCTGCTTGTCGAACGAGCGGGTTGCGATCAGGCCCATCACCCAGGGAATCTCGATGCCGTAATCGACCTTCATTTCCTTGTCATTCGGCCAGCCGATAAGGTTGAAGGCGGCAGGCGCTTCGGAGGTGTGATATTCGGCCTCGATGGCAGCAAGCTTGACTTTCTGCACGTCACCCAGTTCGTAACCGGATTCGTCACCCAGCACGATGACCGACAGCGAAGCGGCAAGGCCGAAGCCGGCAGCAACCGCGAAAGAGCGCTTGGCAAAGGCCAGATCGCGACCCTTGAGGATATACCAGGCGGAAATGCCGATCACGAAGATCGATGCCGTGACATAGCCTGCAGCAACCGTGTGAACGAACTTGACCTGAGCAACCGGGTTGAGAACCACTTCGGCGAAGTTGGTCATTTCCATGCGCATGGTCTCGGCGGAGAATTCTGACCCGACAGGGTTCTGCATCCAGCCGTTGGCGACCAGAATCCACAGGGCCGAGAGGTTGGAACCAAGGGCCGTGAAGAAGGTCACCGCCAGATGCTGGCGCTTGGACAGCTTGTCCCAGCCAAGGAAGAACAGACCAACGAAGGTGGATTCAAGAAAGAAGGCCATCAGGCCTTCAATGGCCAGTGGCGCACCGAACACGTCGCCGACATAGTGGGAATAGTAGGACCAGTTGGTACCGAACTGGAACTCCATGGTCAGGCCCGTGGTCACGCCCAGAGCGAAGTTGATGCCAAACAACTTGCCCCAGAATTTGGTCATGTCTTTGTAGACTTCCTTGCCGGTCATCACATAGACCGATTCCATGATGACGAGCATCCAGGTGATGCCCAGTGTCAGTGGCACGAACAGGAAGTGGTAGAGCGCAGTGGCGGCAAATTGCCAGCGCGACAGGTTGACGAACAGATCGCCATAAATAGGTTCCATGACAGCTCTCTTTGATGCTGTATCAACCCAGAGGCAGGTAAGATTTTGGTCCCGTAGCAGTCAGGGTCCTGCAGTGTGGTCGATTGGTCAGTTATTGAGTGAACAGGATGATGGTTGTTAAAGAAGGGGCGGAGCGCGGCTGGCGCCGACGCGAGGAGAGAGAGACAGTGTACTGTCTGAAGACGACGACGGCCAGAAAACAGTAGCAACCTTGTGACTTGCATGCACGAACGGCAGGGCACCGTCATGAACGCCGAGGTCGCCAAGAGCCGTGAGGGCGCAAATGGCGCAGTCTTTTTCCAGATTGGCCGGGGCTTCGTTGTTCTTGATGGGAATGGCGGCCAGACCATTGGCTGTGCAGATGAAGCCAGCGAATACGCTTTCCGAAGGGACACCGGCCGCAGCCCGAGCGCTTGCGGTGCTATGCAATCCGAAAGCCAGAATTTGCAACCAGATCGCACAGAGCGCCACCAGCGTAATCGCTTTCTGGCGCCGCATCAGTTTGAGCATGGTTGGGTTACTGGTCATCGACTGTTGTTCGAATTCGCTAGATTTGTCAGTGTTCTGTATAAGCACGCCGAAAAAAAATCAAAAGTGCATTTTCAATTCATATTTGAAAAACAAGAGCTTTGACATGGGGCATCTCGCCACACCTGAGACGCACGGAGGATTGTAGCCCCCGCACAGCCCCGCGAAAACACTGCGACACATGGGATATTGGTAGCACGCAGAGCCGTCAAAAAGTAAAAAATCCAGTCATTATAAAAGCTTGGGATAACGGGATAGGGGCATTCTTTCTCGCCTTGGGAACGACAGCCTGACGCAAGTTTGGTCTGTCAGATTGGGGGCAATTGTCACCCGATGCTGTGAAAGCACCAAAGCGAGGATGAAATGATCAACTCAGACGGCTTGAGACGGAGGCGGATTCCCCTGTTCTCCCATCCCGGAACAAGCCTGGTGCATGTGATCGCCCCGATGCTCGTGGGCGTCATGTCTCAGGTTGCCTGCGCCGAGGCCGCTGATGCGCAATCACTGCCCCGGGCAAAAAGCCAAATTCAGGCCGAGGCCATGTTTGAGGCCGACGAGACGCCCACTGGGGCTGTCGCCAAGCCGGACGCGAAGTCCGTCGAGGACATGGATGCCGACCGCTTTTGCAAGAATATTTCCAGCCTCGCCTCGGAACAGCGCTACGCCTGGCAGCTGCGCAACCTGATTTCCATGCAGAATGACATTGACGAGCGCATCGAGAAACTCGAGGCACTCAGGGCGGATGTCCAGGACTGGATCGGCAAGCGCGACAAGGTGCTGAGCGAAGTGAAGGACCATATCATTCAGGTCTATGAGCGCATGCGTCCGGAAGCGGCAGCGGAACGGCTGGCAAGTGTGGAGGATGACGTGGCGATTGCCCTGCTCGCCAAAATGAAACCGCGTGTTGTCAGTGCCATCCTCAACGAGATGGACGCAGGCAAGGCCTCCCAGCTGACACAGGCCATGGCCTCGCTGGTAGAAATCAAGCCTGGAGACGAGATCCCTGGAGACAAGATCCAATGACATCCCCCCTTTCCGCGAACCTGCTTTCCGTTAAACCGCTGCTGGCTGTGCTGGGTCTCATCCTGCTTGTCGGCTGTGCGGGCAAGCAGGAGCCGATTGGCGCCACGCCCGAGTTGACCCCGGTCGGAATGGGGCTCAACCATCAGGTGGTCAATCCGACCCTTGTCGGCTATCAGCCGGTTGCCAACCGCAGTTTCCACGCCATGTGGTCGGATGACCGCAACCAGTTCTTCATGGAGCCGCGGGCCAAAAGGGTTGGCGATGTGCTGACCGTGATGATCAACATTGCAGACAAGGCCAATCTGGACAACGCCTCCGATCGCAGCCGGGACAGCTCGGAAAAACAGACCTTGGGCTTCGGCTTCAATCTCTTCGGCTTTGGCGAGGATGGCGACGCCGAGTTCGGGGCCGATTCCAAGAGTTCAACGAAAGGCAAGGGCGCGATCAACCGCAAGGAGGAAATCGACCTTCAGGTCGCTGCTGTCGTGACACAGGTTCTGCCCAACCACAATCTGGTGATTTCCGGTAGTCAGGAAGTCCGCGTCAATGCGGAGGTGCGCGTGCTCAATGTCGAGGGCATCGTGCGGCCCCGTGATATCGCGGCGGACAACATGATCACCTACGACAAGATTGCCGAAGCCCGCATTTCCTATGGTGGACGTGGCCGCATCACCGAAGTTCAGCAACCCGCCTGGGGGCAGCAGATCTATGACCGGGTCGTGCCCTTCTAAGGGCCATCCCGGGAAGGGCCAAAGGCAGGGTTGCGCCTTGAAGGATGCTGCTTACGCCTCAGGCCAACCAGATCAATGCCAGATCAATCAATGAGTTGAAGGATACACTGCCAAGATGTCGAATATTGTGGTCATACCGGATGGAGGCGCCCCCGCCAGATCGGGCAAGTCGGACATGAGCCTGTTTGTCACGATCCTCATCATGACACTGCTGGCTTCCGGTATTGGAGCCCTCGTTGGCATGCAGCTCGTCAACCAGACCCGCCACATGGTGCTGGAAGAAAAAAGGGAGAAGGACGTTCCCCCCGTTCACGCCCTTTACGAGGAACCAAGCTCAATCGTCGCCCTCAAGCCGATCATCGTCAATCTGGCCGGAGTGGAAAAGGCCTTCGTGCGGGTGCAGGGCAGTGTGGTCTTCCGCAAGGATGCCATGGAGCAGTCGCAGATTCTCACCAGTCAGATCGAAAGCGACATTGCCGCCTATCTGCGCACGCTGAAGGTTTCCGATCTGGAAGGCGCCACCGGGCTGCAGAATCTGCGCGAGGACCTCGACCAGCGCGCCCGGGTCCGGGCCGATGGCAACGTCCGTGAATTCATTCTTGAGACAATGGTGATCCAGTGAAAAGACTAGCATTCGGTTTGCCCCTGTTTCTGCTGCTCGCAAGTCCTGCGTGGGCCCAGTCGATCGATCTTGGCAGCCTGTTGCCATCGGGCGAGGCCTCTGCATCGGGGCGCATGATCCAGCTGATCGCGCTGATCACGGTGCTGTCGATTGCGCCGGGTCTGCTGATCATGGTGACCAGCTTCATCCGCTTTTCCATCGCCTTTTCCTTCCTGCGGTCGGGCATGGGGCTGCAGTCGACTCCCTCCAACATGGTCATGATCAGTCTGGCCCTGTTCATGACCTTCTATGTCATGGGGCCGACCTTTGACCGGGCCTGGCACGATGGCGTGCAACCGCTCATCAACAACGAGATCAATGAACAGCAGGCCTACGAACGGGTGTCCGCTCCCTTCCGCTCCTTCATGCTTCAGCACGTGCGTGACGAGGACATCTCGATGTTTACCGATCTGGCAGTCGCCAATCTCAACGCGACAGCCGCCACCTCGCCCGACGCAGTGGAGATGCGGGTCCTCATCCCCTCTTTCATGATTTCCGAATTGCGCCGGGGGTTCGAGATGGGGTTCCTGATCGCCCTGCCTTTTCTGGTCATCGACCTGATTGTTGCAACCATAACCATGTCGATGGGCATGATGATGTTGCCGCCAACCGCCATTTCTCTGCCCTTCAAGGCGCTGTTCTTCGTGCTGATCGATGGCTGGAACATCCTTGTGGGAAGTCTTGTACGCTCCTTCTTCTGACCCGGCCTGCTGCCGGGCACCGTCCATTCCTGGCTCTCATTTGACAGCCGCACCTCAACGCCAGTCACATCCTCCGTGGCTGGCGTTTTTTCTTAGCGGCAGTCGAGCGCGGATCCGTTGCGGACAAGGCGACGAAAAAGCGTCGAAAATTTGAATTAAAACAAAAAATAATAAAATAAAATCAATAAGATATGGTGGTTTCGACAGGTTCGGGCAAGTTTGAAGGCTTAAAACGTGTCTATCGGAATTTGCTGGAGACCCCAAATGGAACCTGTCTATTTGATGAAATTGGCCAAGGAGCACCAGAACTGGTTGTCTGTTCGCGAGAACACGATCGCCCAGAATGTCGCCAACGCCAATACCCCAGGCTATCGGGCCAAGGACGTGGAAGGTTTTTCCTCGCTCTTTGACAAGGCTCATGTGCGCATGGCCAGCACTCAACCCGGACACATGACCGCCATGGCTCAGGCCACCCGCAGTGTCGATGTTGAGAAGAGCGATAGCTGGGACATCACCTATTCCGGAAACTCGGTATCACTGGAACAGGAAATGATGAAAGCCGGTGAAGTCGCCCGAGATCATACTCTGACAACGAACCTTATCAAATCCATACACGGTATGATGATGATGGCAGCGAAGGCACAGTGATGATTGATCCACTTTCCGCAACATTCAAGATTTCTTCAACCGGGTTGTCCGCGCAGGCAGAGCGCATGCGCGTCATTTCCGAAAACCTCGCCAACGCCCAGTCGACCGGGGCGACCCCGGGCTCCGATCCCTACCGCCGCAAGACCATTGTCTTTGCCGAGGAAATGGACCGCGCAGCTGGAGCCTCCCTCGTCAAGGTCAAGAATATCGGCACCGACACCGCGCCGTTCACGGTTGAATATGACCCCTCCAGCCCGGCGGCCGACGAAAATGGCCAGGTCAAACTGCCAAACGTCAACACTCTGATCGAGCTGGCTGACATGCGGGAGACCAACCGCAGCTATGAGGCCAACCTCAAGGTGATGACCCAGACACGCAGCATGGTCCTGCGTACCATTGATCTGCTCAGGAGCTGAAGATGCTAGATAGTTTGAGTGCCGTATCCAGTCTGTCCACCCGGGGCACCGGTTTCAACACCGTCTCCGAGACGCGCTTCATCAGCAATGGCAGTGGCCCGGTCGATCTGACCGGTCAAGTCGATGAAACGGGCCGGACTTTTGCCGACTATTTTTCCGGCGTGACCAGCAACACCATAGACACCATCAAGCATGGCGAGGCAGCCGCGATTGCCGGCATCGAGGGCAAGCAGTCCGTCCAGAATGTCGTCGATGCAGTGATGAACGCCGAGCTTGCCCTGCAGTCAGCCATTGCCATTCGCGACAAGGTGGTTGCCGCCTATCAGGAAGTCAGTCGCATGACCATCTGATGCAGATCAGAGGGTGCCTGCGTTGAGGCTGGGTTGATCAGCCATTTCAGATCGAGGAAATTATCATGAAAGCTCTTGCCATTGCTGCGACCGGAATGAGCGCGCAGCAGCTGAATGTTGAAGTGATTGCCAACAACATCTCCAACATGAACACCACCGGCTTCAAGCGGGCCCGTGCCGAATTCACTGATCTGCTCTATCAGGCGGAGCGCGTGCAGGGCGTACCCAACCGCACCGGTGAGGCACCGATACCGGAAGGAGCGCAGCTTGGTCTTGGTGTCCGCACCGCCGCCATCCGCAACCTGCACACCCAGGGAACCCTGAACAATACCTCCAACAGCTTTGATCTGGCCATCGACGGCAAGGGCTGGTTCACGGTCAGCAATGCCGACGGCGAGACCTTCTATACCCGTGCGGGTTCGTTCAATACCAACGGCGAAGGGCGACTTGTTACATCGGATGGCTATCCGGTCGAGCCGGCCATCACCATTCCCGATGACACCACCGATGTGCAGATCAACGAAAATGGTCAGGTCTATGCCACCATCGACGGTCAGGCCGCCCCCCAGCTTCTGGGGCAGTTGCAGCTTGCCGTCTTTGCCAATGACGCTGGCCTCGAAGCCAAGGGTGGCAACCTGTTTGCCGAGACCGAAGCGTCTGGACAAGCGGTGGAAGGAAATGCCGGCGAGACCGGCTTCGGCTCCATCCGTCAGGGCTATCTGGAAGATTCCAACGTTGATCCGGTCAAGGAAATCACAGCCCTGATAGCAGCCCAGCGTGGCTACGAAATGAACTCCAAGGTGATCAAGGCCGCCGATGACATGGCCGGCGTTGTCACACAGGGGATCCGGTGATGGCTGAGCCGGTTGTAAAGGCGCAAACTGCGCCGATGCGGCCTGTGGCGCGCGTTGTCCTGACGCTCGGGGCCGCGCTGCTGATGGCCCTTGCCCTTGTCCAGATCGCAGGCGCGGCAACCCGCTCGGTCGTGACCCTGCCCGTGCCACGAGCCACCATTGCGGCCGGGGATGTAATTACACTTTCTGTGCTGGAAAGCCGCAAGTTCAACGCCACCAGTTTTGATCGCTTCTCCGTCATTCCCAATGTCAATGACATTCTGGGCAAGGAGGCCGTCCGCCGCCTGCCCGTGGGCATGCCGATCCAGCGGTCTGCCGTTCGTCGCCGCGAAATCGTCAAGCGGGGCGAGCCAGCCCAACTGGTCTTTCAGGACCGGGGCCTGGAAATCATCGCCCATGTCGAGCCGTTGGAAGACGGGGTTGCTGGCGAAATCATCCGGGTCCGCAACGTCGACACCGGTCTGATCGTCGTCGGGCGTGTTGAAGAGAATGGTACGATTTCGATAGGGCCATGACATGAAGACTTTCACCAAATGCCTTGTCGCCGCGCTCTGGTCGCTGGCGCTTGTCTGGGATGCCTCGGCCGCCGTGCGCATCAAGGATGTCACCTCCCTCGAAGGGGTGCGCGACAACCAGATCATCGGTTATGGCCTCGTGGTCGGTCTCAAGGGGTCTGGCGACACCATGCGGAACTCGCCATTCACCGAGCAGTCCCTGCAGTCGATGCTCGACAGCATGGGCGTCAATGTGCGCAACGCCAACCTGCGGACCCGCAACGTCGCCGCCGTGGTGGTGACGGCCAATTTTCCCGCCTTCATCAAGAAGGGATCGCGGATCGACGTCAATGTCTCCTCGCTGGGGGATGCGTCCTCCCTGTCGGGCGGCACCCTTATCGCGACCCCGCTGATGGGATCGGACGGCAAGGTCTATGCCGTTGCCCAGGGCGGTCTTGCGGTTGCCGGCTTTTCCGAACAGGGGCAGGCCCAGTCTCTCAGTGAGGGCATCGCCACCTCGGGCATGATCCCCAACGGGGCAATTGTCGAACGGGAACTCGATGACGACTTCATCAATCTGCCTTCCTTCGTATTGCAGCTTTCCAACCCGGACTTCAACACCGCGGTGCGGATCGCCGACGCCATCAACGCCTTCTCACGAGAGCGCTACGGACTGATGCTCGCCAAGGAGCGCGACTTCCGCTCGGTCGTTCTGCAAAAGCCCGGCCGGGTCAGTGCCACCCGCTTCATTGCCCAGATAGAAGGTCTGGTGATCCAGCCCGACACCCCGGCCAAGGTCGTGGTGGATGAACGGACGGGCACGGTGGTCATTGGCAACAATGTGCAGATCTCGACGGTTGCCGTCACCTATGGCAGCATGGTGGTGCGGATCACGGAGAACCCCGTCGCCAGCCAGCCACAGCCCTTCTCGCGAGGCGGACAGACGGTCGTCCTACCGCAGACAGACATCACCGCGTCGCAGGATGGGGGCTCCCTGTCGATCATTGGCGGCACCGACCTGCAAACCATCGTCAGTGGCCTCAACCGCATTGGCCTCAGGCCATCAGGGGTGATATCCATCCTTCAGACCATCAAGTCGGTTGGTGCCCTGCAGGCTGAGCTGGTCATCCAGTAGGCCGATCTCTCTTCGCAACAATCCAGCAGAGCCTGCGCCAGGTACCGCCCTGACGCAGGCTCTGTTGTATTTGGCAAGCCTTTGCAGTGGCGGGCTGCGGCTGGCTGTCCACCCGTGTGGCCCTGACAGATGCCATCCGCAGGGCTTTCTGCGGGGGCCGGCAGTGGTGGGCTTCTTGACAGGGGCTTGTGCTATCTGAACGCGAAAACCGTCTCAAGGATGGAGTTCTGCGCGGGCGGCCATGCCTTGTACCCAGACGCCCTCTGAGAGCCTTCCGGCAGGCATCCTGTTGCTGGTGACAGGTTAATGCCGGGGCGTGCTGCTGAACCTTTCGGGTTTTGTCTCTGAATGTCCTTTATGAATGTCTGTTCTGTTTCCGGATCTGTCAAAATGGAAAACTGGCATGCAAAAATGGAGCAGTTTTGTTGCGATGGATGTCCTATGTAAAATTGGCAATGCAATATAAGTGATGCTAAGTACTTTCCCTATGAAAGTTTATCCAAAGCGTAAAATTTGAAAAGCTATTGTTTCAATGGTGTTATTGGATTGTGTGGAATATAAGTGTAAACAGTCGTTAACCATTCGGCTATGTGAAGGCTTGATTGTGCGCAGTCTCAGGCATAAATGTCTTGTAAATCGAGTGCATTAAGGCGCTTGGATCAAATCCTCCAGAAAAATAACGCCACTTTTAGACATAATTCTACTAAAAGCACGCGCTTGCCGTTTATATTTCTTTTCCCGCTCTATCTGAAAGCTGTATTGGTGGTCGCCTTTTCTAGTGACGGGAGGCGGTAGTTGCAATACCTCTATACCTATCAAGGATGGAGTGTTGCGATGATCGTACTGATTGAAAACAGAGAGTTGGTGGCAGATGGTTACACCGCCGGCTTTCAGCGGGAAGGGGTTCCTTCCATTGGCATTGTGCCTCAGGAATTCGGCAGCTGGGTGACCAGCATTTCAGACTCGGATATCAACGCAGTGGAAGCCTTTCTGCTGGGGGATTGCGAAGAAAGAAACCGCTATCCCAGCCTGATCCGCAGCCGTTGCCGGAAAACGCCTCTGATTGCTCTCAATGACAAGACGTCTCTGGAACAGACCCTGGATCTGTTTGCCGCCGGTTTTGACGACGTGGTCAGCAAACCAATTCATGTAAGGGAAATTCTGGTAAGGGCGGCTGTCATCAGCAGACGGTCCGGGGAGCAATCTGAAATGCAGCAGGTAGAAGGTGATGTGCGGGTCTATTTTGACGGGAGGTCCCCGGAGATCTGCGGCGAAGCCCTCGAGCTGCCACGCAGGGAACGACGCATCCTGGAGTATCTGGTCAAGAACCGTGATCGCCGTGTGAGCCGTGCCCAGATCTATAACGCGGTCTATGGGCTGCTCAATGAGGACGTCGAGGAAACCGTCGTCGAGAGCCACATCAGCAAGCTGCGCAAGAAGCTCAAGAAACGTCTGGGTTACGACCCGATCGATTCCAAGCGTTACCTCGGCTACATGTTCAACGCTCTGACGGAACAGGGCTGAACGATCCAACTGAATCGAAAGATTGCACTGCAATTTGTTTCACCAAGAAATTTCGAACCAGTATTTTTCATTTTGAGTTGGTTCACCGTTTTGAACTGCAAAGCCTCGAAAAGACACGGAATGACTTACCGCGGGTTTCCAGACATGATGTCTGGGCGAAGGCTTTTCTCAGATCCGGCGTGCGTTCTGCCCAGCCGGTAGTATTTCCAGATTCCATGGGTCGAATCTGCGGCCCGAAGATGTAGCTACCAAGGTGAGGCCCCTGAGAGGCGGACCTGTCGGCAGGTGCCCTTCAGCGCCGTACAAACATGGCTGCTCATAAATGGCCTCAGGTGCTTTTCAGGCGGCTTTCAGGGCCTGCTGAAGCATGGTTGTCCGGACAGGCTCGCGTGCCCATAACGCCTTCCTCGTTGAACCATGGGCCATTGCGCGGCATTGGAAAGCCAGTTGGCCATGCAGCATGCTACCCCATCCCTTTTCCTGCGGCGCTCACCCGCTCTCTACAGACGATTGAAAGCCATTCGGGCCAGCGATCCTCGCTCCGGCCATGTCGCGACGATGCCTCCATGGCCTTCACGGGGAAGCTGGCAAATGCAGATCGGGTTCAGGGGAAAGAACAGGGGCTCTGGTGCCCGTCCATGCGGATCGGCGACAGGAGGACCGCAGCGATCAGGCTCAGGACTAAGGGGCGCCGCGAGTGGATGGCATAAAGAGGAGAAAAGACAGCAGACCATCTCGCCGGAAGCGGCAAGGCACGCGCCGACCCGCTTCTGATGTCGCCCGGGCAGGTCAAGATGAGCTGGGGTCAGCAGGCCAGACGGTGCTATCAGAAGCCGTGCTCGATCCGGTCATAGACCACCTGGGTAAAGCTGGTGATCTGTGCTCCGATAAAGGTGCCACTGGCGATCAGCATCAGAAAGATGACCAAAATCTTGGGAATGAAGGTGAGGGTCATTTCCTGCACCTGTGTCAGAGCCTGAAACAGCGCAATACCGATCCCCACCACCATGGCAGCCCCGACCGCGGGGCTGGCGGCAACAATGATGGTCCAGAAGGCTTCCCGGACCAGATCCAGTGCATCGACCTCATTCATCAGGAAATCGTCACTCCGGCGCCGATGATGACATTCTTGCCGCTATCCAACTGGGCAACCACACCATCCGAGCAGATCGTCACGCTTTCAATCGTGCCGTTGATGTCCTCGCCATTCTGTACAGCCGACAGCGTTTTGCCGACGAGGGTTGTCGACTGGTTGACATAGAGCTGGGAAAGCACGCTATCAAGCTTGCTGTTGGTCTGGATATTCTGCTCGACGTTGGAGAAGGAGGCCAACTGCCCCATCTGCTCGGACATGTCGGTCGGATCGGTCGGATCCTGATGCTGCATCTGGGTGACCATCATCTGCAGGAACGCATCATAGTCGAGGGTCATGGCGTCGCTGGTGCTCGAGCTTGTTCGGCTCGTTGTGGTGGCACTGGTGGCAGCGTTGGTATTGACGGCGGATACGGACATGAACAGGTTTCCTTCCTTTGCCTCAAGATAGCAGCCACTGGCTGCTGCAGTCACTTGACGGGTGTTTTTCTGTTGGCGCTATTCCGCCGGGCAATCGGCGTGCGCGCCGGATCTGTGATCGTGCGAGTCGTTGACCTTGTCACGGATATCGACCACATCGCTCATCAGGCTGGTCTCCAGCGGATAGAGCTCGCGAATGCGTTTCATGGCTTCATAATAATTGCCGGCATTGACGATATCGACGATCTCCTGAATTCCCGCGCACAGTAGGTAGTGATCGACGGAGCTCGTCAGGCTGCGGGCAAATTTCAGGAATGTCCCATGCGCCTCGACCAGATTGGTAGGCGATGTGAACATCATCTGGGCGATGAAATAGAGCTGCCGCAGGGGCGTCGTCGTCTCTTCAGGCTGAATGATGTGGTTCTCGAGCAGGAATTCCGCCTCGTTCAACAGCTCGATCGTGGTTTTCTTTGGGAACCGGATGACTGCTCCGTTGATGTAGAAGCGTTCGCCGGATTTGAAGGTAAGGCGCATCGGTTTCATTGTGTCAATCCACTGCAGATCATTGCGTTGAGGTCAATCAGGGTGTCTATGCCATCCGACTGGTTGAGCCGTACCCGTCCCACTTCCTTGAGGATGAAGATCCCCAGAGAGATGAGGTCTGCCTTGATCTGGTCGGGCATGGCGTTTTCCGGCTTGATCAGGTCTTCCAGCAGGAAGCTCCACAGGGTGCTGGTCTCATAGAGCGCCTTGACGCCCTGGGGCGACTGGATGCCCATGACTTTCGCTTCCCTCAGGCTCTCGAGCACATGATTGATGGCCTGAAGTTCCTGGCTGCGCTGGCATGATCCCGATAGCTGGGAGCTTTCCGCATAATAAGACGTGTACATTCTTTTCCTCGCCCTTGTGGTCTTTCAAGAGAGATGCCCGGCACGCCAACCCTCATGGTCCGGTCTGTGCCATCATCTCTCGCAATTCTTCTGGTCGCGCACCCGATAGGCGGAACCGCCACACGGGTGCATGGAAAGGGAAACCCTAGAGGTAGTTCAACAAGCTCAGATTCTGGATGCGGCTTGTGATGGTGTAGGTCAGCTCCAGCTGGGTTACCGCGTTTGACAGTTTCACCGATGCTTCGGTGGTATCGATATTTTCCAGCTTGATGATGCGTTCATTGAGCAGGTCGGTCTGGATAGCGATGCGATCCGATGCGTCCGAAACCCGCGCCTGGGCATTGCCCACCCGGCCGATGACGTTGTTCAGTCCCTGAATGGCCGACCCGATGAGTTCGGTCGCCCTTGTGGTCACCACATCGAAGGCCTCCTGTGTCATGTCGGACGAGCCCAGCTCGGAGACCATCGTGTAGGCCATGGCCAGCTTGCGCAGGGAATCTTCATTGGCGCTGACCGAGGTGTTGATCACATCGGTGGCCGAAATCCGGCTGGAAGTGACTTCATCGGTGGCAGAAGACCAGTTGGCAGACCAGTTGGCATCATTGAACTGATCGGCAAAGGCGCCATCCAGATAGCTCTCCATCGCGGACGCCGAGATCGAAGAGACACCGGGGTTGTCCTGGGCGAAGCCGAAGGTCGAAAGGAATGAGCCGTCAATGGCCGCCTTGCTGGTCGAACCCGATTCGTAGCTGCTGAGGGCTGGGGAGTCGGTGTTGATGCCCGAGAACAGGAAGGTTCCGTTGAACGAACTGTTGAGGGTCGAGATCAGCTCATCCAGATACCCCTGGGTGCTCGCGACCACCACGCTGCGAGCCGAGCTGCTGCCGATCGTGGTGAGCAGCGTTGCCTGCAGGTCCGAGGCGCTCGAGGAGATGTTCTCCAGTGCCTTGACCGAAATGTCCAGACTGCTGGACAGCAGTGCGTTGGTGTCGACGATGGCATTGAGCGTCTGGAACTGGGCCCGGATCGAAACCGCTTCGCCCGTTGCGCTGCCAAGGTCAAGACCGACATCGAACTTGCGGCCAGAGGCGACCTCTTTCTGCAGCTTGACCAGTGTGCTGGTCTGCGAGGAAATGGACTTGTTGGTGGCGGTGGAAAGGGACAGGGTCGAAATATAGCTGGTCATGATTTAGCCCGCGATCTTGAGAAGTTGATCCAACATTTCATCAATGGTGCTGATCAATTTTGCGGTCGCCGTATAGCTGCGCTCAATCTCCAGCATGCTTTGCATTTCTTCATCGATATTGACGCCGGTCTTGTTGGAGAGGGACTCCGACACCCGGTTGAGGGTTATGGAATGATTGTCCGCAACGGTGTCAGCACTCTGTCGTGCGGATTCGAGCCAACTGACGGACGAGGAAGCAAAATCCGTAAGAGTGCCGGTGGTGTCCACGCCGGAGGAGCCGTCAAACACCATCGAGTCTCCAAGATTGCCGAGCAGCTCCTGGATGCGGTCGCCATAGCTGGCATAGTCGGACGGGTTGTAATCGGTGGTGATGCCATCACGGATCAGGTCGAGATGATCGGTATCAACCGCACTGTTGACGCTGATGGTGCCAGCCAGTCCCGTGACCAGCCCGCCTGGAACCGCTGACGAACTGCCATCGGTGAAGAGGCCCGCGGTGCCGCCTTCCTGAAAGACGGAAATGAGGCCGCGTGCCATTTCATCAAGCTGGGTCTGGTAGGTAACGGCTGCTTCATCGCGAATGGCGATGAGACCTGCGATGCGTCCGGTGCTGATTTCCATGCGGGCGTTGGGGCCGGCGACCGCAACCCCGTCAACATAGACGGCATTGCCCTCGGTCGAAGCAGAGAAAGTGTCGGTCTGCTCGAAGGAGACGCTTCTGGCGGTGGTTTCGAACAGCATCACGCCGCTTTCCGTCGTGATCACCAGATCGTTGTTCTCGCGTGTCTGGGTCTTGATCCCCATCTCGGCGGACAGTTCGAGCACGGCCTGATCCCGAGAATCCATCATGTCCGAGATGTCGCTGCCAAGTTCGGTGCCGCGCACGATTTCCTTGTTCAGTGTTTCGATGCGGGAGAGAAGGCTGTTGATGGTCTCCACGGACTGCCCGATCTGGGTGTCCGCGCTTTCCCGTTCGGCCTGAACCGTTGCCGTCGCCCCGTTCAGCGTCGAGACCATCGACTGGGCCGCCGACAGAACCTGACTGGCCAGAACCGAATCCGATGGCATGGCACCATAGGCCTGCAGGGCGGTTTCCAGCTCGCCAAGCACGGCGGCCGGGGAAATATTCTGGTTGGTGTCACCAATCGTTTCGGACAGATTGGTCAACCCATCAAGATAGGCCTCGCTCTTCTCGCCTACGGATGTCGCACTGAGAAGGCTTTTGTAGAGAGCCTGATCGGTTGCCCGGCCAATTGAGTTCACATAGATGCCGCCGCCGGAGCCGTCGCTGGCGGACAGGGTGGAAACAAGCGCGGTCTTGCGCGTATAACCTTCCTGGCTGGCATTGGTGATGTTGCGGGAAAGGATTGCCGTTTCCTTTTGCCGCGTGCTCAAAGCGGATTGTGCGACCTGTAGGGCGACTGAAAGACTCATGACACTTAACCTTAGAAAGAGCACGAGACTGCAATGTCGGGAGGGCTTGTCTGGGGAATCCCTTGCAGTCTCGTGTAACCGGACCTATCGCGTGAGGTTGACAACCTCGCTCAGCAGATCGGAGCCGGTCTGAAAAACCTTGGAACTGGCGGAAAAGGATCGCTGGGCAACGATCATGTTGGTCAGCTCTTCAGCCAGATCGACGTTGGACCCCTCGATGGCACCCGAAACCATCAGCCCCATGCCGTTTTCGCCGGGGAAGCCGACCTGAACATCGCCGCTTTCATTGGTGGTCGAGTAGACCTCGCCTCCCATCGGCGCCAGATTGTCTTCACTGGCCACATCGGCGATCGGGATGCGGTAGGTTGCCTCGCGCGAGCCGTCTTCATAGACCATGTAGAGCGTGCCATCCTTGTCGATGCTGACGCTCTCGACACTCTGTGGCGCATTGCCGTTGAGAACCGGATCATCAACGCCGAAGTCGGCGGCGAGCTGGGTCATGCCTTCAATCGAGATCTCAACGTCATCACCGGCAGGTTCGTGATCGGGGATGTGGAAGCTGAAGGACGTGGGCGATGTCGCAGACAGTGTGCCGTTGGCCTCGAAGGTCAGCGTTGTCGTTGACATCGGGTTGGCATAGGTGTTGCCATGCGTTGTGGCGACCGGAGTGGCATACGGAAAGCCGCCGTCGGTGGAATCGGCATTGTTGAAGACGGAAACCTCCCAGGTGTCGGTGCCAGTCTTGGTGAAATAGATATCAAGCTGCATTTCGTTGCCGACGTCGTCATAGGCAACAAGCGAGGTCTTGGAGGTGTAGTTGATGGCGCTGAGCGTGCCGTCGTTGGCAGAGGGCAGGGGCGCAGCTTCAACCGAGGCATTGGCTGGCAGGTTGCCGCTCATCGAGCCTTCGGTGGTTGGGCTGGCTTCCAACCGTGCCTGATTGATATTGACCTGCTGAAGCCCGGTGAGGGCGTTGGCGACCACGGACGGTTCACCATTCGACAGGTCGAAGCCCTGAAGATAGAAGCCTGCGGTGTTGACAAGGTTGCCATCGGAATCCGCCACGAAGCTGCCGGCGCGGGTCAGGAACGGGGTGCCGTCATTGTCTGCCACCACAAAGAAGCCGCTGCCGTCGATCGCCAGGTCCGTGACGCTCGTTGTGTATTCCATGCTGCCGGCGGAGGAAATGGCATAGGAGGTGATCGCCTCAACGCCGCCAGAGTTGTAGGCCGTCGTGCTCTGGGTCGTCACGACAGACTTGAACTCCGTTTCCGCCCTTTTGTAGCCGGTGGTGTTCGCGTTGACGATGTTGTCAGATACAGTGCCAAGCTTGCTTGATTGGGCATTCATGCCTGAAACACTGGAACGCATTACGCCATAAAGGCCCATGGTGCTCTCCTGTCAAAAGTGTCCGATATTTCCCAAATCCGGAACAGTCGCTTTCCATGACCAGATAGGGATGGGTGATCTCCTTGGTTCGAAGATAAGACAAGAGGCTTGCGCGAAACTGGCCTTGAAAATTATCTAACATAATGAATTGATTAAATTTTTAGTATCAATGTCGGAAGCGCGCAAAGCGATGGAACGCATTGGCGCAGGCGTGCAGGCAGCCGCCCTGGCATCAGGCCGCAGCGTATCAGGAGGGAGGAGAAGGGGTTATTTGCCGCAGAATGTGCGCGACTGTTCAGTCCACTGGCCGAACTTGCTGGCAACCAGATTGCGGATTACCGCGCAGACATAACGTTTCTGGGCAGGATTGTTGTCAGGCCCGGCATGATAGCGGGCAACCGCCATGGTCCAACTGCCCTGACTGGCGCGCAGCTGTTTGAGAAATTTTGCCGCATAACGCACGTTGGCGTGCGGGTCGATCATTTCATCAAGGGAGGCAAACTGGCTGGAATGATAATGGTGATTGATCTGCATGCAGCCGATGTCGATCAGCTTCTTGCCATCCTGGCGCGCTTGCCGGACGGTATCGAGTGCCGCCTTTCTGGAGCCGGTCATGACAGTCTTGCCCTCAATGTTGAGGGCAAAGGGGTGCAGCTTGAGGCCGCGCCCGGTTTCCGTCAGCCCGACCGCATAGAGAATACCCAGCGGCACCCCCTCGCTTGAGGCGGCGGCGCGCATTTCCTTTTCGCAAACGGCATCGACCGTAGCGGTTTCCGCATGTGCTACCGCAGGAGCCATTGCCATACTGCTAGAGAGTAAGCCCCCGATAAGGCTGAGTGCCAGACTGGCTTTCATGGTCAGCTCCATCGCTGGTCTCGTCCATGCCGTCAAGATGAAAAGATGTGCCATCGCCACCAGCCGCAGAGCGCTGATCGGCACCGTTGCCCGCGCCGGAGCCGTTGTTGAAGCCGGAAAAGGCGGATTTGTCCTGACCAGCCTGCTGGCCGAGGGAATCGCTCGTCGAGGGAGGCAGGATCTGCGATGAACCCCGGTCGTCCACGGCCACCACCGAAATGTGGTCGGCCTGATAGCCCGCCCGCTGCAGCAGGCGGTTGAGCTCGCCCTGATTGCTCTGGAGCATCTTTGCGGTTTCCGCCTTGGAAGCCTCGATCCGCACCTCGACATTGTTGTCATTGAGGCGCACCGACAGGCGCACTTTGCCCAGATCAGCGGGGTGCAGCTGGATGTCAAGAACGCGCAGCAGATCGCCACTGCGATGAAGCCGCAAGGCGCTCGTCGGCTGTTCCGCGCTATTGGAGGACGAGGCACCATCCGACCGGGTTGTCGGAGTATCGAGGCCCTTGCTGATCGCATCGCCGATCTGCTTCATTACGGAATCCGCCAGGGAGAGGCCCGAGGGGGCCTGTGCTCCGGTCAGAGTTTCGACCATGTCAACCGGTGCAAAATGGGTTTCCTGCTTGAGTACCGAGAAGCCATCGCCCTGCGCCCGCTGGGTCGGCGTCAGGATGGCTTCCTTGACAATCGGCAGCACCGTGTCGAAGGCCGACGTGGTGCGTACGTCAACGGATTGGTCCCGGAGATCCTGCGCGTTGATGCTGCCGGTTCCGCTGGCCCTGGTCAGTTGCTCCAGAGTGCCAAGGGTCACTTGCTGCGGTTTCCGATTGCCATTTACAGGTTCAGTTGAACTGGCAACTGAAGCGAACGGGTCCGCTTTGGCCCCCTTCACCCCGTCTGCGTCAACCTGTCGGGCGTTTGATGCGTCCGCTTCGTTCGTGCCGGTCAGCCACTGCGCCTTGCCCATAATTGCCGCCGCGTCCTGAGTCTTGCCTGCCAGTTGGGTTGAAGGGGCTTCCGGCGTGGTCGTCGGGCCAAATCCGGCTTCGGCGAGCAACTGCTGCACGGTCATACCAACCGAACGCAAGCCTGTTGCGGGCTGGGAGGTTTCATCCGTCGAGGAAGCGCTGTCGCCATCGCCCGCTTCTTTGCTTGTCGATTTCCTGCCGGTGTTCGGTGATACCTGTTCAAGCAACCGTTCGAACGGTGATTGTCCGTCCTTTGTCGAGACGTCTTCGGCCCGTGCACCGGGGTCGGCGGCATTGGCCGCTCCGGCACTGCCATCCACCGCATCGGCGCTCCCGGTTCCATTGCCCTGGGCGCGATTGTTGTTCTGGCCGTCCCCCTTGATGGTGGATTTGCCCGAGAGAAGAGACTGGGGATTTGCAAGCGTGCCGGAAGCGGCAATGGTCTGATTTGGCATAGCTTTTACCGTAGTGAGGATTGTTGCGCGGTCGACAGGAAAAGGTCGGTCTTGTCAAGGGCCAGTTTGCCATGCTCGAGCGTTCCCAGTTGCCATCCGGGTTCGCCTTTGCCGGCATCGGTCGTGGACAGGCTGTATCCCAGAGCGGGTTCACTGCTTTCCGGCCAGGCGCGGATGTTGTTCAGAACATGGGCGATCTTGTCGGCCAGCAACTGGTCCCGAGCACTCAGATTGCCTCTCTTCACCTTCCACAGATGCTGGAGGGACTGTTCGATGGTGTTGGCATTCAGCATCGATCCGGCCAGATAGAGGTGGGAGCGTGCCTGGCTTTCGGAATCATCCATCGTCAGAGGCAGGGCTGCCTTTGCCGCCTCGTTGGACAGGGTCACATTGCCGGCAATCAGGCTCGAATAGGACAACAGCAAATAGAGACTGCGGCGGGCATCGAGATCAAACTCCGTAATGACGCTATCGAGCTCGGCGAAGGTGTGCTTGTCCTCGCTTTCGCCGAACCGGCGCATGGCGATGGCGAACCGGCGCCGGAAATCAGAATTGTAGATCGAATTGTTGAACCGCCGCATATATTGCAGCGAATAGGACTGGAACATCCGCGGATCGTTGAGCGCGGCCGCAACCGAGACAGCACGGCGCAGGGCCGCTTCCTCGACCAGCGAGCCGGGCAACAGCAATCGGGCCTTGTCAATGGACACCAGCGCCTCTTCCAGATCGTCCGGCATGGACAGGATCGCCTGAACGAGAGCAACCTGTCCGCCCAGTGTCGGTGGCAGCGTCAGCGGGTCGATGGGTTGGAGGATGCTGCGAGCCTCTGTCTTGCGGCCCTCGATATAGGCCAAAGCCCCCTTCAACAGGGCCGGGTCGATCGCTGCGGGCGGATCAAGACTGAGCAGGCGGTGCCCGACGGCAGGGTGCCCGCCGGACAAGAGATGGATGACTGCGGCGCGGGCATTCTGTTCGTCATGCCAGACCTGAGGATCGATCGCCAGAAAATGCTCGTTGAGATGAGTGATCAGTTTGTGCTGCGCATTGAGAGCCTGAGTGGACCCTTTGGCGGTTTGCGCCTGAAGGTTCTGGACCACACGCACCTGCATATAGGGCTGCATTTCATCGACAGAAGCATCCACCGCGTGACTGATTGTGGTCTCTGTTGCCGCGATGCCTGCTGTCGCGTCCACAGCCCTTTTGCGGTCGCCGCCGGATGTGGCGGCTGCGTCATTTGCCGGCATCGCAGGTGCCTTGCCGTCGGCTTCGTCGGCACCTGTCTTGCGGGAAACGGGGGCGACCAGCGGGGATACGCCGGGAATGACACGGATAGCCTTCGGGTCCGGGTGTATCTGAAGCGGGGCCTGATCTGTCTGCGCCAGGACAGGAGCGCTGGCAAGGCAGGCGAACAAGATGCAACCGGGGAGCAGGAAACGGCCTGCTGGAGCGCGCTTTGTCATGACCGGGTTTCCTTGATCGGCTGTACGAGGATCTCTATGCGGCGGTTGTCATCGGCCTCCGGGTTGTCCGGATGCTTCAGAGCCCGATCGGCATAGCCTTCCACTCTCAGCAGGCGGTGTTCATCAAGCCCCCCGCGGATCAGCATGAAGCGGGCCATGTGGGCACGGGCGGTCGACAGGTTCCAGTTGTCCGACGTCCCGCTGCGGAAGGGTCGGCCATCGGTGTGGCCGCGAATGATGATGTCACCCCTGATCTGGCCGAGGCTGTGGGCGATGCGCTCCAGCAGTTTGATGGAGCGTGCCGTGGGTTCGGATGAGCCGATGGCAAACATGCCATAGTCGGCGCTGTCCGAGACATTGATCAAAATGTCGTTGCCGCTGGTCGTGATCGTCAGCTCGTTGCCGATGGTCTGGCGTGGCGTTTCATTGAGGGCATTGGCAAGAATGGCGCGGAATTCGCCGATCTTGTCGGAAATCTCTGCCGACGATGCCGTTGCTGCCTCTGCCGGGCCATTGGCGGCGTCCTTGCCAACCGAGCTGTTCCGAGGGGCTTTCATTGCGCTTGCCATGGCCTCGCCCTCAACAAGTTCGGAAGGTTCCTTGTCGGCTTTGTTGTCCGCTTTCTGGCTCTTCACCGCGTCGTTGCCAGCTTCGCCGAGCATTGGCTTGACGGCCTCGAAGGCTGCCTTGGCAATCTCGATCTTGTCGTTTGACGGCCCGTTGGCAAGAGATGTCGCATCAGGGCGCTCCTCGCCGGTAATGGAGAACTTGGCGGAGCCTGAATCCTCCGTCAGCTCGATATCGTCAAGGGAGAGCGGATTGAGTGCCCAGGACAGGGGCGCGAAGGGATCGCGCATGGCCGTGCCGCCCTGGCCCTGGATCTTTTCGGCAAGAGAGGCGGACGCATCGTCCCGTTCCTCCGGGCCGCTGTCCTTCTCCTCTTTCATGATGATGCGATCGAGCACACCATAGGGATCGGAGAAGATCTCCGCTTCTGTGAAGGTGGGTAGCTGGCGTGTGGTGGTACCGCTGCGGGCAACTCCACTGCTCCGAACGGAAACAGCCTGCTGGGCCGCCGTCGCGTTTGAAACGCCCGGTGTTGCCTGTCCGCTGCGGCCTGCTGCCGTGGAGGCTCCGGAGCCGGCGCTCGCCTTGTCCGGTTTGGTGGGGCTTGCCTCCTCGCCAACCGGCTTGGCGTTGGTCTCCGGGTCCTGCAGGCCCTTGGGGAAGGGAGTCATCGAGGACAGATTGACCGGGTTGAAATAGCGGGCGATGTGCTTCTTGGCCGCTTCATCCGTGCTGGAGATGAGCCACATCACCATGAAGAAGGCCATCATGGCAGTCATGAAGTCTGCATGTGCAATCTTCCAGACACCACTGTGAGGTTTCTCGATGGTCATGTCCGGCCGCCGTCGGATGATGATCAGTTCCTTTTCGTGTTCATGTTCCAGATCAGTCATCTTGCACCGCCTGTTTAAGTTGGGTCAGGTAGTCGGAGAGACGTGTCTCGAAGACACTGCTGTCCACCTTGAGGGAAAGCTCCGTTTCCTCGGTCTGCTGGCGGGTCGCTTCGACAGAGCCAACCAGTTCCGTGAGCTTCTCGCAGTCGACAACATTGCCCAACTGCCGGATAAGATGGTCCGGCCCGCTCAGGAGCGGACTGTCGGCAATGGAGTCCTGCAGGGCCTGCTCAGCGACATCGGCGAACATCTTGACGATGCGCACATGCACATGATCGGCCATGAAAGGTTCCAGCGTCTCGGCGACCTGATCGGCCAGATCGTTGCGGATCTTTTCAAGCTGTCCGGCGATCTGCCCCTTGAGCTGCCGCTGTAGCTCGGCCGCCAGCAACTGCTTCATGCTCTCGAATTCCTCATGCAGCTTCCTTCGCTGTTGCGACAGCTGTTCCTGCCAGAGGATTTCGGCATCCCGCAATCCCCGCGACCAGGCTTCGGTGCGCACGATCTGGGTATCTTCCGACACGATGGTCACGGTCTTCTGGGGCTTGACCGGCATCAGCTTGTCAAGCCCGCCAAAGACAATGGGCTGCGGGTTGGCCGATTCTGCCAGCGGCATCCTCACCGGAGCCGGTGTCGGGCCTGCTGGCATGGTGGGCCTGCACGCGACATCGGCGGACCGGGGCAGGGGCCTGTCTGCCTCCGAACCAACGTCATGGCCATTCTGTCCGATCGGTCCAAGCGACCGGAATTCCGGCTTGCGCAGACGAGGTGCTTCCGGCTCGCTGGTCTTGACGGAGGGGATCAGATCCTTGAGTGCCAGTGCCATTACGCAGTCTCCGATTCATAGAACCACTGTTTGAGGATCGCCGCAGACTGCTCTTCGTTCATCTCGACGACCCGTTCCAGTTTGCGCACTGGTGAGGAATCCAGCTTCTTGGACAATTCCTCGATGAGACCGGCGTGGGTGCTCGGATCAGAGAGCGGATAGCCAACGGCTTCATCCGCGTCTGCGTCAAGCTCCAAGCCCTCGGGTGTGTTGTCGTTGGCAACCTGCTTGGGAACCAGTGCACTGATCGCCGGGCGCAGGCCGAACCAGATCAACAGGGTGGAGACCAGCAGGATGCTGACGGCGTTGACCACATTGCCAGACTGCTGCAACAGGACCTGCGTGACCGAGAGCGGCGGCAGCGGTTCCAGATCGCCGGTGCCTGCCTGGAAATCGACGACGGCAACCTTGATCTGGTCGCCGCGTGCAGTGTCAAGCCCCGCAGCGGATGCCGCCAGCTGATTGATTTCCTCGATGTGATGGTTGATGGCGTTGTTGACGGTGGCGTCGTCTGCGTTGTCGCCCAGGGTTTCCAGAAGGTGGGCCCGATTGACCAGAACGGCAATCGACAGCCGTTCCACGTCGTATCCCTCACGGGTCTGCTCCACCTTCTTGGTCGAAATTTCGTAGTTGACGGTTTCTTCGCGCCGTTGGTTCTCTTCCACGGACTGTTCGCTGTTGGTGTCCTTGACCTGTTGGTCCGGCAGGTTCTGCTCGACGGTGGTCGGCGGTTGCGAGCTGGCATTCTGTGCGCTCTCGCTGGAGCGGACGGTCTGAACGGACCGCTCGATACGGCTTTCCGGATCGAAGATCGTCTGGGCGACATGCTCCTTGTCGGTGTTGAGG
This sequence comes from uncultured Cohaesibacter sp., assembly GCF_963666525.1. Taxonomy (NCBI): domain Bacteria; kingdom Pseudomonadati; phylum Pseudomonadota; class Alphaproteobacteria; order Hyphomicrobiales; family Cohaesibacteraceae; genus Cohaesibacter; species uncultured Cohaesibacter sp. Next base: position 2,924,017 of record NZ_OY762905.1, read on the forward strand.
GTCGCGGCGACCGAGACCTGGAAGTTGGAAAGGCCGAGGTAGGGGGTGAGGGTCTTCCGGATATTTTCCTGAATGCGGTTGGAAACGAGTTCTTCAAGACCTGCCATTTCGCCAGCCGATGTCGCTTCCTTGCCCTGACCGGAGGCGAGCAATGCACCGGAGGAATCCAGCACCGTGACCTCGGCAGGCTTCATGCCAGGCACGGCGGCGGCAACCAGATAGCGGATGGCCTGTGCGGTCTGGAACTCGCCGGTGCCCGATGCCTTGATGACAACCGAGGCCGAGGGGCTCTGGTCCTGTTTGCGGAACGAGCCCTTTTCGGACAGCACGATATGCACGCGGGCCGATTGCACGTCCTTCATCGACTGGATCGTGCGGCCCAATTCGCCCTCGAGAGCCCGAACGCGGGTCACCTCCTGCATGAAGGACGTGAGGCCAAGCGAGCCAAGATTGTCAAACAGCTCATACCCGGCGCTGTCGCCACGTGGCAGCCCCCGCTCGGCCAGCAGCATGCGGGCCTGCGATGCCGATGAGTGGGACACAAGGACCGCCGAGCTTTCCGTGTTGACATCGTAGCGGATGCCAGAATCCTGAAGGGCGGACCCGATCCGGGTGATGTCCTCGCGGTCAAGACCGGAATAGAGAACGGTCATCTGCGGCTTTGAGAGAAAATAGGCACCGCCCCCGACCAGCAGAAGGGTGATCAGACCGATAAGACCGAGAGCCAGAAGCCGCCTCGGCCCAAGCTCTTTGAGATTCGCCAATATTTTTTCGGCTTGTTCACTGCCTGGCATCGAAATTCTAACCTCTATCAGGAGTTTGAAACTGTCTGATGTGACTATGAGCCGACAAGCTTGCGCGAACCCTGCGCATGTTGATCCGGTCTTGGAATATCGGTCGGGGTGGTTCAAAAAATAAAAGGCACATCCGTTGGGATGCGCCTTTTACCGCTGTCAAATCATCAAGAGCCCACTTGCTGATCAGCTTACTGGAACAGCGACAGAATGCTCTGAGAGCCGGAGTTGGCAATCGACAGAGCCTGGATACCCAGCTGCTGCTGAACCTGAAGTGCTTTCAGGCGAGTGGATTCTTCGTTCATGTCTGCATCCACCAGCTGCCCGATACCGCGGTCAATTGCGTCGGTGAGGGCAGAGATGAAGTCGTTCTGCAAATCAATACGGGTCTTGATGGAACCCAGATTGGTTGCTGCATCGGTGATGCTGCTCAGGGCGGAGTCGACGTCATCGATCAGTGAGTCAAGACCAGACAGGTCATCGTCCGTAACGGCGGAAATGTCGAAGTCGGAGACGTTTGCACCGGTCACGTTGGTACCGATCGTGATGTTGCTATCGAGGATACCGGTATTGGCACCAGCGGTGTCGAAGAGCTGGATACCAGCAAGGTCGACGTCGATGGTTTCAATCTGGACCGAACCAGAGCTGTCACGGCTGAACGAACTGACGATACTTTTGGTTGGTGTGGTGGCCGGATCACTGCTGAGCCAGTTTTCAGAGTTGAACACAGCTGAATCCGAAATGGACTTCAACTGGTTCTGCAGCTCGGTGATATCCGACTGGATTTTGGCACGATCAAGGCCTGGTTCCTTGGCGGCAACCAGCTTGTTCTTGATCTCCTTCATCACATCAACGGTCGAGTTCATGGCCGTGTACATGGTGTCAACGGTAGCAGCACCAAGACCAAGAGCGTCCTGCACAGCAGACAATGCACCATTGTCTGACCGCATGGTCGTAGCGATGGACCAGTAGGCAGCGTTATCTTCTGCACCGGAAACACGCAAACCAGTAGAAATGCGTTCCTGAGTAGCGTCCAGGGATTTGTTGGTTGCATTCAGGGTCTGCAAGGCGGTCATTGCAGAGGTATTGGTAAGAATACTGTTAGACATGATAGTGTCCCTTTCAAGGATTGAAGTTGTTGGGGACATTCCGGGCTTTTATCCGGGACAACAGGGCGGCTTCATGCCTTTGAGCATTTGGTTTCCAGTTATGCTCAACCTGTCGTGCTTTCCACCCTAGAGGGTCAACCTTGTCCGGGGCTGACCTGTCGGGTCAGGTTGGATTTTTCTGCCTGTGCATATCGACAGCGGGCGTGGGAATGGCAAATAAAAAAAGCCCCGAAACCGGGGCCTTTTCCTGCTTTCTTGTTTTCGGGTTTGCCTTGGTTTTCATAAGCCGTCGCCGGTCTTGTTGGCAACCAGTTCGAGAATATCCAGATTGTCCTGCTTTTCCTGTTCCTTGCGCTCCTTGGCCTCGACCATTGAAAGAAACCGCTTGACGGATTCCATGGTCGTGCCGTGCTTGCGCAATTGCTGTTGCAAGGTTTCCAGCGCCTGATCCAGCTCGGCCCGTTCGCGCGCCACCTTCTTGAGCTGCTTGGCGTGGGAGGCCATCAGGGCGTTGACCAGCACCGGGTCGCCTTCGGCCATCAGTTTGACCAAAGAGGCTTCCCGGGCGCGCAGCTGCTTCTTTTGCTGAACGGTCTGCTCGACCGCCTGCATGGTGCTTTTGTGGAGCTGTTCCTGGGCGTGCAGAAGTCTGCGAAGTCTTTCGGTTTTTTTTGACATGGTCTTCTCTGCTTCATCGAGTTAGGGCTAACGAGAGGGCATCGATGAAAATGCCCAGCATTTCGCTGACGATGAACATGGTCAGCAACAGTCCCCCCATGATCACGAACGGCACGGAGACAAAATACACCGGGATCTGGGGGGTGAACTTGTTCAAAAGGCCGAGCGAGAGGTTGGCAAGGACGGAATAGATGACGAACGGGCTTGCCACGCGCAGGGCGACAACAAAGGCCTCCGAAAGGGTATCGACGAACTGGATGAGCGACCCCTGCGCATCGAACGTCAGGCCCGGAGGGATAATGCTGAAGGACGACACCAGCCCGGACAGCATCTGCCAGTGCACCCCGGAGATGAACATCATGACGATGGCCGCCATCATGATCATGTTGACCATCGGTGGCAGGGGTTCGTCTGCCTCCAGCGGTGCGCCACCCATGGCAGCAAGGCTCATGAAGTTGGCCGCATAGCTGCCGAAGGTTTCAAGCGCGGCCATGAAGATCCGTCCGATGAAGCCGATCGTGATGCCTGTCAGCACCTCGGTGACGATCATCAACAGGATGCGGTCGAGCCTTGTGTCAGGCAGGCTCGGCAGCACGCTCGCCAGCAACAGCGGCGAAAGCGCCAGCGAGATGGCGAGCGATACATAAAGCCGGATCCGCATGGGGATGCGGGCACTGCCGAATCCGGGCATCACCATCAGGCAACTGCCGATGCGACAATGGATAAGGAAGACGGCAAGCAGTGTTGTCGGTTGCAACCAGGCCATGGCGGATCAGGACACGCTGCCGATGGTGATGAGATCGACGCCGCGGGTCACTTCCAGATGGGAGAGCACGGGCAGGGTCGGAAACAGCCGCTCAACGATCATGCGCACGTAGCTGCGGGCTTCCGGCGTTGTCAGCAGGGCATAGCTCTGCTGGTTGGCCGACTGGTCGTGCACCACCTTGGTCAACTGCTGGCCGAACTGCTCGACCAGCTGCGGAGCCAGATCGATCTCGATGATGTCGCCCTTGGCGTCGCGCTTGAGAGCTTCGTGGAAGGCCAGATCCCAGCGGTTGCCAAGGCGGATGACGGCGAGCTTGCCGCCCTTGGCCAGATCGCCACAAATCTGCTGACCCATCCGGACGCGGACATGTTCCACCACTTCCTCGGACCGGCGCACATGCGGCGCGATTTCCGCGATGGCCTCCAGAATGAGATGCAGGTTGCGGATTGAAACCCGCTCGGCCAGCAGCAGCTTCAGCACGGCTTGCAGGCCGGAGAAGGATATGTGGGCCGGACAGATGTCATCGATGAGCTTCTTGTATTCGGGATCGAGGCGGTTGATCAGGTGACGCATGTCCTTGTAGGACAATAGCTGCGGCAGGTTGTTGCGGATCACTTCGCTGAGGTGCGTCAGCACGATGGTGGTGCTGTCAACGGAGCTGAGGCCAATGCGATCCACCTCGCTCTGATAGGTGCTTGGCACCCAGATGCCGGGCATGCCGAAGGCGGGCTCGCGGGTTGGCTCGCCAGGCAGTCCTCCGGTCTTTTCGGGACCTGCCAGCACCAGCAGCTCGCCAACGCGCAGTTCGTGGCTGGCAATGACCGTGCCGTGGATCTTGATCTGATAGCTCTTGGGAGGCAGCGCCAGACTGTCTGTGAGATGGATGTCGGGTACGACGAAGCCATAGTCCTCGGCAAACTTGCGGCGCATCTTGGCGACCCGGTTTGCCAGATCGTCCCGCGAGGTGAGGATCTGCGCGGTCAGCTGCTTGCCGATGCAAAGCTCGATTTCCGGTGTCTTGAGGTTCGGTTTGGCATTCAGGCGTTCCTGATCCTCTTTCTTGCGGGCGGCCACCATTGCGGTGCGGGCCTTGTTGGCTTCTTCTTCGGCAAGGCGCTTCGGAATGGAATAGCCGGTAAAGGCCATGATGCCGGCAAGAATGGCAAACGGCAGTACCGGCAGACCGGGCATGATCGCCAGAATGACCAACAGGCTGGCGGCAACGAACAGGGCGCGGGGATATTTGCCCAACTGTCCCATGACGGCCTTGTCCGCCGAACCGCGGGTGCCCCCCTTGGAGACCAGAAGACCGGCGGCAAGAGAAACGATCAGCGCCGGGATCTGGGAAACCAGACCATCGCCCACCGACAGCTTGGTGAAGACGTCGGAGGCTTCGCCGAGGGTCATGCCGTGGCGGGTTGCACCAATGACGATGCCACCGAAGATGTTGACTGCGGTGATGATGAGACCGGCGATCGCATCGCCACGGACGAACTTCGAGGCACCGTCCATGGCGCCGAAGAAGGAGCTTTCCTCTTCCAGCTCGGAGCGGCGGGCCTGTGCGGCCTTGTCGTCGATCAGGCCGGCATTGAGGTCGGCGTCGATGGCCATCTGCTTGCCGGGAATGGCATCAAGGGTGAAGCGGGCGCCCACCTCGGCGATACGGGTGGCGCCCTTGGTGATCACCAGGAAATTGACGATGACGAGGATCGTGAAAACGATGAGACCGATCACGAAGTCGCCGCTCATGACGAACTGGGAAAAGCCGTTGATGATGTTGCCCGCCGCATCAAGCCCCTTGTGACCCTGCGACAGGATCATGCGCGTTGTCGCAATATTGAGCGACAGGCGCAGCATGGTGGCGATCAGCAGGATCGTCGGGAAGGAGGAAAATTCCAGTGGCTTCTGGATCCACAGGGCAACCATCAGGATCAGGATCGACAGGGCGATCGACAGGGACAGCCCCACATCGATGAGAAAGGGCGGGATGGGCAGGAAGAGAATCGTCAGGATGATGACGATACCGAACGCAAAGCCGACGTCTCTGCCTTTTTTCTCCGGGTTCAACCCGACTGCTGCGACGACCTGGGTGTCTGACATGTCGCTCTCCGTGGTTCGTTATGTGCCTTCACAAAATGCCAAGGCAAGCTTGCGCCGGGCTTGTTGTGAAAATGGGAAAGGAGCAATGGGGGAGAGCTCCTTTCCAGATCAGGTGGCTGCCGTCGTGACCGGTCGGTCAGATCTTGTTGATGGCGGATTCGGGGAAGAAGCTGAATTCCTCGACCAGGATGTCATGGACCAGTTGCGCCTGCATGCGCGCGTTGACATTGTCCTTGATCAGGGTGGTCAGGGCGTCGATGTCATAATGCTTGAGGTCTTCGAAATCGATCGTTCTGTCCGTGAAGATGGCGCGGAAGGCTTCATCCACAATGAAGGGGTTGGGCGGAATGGCCAGTTCCTTCAGGGTGGTGGAATCGATCGTGTAGACAAACTGCGCCACCACATAGCCACGCACCTTGCCATCCGTGATCATCGGCACGCTGATGGCGCGGGTCTTCTCGAAGTCCATCCCTTCCTGCATCGGTGAGGAGGACAGTTCGGTAAAGCTCTTGTTGTTCATCCAGTGACCGGACAGGTAGGCCGACAGGGTCGAGACGGCACCGATCCACAGAGCGAGCAGGGCGTAGCGCATGGCGGATCATCTTTCCCGCATCTGGGCGGCGTAGGTGCCATCGGACTCGGCGGCCAACATGGCCTTGGACAACAGCTCGGTGATTTCGCGCACCGCATCGAGATGGCGGCCGAGGATTTCCTTGTTCTCTGCCAGCAGGCGTTTCAGAACGGTCAGCTCGTTGGTCACCGAAGAGGACAGGGTCTTGATATCGACCGTATCGGTCAACCGGCTCAAATCGAGCAACACGCGGGATTTCTCGTCGCTGTAGGAGCGCAGGTTGACGTGGCGTTCCTCGCGCAGGGCCCGGGTTTCCTTTGCCACCACACGAATGGCGCGTTGCACGGTTTCCAGAATGGTGTCCTCGATGGGGGTCAACCGACTGGTCCGTCCCTTGTCGCCTCCCGGCACCAGTGAAAGATCAACCGTTTGTTCGTCGCGCTTTTGAAGAGATGTTTGCATGTCAGTCTCTGTTTTCATTCAGTTGCAGGAAAGCTCAGGCCTGTTCGGGCAGGCCGAGATAGGAGGCAAGATCGAGCATGTCGCTCTTGGCCATCTGGTTGCCGAGCTGTTCGGAAAGCATCGAACGCCACATGTCGCCGGAAAGCCCTTCGCCATAGATGCCTTCGGTATCTCTGGGCAGCATCGTTTCCAGCATTTCATGCAGCATCAGGGCGACGAATTTCTGGCCCACCGGATTCGTGGTTCTGGCAATGCCTTTGGCATAACGGGATATGCCGGCATCGGACAGAACCGCCGGTTCGGCAAGGCTCGCATATTGTTTTTCAAAGCTTGTGGCATCGGTTGCACTGTTGCCACCATCCGCTGTCGCTGCACTGGCATAGTGCAGGCGTTGCAAGGGGGCCGTGCCAAGCTTTTGGGCTGCCATCTGACGTTCGACCGGATCGGCCGCATTGACAACGTCCATCACCAGATCAGAAGGGATTGAAATAGCCATTTCGGTATCCTCGGATCAGTCTCGATCTAAAAAGACATCCCTGACAGTAGGCCTCAGGGCTTGCTCGAAGCTTGCCATCCGTGCGGGGAGGGATGGTTCAGCCCTTCCTTGCGTCCTGTGCCATCAGGGCTTCGGACAGGGCGCGGAACGGATCCGTCTTGACGTCGATCTTCTCGCCAGGCTGCTGGCACAACGCGTCATAGATGCGTGGCACCAGCTCCATGGCATGGTCAAGTTCGGCGTCACTCCCCTTGCTATAGCCGCCCAGAAGCCGCAGATCGCGTGTCTCCTCATAGCGGGCGATCATGCCCTTGAGCTTCATGATCAGCTTGGTCTCGTTGGGGGCCCAGGCCTTGTTGGCCATGCGCGAGACCGAGGACAGCAGGTTGATCGCCGGATAGCGGCCCTGATCGGCAATTGATCGGTCCAGCACAATGTGACCGTCCAGAATGCCGCGAATGGAATCCGAGACCGGATCATTGTGATCGTCGCCGTCGACCAGCACGGCGAAAACACCGGTGATGGCACCACAGGGCCTGTCGGATTCCCCGGTGGCGGGGCCAGGGCCAGCCCGTTCCAGCAGATGCGGCAGATCGGAAAAGACACTCGGGGCAAAGCCGCGCGCCACGGCCGGTTCACCCGAGGCCATGGCCACGTCCCGGGACGCCAGCGCAAAGCGGGTTGCCGAATCCATGATCATCAACACCGAGCGGCCTTGGTCGCGAAAATATTCGGCCAGTGCCATCGCCGTCTTGGGCGCCTGCCGCCGCATCATGGCGCTTTCGTCGCCGGTTGCGACCACGACAATCGAACGCTCCAGTGCATCGCCGAGGGTGTCGGAAATGAATTCGCGCACCTCTCGTCCGCGTTCGCCAACAAGCGCAACAATGACGATGTCGAAGGCCAGCGCCTTGGCCAGCATTGCCAATAGGGTGGACTTGCCGACGCCGGAGCCGGCGAACACCCCGATCCGCTGGCCGACACAGAGCGGCGTGAACAGGTCGATGGCCCGCACGCCGGTGCGCACCGGTGTGCTGACAAGGCCGCGTTCCATGGCCGACGGCGGGTCGTTTTCCAGATGCACGCTCCTGTTGCCCGGCACAAGCATGCCCTTGCCGTCAATCGGACGACCGAGCGCATCAATCACCCGACCTTTCCAGCTGTTGTCGGGGCAGAACTGGATCGGTCCCATGCGGAAAACACGGGTGCCGATGCCGACATCGAGATGGCGGCTGTAGGGCTTGGCAAATACCTTGCCCTGATCGATGCGGATGATCTCGGCTCGTGCCGGCCCTCTGCCGGCCGGGCGCATGACGTCGAGTTCGACGCAGTCGCCGATATGCACATGCTTGTCGAGCCCGCTGATGCCGAAATAGGCCGGGGTTATCTGGGTGACGAAGCCACAGACCCGGACGGTCTGGTGCTCTTCCTGCAGCAGGCGCACAACCCCTTGCAGGCGATCCAGTTTATTCGCGGTTTCACGACGGCGGCTCGTCGTTCTGCCCTCAGGCGAAGTCGTTGTTGACACCTTGTCAGTCCTCTTTGGACGTCATCGCGATATAACGCGCTTGCATTTGGGCCAGAGCGTCCAGTGGAATCTTGTTGGCCGGATGTTGAGCCAGTCCTGTAATCTGTGGCAGAACCGTCTCATTGTTGCCCTCGACCGCGGCCATCTGGTCGCTTTCTCTGCCGGTCAGATCGACCACGCCGGTTGCCATTTCATCGAGGGCTCGGATATAGGCAGACAGATCAAGCGGCGCATTGCTGCTGCCCGACGCAAGCGGAAGAGCTGCCCCGTCGGTTTTGGCAGGGGATGCTTGCGACATCACCTGATTGCCATGATCTGGCGCAGAGCCGGTTGCCGAGCTGTCGAAGGACGAAAAGAGCGAGGAGATGACCGAGAAGAAGTCTCCGATCACCGGAATGGTCTCGAGAGAAAATGGACCGCTGAGGAGCCCGACCGTCTCCGACTGGCGCATGCCGAAGCCTTGTGCCGGACGGGGAAAGGCAACTCCGGAGGCCCCGTCCTGACGCAATGACCGGGTCGACAGGTCGCGAGGCTGGACAGCATCCAGTGCCGCGCTTGAAAAATCCGGAACCGTCATGAGGTCTCTCCAAGGTCTCGAATGGCTCCGCGCTGGGCCTCCTCGGATGTCTCCATAACCTTCTGGGCGCTTTCAAAGGCCCGACTGATCATGATGAGACGGGTCATTTCCGTCATCGGGTTGACGTTGGAGCCTTCCACGAAGCCTTGCAGAACGCGGGCCTTGGCAGGATCCTGCAATGGAAACGCCACCCCTTCCGGCACGACAGCCGAGCCGCCATAGCGTTTGAGTTTGTCGTCCGGGCTGATTTCGAACAGGCCAATGCGGTCGACGGCGTGGCCATTCTGGGCGATCTCGCCATCAGCCTGAATGACCAGAGAGCCCCCTTGTGGATCAACCTGGATCGGTGAGCCGCTGGCTGACAGAATCGGTTCGCCATTGACAGTGGTCAGGCGGCCTGTGCTGTCCATCTGCATGCGGCCATCGCGGGTGTATGCCACCTCGCCACCACGCTGGAAGGAAAACCAGGCATCACCCTCGATCGCCAGATCAAGCGGATTGCCCGATTGGGTGATCGCCCCCTTCTCGCGCGAGATATGGGTCTTTCCCATGGAGACAAAGCTGACGGAATCGCTGCCCGCATCGGCAAGGATTTCGGAGAAACTCACCGCTTCGCCGCGATACCCCGCTGTGTTGATGTTGGCAACGTTGCGGGCGACGGACTGCATCCGGTTATCAAGGGCAATCTGCGAGGACAGGGAGACATAGTTTGATGTCGGCATCAGATACCCCCGAGCTGCAGACCCTGCAGCGACAGAAGCAGATCCTCATCCATTCCGATGATCGAGCTGCTGGAAATGAGAACATTGGGAACACTGGCCGTCGTGGTGCCATTCTCCAGATCATAAAGGACCGAGAAGCGCTGAACGAGTTCCTGGACATAGTCCGGATCAGACAGCTGGTCGATATCGATCTTGCTGGAAATGGCCTCCGACAGCCAGTCGATGTCGGCCCCGGCCGCTTCCGAGGGGATGCCGCTGATGGTGCGGGCCACTTCCGCCAGAGCCTTGTCGCCGAGCAGTTCCATGGATGAGGTGATGGATGAGGCCTTCTTCTGGAAATAGAGCGCCAGTTGAACCCCGGTATTCTCGTCACCCTCGCGAGTCTCCAGCGTCTGCTCCAGATATTTGTCGACAACGCCCTGCTGAGCCTTCTCGAACGACGTTGTGGCCTCGCCGTGAGAGGCAAAGTTGAAGACCGTGGCGAATTCCTTGAAACGGGTATCCGTCAGCTTGTTGGCGAAGGAGTCGCTGTCCGCGATGCCCTCTTCGAGCACCTTGCGCATATAGGCCTTGGCATAGATCATGTCTTCAAGGCCCATGGCTTTCATGGCGTAGCTGTAGATTTCATAATCATCGAGAAAATCATCGATGGATTTGATATCCCGGATCTTCTCGAGATAATTGTCGGTCGCCCGGCTCACCTGGGCGTCCTGACTGAGCGTCTCGATGGTTTTGCTGTAGTCTCTATTCAGCATGCTGACGCGCAGATATGTATCGGTCATGGCTGCAACTCCGTTTCAGATACGGCGATCATGCCGCCCGCGCCTTGCCTGAGGCTGACGTCCTGCTGCTGGCATCCGCTTTCCTAGCGTCACGGAACGCTGTCCCTATTGAAGCCATGAGGGGGCGCGGGGGAAAACCCGGGCATTTGCAAGGGCCAGAGGGCGGGAAAAAGCAGCCAGCAGGTTCCCTTGCCGCTCAGGCTTGCACAAGGTCAGGTTCGCGCAAGACAGAAAATCTAGATTGGTTTCAACGAGAAGACTAAATCTGGAGAGCCGATCTTGAGTGTATTTTTTGGACTTGCCATAGCGCTGGCATCTTTGCTTGGTGGCTTTGCTGCAATGGGAGGGCATGTTGCTGTTCTGCTGCAGCCCTGGGAATTTGTGATCGTATTCGGGATCGCCTTCGGGACATTCGTCATTGCCAATCCGTTGAAGGTCGTCTTCGATACCGGACGCGCCATTCTGGAGGCAATCACCAATGCGACGCCGAGACGAAAGGAATATCTCGACGTTCTGGGGCTGCTCTACACGATCATGCGGGAATTCCGCTCCAAGGGGCGCAACGAGATCGAGCCGCATATCGAGAACCCGCAGGATTCGACGATCTTCCAGCAATACAAGTCGGTCTCGGACAATCCGGCCCTGCGTGACTTCATCTGCGACTATTTCCGTATCCTGATCGTTTCCAATGCCCGGCCGCACGAAATCGAAAGCCTGATGGACGAAGAGCTGATGACGCGGATGCGCGATCAGATGAAGCCCTATCTGGCGCTGTCCCTTCAGGCCGAAAGCCTGCCGGCCATCGGCATCGTTGCCGCCGTGCTCGGCGTGGTCAAGGCGATGGGCGCCATCGACCAGAGCCCGGCCATTCTCGGTGGGCTGATCGGGGCTGCGCTTGTCGGAACCTTTGCCGGTATCTTCTGCTCCTATGCGGTGGTCGGTCCGCTGGCCAACAAGGTCAAGTCGGTCCGCGAGAAGAAAGGCCGCCTCTATGTCATCGTCAAGCAGACCCTTCTGGCCTTTATGAACGGTGCCGCCCCGCAGATTGCTCTCGAACATGGCCGCAAGACGATTTCCGAAATCGATCGCCCGAGCATCGATGAAGTGGAAAGCCAGACGATGAATGTTGGCTCGATCGGCGCTGGCGAAGGCACCATCCATGAGCTTCCGCAAAAGGGAGCGGCATAATCCATGGCACAGGCACATCACCTTTCTCCAATCACCGATCGGCTGCTGGATGCGGCAGGAAACTCGATTGAACGTCTGCCAATGCTCCCGATCATCTTCGATCGAATGGCACGGGTATTTGCAGACACAATGCGTCAGCGGGCGGCGTCTCCGGTTTTTGTTTCCGTAAGCTATATCGGCAACGATCGCATCGGCGACATCCTGGACGAGAATGAGGCCAATGCACTGGCTGCAGTCGTCTATACGCCGGAATGGGACACTCGCCTGCTGATCGGCTTTGACCGGGACTTCATCTTCTCGATGATGGAGGTTCTGTTCGGGGCGGATGGCACCGAGCCGCCGATTGATGACGAGCGGCCTTTCTCGAATATCGAGACGCGCGTCGCCCGGTCCCTGTTCATGGATGCCATCAAGGCGCTGGAAGATGCCCTGAAGTCGATCTCCAACATAACGCTGAAATTCGAGCGCATCGAAACCCGCATGGACTTCGCCGTGATCGGCCGACGCAACAATTCGGCTGTCGTCGGTCGTCTGCTGCTGCAGGCCATCGGCCGGGGCGGTGAAATGTTTGTCGTCGTGCCGCATTCTGCCTTGACGCCGTTGCGCCAGAATCTGGCCCAGGTCGTCAGCGGCGAAGGCAACAACCGCGACAAGGCCTGGACCCAGCAGTTCCAGGCGGAAATCCAGCGGACCCAGATCCGGCTCGATGCCGTGCTCGAGGAGCAGACCATTACGCTCGACAGACTTGCTGACCTCAAGGTTGGCGACATCATCCAGCTGCAGGCCACTCCGCGTTCCAAAGTTTCGCTGCAATGTAACAGGCAGCCTCTCTTCAGCTGTTCAATGGGCCAGTCCGAGGGCTCCTATTGTCTCCAGGTCGAAGAGCAGATCCACCAGAAAGAGGACATCCTAGATGATATCTTATCTCGCTGACGGCATTTTGATGATTGCCCTGATCGTTACCTCGGTCTGGGTGATGAAAATGAACAATCGCCTGCAGAAGCTGCGCGACAATCATTTTGAGTTCCGGCGCATCATGGAACAGACCAATCAGGCCCTTGAAGGGATCGAGGTGTCGATTGACGAGATCAACGTGCGCGGACAGCAGGTTCTCAATGCTCTGGGCAAGCGGATCGATGAAGCGCGCGACATCGTCACCGACATCGACAAGATGACCCGTGAAGTGCGTGGCCAGCAGAAGGAACTGCGTCTGGAAATGGTCGCTTTCCAGGAAGCGATCGGCAAGGAATGCAACAACCAGATCGGCATTCTGAAAAAGATCAGCGAAGCGGCCAACGAAGCGGTGAGGAAGGAAGCCTCGACCGGCCAGGGTACCAGTGCGGCAGGGGCCTCTGCCGAACGTCCGCCCTTCTACCGCATCGAGGACCAGCTGCCTTCCATGCTGCGTCGCGTCAACCTGAAATCATGAGGCCGGTGGCCACCGTCAACCGGACCAGTCAGACACACTAGAGGAACAGCCCCATGAATCCCGATGATATCGAGTTCCAGAAAATCGAATTTGACGAACCGTCAGTCCCGCCGTCGGCGACTGCCAAAAAGGATGGGCCTGCTCTGGCCGACTTCTCCATGACCAACAGTGATGGCCCGACCCTCGGGGCGACTATCGATACCGACCGCAACCTCGATAATATCCTCGGCATTCCGGTGGAGATCCAGGTGGTTCTCGGTTCGGCCTCGATGCTGGTCTCCAATCTGCTCAAGCTGGGCCGTGGAGCGGTGATCCCGCTCGACCATCGTGTCGGCGAGCCGGTGGAAGTCGTGGTCAACGGACGGGTGGTTGCCCGTGGCGAGGTGGTCGTCGTCGAGGATGATAACTCCCGCTTCGGCGTTTCCCTGACGGAGATTGTCGGAACCGGCAATGTCTCCAAGCCAGAAGCCTTCAATTAAGCAAGTCAAGTCAATCAAATAGAGGTGTGTCATGGCGGCCGTGCCTGCTATAGCAAACGAAATTCAGCCTCCCGAACCCCAACTGAGAAAGTTTAGGGGCGTTGAAAAGGTTGCTGCCTTGATCCTGGGAATGGGGCAGACCAACGCTGCTCGCGTGCTCTCCCACTTCGACAGTGACGAGATCAGGCTGATCACCCGCATTGCGGCCCAGTTGGGCAGCATCAATGCCCGGGAAATGGAATCCATCATCGATGAATTCGTCAAGCAGTTCGGCGAAGGGGCGAGCCTCTACGGGTCGGTCAATGAGGTGCAGAAGCTGCTGACCGGCGTGCTGCCGGAAGACGAAGTGTCCGACATCATCGCCGATGTGGCCGGCTCATCGAACTGGTCCATCTGGGACAGGATCGCCAACATCTCCGAGACGGCCATTGCCAACTATCTCAAGAAGGAACACCCACAGACGGCGGCCTTCATCCTGTCGCGCAGCAAGCCGACAGCTGCCGCCAAGGTCATGAACCAGCTGCCCCCGGAAATGCGCAACCAGCTGATGCGGCGCATGCTGACCATCAAGCCGATCGTGCCCGAGGCGGCCAGAGACATCGAGAAAGTGCTGCATGAGGACTTCCTGCTCAACTTCTCGGGCAATATGCAGGCGGATACCTTCTCGCGCATGGCCGACATCCTCAACAAGATGGAACGCGACCAGATGGAGGCCGCTCTCAATTCCCTCGAAGAGCGTCAGCCGAAAGCGGCCGAAGCCCTCAAGGGTCTGCTGTTCACCTTCGACGACATCATCAATCTCACGCCACGGGCGCGCATGGCCATCTTCGACCAGATCAACACCGAACAGATTGTCATGGCCCTCAAGGGAACCGATCAGGGGCTGCGCCAGTCCATTCTCTCGACCCTTGCCAGCCGAACCCGCAGGATCATCGAGCACGAGCTTTCCAGCGGCCAGCCGGCTGCCGAAAGGGATGTCTTCGCCGCACGGCGCGAGATCACCGATCTGGCGCTCGAAATGGCCGGACGCGGAGAGATCGATCTCAACCCGAAACAGGAAGGTGGAGCCTTCCTTCAGTAGGCTTCTTGCCTGAACACCCGTCGGACTTCAGGCGCCGGACGATGTAGGTCACGATGTCAGACGAAGATAAAGACAGCAAGACAGAAGAGCCGACAGAAAAAAAGATCAGGGACACGATAGAGAAGGGCAACCTTCCACTATCCAAGGAGGTGAACGCCTTCGCGACCTTTCTGGGTCTGCTGATCATTCTGGCATTTGCAGTGAAAACCCAGGTGGCCTCACTTTCGGCGACCTTGTCATGGATACTTGATGGAACAGGAGACATCCGACTTGAAAACGAAGCGCAATTTGTCCAGCTCGGATCGGCCGTCGGCATCGTGGTGGCCAAGTTCCTGGTCGCTCCGGTTTGCATCCTGCTTGTCTTCGGGCTTGCCGCGACATGGTTTCAGCATCCGCCGCAGATCGCCTTTGACCGGCTGCGTCCCGATTTTTCCAAACTGTCCCCCGGCAAGGGCCTCTCGCGCATGTTCGGGGTTCAGGGATGGGTCGAGTTCCTCAAGGCGCTCGCAAAACTCATCATGCTTGGCGTTGTGCTCGGCATCATCATTTCAAGTCAACGACAGGTTCTGGTGAATAGCATGTTTACAGATCCAACCCTGCTGCCTGAGGAACTCCTCAGCCTCACGATCCGGCTGGTGTCCGGCATCTGTGTTGCAACGGTTTCGCTGGTTCTGCTCGACGTGCTCTGGGTCAGGGGCAAATGGCGCCGCGATATTCGCATGAGCCCGAAGGAAGTGAAGGATGAAATCAAGCAGTCCGAGGGCGATCCCATGGTCAAGGGCCGGATGCGCTCGCTGGCGCGGGACCGTGCCCGCAACAGGATGATAGCATCTGTTCCCCAGGCCACGGTCGTGATCGCCAACCCGACACACTTTTCCGTTGCCTTGCGCTATGAACACAGCGTAGACAAGGCGCCCGTGGTCGTTGCCAAGGGGCAGGATCTCATCGCGCTGAAAATACGTCAAATTGCAGAAGAAAACGGCATTCCGGTCATCGAGAACGTGCCTCTGGCGCGGGCTCTGTTTGCCGAGAGTGAAGTCGATCTGCCTATACCACCACAGTTTTTCCGAGTTGTTGCAGAAATTCTATACTATGTGTATTCTGCCGATGGCTCGAATTACAAAACAGCTTCGGGCTAGGAATGAACAACGCTTCCCGGAAATCGACCATGATCAGTCGAGACCCTCTTGCGACCGCAGATCGTAAAGATGTCTATAAACATGCCATGCTATGGGCAATCAGGGATATCATCAATGAGCTGAGGCTTGTCGATGCAGGGCATCTCGTCTCATACATTTTCACCGATTCCCATGCCAACATCGAGGATCTGGTTGCGTCGTCCTGCGAGTTGTTCCTGAAGGAAAACACCCTGTTCTACCGCGGCACCGCGGAGGCCGAACTGGACTGGTCCGGGCCGCCCAAGGTCGTGTTGGGGATGCAGTTCCGCCATCTGGATCTCAATGCCCGCTTCAGACTGCTCCTGTTGGGCGAAGAGACCGAGATCGTGCTCGAAGACATCAGCTATGAAGACGGTAGCAACGACAGCCACGGCGACATCGAGCGCTTCGTCCGGGTGCTGTCCGATGCTCGCCTCAAACAGCCGGAAGCTCGCTGGGGGGGCAACGGGCTGCTCGAATAGCGGTGGCGGCCGTTGCCGGACAAGGGTGCCGGATCAAGGGTGCCGGACAAGGTGCCGGATGAAGGGTGTCCGCCAGGCCCTTTCGGGTCCGGCGGATCACGTGTCACCTGCTAGAGAAACGGCTTTGCCCGTTCCATCAGTTCTTCAAGGTCCGGTTCATTCGGGTTGCGTGGTTTGCCCGGATGAATGATGCTGACCTGACAGCCCTCGGCCGCATCCACCAGCTGGCGATAGGTGCCAGCATCCGGATCGGCGATAAAGGCCTGCATGTTTTCATTGTAGCCGAACAGACGGTCGTTGATCTGGCGACACTCGTTGCAGGTTGTGCAGCGCGATGTCTCGATCCACGGCATGTCGTCGAGCACCTCCGCAGCAGTGCTTTCGCTTTCTGCCGCTGCGGCCTTGGTCTCGGTCTTTGGCGCAGGGGTGTCCGGAGCCGGTTCAGTCTTTGCCACGATCGGGGCTGACTGTGTCGCCTCTGTCGAGAGTTCGACCACCAGGGCTTCCCGCTTGCGCCGTTCCTCGGCCAGCTTGGCCAGAACATGGGAGTTGTTGATGCCTGCCAGCTCCTGTAGCTGGGTCCAGGCATCATTGCAACGCCGTGCCGCGACCGTGATCTTGTCATCAACCACGACCCGCATCATCTGGTCCTGACGGTCGATGCCAAGCACGAAGGCGCGTTTGATGTCCGTTGCCGAGCTGGACGCCTTCAGCCTCGCATCGAATGGCACCATGTCGCCGCTCCAGCTGCCGGCCTCGACCGTCTGGCAGAAGCGGTGATAGCGGGCATCGGCCAGGGCGAAGTCGCCAAGGGTGAAGCGCACGGTTTCCTGTTGGCGTCGCCCCGAGGTATCCTCGAACAGCAATGTGTGTTCCGGCCAGTCCCGCTCAAGCTGCGGGTTGGCGGACAGGTCGAACCGGCTCGCCAGATCATTGCCCGCTGAAGGGTCATAGCTGAAATTGGGGAACATCCGGCATTCGGTCGCGGCAGCCGCCAGAATATAGGCAGGCACCCCGGCCACGGTTTTCGTGGCTCCCGAATAGATGCTGAACATCGCCGGCCCGCCATATTGCATGGCAGCAACGAGGTCTCCCTGCATCCGAACCATGTGGGCGCTGGAGCATTGCACGACAAAGGCATTGTTGATGCCCATGGCCATACTGGCAAGCCGCGCGTTGCCCGCCCCGAAGGAATTGCGGGGAGGCTCGGGCGAGGTCGGGCCGAGAATGTCGTCAACCTGGATCATAACCTTGATCGGCAGCCCGCAGGCAAGCGCCTCATAGGCCCGGGCCAGCTCAACGGATTCGGTCACGCCGTCCCGCAGGAAAACGACAGCCGGTGGCAGGAAGGCCATCTGTTCCTCGGTGAGGTCGCTTTCATCGAAGCTCTCGAAGATCGCATCATGCAGCTCGGGAACATATTTGTTCTCAACCTCCATTTCGGCAATCGCCAGCGCCTTGGTGAATTCGATGACGCTTGGCAGGCGATCCCGATAGGCATCGAGCGCCTCGGTGCAGCTCTGGAACACATAGCTGTAGCAGACTGCCTTGTCCGGATAGCTGAAGGTTGCCCGGCCCGGCCCGAAGAAGGCCTGGGTTTGCAGCACCTGCAGCACATGCCGGATGCGAGCCACCCGATCGGCTGGCAGCCTGTCTTCCGGACGCACCCGATGCAGGATGTTCGACAAGGCGCTGAAATCGATGGATTTGTCGCCATCAAGGCCCATCGACTGGGCCAGAGCCTCCGGGCTGTGGGCCTCGTCGGACTTGATGTGGTCCGATTTCAGGATGTCGTTGAGCTTGAGCACCAGCCGGTCGACCTTGTAGCGGAACTTGCGGGCCCGCATGTGATGCATCGCTTGCCAGACATGGGCCAGCACCTTGCGAGGTGTCGCCTCTGAGCAGCCGATGACCCGGCCATCGACGGTGATGGCGCCCCATGCCCGTTCGAGTGTTTCATCGAGAGGACCAAAGGTCGACTGTCCGCTTTCAGCCACCAGTTCGGCAGAGCTGATCCGCCAGAGTTCGGAGAGCTTTTCCTCTGTCCCTTTGGCGACCTTGTCTCGCATGCGCTGTTCAAGGCGCAGAACCTGCTGGCGCAGCTCCTCGCCATCGGGGCCGAGCGGCGCGACGAGGCGCAAGGCTTCATCGACGATCTGGCTGAGAGGGATGAGCGGCTTTTGAACCTCCTCACCCTCGACGAGAACCAACGGGTAGTCATAGCGCAATGTGTCGAGCGCCATGTAACGGGCAAAGAGTGCCGGACGAAGGGCGGTCAATGCCGCCGAGCCGGCGGAAGCATCAGAGCCCGGGACCTGAGGGTCCGTTATGATTTGAGCCACCTGCATGATCGGTCACTCCCCGTTTGAGGCGGCTTGCTGGCCTTCGGGCCAGATGCCAACCTTGTCGAATTCTTCATTCAGGACGGTTTCCACCAGTTGCGGCGTGTTGGGACGCTTGCCTTTGCGCAATTCGTCATAACAGGGCACATCCGGGTTGGAATAGAGCACACCGACCGGGATCTCCTCATCCAGCACAGCAAGAGCCTGCGCCCGGTGCAGATCAAGCGGGTCGTGGGTCTCCTGATTTTTGTAGATGCGGGACAGTTCCGGCTTCAGCCGCAGTCCGTTCGAATGGGTGAGCATCCGGATCCTCAGCGGATCCTGCACGGCTGCATCGAAATGATGGTTCATGAAGTTCGGGCAGCGTTGCAGAATGCGGATGAAGGAAAAGCCCTTGTGATGATAGGCCTTGGACAGCACATCATAGAGCAGTTCCGGGATCCAGTCGGGCACTTGTGCCACAAAGGACACGTTGGCGATGCCCAGCGTGACGCTCAGCGGATTGAGCGGATTGAGGGTTGCCCCAAAGGGGGTGGTGTTGCTTTTCAGCCCCTTGGGGGATGTCGGCGAGGCCTGTTTCTTGGTGAGGCCATAGACATTGTTGTCATGCAGCAACAGCGTCATGTTCATGTTGTACCGCACGGCATGCAACCAGTGGGCCGCCCCGATGGAGCAGCAGTCGCCGTCGCCGGTTGTCACGAAAACATGCAGGTCGGGCCGCCGGATCTTGATGCCTTCGGCAATCGGCAGGGCGCGCCCGTGAATGCCATGGAAGCCATAGGCGTTCATATAGTGGGGCAGACGCGAGGCGCAGCCGATGCCCGAGACACAAACGGTCTTTTCCGGTGGCAGCTGTTCGTCGCGGCAGAGCCGCTGCATGGCGGTCAGAATGGCGTTGTCGCCGCAGCCCGTGCACCAGCGTGGGGTGATGGCGCTCTGATAGTCTGAAATCTGATAGTCCGTGTGCACCATCTGCATCAGACATTGGCTCATGGAAGCAGTCATCTCATTGCCCTCCCGCCGCTTGCTGTTTGTCTTCGTTCAGTTTGGCCAGGGCCGCCCGGATGATCTCTCCCGGCTTCAGCGGCTGGCCACGGGCGTTGCCCCAGCAGTCGATATCGACCAGCCAGCGTGACCGCAGCAGCATCGCCAGATGGGAATAGCGCCGGTTGGCATCGTTGATCAGCGGATCGCTCTTGGGGTCGTTCCAGTTGTTCTCGATGGTCATTACCTTGCCAAAGCGCTTCATCACTGCGTCGATGCCGGAGGCCATGGGCTGGAGATATTTGAGGTGCAGCGAAGACACCTTGTGCCCCTGAGCGCGCATGGTCTTGACGGCTTCCTCGATGGCGCCGCGGGTGCTGCCCCAGCCGATGAGCAGAAGATCCCCTTCCTCATCGCCATAGACAGGCGCCAGCCGCAAGGTCTTCTGGAAGGCAGCCAGTTTGCGGCTGCGGTTCAAAAGTCCTTCCTCGTTGATCTGCGGATCATAGGCGACGTGGCTGTCCCGGTCATGGGCAAGGCCGGTGAGGCAGTGCATACCGTTGGGCTGACCCGGAATGAAGCGGGTGGCGATGCCGGTGCGCTCGTCCCAGTCATAGGGGTGGGCGTCCGCGGGCACGGCACTCTGGTTGACCGGAGGTGCCAGCCAGTCGGCATTGAACTGCGGCCGGTCAAACGGCTGCTGAGCCGTCGACAGGGCAGCGTCGGAGAGGATGACAACCACCATGTTGAAGGTCTCGGCTATCTTGCGTGCTGTGATCACCGAATAGAAGCAGTCCTCGATGGAATCCACTGCCATGACGATCTTGGGGGCGTCGCCATGGCTGCCGAACATCGCTGACATCATGT
The DNA here is from genome assembly GCF_963666525.1 of uncultured Cohaesibacter sp. NCBI lineage: Bacteria > Pseudomonadati > Pseudomonadota > Alphaproteobacteria > Hyphomicrobiales > Cohaesibacteraceae > Cohaesibacter > uncultured Cohaesibacter sp. The sequence goes on from NZ_OY762905.1 coordinate 2,944,611, forward strand.
CGCCCTGCTCGACCTTGGTCGGCAGACCGGTGGACGGGCCACCACGTTGCACATCGATCACCACTAGCGGGATCTCTGTCATCACGGCAAGGCCGATGGCCTCCTGCTTGAGCGACAGGCCGGGGCCGGAGGTGATGGTCACGGCGCATTTGCCTGCATAGGATGCTCCGATGGCAAAGGTTGCCGCCGAGATCTCGTCCTCCGCCTGATGTACGACGCAGCCGACCTTCTCGAAGATGGTCGACAGATAGTGCGACGCCGAGGTGGCCGGCGTGATCGGATACATCGCGCAGACTTCCATGCCGGAGGCCACAACGCCGAGTGCCAGCGCGGCGTTGCCGTTGGTTACGATCTGCGGCTTTACGACCGGGGCTGCCGGGATCATGTAGCGGACGGCGAGATTGTCCTCTGCCCATGCCCGACCGGCGGCCAGCAGCTCGAGGTTGGCATCGACGATCTTCTGGTCCTTCTTGGCAAAGGTCAGCCGGACCTGTGCTTCGGCCAGCGCCTTGTCGAGACTGTAGATCGTGCACAGGATGCCGAGCACGAACATGTTCTTGCCCTTGCGGGCGTCAGGTACATATTTGTGGCATTCCGTCTCCATTGGAATTTCAAACAGCCGGTAACCCTGCGCCCTGACATCTGCTGTCACCCGGGCATAGTTTTCAGCGATCGCCGGATCCTTGTCATGCTTCCACATGTCTTCGATCAGGATCACGGCGCCGGGCTTGATCTCCTTGGCCTGAAGGCGGCTGAGGAGAACCTGCTCGTTGAAGGCGATGACCAGATCGGCCTGGTCGCCGACGTTGGTAACCTTGTGCGCGGCCATGCGCACCCGGTTGCCGCTGGCTCCGGCCACGGAGCGGTGAGGGGGCTGGATTTCGGCGGGAATGATTTCCACGGTCCAGATCCCGTGCCCGGACCGGGCTGCGATGGACGCGAGCGACTGGCCGCACCTTTGCGCCCCTTCGCCCGAGTCACTGACGATTTCTACTATGTGTTCCTGAATGACTTCCGCAGGTCCACGTGCGGGAAGCTTCCTTGATGCCACACCGCTTTCGCTTGGTGGGGCATCATGAGAGGAAGTCTGCATGCCATATTCCGTCATGGTCTTGGCTCCGGCAGCTAGATTTGTCGTATTCTGGTAAAGCAATGCTCGGCGAGGTCGATGCCGAACAGGCTGTTATCGAAACCGGGTTGCTCCGGCTCGTAGATGACATTGGTGTCCCTCAGACCCAGATAGCGGCGTATGCTGTCCGCAGCCTTGCGGCCCGCTCCCATTGCCTTGATCACGGTTGCCGCACCGGTCACGATGTCGCCGCCCGCATAGACCCCGGCAAGGGACGTCGCCAGATCCTCATCGGTGTCGATATAGCCCCACTTGTTGAGGCCGATCGATGAGGTCTGTCCAAGGATCGGGTTCGGCGAGGTGCCGATGGCATAGACCACCGTGTCAGCCTCGAAATCGAACTCGCTGCCTTCCACCACCACAGGGCGCCGCCGCCCCGAGCTGTCCGGTTCGCCAAGCTCCATCTGCACGCAGCGGATGGCGCGGACATTGTGGTCCGCATCGCCAAGGATCTCGACCGGGTTGGTCAGCCAGTGGAACTCGATGCCTTCTTCCTGGGCGTGATGCAGCTCTTCCTTGCGGGCCGGGCACTCGACTTCGCTGCGCCGGTAGATGCAATGCACCTGTTCGGCACCAAGGCGAAGGGAAACGCGCATGGCGTCCATGGCCGTGTTGCCCGAACCGATCACGGCAACCCGCTTGCCAAGGCCGAGCGGTGTATCGAATTTGGGGAAGTCATCCGCATGCATCAGGTTGCAGCGCGTGAGCAGCTCATTGGCCGAGAGAACGCCGTTGAGATTTTCTCCGGGGATGTCCATGAAATGCGGTGTACCGGCACCAACGCCAATGAAAATCGCGTCATAGCCCATCTCGCCAAGCATCTGCTCGATGGTGAACAGACGACCGACCAGCGTGTTGCACTGGATATCGACACCGAGCGCCTTCAGATTGGCAATTTCGGCATCCACCACGCTCTTGGGCAGACGAAATTCCGGAATGCCATAACGCAGCACGCCGCCGGGCACATGAAAGGCCTCGTAAATGGTAACGGCGCATCCGGCTTTCGCCAGATCCGCCGCACAAGCCATGCCCGACGGGCCTGACCCCACAATGGCGACACGGAAGCGATTTGGTGCGATCTGTGCCTTCTTCTGCCAACCCTCCTTGATGGCCATGTCCCCGAGGAAGCGTTCAAGGCGCCCGATGGCAACCGGCTCGAGGCCGGTTCCCGCGCCAACGGCGCAGACCCCCTCGCATTGGTCCTCCTGTGGGCAGACCCTGCCGCAAACGGCCGGAAGCTGCGTCGAGTCGGTCAAATGCTCATAGGCGCCGCGATAGTCCTTCTCGAGCATCTTGGAGATGAAGCCGGGAATGTCGATCTTCACCGGGCATCCCTCGATGCAGGCTGGTTGTGGGCACATCAGGCAGCGTTCGCATTCCTGAAGGGCATTTTCCAGATCGAAGCCCAGCGCCACTTCATCGAAATTGCGGGCGCGGATTTCCGGATCCTGCACCGGCATGATCGCCCGTTGCTGCGGGATCGACCGAATTGTCTTGCGAGCCATTACTTGCCTCCCTCGCTGGGTGCGGCATCCGGTGCAAGCGCCAGTCTGCGGCAGCTTTCCGAATAGCGTTCCATCGCTTCGGCCTCTTCGGGGCGGTAGCGTTGCAGGCGGGTGAACAGATCGGCAAAGTCGACCTTGTGGCCGTCAAAATCCGGTCCGTCGACACAGGCAAACTTGATCTCATCGCCAACCTTGACCCGGCAGCCGCCGCACATGCCGGTACCGTCCACCATGATCGGGTTGAGGCTGACCATGGTCTTGATGCCGTAGGGGCGGGTTGTCTCGGCGCAGGCCCGCATCATCACCGGAGGTCCGATGGCCACCACTTCATCGACATCGGGATGCTGCTTGACGGCGGCTTCGATGCCTGCCGTGACCAGCCCCTGAATGCCCGCCGAGCCATCGTCGGTGCAAATGATGAAATCATCGCAGATCGCCCGGAACTTCTCTTCCCAGAACATCAGGTTGCTCGACCGGAAGCCCAGAATGCCGATCACATGGGCACCCGCCTCCTTGAAGGCCCGCGCCTGCGGATAGATCGGTGCGATACCGAGCCCGCCACCCACACAGATCACCTTCTTGGTCTTGCTGGAGATCTCGCTTGGAATGCCCAGCGGCCCCAGCATGGCGTAGATGTCCCGTCCGGGCTTGCAGAGCAGCTGCATTTCCCGTGTGGACTTGCCCACAGCCTGGACAACCAGCGTGATGGTGCCCTTGTCGCGGTCGAAATCGGCAATGGTCAGCGGAATGCGCTCGCCCTGCTCATGCAGCATGACGATGACGAACTGGCCGGGTCTGGCGGCCTTCGCCATGACTGGGTGCTCTATTTCGACAAGGAATGTTGATTTTGAAAAATCGGTGCGCGTCAGGATGGGAAAAGATGACGTGACACCCTTTCCGGACCCGTTCTGTCGTATACCGACAGACAAATCCTCCCCGCGACCGCTGGCGAGCCCGCGATCGGACATTGTTAACCTCCCCTTGTTGCGGAATTTGTCAAGCTGATTGCACCAGGGGCAATATGCTGAACAAAGACAACAGCTTCGACGCTACGCTCATGAAGGGGGGAAACATTGACACCAATCAAAAGGATTGGCATCAGTCGCCAGCTACGACTAAGGAATTAAGGGACTGGTGAAAAGGCCCGCAAAGGAAAAGGCGCGAACCGGAGGTCCGCGCCTTTTTGTTCTTTAAGATCAGTATATTTGACGATCAGGAGAACCACGCCAGGAAGAAGCCGGCCACAACGGCCGTACCGATCACACCGGCAACGTTCGGACCCATGGCATGCATGAGAAGGAAGTTGCTCGGATCCGCTCTCTGACCTTCCACCTGACTTACGCGGGCGGCCATTGGCACTGCGGACACGCCGGCAGAACCGATAAGCGGGTTGATCTTGTTCTTCGAGAACAGGTTCATGACCTTGGCCATGATGATGCCAGCGCCGGTGGCGATGCTGAATGCAACGATGCCGAGTGCCAGAATCTTGATGGTTTCGAAGTTCAGGAAGCGTTCTGCCGTCATCGTGATGCCGACAGAGGTTCCAAGGAAGATCGTCACGACGTTGATCACTTCGTTCTGTGCAGCCTTGGTCAGACGTTCGGTCTCAAGGCTTTCACGCAGGAAGTTGCCAAGCATCAGCATGCCAATCAGGGCGGACGCTGCCGGAACCAGCAGGATCACAAGGATGGTTACCATGCCAGCAAAGATGAGCTTTTCAAGGCGGCTCACTTTACGCAGGGATTTCATCTTGATCTTGCGTTCTGATTCCGAGGTCAGGGCACGCATGATTGGTGGCTGGATCATCGGCACAAGCGCCATGTAGCTGTAGGCAGCAACGGCGATTGGAGCCAGAAGGTCCGGGGCCAGCTTGTTGGCAAGGAAGATCGAGGTCGGACCGTCCGCACCACCGATGATGCCGATAGCAGCGGCCTGATGAGGTTCAAAGCCGATCATCGTTGCACCAAGGAAGGTGGCGAACACACCAAACTGGGCAGCAGCTCCGAGGAGCAGCGTGCGCGGGTTGGCGATCAATGGACCAAAGTCGGTCAGGGCACCAACGCCCATGAAGATGAGCGGCGGGAAGATTTCCAGCTCGACGCCCTTGGAGATGTAGTAGTAGAGACCACCAGCCTCTTCGCCATGGGGCAAGTTGACCAGACCCTGCGTCGGCAGGTTGGCCATCAGGGCACCGAAGGCGATCGGGATCAGCAGGAGTGGTTCAAACTTCTTGTAGATCGCAAGATAGAAGAGCAGCGCAATGATCGCCCACATGACCAGCATTTGCCAGGTCACGTCGCCAAAGGCGGTCAGATGCCAGATCTGCTCGATCTTTGAGACCTGTGTTACTGTAGTCGCAGTGCCTTCCATGAGAAGGATCTCCCTCCTTATGAAAGGGTTACAAGAATCTGACCCTCGGTCACGGTAGCACCGGGAGCCACGTTCACAGCAGTAACAGTACCATCAGATGGAGCGCTGATGTTGGTGTTCATCTTCATGGCTTCAAGAACAACAAGAGTGTCGCCGCCGGAAACTTTCTGACCGACAGAAACTTCCACGCTCATGACAGTGCCTGCCAGCGGGCTGGGAACGGCGCCGTCACCTGCAGGGGCAGCCGGAGCTGCAGCAGGAGCTGCGACAGGGGCCGGAGCTGCTACAGGAGCTGCAACAGGAGCAGGAGCTGCTGGTCTGGCAGCAGGAGCCGGAACAGCGGCAGCATCCAAATCTTCGTCTTCCACCGTCACATCGTAGGTGATGCCCTGTACGGTGATCCGCAAGCGTTTCATTGTTATTATCCTCTCAGAGTATTGGTTTGGCCGCTGTTCGTGGGAACAATTGGGCCCCATCCGTTGCGGGTGTTATGAGCCGAGAAGGCGGCGATGCGACCTTCCAGCGGCCATTCGCTGACTTTGTGCGGGGGTGCTGCGACGCGCGTCACGATATACCCCGGCCCGAGTGTGTAGGCTACGGCTGCGGCGATGGCAGCCAGATGATGTGGAGGTACGCCCGCACGAGAGGCTACCGCCGCGCTCGGCGGTACCTTCGGTGCATGCGATGAACCTGTGCCAGACGTTCCCTGCGGGGTGCGGGTGAAGAAATACCCGACGATTGCACAGGCACCCCAGAGGAGTGCGAGTGCGATCATCACCACAGCAAAGCCTGTCAAAATGATTTCCAGGTTTTCGAGCATCAAGACAATCCTTTGCTCAGAGTGGAATGTTGCCGTGCTTCTTCGGCGGACGGGTTTCCCGTTTGGACATCAGGCCACGAAGGGTAAGGGCAATGGAGCTCTTGGTTTCGCGTGGCTGGATGATGTCGTGGATAGCCAGTCGGCCTGCAGACAGGTATGGGGTGGCAAATTCTGTACGATATTCGTCGGCCAGTTCTTTTGCCTTCGCAACCTTGTCTTCAGCTTCTGCCAGTTCCTTGCGATAAAGAATGCTGACAGCACCCTCTGCACCCATCACCGCGATTTCGGCCGTTGGCCATGCGATGACGCGGTCTGCGCCCATGTCTTCAGAGCACATGGCCAGATACGCGCCGCCATAGGCCTTGCGCATGATGACCGTGATCTTCGGAACCGTGGCGGAGGCATATGCAAAGAGCATTTTTGCGCCGTGACGGATAATACCGCGACGTTCTTCGTTGACACCCGGCAGGAAGCCAGGAACGTCGACGAGGGTGACGATCGGGATATTGTAGACGTTGCAGAAACGAACAAAGCGTGCGGCCTTGTCGCTGGCGTCGATGTCCAGGGTGCCTGCCTTGACGGTTGGCTGGTTGGATACGAAACCGACAACAACACCACCAATGCGGCCGAAGCCGATCACGATGTTGGCTGCAAAATGTTCCATGACTTCGAGGAAGTCGCCACCGTCAGCAAGACTCTTGATAACCTTGCGGCAATCGAACGGGGTCTTGGAATCGGCTGGAACCAGTTCATCGAGTGCTGGATCGTCAACAATCTTCAGGTCCGGCTCAATGTGATGCGGCGGATCCATCATATTGTTGGATGGCAGGAAGGACAGCAGCTTGTGCACGATCTGCACAGCATGAGCGTCGTCTTCCGCGATGAAGTGAATGTTACCGGAAACCGAGGCATGAGCCTGGGCAGAACCGATTTCATCCATCGTGGTTACCTGACCGGTAACGGAGCGAATGACCTCAGGACCACAGATGAACATCTGTGCGTTCTTGCGGGTCATGATGATGAAGTCAGTCAGGGCAGGGCTGTAGGCTGCGCCACCGGCGCAAGGACCTGCAATGACAGAAATCTGAGGAACAACACCAGAAAGCTGAACGTTGCGATAGAACACCTGACCGTAGCCGGAAAGGGCGCCAACACCTTCTTGAATACGTGCCCCGCCGGAATCGTTGAAACCGACAACAGGTACGCCTGCTTTCACAGCATGATCGAGGGCTGCACAAATTTTCTTGGAGTGAATTTCACCCAAGGAACCACCGACCACACCGAAATCCTGGGAAAAGGCTGCCACTGGACGACCGTCGACAAAGCCTGTGCCGCAAATTACACCGTCAGTCGGGATGGATTTGTCTGCCATACCGAAATAACGCGTGTTGTGCTGCGCATGCAAGCCGAACTCCTGGAACGTACCTTTGGAAAAGAGAGATCCAAGGCGTTCACGGGCGGTCATGCGACCTTTGGCATGTCTGTCTTCAGCTTTCTTTGCGCCGCCACCGTCCAGTGCGATTTTGCGCCGTTTCTCCAACTCATCAGAAAGAGTTTTGGAAATCGCCATTTTATTACCGCTATGCTAGGCAGCGCCCGGATTGAGCGCTGCGTTAAGGTTGAGGTTGAACGGGTAAAAACCCGCCGGAAATTATGGATCGGACACCCGATGACAAAATCCTCAATGACGGAAGTATTACTCATTTATTCTAATGAGATAAAGGGTTGGAAGGTCGAAAACGTTTGGACCAAAGGCTAGTAGAAGCGGTTATTCGCTCTTTCCCGCGCCGAATCGCGCATTAGACCAAAGTGGATAGCGGTAGTTTGCATATCTCCAAAAATCGATATGCAATATTATGCAACCTGTGAATATTAACCGCTGCGCAACCTGCCGGTCTCGTTGAAACCGCACCAGGTGGGGCCGGGGGCAGGAACGGCGCCCGCCAAAAGCGCAATTCTTTATAATAAGGGTCACTTCTGGAGAAAGCGGATCTGAGTCTGGAGTTGCAGATCAATCGGGTGTGGTGAGTCGTTTGATGCCTTTGGCCACTGTGCATTCGGCTGTTTGCTGTCGCCCGTGAGGGACCAGATGAAGGCCTGTCGGCGGAGGGCGTCGGCCAAACGGGGATGATTGCTCGTCTGTAGGCACTTCGTGGGCGCGAAAGCGAAAAGGACAGGCCTGCCGGGAGCGCAAGGCGAGGCTTGCGAGACCGTCTGTCTGACCCGCTCGCAGACGGAAGTCAGAGGAAACTGCGGATTGAGTCCCGTTATAAGGTAACATTCTCTAATTCTTTGGTCTTATTATCATATATGCCGAGAAAATTGCCCTTCACCTAATCCTAAGGTGTATCGGATGCCCTCTGCCCGTCTTGGGGTTGAGGTTGTTTCTGCTGCAAATTCAGAGAGTAAGAGTTTGTTTTGTAATCGCTCTATGGCGGTCGGAAATTGTACCGTCATGTGGTGCCGAAAGAGGCTCTCCTCCCTACGTTGATGCAAATCAACGCCTGAAGCCCTGCGATAGACTAACGATTATAACACTAAAGTATCGAAAAATTGACCGTATGGTGATGCACTTTCGAGACTTTTTTGTGTGGCTCACATGACCATGACCAACCACGCAACTGCTTCTGCCAGCCAAGGATAGTTGAGGACCCTGGGGTAACGAGTCTTCGTCTCTAGGCTTTGGTTTGCAAGCACTTCTTTGAGCACTTTATTTCATTTCGGCAGACTGGAATTCCCAAATGACAGGTCTGCTGTAATTGGGTGGAGCATATGAACGATAAACTTCCAAAAACGCCGGCGTATCCCGGAAAGACAACGGTAATCAACGGCAACGGCGCCGTGGCCCAGGTGATGGGTCAGGTGTGCGGCGGTGTCATCGGATACCCGATCACGCCTTCTACCGAGATCGCCGAAATCTACGAAGCTTTCAGAGCTGGCGGCGGTGTCAATGTCTGGGGACGCCATCCCTTCTTCTTCGAGCCAGAAGGTGAACACTCCGCCCAGTCGGGTGCTCTTGGTGCTGCGCTGACCGGTGGGCAGTATGTGTCCAACGCGTCTTCTTCCCAGGGCGTTCTCTATGGCCTCGAATCTCATTATGTAACCGTCGGCAAGAAAGTCGGCGGTTTTGTCATGCAGGTAGCTGCCCGTTCGGTATCCCGCCATTCGCTGAACGTGATGGCTGGCCACGACGACATCTACGCCCTGCTGCCATCGGGCTACACCATCCTGTTCGGGTCCAACCCGCAGGAAGCTGCCGACCTCGCCGCGATCTCCTACAAGGTCAGCGCGATGTCGATGATTCCGGTCGCCAACGGCATGGACGGCTTTGTCACCTCGCACATGATGAGCGAAGTGCAGATGCCGGAAGATGGCCTTCTGCGTGAATTCATCGGCGATCCGACCGACCGCATCATGTGCCCGACCGTTGCTCAGGAAATGCTGTATGGCGCCAAGGGTCGTGTCTTCCAGCTGAAGCGCTATCTCGGCCGCCACAGCTCCGACATGGAACAGGATGCCTATGCCAAGCTCGTGGCCTTCCTTGACGACAATGCCGACGCTGTCGAAGCGGACAACGCTGGTGAACTGGTCGCCAAGACCCTTGACCTGATGCCTGCCGAGCTGCACAAGCAGTGGAACCGTCAGTGGCTGAACGCCTTCCAGAAAGGCACCCGCCAGCGCGTTCCTGCTCAGGTCGACATCAACAATCCGGGCCTGACCGGTGGCGTTCAGAACCAGCCTGACTTCCAGGCCGGCGCTGTCGACCATCGCACCCACTTTGTTCGCGATGTGCCGCACTTCGTGCGTGAAGCCATGGATGAATTCTCGGCTCTGACCGGCCGCAGCTATTCACCCGTCAAATGCTTCGAATGCGAAGACGCCGAAACCGTTGTTGTCGGCATGGGCTCCGTGACCGATGATGCCCAGGCTGTTGCCGCCTATCTGCGCCGTCAGGGCAAGAAGGTTGGCGTGGTCTCCATCAAGATGCTTCAGCCGTTCCCGGATGCCGAGTTCGTTGCAGCCGTCAAGGGCAAGAAGGCCGTCACCATTCTCGAGCGTTCCGACAACACCGCTCTGACCGCCTTTGCCAAGGCGGCTCTTCTGAAGGCCATGGAAAATGGCGCCGGCGACCGTTATCCGGACATGCCGACCCTTTCCGAGCTGCCAAAACTGACCACTGCCATCTTCGGCCTGGGTGCCCATGACCTGCAGCCGCGCCATCTGGTGGCAGCCTTTGAAAACATGGAAGGCGCTTGCCAGCCATTCGTTTATCTCGGCAGCCAGTTCTTCTCCAAGGACACCAGCCCGCTGATGACCGAACTTCAGGCCAAGCTGAAAGCTGCTTATCCTGAAACCGAGCTGATGGCTCTGGAAACCAAACCGAACCCGAGCCTGCTGCCGGAAGGCGCCCTGCGCATCCGCTTCCACTCGGTTGGCGGTTACGGCACCATTGCTACAGGCAAGCTGCTGACGGACATTCTGGCCAACGCCCTGCATCTCTATTCCAAGTCCGCACCGAAATACGGCTCGGAAAAATCGGGCGCTCCGACCAACTACTACATCACCCTGTCTCCGGAACCGGTGCTGATCACCAACGCCGACCTTGAAGATGTTGAAGTGGTTGTCTCGCCTGACCACAAGGTATTCGCTCACAGCAACCCGCTGCGCGGCCTTGTCAAAGGAGGCACCTTCATCCTGCAGTCCAACCTGTCTCCGCTTGAGGTCTGGAAGGAACTGCCGTCTGCCATGCGCAAGACCATCCGCGACCGGAAGATCAAGTTCCTCGTCGTCGACGGCTTCGCAATCGCCAGAAAACATGCTCCGGTTGCTGCCCTGCAGACCCGCATGATGGGTATCGCCTTCATTGGTGCCGTCTGTGGCCATGTGGAACGCGTGACCGAAGGGGCTGATCGTGCCGCCGTCATCGAAAAGATCCGCAGCCAGATCAACTACAAGTTCGGCACCAAGGGTGAAGCCGTTGTCGAAGGCAACATGGCTGTGATCCGCGACGGCGTCGATGAAACGATTGTCGTTGATTATGCTGCTCCCGAATTTGTTGAAGTGGACGCCGCAGGCGATCCGGTTCCCGAATTCACCCCGGCCATCTCTTCCAGCATGTGCCGCATCGCAGCCGAGTCCTCTCCGGAAGGCCTGTTCGACAGCCTCTACTATGAAGAGACCGTCGCCGCTCCGTTCCGCGAAGGCGCCATCGGTGAAGCTCCGGTTCTGCCGGGCTCCGGCATGTTCATGCCTGCTGGCTCCGCTGCTGCCAAGGACAAGGGCCTCTTCCGTCGCGAAGTGCCCGTGTTTGATCCGGAAAAATGCACCGGCTGCCTTGATTGCTCGATGGTCTGCCCGGATGCCGCCATTCCGCCGACCGTCTTCGATATCGACGCTCTGCTGATGGCTGCTGCCAAAGACATCGAAATGCCGGAGAAACAGCGCGAAGTCATTCGCGAGTATGTCCGCACCATCGGTGAGGCTATCCGCCGCAAGTTCAACGCTCTGGGCGATGCTCCGAGCTTTGCAACGCTTGTCAAGGAAGCTGTCAACGAGCTCTATGTCGAGAGCGCCGTTGTCAAGGGCAATCTGGACCGCATCGCTGAGGCGGTTGCTGTTCTGCCGGTCGCCAAGACCCGTCCTTTCTTCGATGCCGTGGAGAAGGAACACACCGGTCAGGGCGGTCTGTTTGCAGTCGCTGTCGACCCGTGGAAATGCACTGGCTGTCTGGAATGCGTGGACATCTGCGGTCCGGGCGCTCTGGTGGCTACCGATCAGGATGCCGGCTTGCTGCATGACCTGCAGTCCAAGTTCAACTTCCTGTCGAAAACCCCGAACACGCCAGCCCGTTTCGTTGAACCTGCCTATGAGGACAACAACGAAATCAAGCGCATGATGCTTGATCGCGCCAACTACTATTCCACCACCGGTGGTCATGGTGCTTGCCGCGGCTGTGGCGAGGTGACGGCAATCCGTCAGGTTGTTTCCGCAACCCATGCGATCCACAATCGTCGCGAAAAGGCTCACATCCGCGAGCTGGAAGAACTGATCAACGGTCTTTCCCTCAAACTCGAGGAAGTCAAGGGCGATGCAGATCGTGAAGCCCGTATTTCCGGCGCCCTCAAGACGCTCGAAAAACGCCTCTTCATGCTCGAAGGCGGCCCGACCGGCAATGGTCAGTCTCCGTTGGTTGTTGCCAACGCGACCGGCTGTAGCTCGGTTTACGCTTCGACCTTCCCGTTCAACCCTTACAACGACCCATGGGTCAACAGCCTGTTCCACGACGGACCGGCTGTCATCAAGGGTATCTTCGAAGGCATGACCGCAAATGCTGCGGTTGACTTCAAGGCCATGCGTCTTGCCAAGCTGGAACTGGCCAACGCCTATGATCCGGCTACTGATGGGGCTTTCCTGAGCAACTTCGAATGGCACAATTTCTCTGACGCAGAACGTGACCTGCTGCCGACCTTCATGAACATCTCCGGTGACGGTGCTGCCTATGACATCGGCTTTGGTGCCCTGTCCCGCCTCTTGGCAAGCAACACGCCAGTCAAGGTGATGGTGCTCAACTCCGGCGTTTATTCCAACACCGGTGGTCAGGCATCCACGGCATCCCTGTCCGGTCAGGACAGTGACCTTGCACGCTTTGGCAAGGCCAACCCTGGCAAGGTCGAGGACCGCAAGGAACTGGGTCTGATCGCAAGCTTCCACCCGAAAGTCTTCGTGGTGCAGAGTGCGACCTCCTTCCCGGGTCACTTCCTCAAGAACGTGATGGCCTATCTGAAGCATTCCTCTTCGCCTGCTCTGCTTGACGTCTACACGCCATGCCAGGGTGAGCACGGGATTGCCGACGATGCTGCCCACCGCCGTTCGAAACTGGCCGTCGAAGCTCGCGTAAGCCCGCTCTTCGTCCATGATCCGAAGGCTGGCAAGACCCTTGCCGAACGCTTCAACATCGAAGGCAACCCGGCAATCGATCAGGACTGGGCAAGCCAGACCATCTCCTACATGGAAGATGGCCAGCTCAAGCTGATGGATCTGCCACTTACCCCGGCTGACTATGCTTACGACGAAGTGCGCTTCAAGAAGCAGTTCCGTCCGATCAAGGGTGAAGTGGACGTTGTGCCGCTGCATGAATTCATCGACATGCCGCTGGTAGAGCGTGGCCGCAAGGTTCCATTCATCCTCAAGACCAATTCCAAGCGTGAACTGGTCAAGCTGGAAGTCGGTGCCATGATCGTGCATCTGGTTGAAGAACGTCGTCAGAACTGGCGCACGCTTCAGCATCTGGCCGGTCAGACCGCTGCCAAACTCGACGCTGCACACAGCAAAGAGCTGGCCGCGATGGAGCAGAAGTACAAGGAAGCTCTGGAATCCCGCGAGCTCTCCATGGACAGCATTGCAGCCGGCATGGCTGAAATGGCCTCCATGTCCGCGTCTCCTGCCGTTCTCGGTCTGGGCGGTACGGCCGCAGCCGCATCTGCCGGCAACGGCGCTGCAGCCGCAGCTCCGGCAGCCGGGGGCGCGAGCCTGCCGCACATCCATGATGAAGATGTAAGCCTGTGCACCAACTGCAAGGCTTGCTATCAGGACGTTCCTGAGCTCTTCGAGTTGACCAAGGTTGTCGAAAATGGAGCGGTCATGGAAGTGGCCCATACCATTCCGGGTGCCCTGGAAGCCGTCGAAGTTACTCCGGACCTGAAGTCCCGCATCATGAAAGTGGCGGCAAAATGCAATGCGGAGATCGTACGATGACAGTTGACACCGCAGTCACTCAGGGCGCGCTGTTTGATCATCAAATGGACGTTCTGAAGAAACATCTCGCAGCGGACCCCAGGTCCCTGCGGAATGTCTTCATCGCGGATGGAGCCCAGGCCATGGCCTGGGAATTCCAGCAGGACGAACTGAGCGAGAAATTCATCAAGACGCTCTGGGGCCTTCTGCTGAAGAACGACGACATGAGCACCCTGATCCAGCGTTTCCTGTGGAGCCTGCCGCTTCGCTTCAAGCGCAAGTTCATCAAGGCGCTCGATGCCCACATGTCCGACCGCTACCCGATGTTCAAGGGGCTGTCCGAAGGCTGGCCTGAAGACAGCTATATTCCGCCATACATCCGCACGCCGGAAGAGCGGTCTGCCGACTTTGAACTGGTCAACCAAGGCTACCTTGGCTATCAGACGCTCGGCTTCTCCCTGCGTGAGGTCGAACTGATCGTCTGGCTCGAAGTGCTGCGCGACAAGCAGTGCGAAGACAGGCCTTGCGAGCTGGGGCACATCATCCAGCGCACCAAGGAAGAGGAAGCCAAGAAGATTGGTGGCTGCCCGGTCAAGATCCACATTCCGGAAATGATCGACCTGCTCGCCAAGGGCAAGATCCGCAAGGCGCTGGAACTGATCGAAAGCTGCAACCCGCTGCCGAACGTTACAGGCCGCGTCTGCCCGCAGGAACATCAGTGCCAGGGCGTGTGCAAGCACACCAACCGCCCGATCGAGATCGGCCAGTTGGAATGGTTCCTGCCGGAACACGAAAAGGCAGCCAATCCGGATCAGCTTTCCCGTTTCGCTGGCATCGTAAGCCCATGGCAGAAGGCCGAAAAGCCACCCATCGCGGTGGTCGGCTCCGGTCCTTCCGGCCTCATCAACGCCTATCTTCTGGCTGTTGAGGGCTTCCCGGTAACGGTCTTCGAAGCCTTCCACGAACTGGGCGGCGTGCTGCGCTACGGTATTCCTGAATTCCGTCTGCCAAACACGCTGATCGATGACGTGGTTGCCAAGATCGATGCTCTGGGCGGCCGGTTCGTCAAGAACTTCGTGGTCGGCAAGTCCGCAACCCTTGAAGATCTCAAAGCTGCTGGCTTCTGGAAGATCTTCGTCGGTTCCGGTGCTGGCCTGCCAACCTTCATGAATGTTCCGGGCGAGGAATTGCTCGGCGTCATGTCGGCCAACGAGTTCCTGACCCGCGTCAACCTGATGCGTGGCCGTGATCCGGCCTATGAAACGCCGCTTCCGGACGTCAAGGACAAGAATATCCTCGTGATTGGTGGTGGTAACACCGCGATGGACGCAGCCCGCACGGCAAAACGCCTCGGCGGCAACGTGACCATCGTCTATCGCCGCACCCAGTCCGAAATGCCTGCCCGTGTCGAAGAGCTCGAGCATGCACTGGAAGAGGGTATCCATCTGGCAGAGCTGCGCGGACCGAAAGAGTTCGTCGGCGATCACCACACCCACTTCGTCACCCACGCTGTCGTGGATGTGAACGAGCTGGGTGAGCCGGATGCCTCCGGTCGCCGTCGTCCACGCCCGACCGGTGAAGTCATCAATATGCCGGCCGATCTGGTCATCATGGCCCTTGGCAACAAGTCCAACCCGATCATCCCGTCCTCCGAGCCGAAGCTCGAGGTCTCCAAATGGGGCACGATCAACGTTGGCAAGGACAGCCAGGAAACCTCCATTGATGGCATCTACACCGGTGGTGACGCTGCCCGCGGTGGCTCCACGGCCATTCTTGCTGCCGGTGACGGTCAGGCAGCTGCCAGACAGATCCTCGGATCCATCGATCTGGCTTCTGACAACATCGCCGACATGGTCAAGAGAGCGGATCACTTCACCAGCCTCGGGTTGGCCGAACACACCGTTCTCAAGCACACCGACCTGGCCGCAGGCATTGTCGAGATGACAATCCGTGCACCGGTCATTGCCCATTCGGCCCGGGCCGGTCAGTTCGTTCGCGTTCTGGCAACCCAGGATGGCGAGCTCATTCCGCTGACCCTTGCAGACTGGAACCGTGAAAACGGCACCATCGATCTGGTCATTCAGGGCATGGGTACCTCGACCAAACTGATGAACAAGATGAAGGAAGGCGATTTCTTCGCCGGTATCGCAGGCCCGCTCGGAGAACCGAGCGATGTCAAGAAGTTCGATCCGGAGACAGAAACGGTGGTCTTCACGGCCGGTGGCGTGGGTCTGCCGGCAATCTATCCGATTGCCAAGACCCATCTGGAAACCGGCAACCATGTCACCATGATCATCGGCTTCCGCTCGGCAGACCATCTGTTCTGGACGGGCGAAGACGAACGCATGGGGCTTCTGAAGGCCAAATACGGCGACATGCTGGACGTCATCTATTGTTCCAACGATGGCACCTTCGGTATCAAGGGCTTTGTCACCAACCCGCTCGAAGACATGCTCAAGGATGGCAAGTCTTCCAAGGGGCGCAAGATCGCGGAGGTCGTCTCAGTCGGTCCTCCGATGATGATGCGCGCCGTCAGCGATCTGACCAAGCCTTATGAAGTACCGACTGTGGTCAGCCTCAACTCCATCATGGTGGACGCGACCGGCATGTGCGGGGCCTGCATGGTGCCTGTGCTCAAGGACGGCAAGACCCTGCGTCAGCACGCCTGTATCGATGGGCCGGAGTTTAACGCCCACTCCGTCGAATGGGACAAGTTCCTGCCGCGCTTTGGCCAGTTCAAGGCACAGGAAGTGCGCAGCATGGAAAAGCACAAGCTCAACTGAGCCCGTCTGCTTCCATGAAACAATCAGCCTCCGGAGGAAACTCCGGGGGCTTTTTCATGCTCCGCTCCCGAACCAATGCTGGATGGGATGGCTTTTTGCGACTGCAACAGGGTCAAAAGGCTCCGAATGTGTCTGCCCAGACAGCTGGTGACATTCGGTTACACGATATCTGTGGGTAAAAATACCGAGGCGTGGCTCCGATTCAGGTCCGAATTCAGTTTGATCCGCCGGCGATTTCCTGTTCGAC
The DNA here is from genome assembly GCF_963666525.1 of uncultured Cohaesibacter sp. Lineage (NCBI taxonomy): Bacteria > Pseudomonadati > Pseudomonadota > Alphaproteobacteria > Hyphomicrobiales > Cohaesibacteraceae > Cohaesibacter > uncultured Cohaesibacter sp. The sequence goes on from NZ_OY762905.1 coordinate 2,961,199, forward strand.
CACCCCGACAATTCCCTTGAGGCGCTCGGCAAAGCGTTGGCAATCTTCCGCATTCTCAAAGCCGTTCTGCAGCAGTTTTTCAGAGCGGGTGGCGATTTTCGGCATCAGCACAGCAAGCATCTCACGGCCCTTGTCCGTCAGCAAAATGGGCTTCTTGCGAGCGTCGCCCTCTGATGTTGGACGTGCGACAAGTTTTTGGGATTCAAGGGATTTTAGAACTTTCGTCAATCCGCCAGACGAAATCAGCATGGCGCCGTAGAGCTCGGTCGGCGTCAGTGCCGCACCCGGTGGCTGCGACCGCAATGCGGCTAGTGCATCGAACTCGGCATAGGTCAGGCCGCTTTGCCTGAGCAGCACTTTTATGTCATCCTGCAAGAGCGAGAACAATCTTTGCAGCAGTGCTGCGCTTTGCAGATAAGGTGTTACGGCTTCGGGCCAGTTGGCTGAGACGTGATCGCTTCGCTCTTCCACATTCATGACAGAATCCCTATTTATCTTCCAAGAAAGATAATTTCTATACTAATCCTGATATCGGAAAGAATGAAATAATAAAAAATTTCGCAACGAAGATCGCTTTCGAAACTCAGGAACCAGACCTAGATCGCAACCGAGAAAAGAAAATCATGTTTTGCTCCCCCATTCGCTTGTCCCGCAAGTTCATGCTGACACCGTTCGTGGCCCTGGTCTTCGGCCTGATGGCTTCGGACCTCGTTTTCGCGCAGCCCGCACCCGGCGGTGCCATGGGCGCACAACAGCAAGGCCCGCTAACAGTCGGCGCAATCACACTGAAGGACGCCGACGTTCCCTTTCAGGTGACCCTGCCGGGCCGGGCCGTGGCCTTTGAACAGGTCGATATCAGACCCAGGGTCAACGGGGTCATCGCCGAGATCGCCTATACACCGGGGCGCCCGGTCGCTGTCGGGGATCTGCTGTTCCGCATAGACAACGAAACCTACGAGGCATCGGTGCAGTCCGCCGAAGCGGACGTTGCCAGCGCTCAGGCGACGCTGGAGGGGGCACAGATCACACTGGATCGTTACCGCAAGATCGAGGGCACCGGCATTTCAACCGCCGATGTCAAGGATGCCGAGGTCACTCTGCACAAGGCGGAAGCCGCTCTGAAAACGGCTAATGCTGCCCTGCGCACGGCCAATCTCAGCCTCGACTGGACCGAGATCCGCAGTCCCATCTCCGGCATCCCTGAAGTGGCCGATGTTTCGGTCGGCTCGATCGTGACGTCGAACCAGACGACAGCGCTGACCACGGTAACGCGCCTCGATCCGATCTATGTCGACGTGCAGGAATCCAGCGTGCGGATGCTTGCCATCCGCAATCTGGTGGAAAGCGGGCAGTTGACGCGTGCTGACAAACTGAGCCTCAAGCTGCAGCTTGAAAATGGTGAGACCCTCGATGGAGAGGGGGTTCTTCGCTCGCCGGGAACATCGGTCTCTACGACGACAGGAACCGTTGCCCTGCGCATGGAATTCGAAAACCCCAAGCGTATGGTCATCCCTGGCCAGTTTCTGCGCGTTGATGCGACTCTCGGCACTTCCAAGGCCATTCTCGTGCCACAGGGCGCAACCCAACGTGGCAGTGATGGCAATCTGACGGCCTATGTGGCTGTGGACGGCAAGGTGGCCATTGCCACGCTTGAAGAGATCGGATCCTACGACAACAACTGGATCGTCACCGGCGGTGTGAAGGCGGGTGACCAGATCCTTGTCGACAACATCCGCAACCTGAGCGAAGGGGCAGAGATCAAGGTCGTCCCGGTGGAATATGTCGACGGAATCATCAAGCAAGTCGAGGCCTCCGCCTCAACTGATGCTGCCAAGACTCCTGCTTCTGATGAGGCTGCTGCCCAGCCTGCGAAGGAGTAGACATAATGGGATCCTTTTTCATTGACCGCCCGGTCTTTGCCTGGGTGCTTGCCATTGTCACGATGCTGGCGGGTGCATGGTCCATCACCAGCCTGCCCGTTGCGCAATATCCTGACATCGCGCCGACGACCATTCGTGTATCAGCGACCTACAAGGGGGCAACCGCCGAAGCGGTCGAGAACTCCGTCACCAAAGTCATCGAGGACAGTCTGACCGATGTCGACGGCGTTCTCTATACCATTTCAAGCTCCAGCGCTGGCCGCTCGTCGCTCGAGCTGGTCTTTGACGGAGCCGTTGATCCGGTTACCGCGCAGAATGACGTTCAGACCAAGATCGGCCAGATCGAAAGCCAGTTGCCGGATGCGGTGCAGGATGCCGGTATAACGCTGCGGCGGTCGAACGACTCCATCCTGCTGGTCGGCGCTCTGGTTTCGACGGACGGCAAGCATTCCAGCCTGGAACTTGGCAACCTTCTGGAAGAGGTCGTGGAAGGCCCCATCCAGCGAACGGATGGTGTCGGCGGCATCAACGCCTTCGGGTCCGGCTATGCCATGCGCATCTGGCTCGATCCTATGTCGCTCAACCGCTACCAGCTGACCCCCAGTGATGTGGTCTCGGCAGTGGAAGCGCAGAACACCACCGTTTCGGTCGGCTCCCTCGGCAGCCAGCCCACGGTTGACGGCCAGCAGTTCACCGCAACGCTGACCGCCCAGAGCCAGCTCACCACGGTTGACGAGTTCAAGCAGATCCTGCTGAAGACCAATGATGACGGCGGTTCGGTCTTCCTGGGCGATGTTGCCAAGGTGGAAATCGGCCAGGAGGACTACGGCTCCAACTCTCTGTTCAAGGGCCAGAATGCGGCCGGTTTCGGCATCAACCTTGCCACCGGCGCCAATGCTGTCGATACCTCGGCGGCGGTTCGCGCCACCATGGACAAGCTGAAAGGCTCGCTGCCGGAAGGAGTCGAGGTGCAATACTCCTATGACACCTCGCCGTTTGTGGAGCTGTCGATCAACAAGGTCTATCACACACTCGGCGAGGCCGTCGTGCTGGTGGTTCTGGTGCTGCTCATCTTCCTTCAGTCTTTCCGTGCAACCTTTATTCCGCTGATTGCGGTGCCCGTCGTGCTGTTGGGAACCCTCGCGGTGCTGGCGGTCACCGGATTCACGATCAACACCCTGACAATGTTTGCCATGGTGCTTGCCATCGGTCTTCTGGTGGACGACGCGATCGTGGTGGTCGAGAACGTCGACCGACTGATGCATGACGAAGGCATCGGACCCATGGAGGCCACTCGCCGCAGCATGGGGCAGATCACCAGTGCGCTGATCGGGATCGTGGTGGTGCTGTCAGCCGTTTTTCTGCCGATGGCATTCTTTGGTGGTTCGACAGGCGTAATCTACCGCCAGTTCTCGATCACGATGATCGCGGCAATGGTGCTTTCGCTGTTCGTGGCGCTGACCCTGTCGCCAGCCCTTTGTGCCCGCTTCCTGCGCAAGCAGACTCCGGGCAAGGAAATCGCTCCGGCGCGCTGGTTCAACCAGACCTTTGACGCGTTCTCCCGTTCCTACGGCTCGGTGGTCCGCTTCATTCTCAAAGCCCCGGTCACGATGATGCTGGTGCTGGTGCTTGTCGTGGGGGGCGCATGGCTGGTCTACGAGCGGATGAATTCCTCCTTTCTGCCAACGGAAGATCAGGGCATGCTGATGAGTATGATCAAGCTGCCCGAGGGATCGACCTACAAACAGACCAGGGAAGTGGTTCTGCAGGTGGATTCCTACTTGCAGAGCGCCGAAGGGGAAGCGATTGACGCCACGTTCGCCGCCCTTGGTTTCAGTTTCGGTGGCACCGGCTCCAACCAGGCGATGATGTTCATCAAACTCAAGGATTTCGATCAGCGCGAGGACAGCTCGCTGGACGCCAGCGCAGTAGCGCTGCGCATCAACCAGCACTTTGCTACCAACCGGCAGGCCCAGATCTATGTCATGCAGCCACCGGCAATCATGGGGCTTGGCAACTCGGGCGGGTTCTCGATGTATCTGGTCTCGCGCAGCGGGGCAAGCCATGACGAGCTTTCCCAGGCCGCCGAGCAGCTGGTTGCTCTGGCCCAGAAGGACAGCCGCGTGCAGAACATCCGCTCCTCCAACAACGAGGACGAGAGTGCCCTGCGCATCCTGATCGACCAGCAGAAAGCCGAGAGCTTCGGGGTCTCCCTCAGTTCTGTCAACTCGATGCTGTCGGTGATCTTCTCGGGCAAGGATGTCAATGACTTCGACCTCAACGGCAACCTGCGCCCGGTTATCGTGCAGGGCGCTGCGGACTATCGCATGCAGCCCGAGGATATCGGCAAGTGGTACATCAGCAACAGCTCCGGTGACATGGTGCCGTTCAGTGCCTTCATCACCACCAAATGGGAGCCGGTAGCCCCGAGCCTTGCGCGCTATGATGGCTCGTCCGCGATCCAGATTGACGGGTCCGCCGGGCCGGATACCAGCTCGGGTCAGGCCATGACGGCGATGGAAGAACTGGCCGCCCAGCTGCCCGGCGGCTATGGCGTGGAATGGACGGGCCTGAGCTATCAGGAACGCCAGTCTGGCCAGCAGGCCCCGATGCTCTATGCACTGTCCTTCCTGATCGTCTTTCTGGCACTGGCCGCGCTCTATGAGAGCTGGTCCATTCCCATCTCGGTGATGCTGGTGGTTCCGGTGGGTGTCTTTGGTGCCCTGCTTGCCGCCTGGCTGTTTGGTCAGTCCAACGACGTCTATTTCAAGGTTGGCATTCTGACAACAATCGGTCTGGCAGCCCGTAATGCCATTCTCATCGTCGAGTTTGCCGAGACGCTCTACAAGCAGGGTCATGATCTGGTGGAAGCTGCCGTCGAGTCCGCTTTGCAGCGGTTGCGCCCGATCATGATGACGGCACTGACCTTCATCCTTGGTGTGCTGCCTCTGGCTGTCGCGACGGGTGCAGGTGCCAACGCCCAGAATGCCATCGGTATCGGGGTGATTGGCGGGATGGTCGCCTCAACCTTCATCGGCGTTCTGATGGTGCCGGCCCTTTATGTCATCATCCGGCGACTGTTCGGAGACAAGCGACCCGAAGAAACGGCAGCCTAACGCCTGAGCCGTGGGCTCTTACAGGCAGACAGATTGGAGGCGGCGGCAGGTAACTGTCGTCGCCTTTTATCATTCTGGCGGTATACGGCTATTTGTTGCAGGCCAGGACGCTCTCCTACCCATCATGTGTCGGAAACGGAAGGGGCAACGATCCGGCTCCATCTTGAGTGATTCGTAATGGATTCGAGGCGAGTCATGCGGGAAAAATCAGGAGTCGCAAGGCGACAGGACACCCCATGGGGTGGAATTTTCTGTGCAGAAACGGGGTTTTGAGCCGGTCACGGAACCACAGTTTTTGTGTGTTAATGTTCAAAAATATTTCCGTGTCTTTCTGCTTATGACAAAGAGTTTTCTCTCGTAAAAATTGAGATAATTAATGTTCCGTCAAGAATAGTTAACGATCTCCTAATCGAGTTAGGAATATCTTGAACCAGAAAGTGAAGCAAGACCGTGCGCTGTTCGAGATCTAAATATACAAACAAAAAGTACTTTCATTATAAATAAAAAATTGAAATATCAATTTTTTGATTTGTTAAAAAATAAATTTTATATTAAAATTGATAATTTATATAACATAAATTTTGATTGTTATCGTATTTATTGAAAAACAAAAATAATAAAATTCAATATTTAAGTATAAAAATATCACATATTTACAAAAATATTTTGTAATAATTAAAAATTAATTTCAAAAATTAAAATTACCAACCAATATAATATATATCTAGCAGTGAGAAACAATATTTCTCGAAAATATTTAAGTTCATAAATCATGACTTTTTGCTAGGCAAAAGATTCCCCGTAAACTGCATATTTTTCCTAGAAAAAGACAGAAATATGCTGAAAAAAAACTCATAGTTACACGCCTGAAAGAGTTCGGTACAACGTTTTATAAGTATGAAGAATTTTGTGAGGTGTCTTTCTAGCCTGAAACGTTGATGGACTGAGCAATGAAGAACGCAACCGTGCAATCTGTTTCACATTCGGCCGTGTCTGAACCTGCTGTGACGAAATCGCAGCTATTGCAGGCGCGCGACCTGGTTGCGCTGAGCGATGACGAATTGCTCGGACTGATCGCACTTGGTCAGGAAGAAGCCTTTCAGGCACTTGTCGAACGTCACATCGACAGGGGGTATGCCGTAGCCTACCGCATTCTTCAGGATGGACCGGAGGCTGAGGATGTATTGCAGGATGCGTTCCTGCAGGTCTGGACCCGCCGTGGCTCATGGAAAGCAGGCCGCGCCAAATTCTCCACCTGGCTCTTCAAGGTCGTGACCAACCGTTGCATCGACCTTCTGCGCAAGAACAGGACATCCGCCATGGAGGAACTGCCGGATGTCAAGGATGACAGCTCCAACCAGTCGGCTGTGCTCGAAATGCAGGAAGCGATCGATCTGCTGGAAGATGCGGTCGCCAAGCTGCCAGACCAGCAGCGCATCGCCATTGTCTTCTCCTACAATGAGAGCATGAGCAACAGCGAGATCGCAGAAATCATGGAAACCAGCGTCTCCGCAGTTGAATCGCTCCTCAAGCGTGGGCGTCAGAAACTGCGCGACAGTCTCAAGAGTCACAGTGCGGACATCCTGTCCCTGTTTACTCAACCTTAAGCAAACTCACACCCGGATCGATTTAATTTCGCCCGGTTTTGTCTGGTCGCTCCGTTAGATGGGTAGCATCCGGCTCTGCATTGCGATTGATCATCCATGCGAGTCGATGAGCCTTCAGGAGCAGAGAATGCCCGTCATTTCGACCAATGTAGCCGCCACGACCGCCCTGCGCTATTTGAACAAGAGTTCGAACAGCGTCTCGACTTCCATATCCAAATTGTCGAGCGGCTCTCGCATCAGCAAGGCTTCGGACGATCCGGCGGGACTGGCAATCGCCACCCGAATGTCGTCTGACATTGCAAGCCTAGAGCAGGCATCCTCGAATGTCTCGAGCAGTCTTGCCCTGCTGCAGACGGCTGACGGAGGAGCCGAAGCGATTGCAGACATTCTGGAACGCATGGTCTCGCTGGCCTCGCAGGCAGCCTCCGGAACGGTCACAGATGATGAGCGCAGCAGCATTCAAACGGAATTTTCTGCCTTGTTGGCGGAAATCGACGGGGTTGCTTCCGGTACGCGCTACAACGGCGTCAGCCTGCTTGATGGCTCCAGCGACTATGCCGACGACACGGTTGAGACTTGCGCTGTCTACGGCAGTGGGTCATCCTCCGGCTACAGTGCTGCGGGCCAGACCGAAGATGCGGTAGCGAGCTTCTCGATCAATGGCACGACGGTTACCGTCTCCAGCTCCAGTGATGGGACCGGCACTCAGGCGATGTCGGTGGAAGATCTGGCCGATGCGATCAATGCTTCCCTGCACGAACAGGGGGACTACACGGTCACGGCTTCTGTCGATGCGTCGGGGAATCTGATTTACGAGACGGCCGAAACCGGTGAGCTGGCACGGCTGACAATCGGCAATGTTTCAGGGGACGGAGCCCTGTTGTCGGCCATGGGATTGTCCAGCGGAACGGACATCAGCGCAAAGGGTAGTTCGGTCGAGGCTTTGACCACTGGTGTCAACATCGTGGTCGGGGCCAGCGGTGCCGATACGATCAATCTTTCGATTGAAGCCCTGTCTGCCGGGGCGCTTGGTTTGTCGGATCTCGATCTTTCCACGCGAGATGGTGCCGACAAGGCCCTGTCGCTCTTGGGTGTGGCGGTCAATTCTGTTGCGGGCATGAGAGCCGGGCTTGGGGCAACGATGTCGCGCTTTGAATTCCGTGCCCGTCAGATCGACACCAGCATCGAAAATCTGGAAGCGGCAGAGTCGGCAATCATGGATGTCGACATCGCCAGGGAAATGTCGAAGATGGCAAGTGAACGAGTTCGCTTGCAGGCTGCCGTGGCAGCGGTCGCTCAGGCCAACAAGGTGCCCCAGTATCTGCTCAAGCTGCTTCAATAGCCCGATAACGACCCGGGCCGGGCTTCCTGCTTTGAGGTGGAGCATCCTGAGGTGGGGCAACATCCGGCGATGGGCATGAGAGCGGCATAGATGCCTGATAAGGCAAAGTATAGCCCAATCATTCCTGCACGACGGGGCCTGTCACAAGCCATTGAGGGCCCATCGAAATTTGCAATCTGCAAGGCGGATGGCAACATTTTAAAAAGGGCTCATGCCAAGTATTGAAAGGCGTTAATCTTTCGTTAAGCCGTTCACTTTGCGCCGGACTGCTCTACAGATGGCGGATTTCCGGGATATTTCATGCCTTTTGAAATCGAAGCGCAATAATTCGTTATGGTTAACAAAGGTTTAAACTGCCTGAAAATAAATCTAAATAAATCTCGACCGGTTTGTCGAACCTGACACGTTACATGTTCAAAGCGTGAAGTAACGCACTTTTTGGCACTGTTCTTGTGGAGCCATTTTCTAAGTCAGGATACCTACCATGCCAGTAATCTCTACCAACACAGCTGCAAACACTGCAGTGCGCTATTTGAATATCAACTCGGACGACCAGTCCAACTCGCTGGCAAAACTGGCCAGTGGTTCCCGCATCAACAAGGCATCCGATGACGCTGCGGGTCTGGCTATCTCCACCAAGATCGGCACGGATGTCGCCGCGCTGGAGCAGGCATCCACCAACGCCTCCCACGCCGTATCGGTGCTTTCCACCGCTGACGGTGGCGCGTCCAACATTTCCGACATTGTCGAACGCATGAAGACGCTGGCGTCTGAATCCGCTTCCGGCACAGTGACCGATACGGAACGCGCCTACATCCAGGCTGAATTTGAAGAACTGCAGGACGAAATTGACGGTATCTGCGAATCCACCCGTTACAACGGCCAGAGCTTGCTCGATGGCTCCAGCGATTTCTCGGTGGACGACATCTCGACTGCCGCTGAGTTCGATTCCGGAGTGAGCGCTGGATACGCCGCTGAAGCGTCTGCCTCCGATCTCACGGCAACATTTACCATCAATGATATCGAGATCACCATCACGGCAACGTCTGATGGCACCAACACCGCAGCGCTTTCCGCCCAGGATCTTGCCGATCAGATCAATGAACAGCTTCATGATGATGGCAACTATCAGATCGAGGCAAGCGTTGACGGTACGACGGGCAATCTGACCATTTCGACCCTGAAAACCGGCGAAAATGCAGAGATCTCGATTGAAGATGTCGCAGGTACCGCAACCCTGTTGACCGCTTGTGGCCTGACGGCGGGTACGGACGTCAGTGAAACGGGCTCGACCACTGCGGTGGACACCACCGGCGCTGAAATCGTGGTGGGTTCCACCTCGGCCGACACCATCAATCTGTCGATCTCCACGTTGACCTGCGATGCCTTGGGTATCTCGGACCTCGACGTCTCTACCGAGGAGGGGGCGGCAGAAGCGCTCTCCGTGCTCGACATGGCGATCGACACCATTTCCGCAGCACGTGCCGAAATCGGTGCCGAGATGTCTCGTTTCGAGTTCCGGTCGGCTCAGATCGACACCAGCGTCGAAAACCTTGACGCAGCCCAGTCTGCCATCGCTGACGTGGATATCGCTGCCGAGCAGGCAAGTCTGTCTTCTTCTTCTGTGAAGGTTCAGGCCGCGGTTGCTGCCGCGACGCAGGCAAACGAAATGCCGCAGAACCTGCTGAGCCTCGTTCAGTAATAGGCTCTGATCAACCAAAAGCTGGCGACACAGAAACCTCAGCGCGATTTGCCGCGCTGGGGTTTTGGCAAAAAAGTCTTTCCAAGTCTGATCAATGGATGAAATTGGAAGACAACGACCATCAGGTGTTTACTTTGCATTAAGCAAAAAAGAGTGTTCCTTGAAAATAGTTTCTGAAAATTTGAAAGCAAATTTGGTCGGGAATATTAAGACTATTCCTGCGGATTTCTTCGAATTTTTACTTCCAATGCTTAACGAGGGAAGAGGGCACTATCGTAATTTCGTTGATGGTCGGTTAACCGGACAGAGAATTATTAAAAATAAATCTCGCCTGAATTGGGCAGCGCGCACCGTTACAGGAACAAGACGCAAGAAAAAGCGTCAACCGCTAGTTCAGTAACGCGGCAATCGCTTAGTTCAGGAGTTCGACTATGCCCGTAATTTCTACCAATACCGCAGCCAACACCGCTGTTCGTTACCTCAATTCCAACTCTCAGGATCAGACCAACTCGCTGGCGAAACTGGCCAGCGGTTCCCGCATCAACAAGGCATCCGACGATGCTGCGGGTCTGGCTATCTCCACCAAGATTGGCACCGACGTTGCCGCACTGGAACAGGCTTCCACCAACGCTTCCCATGCCGTTTCGGTTCTCTCGACCGCTGACGGTGGCGCATCCAACATCGCTGATATCGTAGAGCGCATGAAGACGCTGGCGTCTGAATCTGCTTCCGGTACGGTGACCGATACCGAACGCGCCTATGTACAGGCCGAATTTGAAGAACTGCAGGAAGAAATTGACGGCATCTGCGAATCCACCCGTTACAACGGCCAGAGCCTGCTCGATGGCTCCAGCGACTTCGCCGTCGATGATGTCGAAACTGCCGCTGTTGTTGAAGGTGCATCGGCAACCTACACTGCCGCTTCTGCGGTAGATACCACCGGCACCATCACCATCAATGACATCGAAGTCACCCTGACCGCCACGTCTGACGGCACCAATGCCACGATGACCGTTGATGAAATGGTCGACCAGATCAATTCGGCTCTGAATGATGAAGGCGAATATACGATCGTCGCCTCCAACGAGTCCGGCACCCTGACCCTGACCTCGCTCGCAAAGGGCGACAACGCCGAAATTACTCTGGAAGATGGGTCGGGTACGCTGAACCTCGCTTCCCTGGGACTGACGGCTGGCACCACCAATGGCACGACCACCGAAGTGGACACCACTGGCGCAGATATCGTTGTCGGCTCGACGTCCGCGGATACCATCAACCTGTCCATCGATTCCCTGACGTGTGACTCGCTGGGTATCGCTGATCTCGATGTCTCCACCGAGGAGGGCGCAGCCGAGGCCCTGTCCGTACTCGACCTAGCCATCGACCAGATTTCCGAAGCGCGTGCAGAAATCGGTGCAACGATGTCCCGCTTCGAGTTCCGTTCCGCCCAGATCGATACCAGCGTTGAAAACCTTGAATCGGCCCAGTCTGCCATCGCCGACGTGGACATTGCTGCCGAACAGGCCAGCCTTTCTTCTTCCTCGGTAAAGGTTCAGGCCGCAGTTGCAGCAGCAAGCCAGGCCAACCAGATGCCACAAAACCTGCTGAGCTTGATCCAGTAGTGACATTGGTCAGGCCGCCTCATCGGGCGGCCTGACCCTGCATTGAAACAGGAGTTGACGAATGACGAGTGTGAGTTCTACCGATTCGAGTACAACGACGACCACTACCACGTCCACAACGTCGACTTCTTCCAGCACCAGCACCTCCAGCTCTAGCTCCAGCATCGACTGGGACGCCCTGATCGAAGCGGCCGTTGCGCAGAAGCAGTTGCCGGCTGACCGCATCGAAGCGAAGATCGAGGAGAATGAAAGCGAGATCGAAGCCTTTGAGGAGATGCAGGATCTTCTCAGCACGTTGCTGGACTCGGTGGAAGCCATCCGTGGTACCGATGACTCGCTGATTGAACTGGATGACATCTTTTCCGAGCGTGAAGCCTATCTGACCGGGGTTGGCGGCGTTGACGCGGAAGACGCTCTCGTGGTCACCTGTGAAGCCGGTGTGGCGGTTCAGACCTATGATGTCACCATTTCCCAGCTTGCCAAAGCCCAGAAAGTGATGAGCAGCAGCTACGAGGACAGCACAACAGACCTCGGGCTTGAAGGCACGTTCACGCTCCAGATGAGCGAGTCCGAGGATGATGCTGTCGAAATCGAGATTTCCGACGACATGAGCCTGACGGAGATTGCCGAGGAGATCAACAACTACACTGATGATTCCGGCGTGACGGCAACCGTCGTGCAGATTTCAGATACGGAATACAAGCTGGTCCTGACCGGTGAGACCGGGCAGGACATCGTCATGACGTCGACCGACGGCACCGATATCGGGGTTGCGCTAGGCATTGTCGATTCCGATACCGGTGACTATGCCAACGTCCTGCAGGAATCACAGGATGCGATCATGACGGTTGATGGCGTCGAGGTGACCCGTAACAGCAACACGGTGGATGACGTCATCGACGGGATCACCTTCGCGCTCTATGCGACGACGGACGACGGAGAATCCATTTCCGTCGAGATCAGCCAGTCGCTTTCCGACATCAAGGAAGCCGTTGTGGCCTTGGTGGATGCCTATAACGCCTACCGCGAGTGGGCGATCACCCAGCAGGAAACGGATGCAGATGGTGGCGCCTCGGATGATGCGGTTCTGTTTGGCGACAGCCTGCTGCGCGGTGCCAACAACGGGATCTACGCGGCTCTTTCCACGGTCATTGACAAGGAGAGCATGGCGACGCTCGGCCTGTCCTATGACGAGAACAACTATCTGGAACTCGATGAGGATACGCTCAACGATGCCCTGCTCAACGACATCGATGCGATCGAGGATCTGCTGAACTTCCAGTATGACGTCAGCGACAGCGACCTGGCGCTGCTCAAGCGCAACGATGACATGCCGTCCTCCTTCACGCTGGACATCACGGTTGATGAGGACGGGGATGTCACCAGTGTTCTTTGTGATGGCGAAGAGGGGTGCTTCGAGGTCAGCGGGTCGCGTATCGTCGGTGTCGAGGGCACCGAATATGAAGGCATAACCTTCGTTTACACCGGCGACGAGAGCGACACGATTTCCTTCTCCTGCACATCCGGCATCGTCGAAGCGTTGTATTCTGCCGTGGCGAAATATGCCGATGAAGACGACGGGTTGATCACATCCCAGATCGAAAGTCTGGAAGAGCAGAACGAAGATTATGAGACCGAGTATGAAGACATCATGGACACGGTCGACGCTTACGAAGAGCGACTGACCTCGCTCTATTCCGAATATCAGGCCGCCATTGAAGCGGCCGAAACCGATCTGGCCTACATCGAGGCGATCCTCAATTCTGGAGACGACTAATATGAATTACGCGCACAATCGTGCCATTAGCGCCTATCGTACAGCCAATACCGCTGTTCCTCCCGTCAAGGCCGTTGCCATGCTGCTTGATGAAGCGTTGAACGCGATCATCCTGACGAGCTACTATTTGCGGCGCAAGGAATTCGAAAGTGCGTTTGGGCGCGTTGTCCATGCTTCGAAAATTCTGAGCGGTCTGCGCCAGAATGTTAGCCTGGATGCGGATCCCCAGATGGGCCAGCAGTTCATTGACATGTACACGAGCAACATTTTTGCGCTCCACAATGCTTATGGCAAGGATGACGCCATCGAACGCTATGCAAAACTGGCGGGCGGTATTCTTGAATTTCGCAACGCATGGGCAGAAATAGCAAGAATGCCACAACGAAGCATTGACACCGTTATGGGTGGGATCTTAGATCAGGGAAGCGAGGAAGTGACTGCAAAAGCAGGATAACAGCTGGATGATCGGGCCCAGGCACCATGTCGTCCATCGAATGATAGGGCGAGTATGGTCGGGTCCCATGGTGATATGTCGATTGAGCGGTTCGAAGAACTGCTGGATCGCTATGGCGCTGATCTGGAAAACTGGCCGCAGGATGAAGCCTCTGCGGCCAGGGAGCTGATGCTTGGCTCCGACCTCGCGCGGAAGAAATTTCAGTTTGTCCTGAGCATTATAAAACTGGCAGGCTTTGCTCCTGCCCCGAAGGCCCCGGCCTCCCTGGTCGACAGGATCATGAGCAAGGTCAAGAAGTAAACCTTGTGTCGGGCCTCTGTACTTGCCTCCCGCCCAAACCAATTCCCTCCCGGCTGACTGTTGAGCTTCTTTCTGGTTGGGAAGGAGGTGTGACAGATCTCGTCACAGGAGTAACCGGATGAAAGTCTGGCGCTTAGAATATGCCTGTTTTCTTTGTAGATGAAGCGAATGAATCGATAGTATATTTTCAGTTATATGTCATTGAATACTTTGAAATTTACAATATATTTCTGTTTTTATGCTACATAAGCAAAATAGGAAAAAATTGCCCAGAGGAAATAAGTATTGGGCAGAATTTTCCTAAATAAAAACTAAAAATAATTCGCCTGATTTTGGATTTTGTCCCGTTTCAGAATTATGAGGGATAGAGTCCGAATTCTATTGGCGGACTTTATCTCGTGTTTTCTTAAAACGCACGAGCAAAAGCCATGACTGTATCTGCACTGGCGTCATCCACTGCAACGACCACGACCACAACGACGTCGTCCGCCACTCTGGGGCTGGACACGTCCGACTTTCTCCAGCTCATGGTCGAGCAATTGCAGAACCAGAACCCAACCGATCCCACCGATACGACCGAATTTCTTGGCCAGCTGGTTCAGCTGGCCAACTATGACCAGCAGGTTTCCAACTCCGAGAGTCTGGACTCCGTGGTCAGTTCCCTTGAGACGATGCTGTCATCAAACGGACTTGGCTACATAGGGCAGACGGTGACCGTCGAAGGCGACACCACGACCTTGCAGGACGGATCGGCCCAGTGGAACTACACGCTCGATAGCGACGCCGAGGAAGTGACGATCAACATCCTCGATGAAGATGGCAACACTGTCTACACCACCACCGGCGAGGCCGATGAGGGCACCTACGCCGTGGAATGGGACGGCGTCGACGATGATGGCAACCAGCTTGATGACGGCGGTGTCTACACCATCGAGGTCACCGCAACCGATGCGAATGGCGATGATGTGGACGTCAGCACGTCTGTTACCGGCACCGTTACCGGCATCGATTCTTCCGGCGACGACACCTACCTGCTGATCGGCGATGTCGGTTTCACCGTCGATGACATTACCGCGATCAGTTCGTCCTGATGAGTGGCCCCGCCAGGGCCGCGGGGCTCGTTTTCCTGAATTGAAGCCAAACCTGCCACTCAGACATCGAAACACGACGTGGCGCACTAGTAGGAGAGTATCATGAGCTTGATGGGTGCAACGAATGCTGCAGTATCGGGGCTCGCCGCGCAGTCACAGGCTTTGTCGACGGTTTCCAACAACCTGGCAAACTCTGAAACCACCGCATACAAGGCCTCCACGACCAGCTTTTCCAGCCTGGTTGCCGGAAGCGGGGCATCAAAGAGCGGTGGCGTTTCGGCCAGCAATACCACGAACAACACGGCTCAGGGCCTGATCACCGATTCCGATATCGAAACCAACCTGGCAATCGAGGGCGATGGCTATTTCGTGGTTTCCGAGGAAGGGGATTCCTCTTCGCGCTACTATACGCGAAACGGTGAATTCAGTGTCGATGATGACGGCTATCTGACCAATGGGGACTATTACCTTCTCGGTTGGGCAACCGACGAGGATGGAGAGGTTTCCGGTGGCGCCAGCAGCGTGAACCTGACCAAGATCGATATCTCGTCCATCCAGAGCTCTGCCGAGGCCACCACCGAAGTGGCGATGCAGGCTACCCTTCCGGCCGATGCCGCAGTTGACGACAGCTTTGAAACAAGTTTTGAAGTCTACGACTCTCTGGGTACGGCAAGCACGGTGACCGCGACCTACACAAAAGTCGACGAAAACACCTGGACCGTTTCCTACTCAGATCCTGTCTCTGCCGATGACTCCTCGACAACAGGGTCTGTCACATCCGGAACCTACACGATCTTTTTCGATTCCGAGGGTAACCTCGATCACATTGAAGAAGGGGATTATGACGCTGCCACGGGCACATCCGCGACGGGCACAACGGTCGATACTGCCACGCTTTCGATCGATTGGACAACGGGCGCCTCGGATAGCGATATCTCCATGGATCTGGGAACTGCAGGTGGTTCGGACGGTCTGACCCAGTATTCAAGCAACGACTCCGATGAAGCCGAGATCGATGTATCATCCATTGACGTCGATGGACGCCCGTATGGCACGGTGGACTCGGTCGAAATCGATTCTGATGGCTCCGTGGTTGCCAGCTTCACCAATGGCGAAACCAGAACCATCTACAAGATCGCCATCGCAACCTTCACCAATTCCGATGGCCTGGCGGAAGATAGCGACGGAATCTACGCCGTCTCCAACGATTCCGGCAATGCCACTCTGCACATCGCCGGGCAGGGTTCCGCCGGGACGATCGAGAGCAGCTCACTGGAAGCCAGTACCGTGGATACCAGCACGGAGTTTGCTGCCATGTTGGCCGCCCAGCAGGCCTACTCCTCCGCGTCACAGATCATTTCAACGGCAAGCTCGATGTTTGACGATCTGATGAGCGCCGTAAGGTGATCTGAATGTCTAAGGAAGTGGCTCAGTTCAGACGGGAGATCCGCCGAATCAAGGCGGAGATCATCAGATATGAGCAGGACCCCGACAGGAAATCGGGCCGGCTTCTTCTGCTGGTGGCCAAGAATGATCTGACCACTCTGATCGGCAGGATGCGTCGACAACAAGAGGAAATCAAGGTGAAGCGATCACGCAAGACCAAGGCAAATCAGGTCGCTTCGGCCTACGCAAATCTCAATCAATACCGCAAGTACAACAAGGGTTAGGGTGTGCCATGAATTCGAAACTCAATACTGAAATGGTTCATTCACAACGGGATGTCGAGCGCATCGAACTGGCGATCGACAATGCGATCAAGGTGGCGGACGACCTCATTCGTATTGCGGCTGAAGAAAATCAGCGTCTGGAAAGCGGCAGACCGACCTCGCTGGATGACCTGCTGGCTAGAAAGCAGAAGCTTGCATCTGAGTTCGATGCCTTTTTCAAGGATTTCAAGGCCGAACGAGAGGCTTTCCTCTACGCATCGGAAGAGAAATTCAACCGGCTGCAGGATCGCATTCAGATCCTTGCCCAGTCCTTCATGGAAAATGCCAGCAACCTGAACCGGGCCAAAAGCGCCAACGAGCGGCGGATCAACGCCATCATGCGTGCGATCCGTGACAATCAGGACGCCAATGCGCTTCCGTCCTACGGCTCGACCGGCCGGGCCGCAAGCGCAGCCTATGGGGCAGGCTCCATCAAGCCGCATCGGAAAGTGTAAAGCGGATTGGCGAGGTGTATCTGGTTACTCGTCGATGAAGATATCCGCCCGGCAATGCCAGACATTCTGATCGAGCAACCGGCGACATGCTCGCTGCGTGCACGATCTGAGAGGAAAAGGTGATGTCGTCCTTATCGACTGCCCGCTATATTGCTTCGAGTTCGCTTGCCGCAACGCAGGTGCAGGTGTCTGTAACCTCCAACAACATTGCCAATGCGGACACCGAGGGATACACGACCAAGACTGCTTCCGTGTCCTCTTCGATCTCGGCCGGATCCGGTGCTGGTGTCTCAGTCGAAAGCGTCTCTTCGTCTGTCAGCAAGTATCTCATCGAGGACCTGACAGACGCCACGTCCCAAGCGTCCTATGCCACGACGACGGCAGACTATCTGAGCAGCCTGCAGACCTCGCTGGGCACGCTGGAAGACGAGGATGGGTCGGGTACGTCTCTTGTTGATGCCATCTCGGATTTCGAGGAAGCCGTCACAGAGCTCGCAACCACGCCGGAAAGTACCATCCTGGCCAGCAATGCCGTTTCTGCACTGGAAGATCTGACCAGCCAGATCCGGGATACCGCCGACACGGTGCAGGGCCTGATCGATGACGCCGATAGTGAAGTCGAGGCGGCGGTGGATACGGTCAATACCCTGCTGGAAACCATCGACGCCCTGAACGAGCAGATCAGGACCGCAACGGCGAGCGGCAACAGCACCGCAGATCTCGATGACCAGCTGACGACAGCCATCGTCGCGTTGTCGGCCTATCTTGATGTAACGACATTCAGTTGTGATGACGGCTCCACCAAGGTCTACACCTCGTCGGGACAGATGCTGGTCGGATCGACAGCCCATTTGCTGACAGCCGGGACCGATGCAGACGGCCAGACGACCATTTCCGTCAATGGGTCGGACATCACCGAACGCCTGACCGGCACGGACAGCAAGATCGGAGCCCTGCTCGAATTGCGCGATGAGACGTTGCCCGCCTATATGGCCGATCTTGACGAGCTGGCGACCACGATGATCGAGACCTTGAATGCGGTGGACGGGCTGGATGGTGACATCCTGACCGGCACCGGCGCGTCCGATATCAAGGTGGTGGACAGTGTGCTGGACGATCCGACAACCCTCTTGGGTTCGGGCAATGCATCAACGACCGCCAACAATATTCTGGATGCCCTGCAGGGGGATGCCACCTACGATGAAGCGGGCAATCTGGCTTCCGGAGACCGCACCTTTACGGAATATGCCACGGAAATCATATCCACGGCGGTGACCACATCCAATAGCGCGTCAGATGCCCTGGATGTGGCCGAGAGTGCGCTCAGCTCGGCGGAAGATGCGATCAGTTCGGCCTGCGGTGTCAACGTCGACGAGGAAACGGCCCGTTTGACCGAGCTTGAACAGCTATATTCTCTGGCCTCGACCATTCTGAGCACGCTTCAGGAAATGTTCGATGACCTCAAATCGGCATTTGCATAGGTGATCACATGGCAATGCGCGTTGCTACATTCCATACGACATCATCCCTGCTGCAGAAGACGCTGAACACGCAGGCCAAACTTGCACAGATCCAGGAGCAGGAATCCAGCGGTCTGGTGTCTTCTGACTATGGCGGGCTGGGCACGTCGGTCTCGCGAGTGCTGGATCTGAGTTCGTCCATTTCAACAGCAGAAGCCAATATCTCGGCGGCCGAAACGGTCGTCAGCCGCAGTGATACCTATGCCTCTGTTCTTGAAGATATCACGGATCTCTTGACCAACGCCCGTAGCGCGGTTTCGGGCACCAGCACCGACGATGAGCTGGAAGACCTGCAGACCGAAGCCGCGGAGTATCTGGAAGATCTGGTGCTTCTGCTCAATACGCAGTTCAATGGCCGCTATATTTTCTCCGGCAGCGAAACTGATACCGAGCCGGTTGATATATCAAGCTATGAGGCAACGGACCTGACAACGGTCAACACCGACTATTATCAGGGCGATGACTACACCCAGCTCATCCGGCTTGATAGCGGCACCGAGGTGGAATACGGCGTTACGGCTGACCTGGAGGGGATCGAACAGGCGATGCGAGCCCTGTCCTATCTGGCTAATACGACCAGCCTGACCACGGATGACCTCGATGACGTCGATGACCTGCTTGTGGATGCGCAGGACGCCCTGATCGCGGCCACCAGCAAGGCGGGTGCGGTTTCCTCGCGGATTGAATCCTATATCGAGAATGAAGAGGATTTCATCGCCACCGCACAGGATCTCGCAACGGATCTGACTTCGATCGACATTGCTGCGGCAGCAGTTGAGGCAACGGCCTATGAAACCCAACTGGAAGCGAGCTATTCGGCACTCAGCAAGATCCTCAACCTCAGTCTGGTCGATTATCTCTAGCGCAGTGCACCCATGGCACGCCGGGAGACCCCGGACAGTAGAGCGCCACGGTGCAGCAAAGCGCCGTGGCGTTGATTTTTTCAAAGGGCGGACAGCTCGACCCGCGGCTAGAAGAAGCGGCGCGAAGAGAAACCACCGACGCTCAGGCAAGGCTCCTGGCCGGTCACGAGATCGGCGGTCATCTTGCCGGTGATCGGGCCAACGGCAAAGCCCATGTGGCCGTGGCCGAAGTTGAAATACATGCCCTCATGCTGCCGTGAGGCTTCGATCAGGGGCAGGTTGTCAGGGAAGCAGGGGCGGAAGCCCATCCACGGTTCATCTTCGACCGGCTTGCCGATCGGATAGAGCTTCTTGGCCCATTCCGTGGCTTTTCTGACCTGTGCCGGGGTCTTTCGGGCGTCACGGGCGGCAAACTCGATGCCGCTGGTCAGCCGGATGCCGTCTTCCATCGGTGTCAGCAGGAAGCCGATGTCCTCATCGACGACCGGACGGTTCATGCTGGCGCCGTTGTTGCTGGCGAAATGCTGGTGGTAGCCGCGCTTGACCTCCAGCGGGAACTTGTAGCCGAACGGCTTGAGCAGATCCATGCTCCAGGCACCAAGGGAAATGACCACCTTGGGAGCGGAAACAGGGCCACCCTGCGAGGAAACGGTCCATGCACCATTTTCCTGCTTGAGGCTGCGGGCATCGCCCAGCAGGAGGGAACCGCCGCGCCCCTTGAACAGGGCGGCATAGGCCTGCGTCACGCCACCGGGTGAGGAAACCGAGACGCAGCCCTTCCAGTGAATGGCCTTGTCCTTGTCGGTGAAGTGGAAGGACGGTTCCAGTGCTTCCAGCTCATGCTTGCCGACGACGTCATATTCAACGCCGAATTCATCGGCGTATCCGAGTGTGCGGGCGGTGGATTCAAAGCTTTCCGGACTGTGGTAGAGGTTGATCCAGCCGGTTTCTCGGAACTTGTCCATGATGCCGGCTTCCTGAGCGAAATGGTAATGCTCCTTGGCCGAAACCTGACGCAGAGGGGTGACGCGTCGGGCATAGGAGGCAATGCCGAACGGTGTCGACAGGCGCCACATGGCGAACAGCCACGGTGCAAGGCGCGGCATCATCGTCGGATGATAATGCATGGAAACCTGACGGTTGCTGCCATATTTCAAGAGGGGCACGATCTCGCTGGGAATGACCAGCGGCACATGGCCGTCCTTCTCGATGATCCCGGCGTTGCCGTAAGAGGCTTCAAGGCCCGGTTCCTGACGGTCCAGCACCGCGACCTTGAGGCCGCGCTCCTGCAGATGCAGCGCCGTGCTTACGCCGACAATACCGGCCCCCAGAACAATAACATCATATGACACAGCAATACTCCTAAAGCATTTCCCGGAATGCGCATGCATCTTGGGCGCTATCAAACGGCGCCGTCAAACGGGAAGACGATGAAAAAGGCGCCTGACAACTGGTCCTTGTCAGGCGCCTTCCGATTACATGTCTCTGGCGTCGTCCGGCAGGACGTCGAGCGGAATGTCCTGATAGCAGACAGGACGCAGGAAGCGGCGGATGGACATGGTGCCAACCGACGTTGCCCCGAAATTGGTCGAAGCCGGGAATGGCCCGCCATGGACCATGGAGTCGCAGACCTCGACGCCGGTCGGGAAGGCATTGGCCAGAATGCGGCCTGCCTTGCGCTCAAGGATCGGCAGCAGTTTGCCAGCCAGCGGCTTGTCGCCTGCATCCAGCAGCATGGTTGCTGTCAGCTGCCCCTCGAAGCTCTTGGCGATGGTCAGCATTTCCGCTTCGTCCCTTGCCGTGACGATGATGCCCATCGGGCCGAAGACTTCTTCCTTCAGCGTCTTGTTGGACAGCCAGTCGGCCCCGGATACGATGAACAGGTTTGGTGTCGCGTTGCGCATGTCGCACATCGAGGTGAGCAGCTCGCGCACCCCGGTTTCGGCAGCGACGGCGGCCACGCCCTTGCGATAGGTATCGGCCATGCTCGAGGTCAGCATGACCTGCTCGCCAACGGCCTTCAGCCCCTCGATGGTTGCTTCGCCAAAGGCCTGGGCCTGATCTTCCAGAATGATGGCGAGGCCGGGGTTGGTGCAGAACTGGCCGGCGCCGATCGATAGCGATCCTGCCCAGCCCTTGCCCAGTTCATCGCCGCGGGCCTTGGCCGCTTCCGGCAGGACGAACATCGGGTTGACAGAGCCCAGCTCGCCAAAGAACGGGATTGGCTCCGGCCGCGAAACGCAGAGGTCATATAGCGCCTTGCCACCCCAGAAGGAGCCGGTGAAGCCGACAGCCTTGATGAGCGGGTGCTGAACCAGCGTGGTGCCCACCTCGCGACCGCCACCCTGAACAAGGCTGAAGACGCCCGGATGAATGCCGCATTTCTTGACAGCAGCAACAATGGCGTCACCGACAATCTCGCCAGTACCCGGGTGGGCGCTGTGACCCTTGACGACGACCGGGCAGCCTGCGGCCAGCGCAGCGGCGGTGTCACCTCCGGCAACCGAGAAGGCCAGCGGGAAGTTGGAGGCACCGAACACGGCAACCGGGCCAATCGGGCGTTGCATCAGGCGCAGGTCCGGGCGGGCCAGAGGCTTGCGGTCCGGCAGGGCTTCCGTCAGGCGACGGTCGAGATACTCGCCAGCCCGGATATGATTGGCAAACATGCGCAGCTGACCCGTGGTCCGGCCGCGTTCGCCTTCGAGGCGCCCTGTCGGCAGACCGGTTTCCAGATGGCCAGTTTCGGTGATCTCGGCAGCGCGGGCCTCGATTTCATCGGCGATGCAGTCCAGAAAGCTGGCGCGCTCTTCGCGCGAGGAATAGCCGTATGACCAGAATGCCTCTTCCGCAGCTTCACAGGCTTTTGCTACAAGATCGGCAGTGCCTTTTGAAAATTCATGTGCGGGCCCGGAGACCGGCGCCGAGGAGAAAATCTCTTTGCTTTTGACCTTCTCGCCCGCGATCAGATGGCTGCCATGTGGTGTATAGCTCATGGGGATATCCTTTTGCTGCAGGAAAGACTTGAAGTTATGACGACACAGATAATACAATTTGTATGCATTTGGCAACCGGGGGAATAACGGTTACTCTCGGGAACCACACATTGTCGCGAAATCATCTCGCAATTGTAATCACCAGATATGCTTTTTGAACCATAAAGAGGACAAGATGTCACAAAAAGAAATGGTCACGCTCGAGGCTCTGGAAGCCCGTGTCTCTAGGATTTTTCGAGAGGCCGGAGCGCTTGATGACGTGGCTGACTGCCTTGCTCATGTCATTGTCGCAGGAGAACGTGACCACTGTGCGGCACATGGACTTTATCGCATCGAGGGATGCCTGAGAACCATCAAGGCCGGACAGGTCAAGCCGGATGTCAAACCAGAGCTGATGTCCAGCGACGGTGCCGTCATCAAGATCGCCGCCAACATGGGCTTCTCCAACCCGGCCTTCTATTTCGGTCTGCCGATGCTTGTCGAAAAGGCAAGAGAGTTCGGTCTGGCTGCAATGGTCATCAATGATTGCACCCACTTCTCCGCCCTCTGGCATGAGGTCGAGGCCATCGCCGGGCACGGTCTGGCAGGGCTGGCCATGTGTCCGAGCTATGCAACGGTCGCGCCATTTGGCGGCAAGGCACCACTGTTGGGCACCAACCCGCTGGCTTTTGGCTGGCCGCGCCCCGACAAGGACCCCTATGTCTTCGACTTTGCCACCTCGATGGCTGCCCGTGGCGAGATCGAGCTTTACAAGCGCGCCGGCAAACAGCTGCCAGAAGGGTGGGGGATCGACAGGGAAGGCAATGCCAGCACTGATCCTGCCGCCGTTCTGGACGGTTCGATGCTGCCCTTCGGAACCCACAAGGGGTCGGCTATCTCGACCATGATCGAGCTGCTTGCAGGCGCCATGATCGGCGACCTGACCAGCCCGGAGGCTCTGGAAGCCTTGGGCACAACGACCCTCGCTCCTCATCACGGAGAACTGATTCTGGCACTGGATCCGGTAAAATTTGCGGCAGGCCGGGCAGGGGATCCATTCGCCCGCGCCGAAATGATGCTGGAGGCCATCGCGGGGCAGGGTGCACGCCTGCCGTCCCAGCGCCGGTTCGTGGCCCGCAAAGCGACCATGGCTGAAGGCATTGCGCTCGACGAGAAGGAACGCGCTCTGCTCGAACGCTTTGAAAAGGACGGGCTCGCTGGCGTCAACCTCTGAGCCGCAATAAAAAACAGAGCCCTTCTGTCAAAGACAGAAGGGCTCTGTGGGGGACTGGGCAAAGGGCCCCGGATAAAGCGCCAAATGGCGTCTTATCCGAGATATGGAGCGAGTGAAGGCTGCGTGCTCCAGTTTGCATACCAGTCGTCGAACAGTTTGAGCTGCTTGGCGATGAAGCCCATCTGGCTTTCGCTGAGCACATCGCTTTCATTGAAGTTGAGCGTGTATTCAGGCTTGCCGCGCAACACCATCATGTATTTGAAGCTCAGGACCAGATCCGGCATTTCATCGAACTTGGAGAGTACCGCCAGAGCGGATTCCAGTTCCAGTGCCAGACGGCGTGCTTCCAGATCGCCTTCGACGGCCTTCTGGCACAGGGCGATCATCAGCAAGACTTCCTTGGGCAGGATGTTGCCAATGCCGGTAATGGCACCCTGCGCACCGCAATTGACGTAACCATGGAAAACCGCCGTGTCGACACCGACCATCAACAGGGCATCATCACCATCACTGCTGGTCATGTTTTCCGCAGCGTAGGAAAGCGCTGCCGGGCCGCCGAATTCCTTGAAGCCGACAAGATTCGGATGGGTCTTGCGCAGTGCGAAGAACAGATCGGCGCGGGTGGCAAAACCGTAATAGGGGCTGTTGTAGATCACGCCCGGCAGATCGGGTGCTGCAGACAGGACGGATTCGAAATGGGCCTTCTGGGCGGAGGCGACCGATGTCCGCGAGAGCTGGCGCGGGATGATCATCAGGCCCTTGGCGCCAACCTTCTGGGCGTGTGCGGCGTGGGCTGCGGCCATCTTGGTGTTCATTGCCCCGAGACCGGCAACAACCGGCAGTCCGGCCTCGACCAGAACCTCGACACCCTTCATGCGCTGCTCGTCAGTCAGGAGAGGCCAGTCGCCCATCGACCCGCAATAGACCACGGCTCCCATGCCGACGTCGATCATTTCCTTGCCCTGTTTGACAAGTGCGTCATAGTCGGGAGTGCGATCTTCCTTGCATGGCGTCATCAGCGCAGGCATGCAACATGTGAAAATAGTGGAGTCCATGTATTTCTCCCAAGATTTATCCAGAAACCCGACCGGTCCCGCCTTTTCGGGGTGGAAAGAAAGCTCTATTGTTATGCAGAGACAATACCAATTGTATTTTAATTGTCGACAAGAAATGTGTCTTAAAGCACGGATTTTTTCTATCTTGTTGACATGAATAACGAAATGGAGCGAACCGCGATGAGCAAGTCCCCTGAAAACATCTATTCTACGCGTCTGGCGCGACTCAGGACGCGGATGGCCGAGGTTGGAACCGATCTCGTTGCTGTTGGTCCGACGTCGAATATGGCCTGGTTGGCAGGTGTTTCCGCGCATGGTGACGAGCGCCCGGTCATGGTTCTGGTCACCCGGGATCATGCAGCTTTCCTGATGCCTGCCCTCAATCAGAACAGCGTTCGTCAACACACGGACCTGCCCTTCTACTGTTGGGTGGATGCAGACGGTCCGCAGGATGCCCTTGAGACCATGCTGGCCGACTTCAGCCTCAATCGGGACGGGGTCTCGGTCGCGGTCGATGAGGCCATGCGCGCCGACTTCGCCCTGCTGCTGCTCGATGCCCTGCCTTCTGCGAAACGCCAGTTTCTGGGCGAAACCCTTGGCTATCTGCGCTGCCGCAAGGACGAGATGGAATACCGTCAGCTCAAGGAGAATGCCCTGCTGACCGACGCCTGTGTCACGGCAGCCTTCGCCAACCTGAAGGTAGGCATGACCGAGTTGGAGGTCGTCAGGTTCATTGATGACTTCTTTGCCGCCCACGGCGCGACCACCGAATTTGCCAGTGTCTGTTTTGGTGCCAACGGAGCTTTCCCGCACCATGACAGTGGCGAAGCCCGCCTCGAAGAGGGCATGCCGTTGATGATCGATCTGGGCTGTCGCAAGGGCGGATATCCCAGCGACATGACGCGCTCGGGTTATTTCGGGGCCAAGCCGGAAGGCTATGAAGCCATTGCCGAAATCGTTGAAAGCGCAGTCAAGGCAGCCATTGTCGCAGCGAAACCGGGCGTGCGGGCCAGTGCCGTGGATGATGCGGCCCGCTCGGCAATCGCCAAGGCCGGATATGGCGAGAATTTTCTGCATCGTACCGGTCATGGACTCGGTATCGACATCCATGAGCATCCCTATATCTCGGCAAGCTCCGATACGGTGCTTGAAGAAGGTATGGTCTTTTCCATCGAACCCGGCATCTATTTTGCTGGTCGCTTCGGCGTGCGTCTTGAAGATATTGCCATCATGCGCAAGGACGGCGTCGAGATCCTGTCGGACAAACCGCGCGATCTCATCGCGGCCGATTGACCCCATCACCCCGAAGGGGAGGGGGCCGCTCCTCCCTTCCCAATCGCACCAATGCCCCTTTGAGGAGAGTGTCATGACCTATTGCATCTTCCCCGGCATCGCCTATCGCGATATCACCCTGCCGGTGCCGCTTGACTGGGCGCAGCCAGACGGTGAAAGCCTCACGCTGTTCGCCCGCGAGGTGGTCGACCCGACCCGCAAGGACGAGGATCTGCCGCTTCTGGTCTTTCTGCAGGGTGGCCCTGGTGGCAAGGGGCCGAGGCCGCAAGGCGGTGGCCCGGTCTGGCTGAAGACGGCACTCAAGAGTTTCCGGGTGGTGCTTGTCGATCAGCGCGGCACGGGCCGGTCGTCGCCGGTGGAAGGGCGCCACATGCAGCGCTTTGCCTCCACCGGGAAGGGGACCGCGGCTGGGGCCGACTTCCTGTCCTGTTTCCGAGCCGACAGCATCATTCGCGACTGTGAGCATCTGCGCAAGAGCGTCTATGGCGGGCGCAAATGGTCGACCCTTGGCCAGAGCTATGGCGGCTTTCTGACCCTTTGCTATCTTTCGATGGCGCCCGAGGCGCTCAACGCCTGCTATGTGACGGGTGGCCTTGCTGGCCTCGATGCCAGTGCCGAAGATGTCTACGAACGCACCTTTCCGCGCGTGGCCGAAAAGAACCGCCATTTTTATGCCCGCTACGAGGCCGACAAGGCGCAGGTTGCCCGCATCGCCGATATTCTGGCCAGCGAAGACATCCGTCTGCCCGATGGCGACCGCCTGACGGTGCGTCGCCTGCAGACCCTCGGTTTGGCCTTCGGCATGAAGCCCGGCTATGAGGAAGTGCACTGGTTGCTGGATGAGGCGCTCAGCGCGGATGGACAGTTGTCGGAGGGGTTCCTTGCCAGCGTCATGGTGGAAACCGGCTTTGCCACCAACCCGCTGTTCTGCGTTCTGCAGGAAGCGATCTATGGTCAGGACGGGCGAAGGTCCGGCTGGGCGGCTCAGCGGGAGCGGGAGAAGCATCCGGTCTTTGCCGAAACCCACCGGCCGTTGCTGTTTACCGGCGAGATGATGTTCCCGTGGATGTTCGATGAAATCCGGGCGCTCCGCCCATTCCGTGATGCGACCATGGCCCTGGCAGATCGGCCGATGGATGGCCGCTTCTATGACAAGGCCCGTCTGGCCGCCAACGAAGTTCCGGTGGCCGCGGCCGTCTATTTTGACGACATGTATGTCGATGCCGGTCTGTCACTGGAAACCGCTGGCCGGGTGGGCAATCTCAAGGCCTGGGTGACCAACGAATATGAACATGACGGGCTGCGTCAGGATCCGCGTGTTCTGGAACGGCTGATGGGGCTGGTCGACAACAAGCAATAGGCTTGCAGGCCGCCCCCGGGTTTGGAAATGAAAAAGGCGCGGAAGTCCGCGCCTTTTTGCTATCGATTGCTGTGGATCTCAGAGCACCGTGAAGCCGTGGGCATAGGGGTCGCGATCATCGATGAAGATGGTGTTGAAGCCGGTCTGGCGCGCCCAGCCGCCGATCGAAGGGATGATGGCGTCCTTGTCGCCGACCTTGGCGGCTGCTTCCACCCGTCCCTTGAACAGGCTGCCGATGATGCTCTCATGGATGAAGTCATCGCCAACCTTGAGCCGTCCCTTGGCCACCCAGTGGGCCATGCGCGCCGAAGTGCCGGTGCCGCAAGGGGAGCGGTCTATGGCCTTCTCGCCATAGAACACGGCGTTGCGGGCCGTGGCTTCCGGGTCTTTCGGAGCGCCGGTCCACAGAATATGGCTGAGCCCGTTGATGGCCGGATTTTCCGGATGCACGAACTGGTATTTCGCATTGAGCGCGGCGCGCAGCTTCGGTGAAAAGCCGACCAGTTCCCCGGCCGAAAAATCGGCCATGTCGCGGAAGCAGGCCTGAGGCTCAACGATGGCGTAGAAGTTGCCGCCATAGGCCACGTCCACCGTGACTTCGCCCAGCCCATCGACCTCTGCGGTCATGCCTTCGGCATAGAGGAAGGCCGGCACGTTGGTCAGGCGGACCTCTTCCACATAACGCCCTTCCTGGCGGTATTCGACAGTTACAAGACCTGCCGGGGTATCGAGACGCAGCTTGCCCGGTTCCTTCGGCGTGACAAGACCGTTCTCGATGGCCATGGTCACCGTGCCGATGGTGCCGTGGCCGCACATCGGCAGGCAGCCTGAGGTTTCGATGAACAGCACGGCGACATCGCAGTCTTCGCGGGTCGGCGGGTAGAGAATCGAGCCGGACATCATGTCGTGGCCGCGCGGTTCAAACATCAGGCCTGTGCGAATCCAGTCAAATTCCGCAAGGAAATGCGCACGCTTTTCGATCATGTTTTTGCCTTCGAGCCGCGGCGCTCCACCGGCGACAAGACGCACCGGATTTCCGCATGTATGACCGTCAATGCATTGAAATGTATGATTTTTCATGGTTTCGCCCTGCTCAGGTAGATCGCTATATGCTACCCATGGTCTCAAATTGCGTTGACACAATAATCTGTCGACAATTAAAATACAAACATTTGCTTCAGGAGTTTTCAGATATTCGCTAAAAATATCCATCGCAACATCGTCAGGTGACAAGGCATGACCGAGACAAAAGACAAGAAATCCACCAAGGGGCCCTTCAAGCGCGGGGCAGGCGTCGGCCACGTCTATCAGACGCTGCATCGCGAAATCATCGAGCTGAAGATCGCTCCGGGAAGCCCGATCGACGAATTGCAGCTGGCCGCCCGATTCTCCATGTCACGCACTCCGATCCGAGAAGCGCTGGTGCGGTTGGCAGCCGAGGGATTGATCACCACCCTGCCCAACCGGGCGACCATCGTTTCCAATATCGATTTTCTCAATCTGTCGCAGTTTTTCGATGCCCTGACGCTGATGTACAGGGTGACGACGCGTCTGGCGGCCGCCAATCATGTTGCGGCAGACCTCAAGGACATCAACCACTGGAAGGACCTTTATGCGCAGGCGGTGGAAAGCCGCGACGTCTTCGAGATGATTGCGACCAATCGTGAGTTCCATCTGGCCGTCGCAAAGGCTGGCCGCAATCGCTACTATGTCGAGTTGTTCACTCGACTGCTGGATGAGGGGCGTCGTATTCTGCGTCTCTATTACCAGTCCTACAATGACGAGATCCCGCATCTCTATGTCGATGAGCATCAGAAGATGGTGCAGGCGATTGTCGACAGGGATCTTGCCCTGTGTGACAGGCTTGCGGCCGATCATGCCGACCAGATCGTGCGCCAGATCCAGTCCTACATTTCCGCCGACACCCGCATCAACAGCGCGTTGCCGCTGGGCTGACCCATCGGAAGGCAGGTCGTGAGGGTGCAAAGGGGCTTGGCCCCTTGGGCTCCCTGCGTGGTGTCCAGCTCAGTCTGCCCGTTCCCAGGCCGGGAAGGGGTCATCCAGATAGGTATAGGCGCGCGGATCGAACGGCCCCTGTGAACTCGGTTCCGCCAGAGCGCGGTCGAGCATGGAACAGATGCGGTCCCGGTTCATCTCCTTGAGCATGCCGATGAAGACGATCTGCTGTCGCCGGTCCCCATAAACCGGATCCAGAACCGCTTCCAGTTGCTTGCGGCTGGCGCGGTCTTTCGGCCAGCGCTCCTGAGGCAAAGACGCCCACCAGTAGCCAAGTGGCGAGGTGCGGGCGATGGCCCCGGCAAGGCTGTATTCTCCCACGATGTGAGAGCGGGTTGCCAGCCAGAAATGGCCCTTGGCGCGGATGACGCCGGGCAGAGGCGTCTGGGTGAATTCATGGAACTTCTCCGGCAGCAACGGGCGGCGGGCCGTCCAGACAAAGCTGGTGATCCCGAATTCCGCATCCTCCGGCATATGGTCGGCAAAGCCGTTTAGCTCCTTGAACCATTTGGGATGTTCGTGGGCTCGCTGGAAATCAAAGAGGCCGGTATTGAAGATGGCTTTGGTGTCAACGGCGCCAAAGTCCGTTTCGATCAGGCGGGCGTCCGGGTTGAGCCCATGAACGATGCCTCTGGCCGCCTCCCGCTGCTCTGGGGTGGCGTCAGAGATCTTGTTGAGAATGATGATGTCGGCAAATTCGATCTGGTCGACGAGCAGATCGGCCAGTGTGCGCTCATCGTGATCGGACAGATCCGGTCGCAGACTTTCTCGGTCGGCAAGAAAGTCCTTCGAGCCGAAATCCCTGAGCAGATGGATGGTATCAATCACCGTGACCATGGTGTCGAGCCGGGCAACATCGTTGAGGCTGCGACCGGACTCGTCGCGAAACTCGAAAGTGGTGGCCACGGGCAAAGGCTCGGAAACGCCGGTGCTTTCCACCAGCAGATAATCGAAACGGCCCTCTTCGGCCAGTTGCCGCACCTTGATGAGCAGATCGTCGCGCAGGGTGCAACAGATGCAGCCATTGCTCATTTCCACCAGCTTTTCATCCGACTGGCTGAGCGAGGATTCTTCCCGCACCAGATCGGCGTCAATGTTCACTTCGCTCATGTCATTGACGATGACCGCGACCTTGAGGCCGTTGCGATTGTTGAGGACGTGATTGAGGAGGGTCGTCTTGCCCGCGCCAAGAAAGCCCGAGAGCACGGTGACGGGCAGGCGCCGGTCGGATTTGCGTAGCTTGAACATCTGTCATCCATGGGAAATGTTATAACGTCGCAGATATCGATTTCCCCATGGTCCGTCAAGAAGGCAGGACGGCATCCATGCCCTTAAGTGCCTGTGGCAAATTGTCTTTTAAGGGAAAAGGCGGCAGAGAAGGCTGCAGCAGAACGCATAAAAAACGGCGCCATCCTGAAAGGAGGCACCGCCTTGAGTTTTGAGAGAGTGTTATGGGGCTTGTTTTTATCTTTGACCGTTGGCCTGTTGTCGGCCGGAAGCCGTATTACTGGGCCCAGGCGAACTTCTGGACAACCGGCAGGCGGAGGGCATAGGCACCGCTGCCAAGCAGGGCGATGACCACATTGGTGATGGCCCAGAACAGCGGGAATTCCCAGCCGCCACCCTGGCTGGAAAATACCCAGCCGTTACCGGAGTGAACGACCAGAGCGCCGAGCAGAGGAGGCAAGGTCAGAATGGCGACCGCACGGGTGGCAACGCCGAGGATCAGGGCGGCGCCGCCAGCCACTTCGGCCAGGATGGTCAGATAGGCAAAGATGCCGGGGAAGCCGAGGCTTTCAAAAAAGCCGACTGTTCCGGGAATGGTGAAGATGAAGATCTTCATCAGGCCATGCGCAAGCAGCAGGGCACCAGAGATAACGCGAAGAAGGAATGCGGCGTATGGGGCGGTATTGGTGTCGATCATGTAAGTGTTCCAACTGTGGTTGCGTGCAGTCTTTGCACTGAAGGGAATGGGTTTGTCTGTCAAATGGGAGGGCCTCTATCGCAAGGCCCTCGCTGTTTTGGGGATTGATCGCCTAGCGCAGACCGATCTGCTTGTAGAAGGCGTCGTTATCCCAGAAGAGATATTCCTCATCCATGATGCCGTCCTTGGTCCAGTGACCAATGGTGGCCATCGTCAGCTTGTAGGCCTTGCCTGTCGGCTGGATGAACTGGCCGTTGCCGATTGGCATCGGTTCCGTGAAGGTGCCAGCAATTTCACCAACGACGCCAGTCCATTCACCCTGTCCGATCCGAACCGGATGCTTGTCGATCTTGGTATCCGGGGCGAACACGAAGAAGGCCTTCAGGTCTTCGATATGGCGGTCAATGCCGTTTGTGCTGTGTCCGTCCGGCCAGTGAACGACGATGTCCTTGGCGTGGCTTTCATGCAGGCGATCCCATTTCTGACCAGAGAAGACTTCGAAGTCGAGTGTATCGAAGGTCTCCAGATTCTTGGCAATGCGGGCTTCCTCTGACTGGTAGTGAGACAGCTCCTTGAGGGCTTCGGTCACAGGCTTGGCGGTATCGGCGGCCAGAGCGGAGCTGGAGTAAGCACCGATGAGAGCCAGGGCTGCAGTCGAAAGGGTCATGATTTTTTTCATTGTCTCGTTCCGTTTCTTGTTCTTGTTGTTTTTCTTGTTCTTGTTCTATTGGGTCTTGCCGGTTCGTTTTTTTGTTTTTGTTGTTGAGGCATATATGGCCTAGAAAATCATTCAATGAAATGGAGATTATATGGAATGACTGTCCATGAATTGTTCTTAAAAGATGGACGGGCAGGCCGCACCGGTGCTGATCGCGGCAAACCGGCAATAGTCGCGCAGCTGCCGTCGAACCATTGACAGGCCGGTTGCGGCAAGAAGTGGTGAGAAGAGGGAAAGGGCTGCAAAGGCAACCGCACTCCGGCGGAGTGGGTGTTCAGGGCTTCACATAGCGCAGGATTGTCTCGACAATCATCTCGCGTTGGGCTGGAACGTCGGCCTCATCCCACAGGTCCATGTCGAAGACTGCCCGCCAGGAATAGCGGTTGGATACGCGCATGAAGCAGAAGGAGGAAATCAGGAAATGTAGATGCCAGGGATTGATGCCTGCCCTGAAAGTGCCCTCGGCTTCGCCGCGTTTGAGCAGATCGCGCACAGTCTCGATGGCAATCGCATTGCGCTCTATCAGGCTCTTGCGTCCGGTGATGTGGCGTCCCATTTCGATATTCTCGACAGTAACCAGCCGGACATATTCCGGGTGCTCGGCATGATGATCGAAGGTGACCTCGACCAGCCGGCGCATGGCTTCTTCAGTCTGCAACTCGTCCAGATGCAAGCCCTGTTCCTTGCTGCGCACGCCGCCATAGGCTTCCTCCATGACCGCCGCATAGAGCTTTTCCTTGCTGCCGAAATGATAGTAGATCATCGGCTTGGTGGTCCGCGTTCTGGCTGCGATGGC
Organism: uncultured Cohaesibacter sp.; assembly: GCF_963666525.1. Classification (NCBI taxonomy): domain Bacteria; kingdom Pseudomonadati; phylum Pseudomonadota; class Alphaproteobacteria; order Hyphomicrobiales; family Cohaesibacteraceae; genus Cohaesibacter; species uncultured Cohaesibacter sp. The sequence continues at coordinate 2,994,005 of NZ_OY762905.1, forward strand.
ATCGACACGCGCCCCGCTAAGACCCTTCGCGGCGAACTCCTCCATGGCGGCATCCAGAATATCCCGCCGGGTGGTTTCCGCTTCCCGGCGTCTTGGCGAGGCTGGGGGCCGACCGTCCGGCACGTCTTCCTCTTCGGCGACGGCAAGCGGTTCGGGGGACGCGGTCAGGACCAGTGCGTCCGGCTCATCCGCAGCATCTATGACGGCCAGCTCGGACCGGGCCGCGCGGAACTCCTGCTCCAGATCCCTAAGCATGGCGCTGGCAATCTTGACCCCTTCCGCAAGATCAACGGCACCTGTGGAACGCTCTATCACCTTGGCGCGCTCCCGGTATTGTGGATGATCCCAAAGGTCTCGCGGAACCTTCTTGAGAATACCCACTCGTCCGTTGCGTCCGATCCGGACATTTTTCGGAAGCTTCGCCATTTTTGCCTCAAGTCTCTGGATATACGGTATGGAACCTATTCCAAAGTATGGATTTTTCGATTTTATAGTATGGATGATAGGCACTTCCTGTCAGTTGTCAATATCCTCTTTTATGATGGTGGCTGCACGGAGAAAGTCTGAAGTTATCCGAGACTATGCCGATTAATACCGCAAAAACAGGCGAATTTGAGCCTGTTTGCAAAAGATTGGCTGAAAATATTTTTCACATCGGGATGCGTCCGGTTGTCGCAATAGTGGTAAATTATAATCTTGTTTGTTGACATTATCTACCAGTAAGTAGTGTTCTAGCAAAGTGCTGTTGTGACGGTATGGATGATTGGGAGACCATCCAGTTGCAACCCATCGGGCTCGCCCGTTGACCACTTGCTATCGAGGAGAAAGGAAACGGTGGGGAATGCGCCGTTTCGCCGTTCGACCGGAAAGAACGGTTTTCAAAAGGGAGGCATTCATGAACAAGACACTTGTGAAGCTGGCAATCATGGCCGTCGGGATCGGGCTCGCATTCCCGGTCATGGCCGCAGACTTCAATTTCAAATTCGCCCATTCTCAACCGGACAGCTCGGTCCGGCACAAATCCATGCTCTTCTTCAAGGAAGCGCTCGAGAAGGAAAGCAAGGGCCGGATCTCTGTCGAGGTTTTTTCGGGCAGCCAGCTGGGCAGCGAGCCGGAAGTCATGGACATGGTCAAGATGGGCACTGTTCAGGGCACTCGAGGCGGCGCCTTCACCAAGGCCAACAAGAAATTCCTGATCTATACCCTGCCATTCCTCTATGACAGCACCGACGCGGTGCTCAAAGCCATGCGCAGCGATTTCGGCACCCATATTGCCGACGCAGCCAAGGACAATGGCTACTATATTCCGGCCACCGGTGTGGCTGGCGGTTTCCGCGTTGTCACCAACAACAAACATGCGATCAACACGCCTGACGATGTCGCAGGTCTGAAAATCCGCACACCGGGCATCGAGACCATCATCAAGACCTTCGAAGCGCTGGGCGCCAGCCCGACCTCGATTCCCTATGGCGAGGTCTATATGGCCCTGAAGATGGGTGTCGCCGATGGTCAGGAAAACCCGCCAAGCAACATCTCGGTGATGAAATTCTACGAAGCGCAGAAATATCTCTCGCTGCTCAACTACCAGATCCATCCGGATCCGCTGTTCGTGAATCTCAAATGGTACGAGAGCCTGCCGGATGACCTGAAGGCCGTGTTTGACAAGGTCTCCCGCGAAGCCATGGAATGGAGTGACGAGCATTGGCTCGCCTCAGAGGCCGACTATCTGAATTTCCTCAGTGACAAGCTGGAAGTGAACGAGGTTTCGGCCGAGAACCGCGCCAAATTTGTCGAAAAGGTGCGTCCGGTCTGGGATTTCTATATCCAGAATGGCACCTTCTCGGAAGACGAAGTCAAGCAGGCCATCGAGGCTGGCAAATAGGCGCGCCCATAGCGCCAGATCGCCATTCAGGTCGGGGTGGCCATGGTCACCCCGACGTCTGACAGAGACCACCCAAACCATCGGAAAGCTTTGACATGTCCGGTCCCGCCCCTGCCTATCAGGTGCATCCAGTGCTTCGCGCCGAAAAACTGCTGATGCAATGCCTGACGTGGCTTCTGACGGCTCTCTTCGGCCTCATCTTTGTCATGGTCGTCATCCTGGTCATCATGCGCTACGGCTTCAACTCCACCATTGTCGGTGGCAGCGAAGCGACCGTGATGATGTTCATCTACACCACCGCGCTGGGCGCTGCCGTGGACATTGCCCGCGGCAAGCACATCCGCATCGATGCCCTGATCGACAGCCTGCCGCCGCGTGCCAAGGCCTGGCTGGAAGGGATCAACCTGATCCTGATCGGCATGCTGCAGGCTATGTTGCTCTATTACAGCATCGAGTGGATTTCCGTTGTTGGCAGCAGTGAAGACCCGGTTCTGCATATCGCCGAGGGGCTCGTTGAAGTGGCCATTCCCATCGGCTGCGCCTTTGCCATCCTGTTCTCTATCACCCGTCTGATCGCCCTGATCATGACACCTCTTGCCGACCCCTCAAACTAGCGGTGTGACATCCCATGCTCTTGCTCATTGGCAGTCTTGTCCTGTTCATGCTCATCGGTGTTCCCATCGCTTATTCGATGGGGCTCTCGGGGCTTCTCTATTTCCTTGTCTATCAGCCCGATCTCATCGCCGTGCTGCCCGCTCGCGTCTATGCTGGCATGAACAGTTCGGTCATGCTGTCGCTGCCGTTGTTCATCGTTATGGGCCATCTGATGAACCACGGCGGGCTCACCGGTCGGCTGATCGATTTCTGCATGTTGTTCGTTGGGCGCCTGCGCGGCGGTCTGGGGCTGGTGTCCGTGCTGACGGCGATGGTTTTTGGCGGCATCTCGGGTTCCTCGGTCTCCGATGCCGCCTCGATCGGTCAGGTGATGATCCCGGCCATGAAGAACAAGGGCTATCCGGTGCGCACGGCCACCGGCCTCATCGCAGCCTCGTCGACCATGGGCATGATCATCCCGCCGTCCATCCCGATGGTCATCTATGCCTTCGCCGCCTCCGAGTCGGTCGGGCGGCTGTTTCTGGGCAGTCTGATCGCCGGTGTCATGGTCGGGGTCTTCATGCTGGGGATCGTGCTGATTATCGCCCACCGCAGCAGTTTCCCCTGTGAAGAGGTGGATCTGGCGCCAGCCCGGGTGCTGCGCAGCACCCTTGAAGGGTTGCCTGCGCTGCTGATGCCGCTGATCGTCGTCGGATCGGTGGTTACAGGCATCGCAACGGCAACGGAATCCGCTGCCGTTGGCGCTCTCTACGCGCTGCTGGTCGGCCTGTTCGTCTATCGCGGCCTGACCTTCCGGGATCTGCCCAAACTGTTTGGCGAGGCCATTCTCAGCTCCGCCAACGTCATGATCATCATCGCCTTTTCCGGCGTCTTTACCTGGATTCTGGCGCTTGAACACGTGACGCAAATGATCGGCATGCTGTTTGTCCAGCTCCAGCTAGGTCCGACCACGGCGATGCTGGCGGTGGCAGTGGTCATCCTGCTGATCGGTTTCTTTGTCGATGTCAGCCCGGCGATCCTGCTGCTAACGCCGGTGTTCCTGCCTGCGCTGAAGATGCTCGGTGTCTCGCCGATCCAGTTCGGTGCGGTGCTGATCTCCGGTCTGGCCGTCGGGCTGGTAACGCCGCCGGTCGGCATGTGTCTCAATGTCTGTGCCAGTGTGTCGGGCGAGAGCATCCTGTCAGTCTTCCGTGGTGCGCTGCCCTTCCTGGTGGCCAATTTTCTGGTGGTGGTGCTGCTCTGCCTGTTCCCGGCTCTCAGCACATGGTTGCCCGCGCTGCTGATGGGGCAGTGACCGAGCCTTCACCGAAAAGCAAAACCCCGGAGCAATCGCGATGCAGCGGGGTTTTGTTTTATCGATCATGCGGTGTGGGGCACAGGGTGTGGCGCTGACCTTGGCGCTGAGTGCGGTGTTGGCGATCAGCTAGTTGAGCCCGGCAACCCGCCCCTTGGTGACCCATTTGAGCAGACCGATCAGGCCGAGCGGAATGAGCGTCGTGATCATGATGGCACAAAAGGCCATTGCCATGCCAAGCCCGGCGGAGCCCTGATCGAACTGGGTCCAGATATAGACCGCAATGGTCTGGAAACCGATGGGCGCGACCAATAGCGAGGCGACCAGCTCGCGCGAGGCCACGGCGAAGACTAGGATCATCGAGGTGACCATGCTCGGCAGGATCAGCGGCAGGATGATCCGCACGAAGGCCTTGAGTGGCCCGGAGCCGCAAACCCGAGCTGCCGATTCCAGATTGTCGCCCAGCTGATGCAGGGAGGCCGTGGCATAGCGCACAGGCTGCGGCAGCAGGATGCAGACATAGGCAAGAAGCAGGATGAATGGCGTGTTGTAGGGTGTGACAGGCAGCCACGGCTGGTTCCACGCCAGAATGATGCCCACAGCAACCACCACACCGGGCAGGGCGTTGGGTGTGATCGACAAAGCGTCCAGAAACAGCCGAAACCGTCCGCGCCCCTTGACCACGGAATAGGCCGTGATGGCCCCGAACAAGCCGGCCAACAGCGCTGTCGAGCTCCCAAGTGCCAGCGAATTGCCAAGGGCGATCAGCCCATCGCTGCCACGCCCAAGCAGGGCCTCGAAATTATGCAGTCCCATGTTGTCGAGCGCCAGACCGCCGGAAATGGTCCGCGTCAGGGCCGTTGCCAGAATGGCCAGAATGGGCAGACCGGTGGCAAGGAAGGCAATGAAGCCGAACGCCAGACAAACCGGGACAGACCAGATGCCCAGCGGCCGCTTGTCGGAGGCCTGCGGCTTGCCGCTGACGATGCGATAGTCACGACGGGTCAGCAGCCAGCGCTGCACCATGAAGGCCACCAGCGCCATGCTGACCAGCACCAGCGACAGGGTTGCCGAACCGGGCAGATCGATCGGCCATTCCGATATGCGGTTCTCGATGCCGGTGACCAGCACCTCGAACCCGATGCGACGGCCAAGCGCCGCCGGGGTGCCATATTCCTCGATCGACATGGCAAACACCAAGAGCAGGCTGGCAGCAAGGCCGGGCATGGCCAGCGGAAAGGTGATGCGCCAGAAGGAGCGCCATTGTCCTGCGCCAAACACGCGACCGACATCGCTATAGCGCGCGCCGATCGTCTCGAAGGTGCGCGAAAGCACGAAATAGACCACGGAAAAGGTGTTGAGGCCCATGATCAGCATGATGCCGGGTACGGAAAAAAGCAGACCGGCCAGATTGAGCCCGGTCAGCTGTTCCATATAGCCGCGCGGCTGCAACGTCATGATCCAGCCAAGCGCCGCGATATAGGGCGGTATCATGAACGGGATCAGCAAAAGTGCATCCCAGTAGATTGCACCGGGGACGCGAAACAGGGCCCTGAGGGCTGCCAGCGGCACCGCAAAAATCGCCGCACAGACAACCGTGCCGATACCGAGGATCAGCGTGTTGCGCGCAAGGCCGAACAGTGCCGGGTCGGCGAGGGTCTTGAAGAACAGCGAGAAGGGAGCGGCCAGTGAGCCGCTCCCGATGTCGGGAAAAATTGCCTGGATGATGATGAACAGGCAGGGAACTGCAACGACGAGCAGCAACCCGAAGGTGGCAATCCATCTGAGGAGGGCGCTGCCTTCTGCGCCTGTCGCTGCTGCCTTTGCCATCAGTTGAAGATGGCCTTGAAGCCGTCAAGAACCGCATCGCGTGCCGGAGCGCCTTCGCCGGACAGCAGTTTCAGATCGCCGATCAGCGGACGGTCAACCTTGATGTCGGTGCGCGATGGCATCAGATAGACCTTGGCAACCGCCTTCTGGCCTTCCTCGGAGAGCACATAGTCGATGAAAGCCTTGGCGTCGTCCTGATTTTTGGAGGATTTGAGGATCATCATCGGACGCGGAGCGACCACTGTGCCGCTTTCCGGGAATACGATGTCGACGCTTTCGCCCTTGGCCTTTGCTCCAAGCGTGATGTAATCGACGGCTGCGAAGACTGCGGCCTTGGAACCCTGCAGAACCGGGTTGAGGGCTGCGGCGTTGGCGCCGGCAACAATCGCGCCATTGTCCTTGATGCTCTGCAGCATGCCGTTCATGTCATTTGCGGCAAAGGCTTCAACCAGCGAATAGGTGCACCGGAAGCGGCTGCGTCCGGCAGGGTGACCATGTCCTTGTATTCCGGTTTGGCAAGATCGGCCCAGTCCTTGGGCACAGGCAGACCGGACTTGGTGTTATAGGCAATGCAGATGCCGGCAACACCCTGGGCAACGGCGGTGTCGGTCTTGAGGAAATCAGGAACGGTCTCGGCATTCGCACTGGTATAGGGCAGCAACAGACCCTTGGCAGCGAAAGACGTGGCTGTGCCCCAGGACGCGGAAATCACCACGTCGGCAACCGGGTTGGAGCTTTCGGCTTCCAGACGTGCCATGACCTTGCCGGTGGTTGCCTGAAAGACATTGGCCTTGATGCCGGTCTTGGCGGTGAAGCCCTTGGCCAGATCGTTGATGAGGGATCCCGGACCGGCGGAATAGACGGTAACGTCAGCCTGAGCGGCGGTCGAGGCCAGAAGGCCGAGGGCAAAAGCAAAAATGGTAGAACGCATGAATAGGCTCCAATGAGTTGGTTACGCCACGGCTGGGAACCAGCGCAGCTCATTTGGTGAATAGGAAATGTCGAGTATGTCTCCGGCCTTGACGCTGATGGAGCTGACAAGGCGGATGAGGTGATCGGTCCCGGCAATGCGCAAGGTGAGGGCGCGTCCGGTGCTGCGCGTCTGGGCGCGGAGTACTTCGGCCTTCAGCGTTGCAGGTCCCTCGGACCCGAGACGGATGGCACGCTCGGGCAGAAGCAGATGGGCTCTTTCGTCAGCCCTAGGCCCCTCGGGCAAGGCAATGGTGGAATTCTCAATGAGCCAGCCGTCAGTACCACGACAGGCGGGCAAAAGGCTGCCAAGGCGCAGGAAATCGGCAACGGCGGCGGTCGCCGGATCGCGCACGAGCGCATCGGGCGAAGCGAGCTGCTCGATACCGCCGCCACGCATGACGGCCACATGATCGGCCAGCGTCAGCGCCTCGGCATGATCATGGGTGACATAGACGGCGCTGAGATTGAGCTCGGATACCAGATCGCTCAGTTCCTCGACCATTGTCTCGCGCAATTCGCGGTCAAGGTTGGAGAGCGGCTCGTCAAACAGCACAAGCGGCGGCTCGGCAACGATCGCCCGGGCAATCGCCACGCGCTGCTGCTGGCCGCCTGAAAGATCGGACGGGCGACGATCCGCCATGGCACCAAGGCCAACCCGATCAAGAGCCCTCTTCACCCGGCTTTCGCATTCAGCCCGAGAGAGCTTTTGCATTTCCAGCGGAAAGGCCACGTTCCTGGCGACTGAAAGGTGTGGCCAGAGGGCGTAATCCTGAAAGACCATGCCCAAGCCGCGTGCTTCCGGTGGCAGGGCAATGCCTCTGGCGGGCGCTGCGACCAGCCGACCGGCGATTTCGATTTCGCCCTCGTTGGGGAGCAACAGCCCGGAGATCAGCCGCAGCAGTGTGGTCTTGCCACAGCCCGACGGGCCGAGAAGGCCCAGCACTTCACCCCCCTTGAGGGAAACGTTGATCCCGTCGAGGACCCTGTCCTGTCCGTAACTCATGGCAATGGCGTGAAGGGAAAGGGCGGGAGCGGAAGATGCGGTCATGAAACGGGACTTTGTGAAAATAGGCGGGACAAGCCCGGGAATACCAGTCAATGGGCGGTCTATAGGAGCTCTATATGACAGTCGTGTGAAGCTTTGATGTCACCTGTCACATTGCCGCCTCGCTGCCGTGCGCTACTGGCGCTGCACGTCAAAAGCCTTTACGCAGATCGTCCGAGCAGGCATAGTTCCGCGATCGCTCAGAGCTGAAGCAGAAGGAAACGGTTCCCTCCATGGCATCCCCGATACTCTCAAAGGCCCGCAACCTGATGGCGGATCCGCTGGCCCGACCACGTCTGGTGCTGGATGAGCAGCCTGCCGATGTCTATGCAATTGGTGACATTCACGGCTGTGTTTCTCTGCTATTGCAGCTGGAGGGAATGATCATCGAAGAGGCAAGGCGCCGTACCACACCGACCCTGATCGTCTATGTCGGGGATCTGGTGGACCGGGGGCCGGATTCCCGTGCAGTGATCGAACACTGCCTCTCGTCTACCTTGCCGGACAATGTCGAGCGTCTGGTGCTGTGCGGCAATCATGATCTGACTTTCAGTGAATTCCTGCTGGAGCCATCGCTCACGAGTCCGTGGATCAATTGGGGCGGCGCTGCCACCCTTGCGTCCTACGGCGTCGATCTGGAGGATTTCGTGGCAGCCGGGTTGCCCGAGGGCGTGCTGTCTGCATGGTTGTCCGACCGGATCCCGCTTGAGCACATGGCATTTCTGGCCCATCTGCCAACGGTCCTGAGCATGCCGTCAGCCCATATTGTCCATGCGGGCCTGCGCCATCATGCCACGCTGGAAGAGCAGACAGAGCGGGATCTGATGTGGAGCCGCGAGCTGTTTCTGGTGGATGAGCCTGCGTCCGATCGCTGGATTGTACACGGGCATACGCCCTTTGAAACGCCCGAAATCGGGCCGGGGCGGATCGGCATCGATACCGGTGCTGTCTACGGCGGTGCGTTGACCGCCGTTCATATGCAGGCAGAAACCTATCGTTTCATAAGCGTTCCGGCCAAGGGCTAGGGGAGCGGGGCCAGAGGCACCTGCTGAGAGGCCCACCTCGCCCGCAGATCGGAGCGCTGGCTGGTCAGAGGCCCGGCTAGACCCCGACCGAACCAGCGCGGCACAGTCTATTCGTCGGAACTGGCCGTGCCCCGAGCTTCCTTGCCTTCCATCAACTCGCCATCGGCAAAGACGATGGTCTGGGGCGTCCGGGTGCGCATCGGCGAAATGGGAACGAACTGCCCCTTGTCCTCGGTATCCACAGCGACGCGCTGCGTCAGGCGCCAGATGGTGAACAGCAGGATGCCAATATGGGCGATGGTTGTCGATACAAACAGCCCGCCAGGTCCCTGAATCGACATCAGCACACCGCCGAGCAGAGGACCTATCATGGTGCCGCACCCCATCAGCAGCAACAGGCCGCTACTGGTCTGCAAACCCTCGGACGGGTCCGCATGGTCGTTGGCGTGTGCCACAAGCACCGGGTAGAAGGAGTAGACCGCAGCCCCGAAGATGGCCGAGTAAATGATGGCAAGCTCTGTCGTGCTGGGAGCATGGGTGACGAACATGCTGTCCGAACCGATGGCAACAAGCGCGATCAGGATGACGACCAGTCGGCGGTCGATGAGATCGGAGAGAAAACCGATGGGGATCTGGGCGGCTGCACCGGCCAGAATCGAGGCGCTGACAAAGAACGCAACGCCGGAAACGGAAAGGCCGATGTCACGCCCATAAACCGCCGCCAGCGTTCCGAAACTGCCGTTTGAAATGCCGGTCAGCAGCACGGCAATCACGGCTACGGGTGAATTTTTCCAGAGTCGCGCAATGTTGAGCTGTGCCCGCGCCAGAGGGGCAGGGGCCTGCGATTTGGTGAGCGCGGTTGGCAACAGGGCGATGACGTAGAAGATCGAGGCGACAGTGAACAGCTGGAATGTTTCCGGTGTGCCAATGGCAATCACCATCTGGCCTGCCGTGCTGGCAAACAGGTTGACCATGGTGTAGGTGCCGAAAATCATGCCGCGGCTCTTGGGGTCGGAACGCTCGACCAGCCATCCCTCGACAATCATCGCGGCACCGGCAAAGGCGAAACCGGCCAGTGCCCTCAGAATGATCCAGGCATAGGGAAAGACCAGCAGCGACGACATCAGCACCGATATACAGGCCATCGCGGCCATCACGCTGAAGGCGCGGATATGCCCCGCCCGTGTCACGATCTGCGGCACCATCAGGCAGCCGGAAACATAACCGACGGCCCAACCGGTCCCCAAGAGGCCGAGATTGAAGCTCGAAAAGCCTTCGATCCCACCTCGTACCGGCAACAGCATCCCGGTAAGGCCTCCGGCAAAGAACAGGAATGCGGATCCGAGCAGGAGGGAAGCGATGGAAAACAGGCTGCGAGACACGGGGAAGACCTTCTTGAGAAAAGAATTTTAAAAAGCAACGTCTTAAAAGATAACCACACCATACTGAGGCAATCAACACCACAATAGATCCAGTGGAAAGGCCAAGGGTAGGTCTGGCCAGATATCCGGACATGAAAATGGGGCGTCCTGTTGTCAACGACGGACGCCCCATGATTGTTCCCGAAATGATCCCCAAAAGGGGATCCTTGTCAGATTGCCATCAGGCCGATGCCTTGTCCTGATGCTTCTTGCCCTTCAACAGGTTGGCGATGCCGACCACAACGACGAAGAAGGCTGGCACGAACAGGAGGCCAAGGAAGGTCGCCGTGATCATGCCGCCGAACACACCGGTACCGATGGCGTGCTGGGTTTCGGCACTGGCACCACTGGACAGCATCAGTGGTACGACGCCAAGCGTGAAGGCGAGCGACGTCATCAGGATCGGTCGCATGCGCAGGCGGGCTGCTTCTGTGACTGAATCCATCAGGCTGCGTCCCTCGTCATGCAGGGCGCGGGCAAACTCCACGATCAGAATGGCGTTCTTGGCTGAAAGGCCGATGATGGTGATCAGACCGACCTTGAAGAACACGTCATTCTCAAGGCCACGGACATAGACCGACAGCACCGCCCCGATCACACCAAGCGGAATGACCAGCAGCACCGAGAACGGGATCGACCAGCTCTCGTAAAGGGCGGCCAGCACGAGGAACACCACCAGCATGGACAAGGCCAGAAGCATTGGCGTCTGGGCGTTGGTGTTTTTCTCCTGCAGCGACTGGCCGGTCCACTCGATGCCGAAGCCTTCCGGCAACTGGCCGGCAAGCCGTTCCATCTCGGCCATGGCCTCACCGGCAGAAACGCCCGGTGCGGCGCTGCCGCTGATGCGTTCGGATGGCAGGCCGTTATAGCGCACCAGCTGCAGCGGGCTTTGTTCCCAGATCGGCTTGACGACTTCCGACAGCTCGACCATTGCTCCGGTGGAGCTTGGCAGATTGAGTTTCAGAACGTCTTCGATCTGCATGCGGAAAGGCGCATCAGCCTGCACGGTCACCCGGCGCAACTGGCCCTGATAGCTATAGTCGTTGACATAGCTTGAGCCCATCGCCGAAGACAGGGTGGAGGCAATGGAAGCGAACGGCACGCCAAGGAATTCGGCCTTCTGACGGTCGATCTCGAGCCGGATGCTGGCACCCTGTGGCAGGCCGTCCGGACGGACGCCCATCAGCAGCGGGCTTTGCGCCGCCATGCCAAGCAACTGGTTTCTGGCATTGACCAGAGCTTCATTGCCAAGGCCTGCCCGGTCCTGAAGACGCATGGCAAAGCCGGATGATGTGCCAAGAGACGGGATGGACGGCGGAAGAATGCTGTAGATCTGGCCTTCCGGTGCAGCAAACATCGTCCGGTTTGCCATGTTGGCCTCGTCTGCCGCTGCGGACTCTCGCTCGCTCCAGTCTTTCAGGGTGGTAAAGGACAGGGCCGTGTTGGAGCCCATACCGCTGAAGCTGAAGCCAACCACAGCAAACACGTCCTTTGTTGCAGGACGCGATTTTGCGTGGTTTTCGTACATCTCGACGATTTCCTTGGTGCGCTCCTGGGTCGCTTCCGACGGCAGACTGTACAGGGTGATGAAGGAGCCCTGATCTTCCACCGGCAGGAACGAGGTCGGCAGCTTGATGAAGCTGTAGCCAAGCCCGGCGACGATTGCCGCATAGAGCACGACCATCACTGCGATCCGGCGGGCAAAAACCGCCACGATCCGCACATAGACATTGGTAATGCCGTCAAGGCCGCGGTTGAACCAGCCGAAGAACCCGCCCTTGGAGGCATGGTGATCCGGATCGATAGGCTTGAGCAGTGTTGCGCAGAGGGCCGGGGTCATCGACAGGGCAAGGAAAGCCGAGAACAGGATCGATACCGCCATGGACATGGTGAACTGGCGATAGATTTCGCCCACCGCTCCCGACGACATGCCCATGGGAATGAACACGGCTGTCAGCACCAGCGTGATGCCGATCACGGCACTGGTGATCTGCTTCATCGCCTTGCGTGTCGCATCCTTGGGCGAAAGGCCCTCGGTTGCCATGATACGCTCGACGTTCTCGACCACCACGATGGCGTCATCCACGATGATACCGATCGCCAGCACCATGCCGAACATGGTCAGCACGTTGATTGAAAAGCCCGAGACATACATGACGACCAGCGTACCGGCCAGAGCGATGGGGGCGACAATGGCCGGGATAAGGGTGTACCGGATCTTCTGCAGGAACAGCAGCATCACCAGGAACACCAGCACCATGGCCTCGATCAGCGTATGCACCACTTTCTCGATGGAGATGGCAACAAATGGCGAGGTGTCATAGGGCACCGACCAGCTCATGCCCTTTGGCATCGCCGTGGCAAGGTCTGCCATCCGGTCCTGAACCGCCTGGGATACCCGCATGGCATTGGCGCCCGGAGCAAGCTGGATGGCCGCAGCAGCAGAAGCCGATCCGTTGATGCGGGAAACGAAGGCATAGGTCTGGGCCCCCACTTCGACGCGGGCAACATCGCCAAGGGTCAGCTTCGAGCCGTCCAGATCGGACTTGAGCACGATGTTCTCGAACTCTTCGGGCGTGCTGAGCTGGCCTTCAACGGTAAGCGGAATGCCCACTCTCTGGCCTTCGACGGTTGGCTCTGCACCAACGCGACCCGGAGAGATCTGGACGTTCTGGGCCGCAATGGCACTGGTCACGTCAGACACCGACAGGGAATAGGACAACAGTTTGTGCGGGTCGATCCAGACGCGCATCGCCTTCTTGGAGACGAACGACTGCACGCGGCCGACGCCCGCCACGCGGTTGAGCGGCTGGATCAGGTTGCGTTCCATATAGTCGCCCAGATCAAGGGCTGTCAGGGTGCCGTCCGGTGAGGTCAGGGCGATGACCATCAGGAAGCCGGACGAGGAGGATTCGATCGTCAGGCCCGTACGCTGAACCGCTTCGGGAAGACGCGGCTCGATCGATTTGATCTTGTTCTGGACGTCGACCTGAGCCAGTTCCGGATCGGTACCGGATTCGAACGTTGCGGTGATGGTGGCCGAGCCTGAAGAGTTGGCGGTGGATTCGAAGTAAAGCAGATGCTTTACGCCCGACAATTCCGGCTCGATGATGCTGACCACGCTGTCATTGACCACTTCCGGCGAAGCGCCGGGATAGGTGGCGCGAATTGACACGCTTGGCGGCGCAATATCCGGATAGCGCGTGACCGGCAGCAGCGAGAGGGTCAGCAGCCCTCCGAGCATGATAAAGATCGCTATGACCCATGCAAACACGGGTCTGTCGATGAAGAAACTTGGCATCAGAAATCCCCGTTACTGTTTGGGCTGTTGTCCCGCAGGGGTCGCATGGACCTGATCGCCATCCTGGCTGACCCGTGTCTGACCGCGAATGACAACATTGGCGTTCGGCTCGAGGCCCTCGGTGACGAGATAGCTCCGGTTGACCAGCTCACCCAGCACCACATCGTGGAAATGGGCCTTGCCTTCCGCGTCGACCACAACCAGGCGGGCACCGCCCGTCACATCGCGAATGACCGCCTGCTGCGGAACCAGCAGGGCGTTCTCGACGATCTGGCGCGGGACCAGTGCCCGCACGAACATACCCGGCAACAGGCTCTGATCGGGATTGTCTACCAGCACACGCATGGTCACGTCGCCGGTCGATGCGTCAACGCTGAGGTCGGTGAACAGCGGCTTTGCCTTTTGCGGATAGGCTCTGCCGTCGATCCCGAGAATCTCGATGGCCGACGCTTCCGGAGCGAGATTGGCCATGTTCTGCATCTTCAGGAGATCAAGGGCAGAGCGGCGCAGGTCGACATAGACCTTGTCGATCTGCTGAACGGTTGCCAGAGGCTGGGTCTGATTGGCTGACACCAGTGAGCCCTCACTGACAAGAGCCGCGCCGATGCGTCCCGGGATCGGGGACCGCACCGTGGTGAAATCGAGATTGATCTGCTGCGCGCGCAGGGTCGCCTTGGCTGCGGCTACCGCGGCCTCGGCGCTCTTGGCTTCCGCCTGTGCGCTGTCCAGGGTCTGCTGGCTGGCTGACTCTTTCTCGAACAGCTGCCGGCTACGGTCCAGTTGGATATTGGCCAGATCGAGGGCCGCTTCCGCACTGGTCAGCGCCGCCTGGGCATTTTCCACCTGCGCTTTGTAGGTTTCGGCCGCAATCTGGAACAGCGGCTGGCCTTCCTTGACGTCGATACCCTGATCAAACAGGCGCTTTTCCAGGATGCCGCCGACCTGAGGGCGGATGTCCGCGGTACGGAAGGCGGAAACGCGACCAGGCAGCTCTTCGCTGATGGTGACTGTCTCAGGCTTGATTTCCATGGTCGTCACCATCGCAGGTGGACGCTGGGCACCCTGTGCCATGCTGGAGGATGGAGCCAGAGAGAGACCAAACGCAAGTCCCATCGCAACGGCTAGAATATGGTTTCTGGAAGAATGGGGCATGGAACCTTCCACAACTAGAAAAAAAGGAACAAATTCCCACAGGACACAGCCCTGCAGGGCATGAATTGGTAGTGACACACAGTAGCAGTCCTGGAAATGGGGCAGTCAAGCAATTGTACATATGTCCAAATTGCGTTGGTGTCCAGTTTGATTTTATTTTTATAGCGATTTATTTAACAAATGCCTTGATTCTGTAAACGACAGATCGGGGCAATGTGTCGCTTTGGAAAATAAAGATGTCCTATCTACCGAAAGAGCAAAGACGCTCTGAAATCATTGAGGCAGCCATTGATGTCATTCAACATCAGGGGCTTGCTGCGGCAACAGTCAGAAATGTGGCAAAGGTCACGTCCTCGTCTCCGGGGCAGATCCACCACCATTTTGACTCCGCTGACGCCTTGCGCGCAGAGGCATTTCTGTGTTTGTGGCAGCGTATGAAGAACGAGTTTGTCAGTCAAATCAAAACAACGTCACCAATCGAGACGCTGATTGCCAATCTCGGCGGCTGTGCGAACGCCGAAATCAAGGAAGATTTCGCCCGTCTCTACAAAGACCTCATGGAAGCCTCCCGGATGAGTGCGACCATGCAGTCGGTTCTCATCCAGATCATGAACAACAGCAAGACCAAACACGCCGAGTTGCTGAAGGCCGCGCAAGAGGCCGGGGAGCTTCACAAGGACGCGGATGTCGAACAGGTCGCCATGTCGGTTCTGGCGCTGTCCTTCGGATTCGGTTTCATGAAGGATATCGGGTTCACCACTGTTGATGTGCATGAAATCGTCCGTCAGCAGATCAATCTGGTCAATCGCGCGCTCTCCTGCCCCAAAGGCACCAATCAAACGGTCTGATCAAGGGAGCGGCTCTCTGCACCCTGCCATGCGTTGGCGCAGTCTGAGCGGCACGACTTTCTCGCTCCGGGCTCTGGACAAGCTGTCAGCCGGGTTATACACCTTTTTTGGTTCCCGACCATTTGCGGACTTTCGGTCTTCAAAATCAGCCCGCTCACCAAATATAACGCCGCAAGGATCGCTTTGGGGTGTTGGTGACGCTTCAATGTCCCACAAGAGCCTACAAGAGATCTTCCTGATGTCTTTCCCGTCCCTACCGCACCGTACCTTTTGCATGATCCGTCATGGGCAGACCACTGCCAACCGCGATTTCATCGTTGCCGGTGAAACCGACGTGCTTCTCTCCGATCTGGGCAGAGAACAGGCAAGCCAACTCGCCAGCCTTGAATGGCCGCACGAAACCGTGCTTTACGTCAGCCCCAAGACACGGGCCCAGGATACCTGCCGTCTGGCTTTCCCCGGTCGCAGTTTCGAAATTCATCAGGATCTGCGTGAACGAAACTGGGGTGAGTTCGAAGGCAAGCTCGTCAGCGAGCTGCCGTCTCGCCACGCCGAACCAAGGGACGGCGAAACGTGGGAGACGCTGGTTGAGCGGGTTCACAACGCAATCACCGAATGCTGCGCCAGAACGTCCTCCAGCACGCCCTCGAGACTGCCCGTCTTCGTCTGCCATGCCGGTGTGATCCGTGCCGTCATGGGGCTGGTCGGGATCGGTGCGGATGCGCCATCCGCTCCCAATGCCAAGCCGCTGTTTTTCCGCTGGACCGGTGCGGGCCATGAAATGGTCGAGCAGATCTAGAGTGTAAAAGGAAATGGCAGCCTTCGGGCTGCCATTGTCATCTGGTGTCAATCATCAAGGCGCTGGCGATCGCCTCGCGGCTCCTAGGCGAGGGACGCAACGGCTGCTTTGACGCCCTTTTCCCGGATGGACAGATAGGCCTCGATCAGGGCCGCCTGCAATGGCGTACTCGTCGCCAACTCCTCGGGGAAAACGCCGGATTTCTGCATCAGGTCGTTGACGATGGCTTCCGCGCTGTCACCGCTGGCGAGCGTCTTGAGCCTGTCGGCGAGCGGATCGCGCACGTCGATCGGCTGGCCAGATAGGTCAATCCCGCTCACATAGATCATCCAGCCTGCCACCAGCAGCGCAAGCCGCGGGTAGGGCGTGCCGGCCTTGAGGTGATGGGCGATGGATTCCAGCGCCCGCTGCGGCAGTTTCTGGCTGCCGTCCATGGCAATCTGCCAGGTGCGATGGCGAATGTTGGGGTTGCAGTAGCGCCCGATCAGGGCGTCTGCATAGTCGCCAAGATCAACTCCTTCCGGAGCCTCCAGGGTTGGGGCCTGTTCCTTGACCATCAGATCGTGTGCTGCCTTCTTGTAGGCTGCGTCGCCCATGGTGTCGGCAATGGTCTCATAGCCGCCCAGATAGCCAAGATAGGCAAGGAAGGAGTGCGAGCCGTTGAGCATGCGCAGTTTCATGTTCTCATAGGGCAGCACATCCCCGGTGAAGGTCGCTCCGGCGAGATTCCAGTCCGGGCGGCCCGAGACAAAGTCATCCTCGATGACCCACTGGCGGAATGGCTCGCAGACGATCCCTGCCGGGTCGGCATAGCCGGCGCAATCGGCCAGAACCTGATGGCTCTCCTCGGTCATGGCAGGTACGATGCGGTCAACCATGGTGGAGGGGAAGCGGGCTTCACGCTCGATCCATGCGGCAAGGTCTGCGTCCACGGCGCGGGCAAAGTCCAGCACCGCGCGGCGTGTCATGTGGCCATTGGAGGGAAGGTTGTCGCAGGACAGGATGGTGAAGGGCTTCTTGCCTTCGGCCTTGCGTCGGGCAAGTCCGGCAACCAGCGTTCCGACAACGGTCCGCGGGGCCTCCGGATTGGCCAGATCGGCCTTGACCATCGGGTTCTCGAAGTCAAGTCCGCCGTTGGCGGCCAGCGTATAACCCTTTTCCGTCACGGTGATCGAGACCAGCTCGATGGCATCCTCGGAAATGGCCGCGATGATGCCCTCAGGTCCCGCATTGGCCATGTGCCGGTGATCGATCACCGAGCCGACGATCCGGGCATCCTGAGCTTCTGCACCGTTTTCCACCACCGTATAGAGATAGCCACGTTCCGCCAGACCATCGAGCAGGGCGGTTGGCCCCATCAGTTCAATTTCGCGATAGGCCCAGTCGGTCTTGCCCATGCCGATCAGCTGATCGGTGTAGACGGCCTGATGGGCGCGATGGAAGGCGCCGAAGCCGATATGGCACATGCGCACGGTGAGCTTGTCCCGGTCATAGGCGGGGCGTTTGACGGTATCCTTGGCTGCATTGAAAAGGTCTGAGGTCATGACACAAACTCTTGTGTTGAAAGGCCCGTCAGGCAGAAAGACTGCAGGGCTGCGGGCTCGAATGAAAGGCGTAGAAATGAATGGACGGCGGGCCGTCGTGCATGGTCGACACGACAGCCCGTGATTGCAAGGCCGGTAGGGCTATCCTAGCCGAAGGCCCAGTTGGGCAGGAAGAGCACCAGATCCGGAACGAACAGCAAAAGCAGCACCAGACACAGGATGGCCAGCATGAACGGCAGGCTCTCCTTGATGTATTCATCAACCGGTGTATCCAGCAGGCTGCAGACCGTGAACATGGCCACGCCCACCGGTGGCGTCATCGAGCCAAAGGTGACGATGGTCATCATCAGGATGCCGAAATGAACCGGATCCACCCCGGCGCTCTTGATCACTGGCACGAAGATCGGCGCCAGCAGCAGCACCAGAATGGTGCTCTCGAAGAACAGGCCCGAAATCAGCAGGAAGAGCAGGATGACACCGACGACCAGATGCGGTTCGGACAGGGAGTGGAGCAGGAAGCCTGCGACGCTCTGGGGCACCTGCATGAAGATGATGGCAAAGCCGATCATGCCGCTCATCAGGATGATCAGCATGATCATGCCGATGTCGGAAAGGGCGTGGCCAAAGGCCCGCTTGATGGCTTCGAAGGTCATCACACGATGGGCAAAGCGGCCGATGACAATGGCATAGACCACGGCAAAGGCCCCCACTTCCGAAGGCGTGAAGATACCGCCGCGGATCGAGATGATCAGCAGGACCGGGAACAGCAGCGCCCATTTGGCATCCCATGCTGCCCGGCCCACTTCACCAAAGGTCGGCTTGGAGGCCGCTTCGATGACATAGTTGCGCCGTTTGGCAATGGCATAGGCAGCAACCATCAGGAACAGCATCATCAGAAGCCCCGGGACGACCCCGGCCAGAAACAGGCGGCCGATGGATACCTGCCCGACATAGCCATAGAGAATAAGCCCGATGGACGGGGGGATGGTTGCCGTGATCAGCGAGGAAAGGGCAATGACCGAGGCCGTATAGCCCTTGGAATAGCCGTTCGAGAGCATTTGCGGGCCAAGAACGCGAGCTTCCATTGCCGCATCGGCCACCGCCGAACCGGACACGCCCCCCATCAGCGTGGACAGAAAGATGGACACCATCGCCAGCCCGCCGGACATCCAGCCCAGTGTGACCTTGGAGAAGCGGAACAGGCGGTCGGTGATATCGCTTTCATTCATCAGGTGGCCGGCGAGCACGAAGAAGGGCACCGCCAGCAATGGGAAGCTCTGGGAGACGGTGGCGATCTTCTGCACGCCGATGGAAATCGGCATGATGTCCGAAGTCAGGAAGAAGACGAAGCCGGAAATGCCAATGGCAAAGGCAACCGGGGCGCCCAGTATCATCAGCACGGCGAAAATGATTGCAATCAATGCCATGGGTCAGCCCTCCACGGTTTCGGCTTGGTTGGCTTCCGGTTCGGAACCGCCGGTGCGTGTGAACACCAGACGCTCCCTCTTGCCGCCGGAGCGCCAGGCCAGGGCCATGTTGGAAAGAATGGAAACGGACAGCAGGATCGACCCGACCGGCACCGAAATGGTTACCCATGCATAGGACAGGCCGGAATCGCCGAACACACGCTGCCAGTTGAGCATGGTCAGCTTGTAGCCCTCATAGGCCAGCACCAGCAGGAAGGCGATGAACAGCAGCGCCAGCGCAGATTCGATGAGACGGCGCGTGGCAAAGGGGAACAGGCGGACCAGAAAGTCGACACCCAGATGCACCCGCTCGCGCATGGCGCGGGTCGCGCCCAGAAAACACAGCCAGATGAACAGCATCTGGGCAAGGTCGACCGACCAGATCAGCGGATGGCCGAAGAAGCGCATCACAGCTGCGATGAAGACCAGAAACGTGATGATCGCCAGCAGGATTGCCCCGACGGCATATTCGATTTTTCCCAGAAAGCCGGGCATGACGGCCTCGCTAGTTTGCCCATTCCTCCGGTGGGGGACAGTCGAGAAATGGCGCGGATTATCGTTGGAATGCGCAGCCTCACTCCGGTCTCGGATAGGCAGGGAATGCGCTTGAGACGGTGGCTACGACATCAGGCGGCCGCAGGGAACCCCGGCGACCACCTCCGTCGGTCAGACCATTATTCGGCAGCCATGGCGCGCAGCTTGTCGCGCAGGTCGCCGTAGCCAAGATCGTCATAGACCTTTGCCGTTGCTTCCCGGAATGGCGTGACGTCGATTTCGCGAACCATGACTCCCTTGTCCTTCAGCTCTTTTTCGATGCTGGCAAAGGAATCAAGCGTACCATAGGAGGCGATGTCGCCAGCCTTGAGCGCTTCGTCACGGAGAACCTTCTGCAGGTCTGCCGGCAGGCTGTCATACCACATGGCCGAGGTGACCATGCCGGTGATCAGGTTGATGTGGCCGGTCTTGGTGACATATTTGATCACTTCATCAAGCTTC
The DNA here is from genome assembly GCF_963666525.1 of uncultured Cohaesibacter sp. Taxonomy (NCBI): domain Bacteria; kingdom Pseudomonadati; phylum Pseudomonadota; class Alphaproteobacteria; order Hyphomicrobiales; family Cohaesibacteraceae; genus Cohaesibacter; species uncultured Cohaesibacter sp. The sequence continues at coordinate 3,014,195 of NZ_OY762905.1, forward strand.
GCGCCGACGATGGCGGGCAGTTGGGCTTCAGCCGCGTCGATCACGTTGGCAGAGAGGGCGGAATAGACCTCGCCCCATGGCATCGGGGTCGGAGTTGCTCCCATGGCGGCGATGGTGCCGGTCCAGACCGGGGCACCCGGTGTACGCATGCGAACGCCGTTGAGATCGGCAGGAACATTGACTTCCTTGTTGGTTAGCAGATGCCGTTCGCCCTGCCACCAGTTGAAGGAGAGGATCTGATGGCCCGAAGAGTCATGCAGCTTCTTGACCCATTCCTCGAACAGGTCTGACGTCACCACCTTGCGGATGCCTTCGTAACCGGAAGCAAGGAACGGAGCGCCAAGCACGCCGAGTTCCTTCTGGAATACGGCCAGACGGCCGCCATCGACAATCACCGCCACCGGAGCACCGGCACGAGCCTGCTCCAGCACGTCCTCATCAGGACCCAGCTGCGAGTTCGGGAACAGCTTGACTTCCATGCGGCCGTCCGATGCCTTGGCGACATTTTCCTGAAAGGCCTCAAGACCCTTGTAGAGCGGGTCCGATGTGGCAAGCGCAGTATTGATGCTCAGGGTATAGTCAGCCGCCATGGCGGCGGTTCCGACGAAGCTGGCAATCGCGCCAGCCAATAGGGTCTTGCTAAAAGCCGAAAATGACATCTATTCCTCCCAGTCATTGGCGATGGGGATCAACCGTCCCCGGGTTCAAACAGTTCAGGTTTTTCTTTGGCAATTTGAGGAAGATCCTTGAGGATCCTCCTCAGATGGGACCGCATGGCAGCCTCCGCTGCTGCGGTATCGTGGGCAGCAATCGCCGAGACGATGGCACTGTGCTGCTCCAGCAATTTCGCGGTATTGTGATCCACAAGTGAGAGATAGCGGACGCGGTCCATCTGGGCCTTCTGGCTCTGCACCACAGCCCATGCGCCCGTCTTGCGGGCAGCCTCGGCCAGGGTTTGATGGAACAGTTCGTCCAGCAGGATGAAGGCATCCGGGTCTTCCGTTTCGACCGCGTTCCTCTGATGCTTGATCTGCCTTGCTAGCTCTCTGTCCACCGCCTCGTCATGCTCCTCGGCAACCAGCCGCACAATGTCGGCCTCGATGGCTTCGCGCACGAAGCGGGCATCCATCACAGCATTGGGAGAGATCTTTTTCACAAAGCTGCCACGGTTGGGCAGGATGTCGAGCAGGCCTTCGTTGGCCAGCTTGATGAAGGCTTCCCTCACGGGCTGGCGGGAAACGGCAAAGGCAGAGGCCCATTCGGCCTCCGACATGCGGCTGCCCGGCGTGAGCTGATTGCGAATGATCTGTTGGCGCAGGATCGCATGAATCTGCGGCGCCACCGGCAAGCGCAGATCTATTTCCCGTTGCTCCAACCCATCAAGCAGTGACATGTGCTATCCTCCAATTGAAAACCACCATACCGGTCTACCACCATACTTGTCAACCGGGATTTCCTGTGCTAATGATTAAGTCATCACACGGCGACGTGGCGCAGTTTGGCAAAGTTTGAAAGTGCGTCCTTGTAGCCGGTTTCGGTCGGCCATGCGCCCCATTTCTCACACCCTTGTGGAGAGGTCCTGTGAAAGACGCGGCGCCAAGAAGATAATACGGGAGGCAGCAGATGCGTCAGACATGGCGATGGTTCGGTCCGCAGGATCGGGTGGGAATTGAAGACATGCTGCAAGCCGGGGTGGAAGGGGTCGTCAGCGCCCTGCATCACATTCCGACGGGCGATGTCTGGAGTCCTGAAGAAATCGCGGCGCGACAAAAGCTTATTGCTCACAAGAAGGACGGCACGCCGTCCGGTCTCGCCTGGGAAGTCGTCGAAAGCCTGCCGGTCTCCGAAGACATCAAGAAGCAGAAGGGCAACTGGCGCACCCATATCGAGAATTACAAGCAAAGCATGCGCAATCTGGCTGCCGCCGGGATCGAGATCATCTGCTACAACTTCATGCCGGTGCTGGACTGGACGCGCACGGACCTGACCTACCGCCTTTCAACCGGCGCGACCTGCATGCGCTTCGATCTCATCGACTTTGCCGCTTTCGACCTGTTCATCCTTGAGCGCAAGGGCGCCCATGAGGACTTCCCCCAAGCGGTGATCGAAGAGGCCCGTGAGCGCTTTGCCCGTCTGGATGATGCCGGGCGCGAGCTTCTGGCCGGATCGATCATCTATGGCCTGCCGGGCGACGCCGAAGCGCCTTCGATGGATCGGGTGCGGGCCAATCTCGCCGAATATGACAATATCTCGCAGGATCAGCTGCGCGCCAATTTCGTTGCTTTCCTTGAAGAAGTGGCTCCCGTTGCCCAGACCCTCGGTCTGCGCCTCTGCTGCCATCCTGATGATCCGCCCTTCGGCCTGCTCGGTCTGCCGCGGATCATGTCCACGGAAGCGGACTACAAATATCTCATGGATGCGGTTGACATCCCTGCCAATGGCATCACCCTGTGCTCGGGCTCGCTGGGCGCCCGCCCGGACAATGATCTGCCCGGCATGATGCAGCGGCTCGGCGATCGGGTGCATTTCCTGCATCTGCGAAACGTCACGCTGGAAAGCGATACCATCAAGGGGTCCTTCTACGAGTCGGAGCATCTGGGCGGCAATGTCGACATGGTCGCGCTGATGCGGGCAGCCCTTGACGAGGAAGCCAAACGCAAGGCGGCCGGTCGCGCAGACTGGTCCATCCCGCTGCGCCCGGATCATGGTCTCGACATTCTCGACGACCAGAAGCGCAAGGCGCAGCCGGGCTATCCGGCAATTGGTCGCCTCAAGGGGCTGGCAGAATTGCGCGGCATCATGACCGCGCTTCAGCACGCCTGACGATTGGCCGGTATCTGGCCCGTAATCTGAAAATGGAAAGCTGACTGAGGCCGACCTTGTGTCGGCCTTCTTTTTTGCTCGTCTGGCCGTCTGCTCCGATTGGGCAGGCCCTGATTGTCCCGTGCCCCGATTGTGATGGGCATGGATGGGAAAACAACGTCTTGCCCTGTTGACACCATGGTGTCCTGTGCGGTCTGTTGCTGGGTAAAAAAGCAACCAGAAAAGCAAGCCAATCAGAAGGAACCAAGTGGTGACCCCCGTAGACATGAATGAGCATCTTGTGCTCGACCATCTCGAAGTCGGATTTGATATTCCGGCCCGCCCCGGCATGAAGGAAGCCGACATCCAGACCCCGTGTCTTGTTCTCGATCTCGATGCCCTTGAGGGCAACATCCGCAAGATGGGCGATTACATCAAGGCCCATGGCATGCGCCATCGCCTGCATGGCAAGATGCACAAGTCGCTGGATGTGGCCAAGCTTCAGATGGAGCTGGGCGGCGCCTGTGGCGTCTGTTGCCAGAAGGTCTCCGAGGCAGAGGTCTTCGCCCGAGGTGGCATCACGGATGTGATGGTATCCAACCAGGTGCGCGACCCGCACAAGATCGAACGTCTCGCCTGTCTGCCAAAGCTTGGGGCGCGGACCATCGTCTGTGTCGACGCACTGGATAATGTGGCGGAGCTGTCAGAGGCTGCCCGCCGCCATGAAACCGAGATCGAGTGCCTTGTCGAGATCGATTGCGGTGCCAATCGCTGCGGTGTGACCGAGGTTGCCGACGTGCTGGTGCTGGCGCGTGCCATCGACCAGGCACATGGCCTGCGCTTTGCCGGTCTTCAGGCCTATCAGGGCGCGATGCAGCATCTGCGCAGCTATGACGAGCGCAAGGCCAAGGTCGACGTGGCGGTAGCAATGGTCAAGGATTGTCTGGCGGCGCTGGAAGAAGCGGGGCTGTCCTGCGATATAGTTGGCGGCGGCGGCACCGGATCCTACTATTTTGAATCCACCTCGGGCGTCTACAATGAGCTGCAATGCGGCTCCTATGCCTTCATGGATGCCGACTACGGGCTCAATCTCGATGAACAGGGTCGGCGCATCGATGATGGCGAATGGCAGAATGCACTGTTCCTGCTGACATCGGTGATGAGCCACGTCAAGGCCGACCGGGCGATTGTCGACGCCGGTCTCAAGGTGCAGTCGGTCGACAGCGGCCTGCCGGTTGTGCATGGTCGGACGGATGTCTCCTATCTGGAATGTTCCGACGAGCATGGCACCATCGCCGATCCGAACGGCGTGCTCCGGATCAACGAGAAGCTGCGCCTCGTTCCCGGCCATTGCGATCCGACCTGCAACATCCACGACTGGTATGTGGGCGTGCGCAATGGCGTGGTCGAAACCCTCTGGCCGGTGTCGGCCCGCGGCAAGGCCTACTAGTCGGCCAGCCTGCGAGCATAGTCAGTCGGTCCGGTTGGTTCCCTAGTTGGGCAGCATGCCTTGCGGCTTGCTGTCCTTGCCCAGCCAACGCTTGACGGTGTTCCGGTCGATCGAGAGCCGCTGCGCCGTTCTGGTGATGTTGCAATTCTCCTGCTTGAAGATCTGATTCACCTTGGCGGCAATCATGTCGTCGAGGGTTGCGCCCTCAAGCATGGCCGCTTCTGGCGTCTCAGACGCCCGCCCCATCTGGTGCAGCTCGCTGGAGAGCAGCGGCATGTCGAAGTCATGCAGGCTCTGCAAGGTGGCAAATTTCTCGGCGCAGTTCTCCAACTCGCGGACATTGCCCGGCCAGCCATAATGGCGCAACTCCTTGAGCAGCTTTCCCGACAGCGGTGGAACGGGAATGGATTGCTGCCGACAGGCCTTTTCAAGAAACTTCGCGAACAGCAGTTCCGGGTCGCCCCTGCGGTCGCGCAGCGGCGGGATCTTGAGGTCCAGCACGTTGAGCCGGTAGAACAGGTCGGCGCGCAGCCGACTGTTCCTGATGGCCTCGACCGGATTCTTGTTGGTGGCGGCAATGATCCGCACCTTGATCGGAATGAGCTTGTTGTCACCGACCCGCATGATTTCACCCGTCTGCAGCGCGCGCAACAACTTGGCCTGCAGGAAGACATCCATCTCTGTCAGTTCATCAAGGAACAGCGTGCCTTCGTGGGCCAGTTCGAACAGGCCGATCTTGCCCGAGCGCGACGCTCCGGTGAAGGCGCCTGCCGCGTAACCGAACAGCTCGCTTTCCAGCAGATTGCCGGGCAGGGCGGCGCAGTTGACGGCAACAAAGGGCCCGTTCGACAGCGTTCCTGCATTGTGGATCGACTGGGCGAACAGCTCCTTGCCGGTGCCGGTTTCGCCGACGATCATGATATTGCTGGCGGTGCGGCTGTAGAGCTGGGCCATCTCGACCAGCCGCTTCATTTCCTGACAGTGATAGAGAATGTTGTCGAAGGTGTATTTGGCATAGAAGCCGCTCTCGCTCAGCTTCTTGCGGATCAGGTTGCCCGCGTCCTGAATCTTCTGCACCGGCTGGAAGAGAATGACCGAAGCATTGTCGGACAGCTTTGTCGAGGAGACCGGAATGTGGTCGAGTGCCAGCTTGTCGTCGTTGCAGGTGACGATCATGTTGCGGGCATGGGTTTTCTTGCGCAGGGCCTTGCTCAGTTCCGGCGTATTGAAAAAGCCTGTGATATTGGCACCGAGCAGTTCGTCGCGCGGATGGGCCAGAATGGTGCAGCCCTGCTTGTTGATCTCCTCGATCCGGCCTTCGCTGTTGACCAGAACCGCGCCGTCCCGCGTGCAGTCGAGCACCGCCTCCAGTTTCTTTTCGGCCATGAAATAGCGATTGAGATTCTTGTATACGAGCATTGCCCGTTCGAAGGCATCGACAATGGTTTCCATGCTGGATTCGATCAGATAGGCATTGAGCCCCTTGGATTTGGCCCATTCGAAGGCCACCGCGTCGCCGATGACCACGTCCGGCTTCCACTGCACCAGCATGTCCATCCGTTCCTGAAAGCTCTCCTTCTCGCGCAATTCGAACGATCGGTAATTGCGGGCGAGCGTGGTGCAGATCGGCGTCACCATGTTGATTAGCGGCGCAAAGCCGACGATACCGACCCGGCTTTGTTCCGTTGTCTCCTTGAAGACAAAGGCGAGGGTGCGCTGGACAGAGGCCTCCACCTCGATCACCTCGACGTTGAGTGCCTTGCGGATCATCCGCGCCGTACCACCCCGGCTGATGATGATCTTGGCGCCTTCATCAAGCGCCTGCTTGGCAGCCTTCACGCCCTGATGCAGATCGCCCAGATAGGCTTTTGCCGGATAATTGGATGTATCGATGATGCTCTGCGCCTTGAGCCTGATCTGCTCGAAAGGCGCGATAAACGCGATAACCATGACCTGATCTCCCCCTCTGGTCGAACGGAAGTATGCGGGTCAAATGGCAGAATTGCAACGAAGTGCTGATGCGATACGCATCAACAATTAGTGCAAAACAGCGCAATGGCTTTTTAGACGAAAATCGTATCTCTCAAAAATCATAACAAAAATTCAATGACTTAATTCGGTGGCACGCGAATTGCAAAAATTCCGTTAAGGCGCACCAAGAACGCCATTGCTTTTACGAAGTTGAAATGAGAGGAGACAACTGAATGAAAAAGGATCTTTTCAAAGTCCTTGTGCTCGGGCTCGCAGTGCTCGGGCTGACACCGCTGCAAAGCGGCCAGGCATCGGCCGAAGGCGGTCAGGTGCTGAACATTGCCCACCCCGTTTTGCAGCAGAACTGGTCGCCCCTTCAGGGAGGAGGACACGCGGCACGCTGGCAATCACTGAGCTGGGCAGCCCCAATGTATTTCGACAAAGACGGCAAGCTGACCCCTTACGTTCTGTCCAGCGTCGAGTCCGATGACAGCTATGTCAACTGGACCCTGCACGTCAATCCGGATGCCGTATGGTCTGACGGCTCCAAGATTACCGCCAAGGATGTGGTCGGTACCTGGAACCTGTCCGCTCGCCCGGCAACCAAACATGCGCGCGTCAACCTGTTCCTGGGTGGCGTTGACGGCTTCAACGATGTTGTTGTCGGCAAGGCCAAGGACATGACCGGCCTGACGATCACCGATGATGCGACGATTGCCGTCAAGCTCGCAAGCGCCGACCCGATCTTCGATCAGAAAATCGCAACAGCCCTGATCGCACCGGTCAAGATCTCCCAGGCTGAAGATGAAAGCGGCAACGAAAAGGCCGACTGGTGGATGCCTCAGAATGGTGTGGTTGTTTCCGGACCGTTCATGCCTGAAACCATGGACCTCGACCAGGGCATTCTGACCCTTGTTCCGAATCCCAACTTCTTCGGCCCGAAACCGAAGCTGGAAAAAATCGTACTGACCACCGTGGCTGACGCCAGCACCGCAACCCTGATGCTGAAACGCGGCACGATGGATGCCCACACCGAGCTCATCACGCCAACCATCATTCAGGATCTTGGCGCCGACTTCCTCGGTGGCCCGGCTCTGGCCAAGGGCCAGCAGTTCTGGATCAACGCCAAGAAACCTCCGATGGATGACATCAATGTCCGCAAGGCACTGATCATGTCCATCAATCCGGAAGAACTTGCCCTTGCAGCCTTCCCTGATGGCCCGTTCACCGTCGCCAGCCAGATCCTCAACAAGGTTCCTGGCGTCGACCCGGACTTCAAGAAATATCCTTATGATCCGGAAGGTGCCAAGGCTGCCCTTGCCGCATCCAAATACAAGGATGCCGGCCGCCTGCCGAAAATCATGTTCGTCGGTATTTCCACCCCGACCCATGAAGCTGCTGCCCAGTATATCGCTGAACAGTGGCGCAAGATCCTTGGCATTCAGGGCATCGAAATGAAACCTGCCATCGAAACCTACTCCGGCCCGGACCAGAAGAGCGTACAGATCTTCCGTGACGACGTCGGCACCCGTGTTCCCGATGCGGTTTCCTATCTGATGGGCTCGATCTATTCGAAGTCCGGTAACGCCCGCAACAAGCTGGGTGGTTACGAAAATGCCAAGATTGATGCCCTGCTCGAAGAAGCATCCGTCAAGGGTGTGAAAGATCCGGACCGCATCAAGCTTGCACAGGAAGCACAGCGTCTCTTCCGTGAAGACTGGGTCTACATTCCTTACTACTACGACGTGATGTCGAAATGGGCCATGCCTTGGGTCCAGAATTTCGACAAGAACGATGACTGGCAAGTCATCGAACCTTGGAATGTGACCATCGACGAAGCAAAACGTCCGTAAAGGACGGCGAACCTGGGCGGGTTGTGGTGGTCTCACTTCCCGTCCTCTTTTCCCGAATTTGCAAGGATGACTTGATATGGGACGCTACATCTTATTCCGACTACTGAAGTGGATTCCCTCGGTATTTATTCTTCTTCTGTTGATCTACGCTCTCGTGTTCTTTGGAGCAGGCGATCCGATCAAGCTTATCTTCCTGCAGGCTCCGGGCGACGTGGCCTATGATCCGGACAGAGTGGAAGCCATCAGGGATGCCGCAGGGCTCAACCGACCCTTCCTGGTTCAGTTCATCGACTATCTTGGCAATATCGCGCACGGCAATTTCGGCAACTCGCTGGTGTCCGGTCGCTCCGTCAACTCGATGATCAGCGCAGCGCTGCCGGTGACCCTCAAGATTGGTCTCACCGCGATTTTCCTGCTCTCCATCATCGGCATCATTCTCGGTGTGATCGCTGCGCTCAACCAGAACAAGCTGCTGGACAACCTCATCGTCGGTTTCGCCCTGATCGTCTGGGGTATTCCGGTGTTCGTTGCCGGTCCGTTGATCATCGTCTTTCTGGTGCTCGTCATGGACATGGATGTGCCCTATGGCTGGAGTGGCCTGTTCAGTTTCAAAGTGATCGTCCCCCTACTGGTTCTCGGACTGAACCCCATGGCCCTGATCATTCGCCAGGCGCGCGCCGGTGTGCTTGAAGTGCTCAGCGAAGATTATGTGCGTACCGCCCGTGCCAAGGGCATTCCGAACTATCAGGTCGTGGTCAAGCATATCATGCGGCCGGTATTGACCCCCGTTGTCAGCCAGATCGGCCTTCTGGTGATTGCCACGCTCAACAACTCCATTCTCATCGAAAAGGTCTTCGGATTGCCCGGCCTTGGCCGTCTGACCGAAACGGCGATCAAGACATCGGACTATCCGGTCATCCTCGCCATCGTGCTGATCTTCTCGACGGTGGTCATGGCCTCCAACCTGCTGGTCGACATTTCCTATCCGATGCTCGATCCCCGCGCTGCAGCCAAAAAGACAGGAGACGAATAATGACGGACAATACGCTTGAGCTGCAACAGGAAGAGAAGCAGTTCAGTCTGGCCAAGGATGCCTTTGACCGGCTGATCGCCAACAAGCTGGCTCTGGTCGGCATGCTGCTGGTGGTGTTCCTGTTCTTCATCGCCATCTTCGGCCCCTACATCACACCCTACGATTTCCTCTCGCAGGATCTCATGGCGCGCAATCAGGCGCCGTCCTGGACACACTGGTTCGGTACCGACGACCTTGGCCGCGACATCCTGAGCCGCGTCATCTATGGCGCCCGGACGGCGGTGATCGTCGCTTTCTCGACCACCTTTCTCAGCCTGATCATCGGCATCTTCATGGGCTCGCTCGGTGGCTATTTCGGCGGCAAGGTCGACGGTTTCATTGTCTGGCTCATCGACATCACCATGTCGGTGCCATCACTGCTGCTGGTGATCGTCATCAACGTCTCCATGAAACCGCGGCTTGTGAACTGGATGGATGAGCAGTTCCTGCTGACGGGCAACGAATTCTATCGCAACACCATTCTGGTCGACTTCGTGCTGGTGTTCGGCTCGCTGGCTCTCATCAAATGGCCAAAGGCTGCCCGTATCATTCGCGGCCAGATCATGTCGGTGCGCAACAAGAACTATGTTCTGGCTGCCGAAGCCATCGGTGTTCCAACCACCAAGATCGTCATGAAATATGTCATTCCCAACTCCATCGGCCCGATCATCGTCTATATCAGTGCCGCTCTTGGCGAGGCCATGGTGTTTGAATCGTCCTTCTCGTTCCTCGGTGTCGGTGTGCGCCCTCCAATCCCCAGCTGGGGCAACATGATCTCGGACGGATTGCGTGTCTGGCAGCTCTATCCGCACATTCTCGCAGCGCCTGCCGCAGTGCTCGCTCTGGTTACCATCGCCTTCAGTTTCCTTGGCGACGGCCTCAACGATGCACTCAACCCGCGGCAATGGAAATAGCGACACAACGAACAGCTAAAGGGAGGGCGCTTTGACCAAACTTTTGGAAGTGAAAAACCTGCACACGCGCTTCAAGGTGCGCAATGGTTATCTTTATGCCGTGAACGGTGTTTCCTTTACCCTCGACAAGGGGGAAATGCTCGGGGTGGTCGGCGAATCCGGATGCGGCAAGAGCGTGTCCATGATGAGCCTCATCAGGCTACTGCCACCCGCAGCCCAGATCACCGAAGGCGAGGTGCTGCTGGAGGGCCAGGATCTGGCCAAGGCCAGTGCCAGCGAGATCAACACCGTGCGCGGCTCCAAGGTCGGGATGATCTTTCAGGATCCCATGACCTCGCTCAATCCGTTCATGAAGATCGGTGCGCAGCTCTGCGAAGGCATCATGTATCACAAGAAGATGAGCCGGGCAGAGGCCATGAAACAGGCCGCCAAATATCTGGATCTGGTGGGTATTTCCAACAGCGAACATCGCTTGCACGAATATCCCCATCAGCTCTCGGGCGGCATGCGCCAGCGCGTGATGATTGCCATGGCGCTGCTCGGGGAGCCGGAACTGGTGATCGCCGACGAGCCGACAACGGCGCTGGACGTGACCATTCAGGCCCAGATCGTGGAACTGGTCAAGGAACTGCGTGAAAAGCTAAACATGTCGATCATCTGGATCACCCACGACCTCAGCCTGCTGGCCGGCATGGTGGATCGCATCATGGTGATGTATGGCGGCAGCGTGGTGGAAGAGGCCCCGATCGACGAGATCTACAAAAACCCGCGCCACCCTTATACCATTGGTCTGCTCAAGTCGATTCCGAGCATCAACACCGAGGCTGGCAGTCGGTTGCCATCCATCGCGGGAGCCCCGCCAAACCTGTTTGTGGAACCGCAAAGCTGCCCGTTCGCACCCCGCTGCGCCTACCGTCAGGAGCGCTGCACCAGGGAGATTCCTCCCCTTGAGCCGGTGGCCGACGATAGTGCCCATCCCAAACACCGCATAGCCTGTTGGGTCGATGTCACCAAGGTGAGTGCAGAGCCAAAAGAGGGGAGCGTGCTATGACTGTCGCAGCCAAGCAACCATTGGTCAAGGTGAAGAACCTCGTCAAATATTTTCCCATCAAGATCGGCGCTTTTGGAAGCGAGAAGGCGGTTGTGCATGCGATCGATGATGTCAGTTTCGATATCTTCAAGGGTGAAACCCTGGGGCTCGTCGGGGAGTCCGGATGCGGCAAATCGACAACTGGCTACACCATCCTGCAGATCTACCGCTCCACTTCCGGAAGCGTCGAATTTGAAGGGGTCGATCTGGCAAGCCTCTCTAAGAGTGAACTGCGCGCCATGCGCAAGAAGGCGCAGATCGTCTTTCAGGATCCCTATTCAACCCTCAACCCGCGCATGACCATCGGCGAAGCCTTGGCCGAGCCGATGAAGGTCCACAAGATCTATCCGGAAAAGGAAATTCCCGGCCGGATCGCCCAGCTCATCCGCGATGTGGGGCTCAATCCCAACGTGGCCAACCGCTATCCACATGAATTCTCCGGTGGTCAGCGCCAGAGGATCTGCATTGCCCGGGCGCTTGCCTGCAATCCCGAGTTCATCGTCTGCGATGAACCGATCTCGGCGCTCGACGTGTCGATTCAGGCCCAGATCATCAACCTGCTGATGGACATTCAGGACAAATACAATCTGACCTATCTGTTCATCGCCCATGACCTGGCCGTGGTCCGCCACATCAGCGATCGGATCGCTGTCATGTATCTGGGCAAGATCATGGAGATTGCCGACAAGGCTGAACTGTTCCGGCGGCCGATGCATCCCTACACCAAGGCCCTGCTTTCGGCGGTGCCGGAAGCGGATCCGGACGTTGAACGCCAGCGCAAGCGGGTGATCCTCAAGGGCGATGTCTCCAATGCCATCGATCCGCCGAGCGGCTGCCGGTTCCATCCCCGTTGCGCCTATGCAACGGACGCCTGTGCCCTGTCTGTGCCAGAGCTCGAGGACCACGGTGGAGGCCATCAGGTCGCCTGCCTGCGCCTCGACGAGATTGCTCTGGAAGAGACGTTGGAGCCCGCCGAAGCCTGACGCGGCTCCATCAAGGGACCTGTCACGAGATGACTGCACGGACGGAGACCGCTACGTTTTTCGCCCGTGCCCGAGATCCGTTTATGCCTTTTCGCCATCGCCTCAGATGGCGGCAAGCAAGTAGCCAGCCAGGTGAAACCATGAAAATTGTTGAAAGCAGAGCCATCCCGACCCCTTGCCTGAGCAATCACGCCTCCAACCTGATGGAGCTGGAGAATGGCGATCTTCTGTGCACCTGGTTCGGGGGCAGCATGGAAGGCTCGTCGGATATCAGCATCTATCTTTCCCGCTTTGACAAGGCGGCAGGTGCCTGGAGCGAAGCGGTCAAGATGAGCGATGACGAGGATCGCTCCGAGCAGAACCCGGCGCTGTTCCGCCATCCATCCGGTCAGATCTGGCTGCTTTATACCGCCCAGTTGAAGACCGATCAGGGAACGGCAATTGTTCGCATGCGTCGCTCGGACAATAACGGCACAAACTGGGGCCCTATCGAGACTCTGTTCGACCGGGAGGGCACCTTCATCCGCCATCCGCCGGTGGTCAACCCGGAAGGCAAGCTGTTGCTGCCGATCTGGTTCTCAAGCATGAAGAATGCCTTTGGCGATGACCGCTCGCTGGTGCAGATCTCCGGGGATGGCGGCGTCAGCTGGGCGCTGCAAGAGGTGCCCCACAGCGAGGGCTGTGTCCATATGAACATCATGCCCAGCTGCCGAGTGGCCTTCTATCGCCGCCGTCGGGCCGACAATATCTTCCGCTCCGTCTCCAGCGATGGCGGGCTCAGTTGGTCGGTGCCGGAAGCAACGCCGCTGCCCAACAACAACTCCTCCATTCAGGCGCTCGAGTGTTCGGATGGCCGTCTGCTGATCATCTACAATCATATCAGCGCCGCAGGGCGCGAAAGCGAAAGCCCGGTGCCACCGTGGGTTCAGGACAAGCAGGCCTTTCTGGCTGAATGTGACGTAACTGGGAACAGCGCCATCTGGGGCGTGCCACGCAATCCGCTGATCATCGCCAGCTCCACGGATCTCGGCAAGAGCTGGACCGAGGAACTGGTGGTCGAGGAAGACGCCCATCTGCTCTCTGCCCATGACAAGAAAGGCGCGTTTCGAGGCGACTATTCCTATCCCTCGATCATCGAGACATCCGATGGCCGGTTGCAGATCAGTTACTCCTATCTGCGCGACTATATCAAGCATGTCACGCTGACACCATAACGCCGAGTGGAGGGAGCTGACGCGGCGGGTATCCGGTCGCGTGAGAGGAAACGGGAAGAAATGTGGGGGCAATCGTGAAACAGGATCGCAAACTGGCCATCATCGCAGATGATTTCACCGGAGCAGGGGATGCCGGGGTTCATTTCTCCAGCCTGGGCAAGGAGATCAGGTTGCTTCTCGATTTTTCCTCCCTGCATGTCTCGTCCCTGCCTGACGACAGCCTGTTTGATGGCAACATCTCGATCAATTGCGAAACCCGCTTTCTGGCTCCGGACAAGGCTGCCAGCGTTGTCGCCGATGTCATCGCCACTTGCCGACGCCGGGGTTATGATCGCTTTTACAAGAAGATAGACTCCACCATGCGCGGCAATCCCGGTGCGGAAATCGAGGCGGCCCTGGGTGCAACAGGAAAGGCGGCGGCGCTCATTTGCACGGCCATGCCTGAAACCGGGCGCACCGTTCGTGACGGCAGGATCTATCTTTCGGATATTCCCCTGCATGAAACCGACATCGGCAAGGATCCCTTCCACCCGCTGGCGAGTTCCGACATCTCCGAAATGCTTGCGCAACAGACACGCCTCAAAGCGGCTCGGCTGTCACTGTCCGACATCGCCGCGGGGGATGAAGCCCTGATGCAAACCATCAAGGCCCATATTGCGGCTGGCTGCCGGATGCTCATTGCCGATGCCACCAGTGATGGACATCTTTTCGCTCTGGCACGGGCGGCTCTGGAGGCAGATTGCCTGCCGGTCGGTGCCGGTGGCTTTGCACGGGCAATGGCCAGTTCCCTGTCTCTGGGGGGAGGATTCGAGTCCGAGACCGAGAGGCCTCAGCTTGATGGACCGTTGCTCGCCATTGTCGGCAGTCTTGCAAAATCATCCCAGCGGCAAGCCGATATGGCGGCCACAGAGGGCGGCTATCGCACCTTCTATCTGGCACCGAACGCCAGCCTTGATGACATCGCCGTGCTCTGCGCGACCGTGTGCGAGACGGAAAAGACGACACCGGACACCGTTTTGCTACGCATCGACAACACCGGGGTTGCTCCGCGCATCAGCAAGGAGGAGGGCGCGCGCATCGCTGCCCTCGTCGGCGAGGCAGCTCTGGCGCTGTGCCGGGCCTATCCGTTCAAGACGGTTTTCAGCACCGGCGGCGAAACGGCAATCGCGGTTGCCAACGCTCTCGGCATTCCGGCGATCGATCTCACCGACGAGCTTTTGCCCGGCGTTGTTCTGGGGGCCTGCACGTCCGACCGGGTGGATGTGACCTGGTTCATCTCGAAGGCGGGAGGCTTTGGCAATGATCAGGTCCTTCTGGATATCAAGACCCATCTGACTTCTCACTCCCAGCAAAGACCGACATGATGGAAGATCTTTCACACATCGCTGTCAGGGCGACCGACAGCACAGAGGAAACCAACAGCGCATCAAGGCAGCTGACGCCCTTTGTTTCCATCGTCAGTTGCTTCAATCGGGATGATACGATCAATTATACCGCCGTGCGCAATCAGGTGCGCCGCCAGATCAGCTTCGGCAACAATATTCTGGTGTGTGACACACAGGGGGATTTCACCTGTCTGACCCATGCCGAAAAGGTGCGCTTGTGCGCAGAAGTCGTCGAAGAAGCCGACGGTCGGGTGGAAGTCTGGGCCAACATCGGCATGCCGTCCACCTATCAGGCGATCCTGATTGGGAAGGATATCGCCGAACTCGGCGTTAACGGCATGACGGTTCTGGCTCCCTATTTTGTCGATTGCCCCGATGAGGATGTCATCCTGCATTACAGCAAGGTCGCCGACAGTCTGTCGGTGCCGATCTGTCTCTACAACGCACCGGGGATCACCATGCAGGCGCTATCGCTCGATGTTGTCCGCACGCTCGCGGCGCATGACAACATTGTCGGCATCAAGGACAACGGCGTCGACCGGGAGCGGATGCTCGCCTATCTGGCCTTTGTCCGCAGCCGCCGTGACTTCGCGCTCTACGCTGGAAATGACACCCTGATTCTCGAGGCGCTGATTCATGGTGCCGCAGGCTGCATGTCGGATCTTGGCAACATCTTGCCCCGAACACTCAACACCCTGTGTCTGATGTTTGCCAACGGCAGCAACCGGGAAGCCGCCAAATGGCAGGCGCTGTTGGGGGAGCTCCATGGGGATCTGTCGTCTCTTGGCAATCTGCCCATGCGGATCAAGCAGTTGCTGTATCTCATGGACAACAGCGTCGGAACCGGCAGACAGCCGAGCCCCAGACCGACCGATGATGAGGAAAAGCGCCTCTCGGCGTTGATCGAGAAATACCAGATTTTCTGATTTGGCTGAAAGTCATTGAGGCTCCGAGGAAACCCCGGAGCCCAAAGGCTGGTCCCATCTTTTCAAAGGGCGCCCGCCGCAACAGTCTACTTGCTGGCCTGACCGATGCGGCTCACCAGAACCGCCATCAGGCGCTGATAGAGGTCGGCCCCCAGCACATCATCCTCAATGCCGTAGTCGATGCTCGGGTTGTCGTTGATCTCGATGATGCATGGCCCTTTCGGCGTTTCCTTGATGTCCACGCCATAGAAGCCATTGCCGATGAGGCGGGTACCGCGGATGGCCGTTTCGACCACCTCTGGCGGCACGGCGGAAATGGGCATTGTTTCGGAATCGCCGGACTGGATCGAGCCGTCTGTCTCATACTCGTAGATTTTCCAGTTGCCGCTGACCATGTAATATTTGCAGGCATAGAGCGCCTCGCCATCAAGCACGCCAATGCGCCAGTCAAAGTCGGTCGGCATGAACTCCTGAATCATCAACAGGTCCGTCTTGCGGAACAGTGACTTGCTGAGGTCGTTCAGCTCTTCGCGGCTGGAAACCTTGTGCACCCCTTTCGAGAAGCAGCCATCCGGGATCTTCAGGATGCCGGGGAATTCAAACGAGGCAGCCAGTTCCTTGAGCCGTGGCTTGTCAAAGATTGTGGTCTGCGGCGTCAGGATCCTGTTCGACTTGAGCAGCTCGGCCAGATAAATCTTGTTGGTGCAGCACAGGATCGAGTGCGGGTCATCAATCACCGGCATGCCTTCACGCTGGGCTCGTTTGGCAAAGCGATAGGTGTGGTGGTTGAGCGCGGTCGTTTCGCGAATGAACAGGGCGTCGAACTCCAGCAGTCGTCCGAAATCCTTTGCGGTGATGAATTCTGCCCGCGCATCCACCTTCTCCGCTGCGGCGGCGAAGGCTTCCAGTGCCTTGGCATCGCTCGGAGGGCTCTCTTCGTCCGGGTTGGCCAGAATGGCCACGACGGCAGAAGGCAGCTTCTTGATCGATGGCTTTGGCAGGCTGCCCTTGAGGAAGGCCTTGAGGGCGGCATGGAAGCGCGGCTGTTCCTCTTCGGTCAGCTTGTGAATGGCAACGGCCTCGATTTCCTTGATCTTGAATTTCGGTTCGGCCTGCAGATTGATGCGGATGATCGGGCAGCGGAACAGATCGAAGGCCTTCTTGCCAACCTCACGAAACCGACGGTCGGCA
Source organism: uncultured Cohaesibacter sp. (assembly GCF_963666525.1). NCBI lineage: Bacteria > Pseudomonadati > Pseudomonadota > Alphaproteobacteria > Hyphomicrobiales > Cohaesibacteraceae > Cohaesibacter > uncultured Cohaesibacter sp. Next base: position 3,031,046 of record NZ_OY762905.1, read on the forward strand.
GTGCGGCCGAAATAGACATCGATGGCAGCCGGGAAATTCTTGTCCTGCATGCTGTCGAGCATGTGGTCAAGACGCAGCAGCGCCTGCCGGTGGATTCGCTTCCAGTTGATATCGAGCAGGGCGTCCGCTTCCGGCAGACAGCGTTCCTTGCGCGCCTCAGCCAACAGGCTGCAATAATAGCCAAGCGACAGCGGCTCGTAGGAGCGCGACAGATTGATGACGCGGCGTCCGGGAACCCCATGTTCAAGGGCAAGATACTGGCGGACCGTCATCACCAGCGAGCCATTCGGCGGGGTTTCCAGATCGGCGAGGTGATCAACCAGAATGATCGGCAGGCGGGTACGGTTCGCCGGCTTGGAGCCTTGCGGCAGGTGGTCGAGAATGCGCACGAGGCGAAGGCCGTCGGCTCCGTCTTCATAGTAGCCAGGCAAGGCTTCTTCCGGCACGAAACCATAGCGCTGATAAAGGCTGATAGCCTTGCTGTTGTCTGCCCGCACCTCCAGCGAGAGGCGGTCGCATTGCAGTTCCTTGGCAATCGCCTCCGAGCCACCCAGCAGCTGCGAGCCGACCCCGCGACCCCGTGCATCCGGTTCCACGGCGATGGAGTAGAGACGTGCAACGGAAGTGCTCTGGCGCATCAGGATCAGCGCATAGCCGAGCAGGTTGGCCTCTTCGTCCACGGCCACGATCAGGCGCGCACTATCTGTCTTGATGAAGGAGGAGAAGGAGCGGCGGTTGATGATGTCCGTTGAAAAACACCGTTCTTCAAGGGCAACGAGCTGTTGCAGGTCATCCATGTTCGCGGGGCGGATGAGGATCTGGGTAAGGGAGTGAGATGCCATGGAATGCCCTCTCAAAGACGGTTGAAAAGGAGCCCGCGCAAACATGCCTTGAGGCAAGGGGGCGAAGGGTCGTATATACCTGCAAAGGTGGTTTGGATACTCAAAATTGCAAGCGCCAAACGAATTTATGAGAGCCTATCATACAGGCTTTTCCACAGATGCCAAAGCCTTGGCAAGCCAGCCGGATCATGGGCTGGAGCAGAGGGGCAACTATCACAAATATGGTGCCCCGAACGCGGCCTACCGTACCGCTGCGCTCAAGCGGCTGTCGCGCCCGACCGGCATTCCGCGCAAGTAGAAACTGCCCTTAACCCTTCAAGGCCCCCTTTTCCAGTCGGAGAAGGGGGCCTTTTTCAGTGTCAGGCAAGGGGCCACCGGATGTGGTGCCCTGTCTTCGCGTCCGACAGCCCCTTCATGGCGGAAGAGACCGGCCTTTCGGGAGGTAGTTCAGGCAAATCTGTAAAGCTTTGCCGGGTTGTCGACGAGAATCTTCTGGCGCAAGGCCGGATCGGCAGCCCAGACTTTCAACTGGTTGAACACGCGCCCGTCATCGACATCGAACAACGGGGTGAGATCATGCGCCGTGCCACCGGCGGGAGCCTTGGCATTGGGGTGCGGCCAGTTCGATCCCCAAAGAATGTGGTCCGAATTGGCGGCAATCAGTTTCTCTGCCAGAGGATCGAAGACGGAGAGATTGTCTCTGTGCCCGCCCTTGATGGAGATCTTGACATAGGCCTTGCCCTTTGCCACCAGATCGACCATCGCGCCGAAGCCTGCCGGTTCGCTTTTGCCATCGGGTTGTGCGCCGCCGTAGTGGTCGAACACCACCATCTTGGGCAGCGTCCCGAGATAGTCATGCAGCGCTTCGATCATGGCCGGGTTGGTGTTGAGCTGCAGGTGCCAGTCCAGATCCGCGATCTGGCCAAGGGCGGTTTCGATCATGGCCTTCGCACGGTCCGGATCGTTGACCCCGCCAACCGAAAGATTGAGGCGGACACCGCGGATGCCCATGGCATCCATTTCCGTCAGCTCGCGTTTGGTCGTCTCGTTATCGATGACGGCGACGCCACGGGCAGACCGGCCGAAATGCATCATGCCGAACATGGTCGCAGCATTGTTGGCGCCATAGACACTGGGGGTCACAATGACCACCCGGTCAAGCCCGAGAGCCTTCATCATGGCTTCCAGCTCGTCCGGAGAGGCCTCCTCCGGGGTATAGGAGCGCTTTTCAAACATCGGGAAGGCTGTCTGCGATCCATGGATATGGACATGGCAATCGCAGGCCCCCTTTGGCATGTCGAATGCAAGCGAGGTCGAAGGCTGGGATGGCTTGGCTTCAGCCCCCCTTGCCAGGAAGGTGGCACCGAGCCCGAGGCTGGCTGCCGTGATGGCAAATTGGCGTCTATTGATCATTCTCTCTCCTCCTTTTCGAGAAATCGCGGGATTCCGAATTCTGGGCCAACGGGCAAGCTGGTTTCCGCTGGCATGGAAACCGGAAAGCCGGGAAGTGTTTGTCGGCTGATGGCAAGTCTCCTCCGACCTGTCTGGATAGCTCAGCGACAGTTGATTTTAAAAGTATACCAAAATAGTATATTTACGATTTAGTGACTCACAAAAATTGAAAAATCAATATTAATGTACTCAAAAAATAGATTGTAGACTTAAAATGTATACTTTAATCGAAAGGATTGACGGTCGAAACGTTTCAGGTCCGACATCACGCATGGCCCATTGATCCTGCAAGTTGCGAGGGGATTGCGGCGCAATTGGAGCTGGGATTCTCGTCTGATAGGGCGATTGAGGCGATGGAGCGCACGGGAGCCATGCAAGAAGAGTGAGGGATTGGCATTGACAATCGCGCGAACAATATCATATATGCGCACTATAATATAACACACTTACTATCTGGGAGTATCCGGTCGCTATGGACAAGAAGGAGGCTGAAGATCACGTGGGCTATCTGCTGTTTGACGTGTCTCGCCAATTCCGCAAACGATATGAAGAGCAATCAAAGAACATCGGTCTGACGCTTCAGCAGTCCCGTGTCATTGGTTATCTTTTCCATCACCCCGACGGCCTCTCCCAGGCCACGCTGGCTGCTGCCGTGGACAGCGATCCGATGACGATCAGCGGCATATTGGACCGCCTGGAGAAGCGCGGTCTTGTCCAACGGGTTCAGGACCCATCCGACAGCCGCGCCAAGCTGGTGACGCTTCTGCCTGACGGCTGTGAGCATTTCAAGGCGGCGCGCTGCATCAGCCGAAAGCTGTTTGACGAGGTGCTCGACGACCTTGAAACCGGGCATCGAGAGATCCTGATAAGCAGCCTCAAGCATATTCGAGACCGGCTGGTTGACGCGTCTCAAGAGAACAAGGAAACACAGGAATGAATGCGCGCACCCCAGTGGTTGCTGAGAACGCGACCGAAGTTGAAGGCGATGCGTCCAATCCCGCGGACAAACATCGCATCAAGGAGTCTGCCCCTGCGGTGGAAAGCCTGAAAGAGGAACGACCAAAGCCGGCCCGCAAGAAGCGGACAGGGCGTCTTCTTGTCATGGTCTCCGTACCCCTGCTCATCCTGTTGGGTGGTCTCTGGGTGTGGTTGACCGGTGGTCGCTTCGAGGAAACCGACAACGCCTATGCACAGCAGACAAAGATTGCCATCTCGGCCGACGTTTCCGGGCGCATCCAGACCGTCAGCGTGTCGGAAAACCAGAAGGTGAAGGCGGGAGACACTCTTTTCACGCTGGATCCGGAGCCCTTCCAGATCGCGGTTGACGAGGCCGAGGCGGATCTGAGCAAGGCGCGTCTTGATGTCGAGCAGCTCAAGGTCACCTTCCACACGGCGCAGGCGTCGCTTGCCTCGGCTCAGGACAGCCTTCAGGTACAGCAGGAGCTTTATGACCGCCGGGCCATTCTGGCTGAAAAGGGTGTGACGTCCAACTCCACCCTCGATGAGCTGAAGCTATCGCTGCTGTCGGCCAAGAATGCCGTAACGACCGCCCAGAAGCAGGTGGAAAATGCACGCGCTGCCCTTGGTGGCAACCCTTCCATGCCAACCGACGAGCATCCGCTGGTCCGTACCGAGATGGCCAAGCTGGAACTGGCCGAGCGCAATCTGGTCAAGACCACGATCAAGGCACCGAGCGCTGGCGTCATATCCAAGATCGACAACATGAATGTCGGTCAGTTCGTCACGGCAGGCAGCTCCATGGCCAGCCTGTTCGAGGCAGACAAAACCTGGGTCGACGCCAACTTCAAGGAAACCCAGCTGGAAGGAATCGAGATCGGTATGCCGGTTGAGGTGACCTTCGATGCCTACCCGAACACCCACTTCAATGGCAAGGTGGCCAGCATCAGTGCAGGCACCGGTGCCGAATTTGCCCTGATCCCGGCACAAAATGCCACCGGCAACTGGGTTAAGGTCGTCCAGCGTGTTCCCGTGCGCATTGAACTGGACAAGACCCAACAGTCAGACAGATTGCGCTCCGGTTTGAGCGCTGTCGTCAGCGTCGACACGGGGCTGACCACACTCGACAAGCTCTCGGCACATTGAGCCGAACCGAGGAGCCGGACGCATCCAGTTGCGTCCGGCTCCTCGCAGGAAACATCACATGGCACATTCCATTTCAGATTCCCAACCCGCAGTCGTCGTTGCCCATCGGGGCCTTCTGACCTTCGGCCTGATGCTGGCGACGATTATGCAGGTGCTGGACACGACCATCGCCAACGTGGCACTGCCGCACATGTCGGCGTCGCTGGGCGCTGCGCAACATGAGATCAACTGGGTTCTGACCTCCTATATCGTCGCGTCGGCCATTGCCACGCCTCTGACGGGCTGGCTCAGCGACCGTGTTGGTCAGAAGCCGCTGTTCCTGTTTGCTGTGGCCGGCTTTACCGTGGCTTCGGCGCTGTGCGGGATTGCGACGAGCCTTGGCGAAATGGTGGCCTTCCGTATTTTGCAGGGGCTTTGTGGTGCCATGATTGCGCCACTGGCGCAGACGGTCATTCTCAACATCAACCCCAAGGAACGCCTCGCCCAGGCCATGGCAATTTATGGCATGGGGATCATGGTCGCGCCGATCATCGGGCCGACGCTCGGGGGATGGCTCACCGAGAGTGTCAACTGGCGCTGGGTGTTTCTGGTCAACGTGCCGGTCGGGATTCTCTGCATCGTCATGCTGATGATCTACATGCCCAATTCCGACGTTCGCAAACGCAATTTCGACTTCTTCGGCTTTGCAATGCTGGCGCTTGGGGTCGGCTCACTGCAGCTGATGCTTGACCGTGGCTCGGACAACAACTGGTTTGAAAGTGTCGAGACCTGGATTGAACTGGGTCTGGTTGTTTCCGGCTTGTGGGTCTATCTGGTGCATTCGCTGACCACCAAAAACCCCTTCGTCGATCTGCGGATCTTCAAGGACTCGAACTTCGCCCTTGCCTCGGTCGTGATGTTCCTCATCGGCCTGTCGCTGTTCTCCGGTCTTGCCCTGTTGCCGCCGTTGCTGCAGAACTTCCTTGGCTATTCGGTTCTGTCTTCGGGCGAGCTGATGGCCCCTCGCGGCTTGGCCTCAATGGTGGCGATGATGATCGTCGGGCGCGCCAGCCATAGGGTTGATGCGCGGGTAATGATGGTGTTTGGGGCCCTGGTGATGACCTGGTCGCTCTGGATGATGACCGGATTCAACCTGCAGATGGATTCCTGGCTGATCATCGTGACCGGCGCCCTGCAGGGCTTCGGCATGGGCTTCATATTCGTGCCACTCTCGACCATGGCCTTCATGACGCTCTCTCCCTCGCTGCGCGGGGATGGCACCGCGATGTATGCCCTTGTGCGCAACATGGGGCAGGGGATCGGCGTTTCGATGGTATCCGCTGTTCTGACCAACATGATGCAGGTGAACCATGCTGAACTGGCCACACGCATCACATCGACGTCCGATGCTGTCCAATCCCATGCTCCGGGCCTGCTTTCCGGTGCCGCGAGCACTGTTTACACCGTCAACGCGCTGGTCACGCAGCAGTCGGCCATTCTGAGCTATATCGATGACTTCTGGCTGATGGCCCTGCTCAGTCTGGTATCCATTCCCCTGCTGCTCCTTCTGCGCAAGCCAAAGGCGAAGGCGGGTCAGTAGGATCGGAGTTTCGATCTCGCGGCAAAGTCGCCGACCGCTTCCGGTCGGCGTCATTCCTTGGCAACGCCATATTCGCCACAAAGCCTCGCCAGAAGTGTGTGCAGTCGGTCGATGACCTCACCACGTGGGGCGTTGAGGCGTTCGACAATGCCGATGCGCCGCGTGATCTGGGGGGTTCCGAAGGGCAATTTGACCAGTGTGGAGGCTTCCGGCGACTGGATTGCCGTATGCGGCACCACGGAAACCCCTAGCCCCTGCCGCACGCAGCTGACAATCGCGCCGATCGTATCGATTTCCGCGACATCCAGTGTGACCACGCCCAGTCGTGAAATCTCGGTGTCGATAAGATTCGCCAGCGGCACGTTGGTGGTAAATCTGACAAATGGATAGCTTCCGAGCAAATGGATTGCATCGCGCTCGGTTACTGTCTCCGGCGCAATTATCCATAGAGGCTCATGCAAAAAGGGACTCCACTTTAGTTGGGGGGGCAGACTCACATGCTCGGCCACGACCGCTGCATCGAGACGCCCCGCAGCAACGTCAGCGATCATCGAAGAGGAAAAACCGACCCGTAAATTGATCTTCAAGGCGGGATAACGGTCGTGCATGACAACCACAGCTTGCGGCAACAGGTTGAGGGCGCTGGTGCGCACCGTACCGATGCGGATCGTCCCTGCGATCTTCTGCCCCTTGAGACTGGTGATCGCATTTTCTTCGAGATGTAAAATTTCTTTCGCCAATTCAAGAACCTGATACCCCTCGGCCGTCAGGCTGGGGGGGCGGGAGCGGCGCTCGAAGATCTTCACACTCAGCTCTGACTCAAGCGCCTGGATCTGCTGGCTGACGGCAGAGGGGGTGAGGCCCACAACCTCTGCAGCCTTGGCAAAGGTGCGGTAGGAGGCGATTGCCACTAAAGTTTTAAGCTGTCGGGTATCCATATCACATCCAGTTTTTCTTAATCTAATAACCAGAATTTTTCGCTTCCATAAAGATATTTTTTCTTACTACCATTTTGCCTAGAGGAGGGAGCGCGCATAACTGTTGGGAGGCAGGCGCGACACCAATCTGAAAATTGAGAACTAAATCGCTTTCCGCATCAGCGGGAAGGCGGGAGGATTTTACCATGTCACAGACGATCCTTGTCACGGGACCGGATCTGGCGCCAGCAGCCCAGAGGCTTGTGCAAGAGCACGGCTTCGAGACGGTACACACCCCAGCCTATGCGGCCAGCGAGGTGATTGCTGACTTTCTAGTCAAGACCGATGCCGTTGCGGTGGTCTCCCGCATGGGCCGGATCGACGCCAATGTCATCGAAAGCGCCCCATCCCTGCGGGTCATCTCCAAACACGGTGTCGGGGTCGACAATATCGACGTCGCAGCAGCCGCAGCCAAAGGCATTCCCGTGCTCAAGGCGACGGGGGCCAATGCGGTTTCGGTTGCCGAACACGCCATCGCCCTGATGATGACCGTGGTCAAGCGGATCCTTCCCCTTGATGCCAGCCTGCGGCAGGGCCGATGGGAAAAGCCCGGCTTCAAGGGCAGGGAGCTTGCCGGATCTACGCTGGCTCTGATGGGCATGGGAGCGATTGCCCAGGAAACCGGCCGTATCGCCCGGGGCATCGGGCTCGATCTCGTCGGCTATGATCCCTACGCACCGAAGGAAGCCTTCGAGGCTCTGGGTGTCAAACGGGTCGCGCGGTTTGAAGAGCTTCTGGAACACGCCGATATTCTCAGCCTGCATTGCCCGCTCAATGACCATACCCGCCAGATCATCAATGCCGAGAGCATTCGGCAGATGCCGCAAGGCAGCTACATCATCAATACGGCGCGCGGCGGGTTGATCGATGAGGACGCGCTGTTGTCTGCAGTCCAGTCAGGCCATCTGTTCGGCGCCGGCCTTGACACCTTTGCCAGCGAGCCGCCCGCCGAGGATCACCCCTTCTGGAAGGAGCCGCGCATTGTCGCAACGCCGCACATCGGCGGGGTGACCCGCGAGGCAAATGAACGCGTTGGCGTGCAGGCAGTAAGCGGGATTTTTCAGATCCTGAATGGCGAACCCGTCTCGAAGGACCGGTACGCCAACTGGAACCTGCTGGCGGAAGCCGGTCAGAATTAATCACATTTGGAGTAGACACAATGGATATCGGATTTCGGATTTGCAAACGGGAGAGAGTTGCGCCGAAGGAGCTTGTCGAAGCCTATAAGAAGGTGCCGGTCGCAAATGTCTCGGACAGCATGTTCCGCATGACGGCTGGCGGGGCGAACCTGCGGCCCATGCATGCCAGTGGCGGCATGGCCGGACCGGCGCTGACGGTAAAGGCCCGTCCGGGCGACAATCTGATGTTTCAGAAAGCAATCGATCTGGCCGAGCCCGGCGACATCATCGTGGTGGATGCCGGTGGCGATCTCACCAACGCCCTGATGGGCGAACTGATGCTTGCCTGGGCCATTCAGCGCGGCGTGGCCGGATTTGTCATCAACGGTGCCATTCGTGACGTTGACGCCTTTGTTGCGACCAACCTGCCGACCTATGCTGCCGGAGTTTCCCATCGAGGCCCCTACAAGGATGGCCCCGGAGAGATCAATGTTCCGGTCAGCATCAACGGCATGGTCATCGAACCAGGCGACATCATCATCGGCGACTCCGACGGTGTGCTCGCCGTTCCGTTGGCTCATGCAGAGGAAATTCTCAAGAAGGCGCAGGCAAAGCACAGTGCGGAGACGCGCCAGTTGCAGAATATTTCTGAAGGAAAGAACGATCGCAGCTGGGTGGACGCTGCTCTCAAGGCAAAAGGTTGTATTCTCACTTAAAACTGAATCAAACGCATGAAGGGAGGAGAATCATGCAAAGGATTTTCAAGACACTCGCGGTAGCCACCGCATTTGTGGCCGTGACGGGAACCGCCTATGCGGAATATCCAGACAAGCCGGTCAAGGTGATTGTCGGTTACTCCGCCGGCGGTGGCACGGATGTCATGGCGCGCACCGTCGCACCATTTCTGGAAAAATATCTCGGCGATGGCGTCAGCATCGTTGTCAAGAACGTTCCCGGTGCCAGTGGCCAGATCGGCGTGACCGAAGTGGCCAATGCAGACAAGGATGGCTACACGCTCGGCACCTATAACCTGCCCGGCATGATGGCCCGTACCCTTGACCGCAAGGCCGATTATGATGCCAGCAGCTTCACCTATCTGGCCAACGTGGTCAACGATCCCAACGTGATCGTGACCTCCAAGAAAAGCGGCCTCGACACGATGGAAAAGCTGTTGGCCGAAGCCAAGGCCAATCCGCTTGCCATTACGGTCGGCATGTCCAGCCTTGGCGGTGACGACCACTTCCTGCTGAACAAGCTGCAGACCATGACCGGAACGGAATTCACCATCGTGCCTTTCCGCGGTTCGGCTCCGGCGCGTACAGCCCTGATGGGTGGCCATGTTGCAATGGGCATCCTCAATATCTCGGAAGTATCTGCATTCAAAGACGAAATCAACGTACTTGGCGTTGCTCTGGAAGAGCGCTCCGAATTTGCTCCAGACGTTCCGACCTTCAAGGAACAGGGTGTCGATCTTGTCAATGGGTCCATGCGCGGCTTTGTTGCTCCTGCGGGTCTGCCTGATGATGTCAAGACAAAGCTGATTGCCGCGTTTGACAAGCTGAAGGACGACGCCGAGTTCAAGGCTGCCATGAGCGCAACGGCAAATCCGGTACAGGTTGTCACCGGTGACGCCTTTGAAGCTCTGAACGCCGATCTCCTCGATCTTGCAAAGAAAGTTTGGAAAGAGAGCCCCTGGCGTTGATTTGAGCGGTGCGGGGGTAACCTCGCACCCCTTTTTGTTCCCACCAACGGAGCGTCTTGCATGCATAACAAATCCACACATCGGTTTCTGCGCCCGGAGACGGTAACGGCATTTTGTATTATCGTCGTTGCGGCGAGCTTTCTGATCCCGACAACTGAATTGGCACCCCTTTCTGCGCTTCTGCCCGCAGCGATGCTTGTTGGTCTTATCCTGCTGGCCATCGTCATGATGATTTCGGACCAGCGCAAGGCCTCGGCCGGCGAAGAGGCCAAGCCTGTCGTCAAGTCTCCCAAACGGGTCTTTGGGGCCTTCTGTCTGATCGCGCTTTATTGCATCGCGGTTGATCTGATCGGCTTCTACCCGAGCACGGCCATTTCCCTGCCGCTGGTCGCCTATATTTTCGGCTATCGCGATCTGCGCGGGCTGGCGATCGCAACGGTCATCGTTCTTGTAGCAATCTACCTGATTTTCAGTGTGTCGATGTCGCAGGAATTTCCAATCGGTCTTTTGTGGGCGGAGTGAGCTATCATGTATTCTGATCTTATCCAGTCTCTGCCCGATGTTCTGGCCTGGACCAATCTGGCCGCTCTCGTGATCGGCGTCCTGGCCGGCATTATCGTCGGTGCCATGCCGGGGCTGAGCGCGACCATGGCTATTTCGGTGCTGGTTCCCTTCACCTTCGGGCTGGAACCGCTGGTCGCGCTTGGCCTGATGGCCGGCATCTACAACGGCGCCATGTATGGCGGCGCCATTCCTGCCGTTCTGTTGCGCATTCCCGGCACCCCGGCGGCGGTGGCGACCACCTTTGATGGCTACCCGATGGCGCAGCGCGGCGAAGGCGGCTATGCGCTTCAGGTGGCCGTCGTGTCCTCGGCCTTCGGCGGCGTGGCCAGTGCCTTTGCGCTGATGCTGCTGGCGCCTCCGCTGTCGCGTGTCACGCTGCTGTTTGGTCCTGCGGAAGTCTTCTGGGTGGCTGTCTTCGGCCTGTGCAGCATCATCTTCCTGCTGGGCGGCAATGTCGCCAAGGGTCTGATCAGCGCCTGCTTCGGTGTCTTTGTTTCGGTGGTCGGGTCCGACCCGATCTTCGGCAACGACCGCTATACCTTTGATCGGCTGGAGCTGTTGGACGGCATTCATATCGTCATCCTGCTGGTCGGGCTCTATGCGTTGCCCCCTGTCATCGACCTTCTGGAAAGCCCGTTGAAAACGGAAAATTCAGCTGGCGATCATCTGGGCACCGAACCGATCTGGCGTACCTTTCCCCGTATGCTCCGCTTCTGGAAGACATGGATCCGTTCGGCCCTGATCGGCATCTGGATCGGTATCCTGCCAGGGGCTGGTGGATCAATGGCCGCCTTCATGTCCTATAACGAGGCCCGGCGCGCCAGCAAGACGCCCGAGACCTGGGGTCATGGCGAGCCGGAAGGCGTAGCCGCGTCCGAGACGGCCAACAATGCCGATACGGCAGCCGCACTCATTCCTGCCCTGACGCTCGGTATTCCGGGTACGGCGGTTGCTGCCATCATGCTCGGTGGCTTGCTGATCCATGGGCTGCAACCCGGCCCGATGTTGTTCCGCAACAACCCGGACATCGTCTTCGGCTTCATGTGGCAATTCCTGTTCGGCGCCATCCTGCTGGTGTTTCTCGGCGGCTCTTTGGCGACCAACAGCTTTGCCAAGCTGCTGAAGTTGCCGCGCCCGCTGCTCGGCTCGGTCATCATCGTGCTGATGCTGATTGGCGTCTACTCGATCCACGGACGGATGTTCGATGTCTATCTGATGCTCGGTTTCGGGGCCATTGGTTACGTCATGGACAAACTGAAGTTTCCGCTGCCCCCGGTGGTTCTGGGGCTGATCCTTGGCGGCTTCGCAGAAGAAAACCTGCGTCTTGCGCTGCGCATCGGTCGCGGTGACTGGATTGTGCTGTTCCAGAATGTCACCAGTCTGGTGCTGGTCGCCCTGACGGTTGCGGTTGTCGTCGGCCCGATGATCAAGAAGCGGGTTGTCAAAGCCAGAAAAACGGAGGGCAAGGTCTAGGCATGGTGGCAGCAAGTCCTCACTTCAAGGTTCGCACGGACTGGCTCCAACAGGTGCGTGAAGAGGTAATCGATCCCGGCCAGCCGATCTTTGATTGCCATCACCACCTGTGGGATCGCCCCGAGGGGCGGTATCGCGCCGCCGAACTGGCAGAGGATGTCCACGATGGCCACGATATACGCGCCAGTCTTTATGTCCAGTGCCGGACCGGCTATCTGGAAGAAGGGCCGGAAACCATGCGTCCCCTGGGGGAGGTACACACCATTCTCGACTGGTGCCAGGCGCAACCTTTCCTGCCTGTGGGGATTGTGGCCTTTGCCGATCTTCAACTGGGCGATGCAGTGCGCCCGGTTCTCGAAGCGCTCACGGCTGCTGGCAACGGGCGCATCGTCGGTGTCCGCAACACCACCGCCTGGCATCCGGATCCGGTCGTGCGGTCCAACCCGCGTCCTGCTCCTGAGGGGCTTTTGCGGACCCGATCCTTTCTGGAAGGGGCGCGTGCGGTGGCCGAAGCCGGGCTTTGTCTTGATATCTGGGCCTATCAAAACCAGCTTGCCGAGGTGTTGGCGCTGGCGCGGGCCGTGCCGGAGCTCAACATTGTTCTGGACCATTGCGGTGGTCCACTGGGCATCGGCCCCTGTCGCATGGATGATCCGGACAGCTTTGCCGATTGGCGCAACGCCCTCGTCGGCCTTGCGGCTGAGCCCAATGTGATGATCAAGATCGGAGGGTTCGGCCTCAGCGTGATGGGCTACCGCTACGCCGATGCGGCCTGTCCACCGCAGTCTGACAGACTTGCCGATGACTGGCGGCCGCATGTTGAGACCTGTCTTGACCTTTTCGGCTCCGGGCGGGCCATGTTCGAGAGCAATTTCCCGGTCGACAAGGGACAGTTCTCCTACAGGACCCTATGGAATGCCTTCAAGCGCCTTGCATCGGGGTGCGATGCCTGGGACAGAGACAATCTGTTCTGGCGCACTGCCGCTCGTTGCTACGGCATCGATGAAACTGTTTTCACGACATAAACTGGGAGGAAATTGTCATGAAAAGAACCTTTGCTGTCGCTGCGCTTCTGGCAGCTTCAACACTCGCCTTTCCTGCTCTGGCGGAATATCCGGAAAAGCCCATCGAAATTGTGGTTGGCTATTCGGCCGGTGGAGGAACCGACGTCATGGCCCGCGCCGTGGCCAAATATTTCGAGACCGCGCTCGGCAATGGCGCTTCCGTCGTAGTCAAGAACATGCCCGGAGCAGGGGGGCAGATCGGCTTTACCGAAGTTGCCAAGGCCAAACCCGACGGCTACACGCTCGGCACCTTCAACCTGCCGGCCGCCCTGGCACTGACGTATGACAGAAAAGCGGATTACGACGCATCAAGCTTCACCTATCTTGCCAATTTCGTTGAGGACCCGAATACCGTTGTGGTCAGTGCCACGTCAGAGTTCGAGACGCTGGATCAGTTGCTCACGGCTGCCAAGGCCGACCCGGGCGCCATCACCATGGGCCTGTCTGCGCTGGGGGGAAATGATCATTTTGCCGCCAACATGATCTCGGATGCGGCCGGTGTCGAATTCACCCTTGTACCGTTCAAGGGTGCATCGATGGCGCGCACGGCTCTGATGGGACAGCATGTTGCAGCAGGTACCATGACGCTGAGCCAGACCGTATCCTTCAAGGATGATCTGCGCGTGCTGGCCGTTCTTTCCGACAAACGTTCGTCTTTCCGTCCGGATGTGCCAACCGCCAGAGAACTTGGCTACGATGTCAAGATGTCATCGCTGCGCGGCATTGTTGCACCGGCCGGGCTGCCCGCAGAGATCACTGAAAAGCTGCGCAAGGCATTGACCGACGTGAATGCCATGGAGGATTTCCAGTCCATGATGGCAAAGCAGGGCAATCCGATGTCCTTTGTCGCAGGCAAGGATTTCGAGGATATCGCCACGCAACAGAACGAAGTTGCAAAAGGCATTTGGGAAAAGACCCCCTGGAGATGATACGCTGGCGGCGTGCCGCCGTGCCTGCGTTGTTAATTGTCCGAGAGGAGGAGCTCTTCGGCAACCATTGGAGGAAATCATGACATTCAAGACCATAGCAGCCATCGCATTGCTCATGGCATCTAGCAGTTTCGTTCAGGCAAAAGAACTGACCGGATACACCTATTCAGCCGTCTCCACCACCGCCGCGGTCAAGGGGATGAACCGTATCAGCGAGCGCATTGCCGAGCAGACCGGTGGCGATCTGACGATCAAGGTGCATTTGGGCAAGACCCTTCAGATTGCATCGTCCGATATCACCCAGGCCGTGGGGGACGGCATTGTCGACTTCGCGGCCGACTATTTCTTTTCCGGCAACGTTCCGATCGCCCGTGTGCTCAATCTGCCGATGCTGATCGAGAATGAAGCGGAATGGAACAAGGCCTATGCCGCCATGGAACCCATTCTGAAGGAGGCTTTCGGCAAGCAGGGCGTGACGTTGCTGGGCAGCTACCGCTATCCGCAGCAGATCATCTTCTCGACGTTCGAAGTCAACAGTCTGGCTGACCTCAGTGGCCACAAGATCCGTGTGACTTCCCCTGAGCAGGGCAAGTTCATCGAAGAGTTTGGTGGTGCTCCGATCACCCTGTCCGGCAGTGAAGTGCCAACCTCTCTTGAGCGTGGTGTCATTGAAGGCGTGCTGACGGCAAGTGCTGGTGGAGCCAAGAACTGGCACGAGTTCCTGCCGTACAACTATCGCTTCCCGGTCAACTACGGCAACTCGATGATTATCGCCAATACCGATGTCTTCAACGATCTGCCCGAAGACCAGCAAAAGGCTCTGGCTGCGATCGTGCAGGAGGAAGGGGTGAAAATCACCGCTGAGTTCCTCGAGGATGAGGAAACGCAGAAGGCTTCCCAGAAGGCTGCGGGCATGACCATCGTTGAAGCCAAGGACAGCGATGCCGCACTGGCGCGGGAAAAGCTGGCGCCATTCTGGGCCGAATGGGCCAACCAGAACGGCCCGGAGTATGAAGCGGCTCTGAAACTCGTTCGCGAAGCGATCGGTAAATAGCCATGCGGGACACTCACACTTCAGGGCCGGCTTCGGCTGGCCCTGTCTTCGATCTGATTGCCAGTCTGACAAAGTGGATCACGGGATTTGTCCTGGTTGCTCTGGTCTGTCTGGTGTTCAGCGAAACCCTGCTGCGGGGGCTGGCCAATATCTCTCTGGGCTTCGTGGAAGAAGTCACCGGCTATTTTGTCGTCACATTGACGTTTCTGGGAGCAGCCCTTGCGTTGCGCTCCGAGACCCTGTTTCAGGTCCATTTTCTGTTCGACGCCGTGCCTGATGGCGCTCAGGTCTGGATGAAACGCTTTTTCGTGATCGTCTCACTGGTCGTATGTGGGATTCTGGCGATCAAGACACAGGATCTGGTGCTCAGTTCGCTGACGCGCGGCAAGTTTGCCCCGACGGTCCTGCACACTCCTCTCTGGATTCCCCAGACGATCATGCCCTTCGGCTTTTCCCTGATTGGCATCTTTCTGTTTGAAAAACTGCTCCTTGGTCGGCGCAAGAAAGAGGAGCGGAACTGATGGACGCAATTCTTGCCTTTGGCCTGTTGATCGGCCTCATCCTTGGCGGCATGTGGGTCCAGTTCGCTGTCGCCGGTGCAGGTCTGTTCTATGTCTGGCTGCTGAAAGGCTTTTCCGGGTGGAAAGCCCTTGGGATTGTCAGTTGGGGCGCGGCCAACAGCTTCACCATTGCCGCTATTCCGCTGTTTGTCCTGATGGCGGAAATCCTGCTGTGTTCAGGCCTGAGCACGCGCCTCTACAACGGTGTGGCCCCGTTCATTCGGAGACTGCCGGGAGGCCTGCTTCACACCAACATCGCCGGTAGCGGAATTTTCGCGGCCATTTCCGGCGGCAGTGCGCCAACGGCGGCAGCGATGTCAACGGTCGCGCTGCCGGAGCTTTCCGCAAGGGGGTATGACAAGCGTCTTGTCGCCGGGTCGCTGGCTGCGGGCGGAACGCTGGGTATTCTCATCCCGCCATCGATCACGATGATCATCTATTCGACCTTCACCGAAACGTCGATCGCGCGGCTGTTTGCGGCGGGCCTTCTGCCCGGCATCCTGCTCGCCATGCTCTACATGAGCTTCATCATGGTGCGAGTTCTGATCAACCCGAAGCTGGCACCAAAACAGACCGAACGTGCCTCCTCTGACGAGATTGTCCGCTCCTTCTTCGACATTTTTCCGTTCCTGTTGCTGATCTTCATCGTGCTTGGAAGCATCTATGGCGGTCTGGCAACGCCAACAGAAGCAGGAGCCGTTGGCGTGATCGGGGCCACCCTGATCGCCGCGCTCTACAAACGGCTCAGCCGGGAGCTGCTTGCAACAGCCCTCAAACGCACGGTGACAATGAGCGGCAATATTCTGTTCATCGTCTTCTGCTCCATGATCTTTGCCTATGCCACGGCCCTGTCCGGCATTGGCGAGAGCCTTGTGGCCGTGCTGCAGGATGCCAACGTATCGCGTTTTGCCTTCCTGATCATCATCATGGTGTTCTTTGCCATTCTGGGCTGCTTCATGGAAGGGCTTGGCATGATCGCGATCATCGTACCGGTGATCTTTCCTGCCCTTCAGGCTCTGGGCATCGACCCGATCTGGTTCGGCGTGTTTGTGGTGATTCTTGTCGAGCTTGGCCAGATCACACCACCGCTCGGGGTCATCCTGTTCGTGGTGGCCAGTTCCTCAAAGGAGGTGAAGGTGGAAGACGTCATTCTTGGGACGATTCCGTTCTTCGGCATTATTCTGCTGTTCCTGTTGCTGCTGATCGCCTTCCCGCAGATCGCGCTGTTCCTTCCAACTTTGACATTGGGCTGACTGAAATGAAAAGCATCTTTCCTGAACCCGTCGTGATCGAGGCCGAGGTCTTTACGGAATTGCCCGCCGATCTCCGCCGTCCCGGAGTTCCCTCCTATTGGGCTTCCCGCAACAAGCGGGGGGCGACAGTGGACAGCTTCATTGAGGGGCCTTCCTTTGATCGGGCTGGCAATCTGTGGTTCGTCGACATCCCGTTCGGACGTATCTTTCGTGCCGATCCGTCCGGGGCTGTCGCCCAGATGGCTGAATTCGACGGACAACCCAACGGTCTGAAGATCCACAGGGATGGCCGGATATTCATTGCCGATTATCAGAACGGTATTCTCAATCTGGACCCTGAAACCGGGGCCGTTACAACCGCGCTGAAAGACTGCGATACGGAAGGCTTCAAGGGCTGCAATGATCTGCATTTTGGCAGGGATGGGGCGCTCTATTTTACCGATCAGGGCCAGACCGGCCTTCAGGATCCCACTGGCAGGGTCTACCGCTGGGTCCCGGTGACCGACACGCTGACCTGCCTGATTGACAAGGTCCCCAGTCCAAACGGTCTGGTGCTCGACCAGAATGAGCACACGCTCTATCTGGCGGTGACCCGCGCTAATGCAGTCTGGCGATTGCCCCTGTCTCCAAGTGGTCGGGTCAACAAGGCAGGCCTGTTTCTTCAGTTCAATGGTGGGCGAGCCGGACCGGACGGCCTGGCGTTGACGGCACAGAATGGTGTTGTCGTTTGCCAGACCGGTCTGGGGCTGGTCTGGGTGTATGATGCGCTTGGTCGTCCGGTCGCCGTTGTCCGCTCACCACGGGGGTTGGGCACGACCAACTGTGCTTTTGGCGGCCCGGGCAACCGTTCCCTCTTCATCACCGAATCGGATTCTGGGAGCATCCTGCGTGCCGATTTCCCTGAAGAGCTGGGTATCTCAGGCGAACCGATGTTCGCCCACGCCGACTAGCAGAGCCGGAGCACTCTCCTGCACAGATCGGTCAGGCAAACGACGTTTGTCAGTGGCTCAGACGCTGGAGAGTGTTTTCAACAGACTGATGCGCTGCATGCGTCCGCGCCGGACATGGCGTCGGGCGGCATCTTCGGCCGCGGTCGTGTTTCCATCCTCGATCGCCTGATAGATCTCTTCATGGTCCTTGAGCGACCAGGTGTTGTAGTCATATCGCCCTTGCGTTGTGCCGCGGATCATGCCCGCGGAGACCAGAAGGATCTCGGCACTGCGCAGCAGATAGCGATTGCTGGCGATTTTGTATACACAACGATGGAAACGGTCATTGATATCGAGGAAATCAGTCTCATCGGTCGCTCCGCGGCGCTGTTCGTCCAGAATGCCGCGCAATTCGATCAGATCCTTCGTGGTTGCCTTCTTGGCAGCCAGCTTGGCGGCAAGGCATTCGACGGCCTCGCGCATGTCATAGATCTCTTCGGCCCGTTCGATATCGATCGGCGCGACGATAATGCGTCCGCTTTCCACCGTAGTCAGAAATCCCTCGTTCAGAAGGCGGCGAATGGCCTCGCGAGCAGGGGTTCGGCTGACCTGAAAGCGATCACATATCTCGGCTTCACTGATGCGCTGGCCGGAAATAAAAGCACCATCACGCAGCAACTCTCGCACTTTTGCATACACTTGATCGCTCAGCGGTAGGTCTGTCAATTCCTGCTCTGATTGCATGCGTAAAAAACTCCCACGAATTCAACTGGATAAAAGATATACCCTTTCATCTGCAGATTGTAAATGTATTTTATGTTTGACTTTTATCCTAATAATGTATACGAAAAATACAAAGAATACCAAAAATGGATACGGAATCGATGAGCGCTGAAAAGCAAAAAATTCTGGTCACGCGCAGCCGCATTGATAGCTCTGCTGTAGACCTGCTCAGTGAAAACGGCTTCGAATGCATCTTCTCGCCGCCTTACGCCAAGCCGGAAGAAGTCATTGAGACAGCCAAAAGCAACAATGTTTGTGCCATCATGGTCTCCCAGGGCAAGATTACCGACGCCGTCATTCGGGCGTCCGGCAATGTCAAGGTGATTGCCAAGCACGGCAGCGGGGTGAACAACATCAATATCGCCGCCGCCGAAAAGCTCGGTATTCCTGTATACAGGGCCGCCGGCGCCAACGCCCGAGCCGTGGCTGAGCACGCCATTGCCCTCATCCTGTCCCTGCGCAAATCCTTGCCCTACCTCTCCGAGGCGACCAGAGGCGGCAACTGGCTCAAGGGGTCCTTTATCGGCAAGGATTTCGGCGGCACCAAACTGGGTCTCATCGGCTTTGGTGCCATCGGCCGCGAAGTGGCCAGCATGGCCATGGGGCTGGGCATGGAAGTCTCCGCATTCGACCCGGCGCTTCTGGCCAACGGTGGGGCGTCCTGTCCGGAAGGGGTATCGGCTGTTGCCGACATGGACGACATCATCTGCAACTGCGACGTGATTTCCCTGCATTGCCCGCTGGTTCCTGCAACCCGGCATCTGGTGAACAGCGAATTCCTCAAGAAGATGCAGCCTCATGCGGCCATCGTGAACACCGCCCGGGGTGGCATGATCGACGAGGACGCTCTGGCTGATGCACTGGAAAGCGGTGAGATCGCCGGAGCCGGTGTAGACAGCTTCGAACAGGAGCCGCCCGCTGCCGACGCCAAGCTTTTCAAGGCTCCCAATCTGATTGTCACGCCTCATGCTGCCGGCCTCACGCCGGGTGCGGAGCGCAACATGGCGACCATGGCGGCCCGTTTCATCATTGACCATCTTGAAGGTCGGGAAATAAATCCCGCCTTTCTGGCAACTTCCGCCGCGCTCGGCGGTCTGCAAGAATAGGAGTAAACATGGCTGAAGGTTTCAGAATCAAGGAAAGTTGGGACCGGGTTGCCCCGGACCTGATTGCCCGCGCTGCCAAACTGCCAGTGTCCAACATCAGCGACGTCATGAATCGCCACACAGGGGCCCCTGCAAGCATGCGCCCCCGGCATCGTCAAGGCGTTCTCGCTGGCCCCGCCCTCACCGTCAGTGTCCGTCCTGGAGACAATCTGATGCTACACAAGGCCCTCGTCATGGCCCAGCCCGGCGATGTGATCGTCGTCGACGCCGGTGGTGCGCTCGATAACGCCATCATGGGTGAACTCATGCTGGCTCGTGGCGTTGTTTCCAAGATCGCCGGTGTAGCCATCTGGGGTGCCATCCGCGATCTGGAGAGCATCAGCAAACAGGATGTGCCCGTCTTCTCCAGCGGCATCAGCCACCGTGGCCCCTACAAGGACGGCCCGGGCGAAATCGGCTTCCCCATCGCAATCGGCAACATGATGGTCAATCCCGGTGATCTCATCGTTGGTGACTGGGACGGACTTGTCTGTCTGCCAAAGGACAGCGCCGCAGCAATTCTCGACCGTGCTGACAAAAAGCACGCTGCCGAAGAACGTCAATATCAGACCACCATTGAAGGCAAATACAATGGTGATTGGATTGACAAGAATCTCAAGGAGCTCGGGTGCGAATTCATCGCATAACGCCTGAGCCATCACGAAAACCAGACGATAGTCATCGATACTCAATAGGGAGGAACCTGATCGATGTTTTCCAAATCACTCAAAACGGCAGCTGTCTTTTCGGCGCTCGTAGTTGCTGCGATTCTGCCTGTGAAAGCTGCTGACTTTCCAACCCGCGGCATTGAATTTGTAGCCGGGTACGGCCCGGGTGGCGGACATGACACCATGCTGCGTTCCATGGCCAAGATCATCCGCGAAACCAAACTTGTCGACGCATCCATCAACGTTGTCAACAAACCCGGCGGCGGTGGTGCCACTTCGCTTGGCTACCTCAGCAGCCACGCAGGCGACGGCCACTATCTGATGGCAGCCACTTCGTCCTTCATCACCACGCCTCTGACAGCAGATGTTGGCCTGAGCTACAAGGATTTCACGCCGATCGCGCGTCTGGGTATCGACCCGACCCTGCTCGTCGTGCCTTCTTCGTCCCCCATCAAGAGCCTTGACGACATCAAGAACGCCGGTCGTGTGCTCAACGTTGCCGGCGGTGGCCGTGGTCAGATCGAACATATCGCAACCATCATGGTCTCCGAGGCCATGGGCGTGAAACTGAACTTCATTCCGTTCCAGGGCGATGGTGAAGTGGCCAGTGCATTGCTTGGTGGTCAGGTCGATTTTGCCATGATCAACCCGGGTGCCGTGTCCGAGTTCATCAAGAGCGGTCGCATGACGGCCATTGCCATTTCCACCGAAGAACGCGCCGAAATGTTCCCGGACGTGCCGACCTTCAAGGAAAAGGGCTATGACGTGGTTGCGTCGGTCTTCCGTGGTGTTGTTGCTGCCAAGGATATTCCGGCAGAAGCCAAGGCCTATCTGACCGATCTGGTTGAACGCCTGCAGGCAACGCCGGAATGGAAAACCCAGTATCTGCAGCCGAACGGGATCATTGCTGGTTATCTCGATGCCGATGCCTTTGCTGCCTATCTGGAGCAGACCAACAGCATCTATCAAACCAACCTGTCCAATCTTGGTCTTCTCAAGAAGAACTGATGAACACAATGAAAACAACAGAAATCATATTTCTGGCAATACTGGCGGCTTTTGCCGCCAGTCTTTCGATCGGTTCGATCGATCTGAAATATGCCGACGAATTCTCATTCGGCCCGGGGTTCATCCCGATGAATGTGGGTATTCTGCTGCTGGCGTGCTGTGTCTTTCAGGCTCTGAAAAGCTTTCTCAAGGGCAGACAGGCCAAGACTGAGGACCAGGATCACGAAGGGGAGGCACCCAACATCGCAGGTCTCGTGATTACCACGGGGATCATCATTGTTGGCATCGCCGCCATGGCTTTGGGATCTGTTCTGGCACCGATCTTCGCAATGATTGTGCTGTTGTCCTGGCGCGTGGCCAACCATCCCATCGCCAACTCGCTGTTTGTCGGGGCCGCCACCACGGCCGTCATCTATGTCATCTTTGCCGTTTGGCTGAACCTGCCGGTCATCTGAGCCGCAGAAAACTATCCACGGGACGAAAAGCATGCTGGATTCGTTATCTCATCTGATGCTGGCGTTCACTGACGTCGCTACGCCGGAAAACCTGCTGCTGATCTTTGTTGCAGGTCTGATCGGTACGCTCGTTGGCGCTCTGCCCGGTCTTGGGCCGTCAGCCGGTATCGCTCTGATGATGCCTCTCACCTTCGGGATGAACCCGATCTCGGGTCTGTCGTTGTTGACCGGGGTTTACATGGGCACCATGTATGGCGGACGTCTGACTGCCATTCTCATCAATACGCCAGGTGACGCGCCTGCCATCGTGACGGCCATGGAAGGCTATCCGATGATGCAGAAGGGGCTGGGTGGCCAGGCACTTGGCATCTCGGCCATCGCTTCCTTTGTCGGCGGCATCTTCGGCTTGCTGATGCTCATCTTCTTTGCGCCGATCATCGCCGAATATGCCATCTTCCTCGGGCCTCCCGAATATTTCATGCTGATGCTGCTTGGTCTGAGCATGATCATCGTGCTGGCCGGTTCCGATCCGTTGAAGGCTCTGATTGCCACTGCAGCCGGGGTTCTGCTGAGCACGATCGGCAGTGACTATGTATCCGGTAACGTTCGCTTTGCGGTTGTGCCTGAACTCATCGAAGGGGTCGACTTTGTTGCCGTCATCATCGGCCTGTTCGGCATCGGCGAGGTGTTGGTCAATGTCGAGGAACGCATCCGCCTCAACATGGGCAAGCCCAAGTTCAAGTTCAGCGAATTCATCCCCGGCTGGGCTGAGCTGAGGCATATCAGCTTCCCGACGCTGCGCGGCTCCGTGATCGGCACGGCCATCGGTGTGCTGCCCGGTGCAGGGGCGACCATCGCCACCTTCATTGCCTATATCACCGAGAAGAAGCTCTCCCGCCAACCCGACAATTTTGGCAAGGGAGCCTCTGAAGGTCTGGCAAGTCCGGAAGCTGCCAACAATGCTGCAGTTCCCGGTTCGCTCATTCCGCTGCTCACTCTTGGCATTCCCGGCTCTGGTGGCACCGCCATCATGCTCGGCGCCCTGATCATGTTCGGCCTCAACCCGGGCCCGATGCTGATGATCCAGTCAGCCGATATCGTCTGGGGCACCATCGCCGGTCTGACAATCGCCAACCTGTTCCTGCTGGCATCCAACATTCTGCTCATTCCGGTTTTCGTGAATGCCTTGAGATTGATCCAGAACCACCTCAACGCGATCGTCGTTGCCTTCTGTCTGGTGGGGGCTTTCTCCATCAACTACGGCACCTTCGACGTCTGGATTACTGCCATTTTCGGCATCATCGGCTACCTGATGAAACGGGCCAACTACCCGACCGGGCCATTCATTCTGGCTCTGGTTCTGGCGCCTCTGGCGGAAAACTACCTGCGCCAGTCGATCATGTTGGGGCAGGGATCCTGGGGGATCTTTGTACAGAAGCCTCTGACCATGACCTTTACGATCCTGGTTCTGGGGGTGGTGGCCTTTGGCCTCGCCAAGGCTCCCTTCACCAGCTATCTTCGTAAAAAGCGTCTGCAAGCAGCCTGAGCCAACTGCGCGCCTTTCCCCGCGAGGCGATCAAGGGGCATCATGCTTGAAACTCCGGGCCCTGTCGGCAAAGGTCACCAAGGTGATCACCCGACAGGGCCCGGTTTATTTTGGCGATGTATGGGGTGTTGCGATGCCGTTGCGCCATTTTCGACATATGCCGTCGCGACAGGCTTTGCCGAGGCCCCATTTCTCCATTTTTGCGGCCTAGGTGATCGATGCGCAGCCCAAACACCGTGGGCACTCCCGGCGACATTCACGCCGGGGAGAGGACATCCCAGCAGAACAAGGTGACCGTGTTCCTCGACCAGCAGATCGACTGATGAGCGCGCGTCGTCTGCGGCTTCAACTGCTTCCTCACCCGACTGAACCATCAGCTATTTGATGACTTGAGACGTAGAGCTGTTGCATGAATTATATTCGCTTGGCTGAATATAATTGTGCCGTTATATAAGTGTTTCCCGTCTTTTGTATCGTGAAGAGCCAGGAGTAATTGTTGATTCGAGGCTGTATTACTGTTCAGTCGCCATGCGACAATGTATTTGTCTGATTTCAGGAAATAATTTTCATGGAAAAATTTCGATAATTTCGAGAAAAATTTATAATTAAAAATGATTTAAATTGATGGCTGTGTATAGATATTTCACGTATCGAGTTAATTGTTTTTTATGTACACAAGTATAGATTGTTGATGTCGATCAAACTTTCTGGGGTTAACGGCAATGGTCTATTCAAATAGTCGAAAGGAATACCGAAGGAGTATTTCTACGCCTTTTTTGATCATTGCTGTGGGGCTGGTGCTGGCTACGTCCATCCTGGTTGGCTTCTGGCAGATTTGGAAGAATGAGGAAACCAACATCGCCCATGAAGACGAGCGGCTGAATTTCGTTCTCCAACGCGTCATGAAAGATTTGTCGACGGTTGTCGAGGACACCGCCCGCAACGTCGTGATGTTGGCCGGAACGCCGCCGATCCAGGGTATATTGACCGCTCGCAGGAATAATTCGGTTGCCGAGATCGCCCGGATTGAAGAGGCTATCTGGAAAGACCGTCTGGCCCAGATCTTTCTTTCGCTGGCAGAAAGCAACCGCAACCTGTTGCAGGTCCGTCTGATCAGTCTGGACGGGAAGGAGGCCATCCGGGTCAACCGGACCGGCGATAAGGTCGAGCGTGTCACCCCCCAAGAGCTGCAAGACAAAGGTCGGTATGACTATGTGCGGCAGACCCTTGGCACTGCAAGGGGCAAGATCAAGTATTTCGGTATCGACTACAATCGCGAGCATGGAGAAATCGAGGAACCGCGTGTGTTTGTCATGCGTGTGGCAACGATGGCATTTGGCAAGAATGACGAACCGCTTGGGATCATCGTTATCAACATCGACATGAGCCGTGTCATTGCCAAGATGAAGGGGACGGTCCGCTCACCCAAGCAGCTTCTGCTGATAAACGAAAAGGGCACCTACTTGACGATGCCCGAGAGTGACACCTCGGAAGCCGAGATCCAGGCGCGCCTGCAGGCCTTCCGGACCAGTTATCCGGATCTGGCTGCCCGTCTCGACAAGGGCTGGCGCGGTGGTGACAATGAAACCGTCCGTATCAGCAATCAAAGCTTCATTGCACGCATCGGTCAAATGCGCTTCGACTGGTCTGATCCGTCGCACTATCTGCTCGCCGTCACCATGACGCCAATGAAGGAGCTTTTGGCACAGAACCGGGAGATGCAGAAGCAGGTCATCCTGTTCACGGCCTTGCTGGCGCTGATCGGCGCCAATGTTGCCTATATGCTCACCCGCCATTTCATCAAGCCGCTGCAATTGCTGACCGATGCGGCGCGCCAGCTTTCCAGAGGCGCGACTGTGGACAGCCTGAAGGTGGACGGGCGCGACCGCCCCGATGAAATCGGTGTGCTGCTGCGCTCTGTCTATGAGATGGCGTCCAATCTGGAAGAGAAGCAGAAAAGCATGCGGGCGATTCTGACAACCGCTCAGAACCCCATCCTGATGATCAGCCAAAGAGGAATCATCCAGCATGTCAATGATGCAACGGAACAACTGTTTGGCTATTCGCGCGAGGAAATGGTCGGCCAGAATATCTCCATGCTCATGAACGAACATGACAGAAAGCATCACGACGGCTACTTGCAACGCCCGTCCCTTTCCAGACCGGGCAAGATTCTGGATGGAGGACGGGAAGTACAGGCCATGCGCAAGGACGGCACGAGTGTCCCGATCCATCTGGCTGTCAGCAAGCTTCATATCAAGAATGAGCTCTTCTTCACCGGCATCATGACCGATCTCACCGAGTTGAAGAAGGTCGACAAGATGAAAAGCGAGTTTGTCTCAACGGTAAGCCATGAGTTGCGCACCCCGCTGACATCGATCAAGGGCGCGTTGGGGCTGTTGCGCAGCACCTCGGGGGATGCTTTGCCGGAGAGCGGCATGAAAATGCTCGACATCGCCTATGCCAACTGCGAACGGCTTTCGGTGCTGATCAATGACATTCTGGATATGGAAAAGATCGAGGCAGGCAAGTTGACCTATGCCTTCGCCCTGTTCGATCTGGTGCCTTTCCTTGCCGAGGTCATCGAAACCAACCGCGCCTATGCCGAACAGGCCAGAGTGTCCTTCGTCTTTACAAGGCCGTCGGATCCGATCGTCCTTTTTGCCGACCGGTGTCGGCTGGAACAGGTGGTGACCAATGTGCTCTCCAACGCAGTGAAATATTCACCCGACGGAGCGCAGGTCGAGGTCTCCGCCTGTGTCGAGGAGAGCAAGGTGCGGATTGCCGTCCGGGACCATGGCGAAGGCATACCGGAAGACTTCCACGACAAGATTTTCGGAAAATTCGCCCAGGCTGACTCTTCTGATACCCGCACCAGAGGAGGAACCGGCCTCGGGCTGGCCATATCGCGCGAAATCATCAAGGCGCACAGCGGCCAGATCGAGTTTGAAACCGCAGCGGGTGAAGGCACAACCTTCTTCATTACCCTGGATATCGCACCCGAAGACCAATCCTTCAACAGGGCGCAGCCCCCCGGTTTTCTGGCTGAACAGCTGGAAAACACGCGCCATATTGCATAGGAGACACCCATGACCAAGGCTCTCGAACGGATCACATATGTAGAGGATGATCAGGACATTCGCGCCATCGCCGAACTCGCTCTAGGCGCGCTCGGCGGGTATCAGCTCGACATGTGCGAGAATGGCAAGGTTGCTCTGGAACGGGTCCCGGTTTTCTGCCCCGACCTCATCCTGCTCGACGTGATGATGCCGATCATGGATGGCACCGAAACGCTGCGGACGCTCAAAAGCACGCCGGAGCTTGCAGACATTCCCGTTGTTTTCATGACAGCCAAAGCCCAGCGCCATGAAGTGCAGGGCTACAAGGATAGTGGCGCTGTTGATGTCATTGCCAAGCCGTTTGACCCGACCGATCTGCCAGCGCGCGTGATGAAGATCTGGGAAATCTACGGTCGTGACCGTCGGATCGGGGGAGAGCTGTCATGATCGAACAGTTGAGAGCACTCATTGCCCGTCATTGCGAGACCCTGAGGCACGAGCTGGTGGAGATCGAGCGCAGCGTTGACACCTTGTGTCAGGATCCGGAAGGCTCCGCCGAGCTGATAAGCCACGCCATCGCCCGAAGCCACAAGCTGAAGGGCGGAAGCGGAACCATCGGTTTCAAGGATATCAGCGCCTCCGCGGCGCGGCTGGAGCGACTGCTCAAGATGTCGCTGGAAATCTCGGGCCCGGTGCCAAGGGAAATTCTGGGAGAAATCACGAAGGAGAAAGAGGCACTCGCCGATCTGATCGGAGCTGTTCGCCCCGAACAATCGGGTCTCTTTGATGTGCAACTGCCGACGAAACCGTCTTCCAGCCCGAATGGGCTTGCAGGCGCCAACGGCCATACCGAGTTGAGGAGTGTGTCTTAATGCATAATCTGATGTCGGAAAGCCCTCCGTGCAATTCAAGGGTCCAGCCTTTGAGAGACAAGCCCAAGGTTCTCATCGTGGATGATGACCGGGACCTGCTCGACATGATCGGGTTGTTCATCGAAATCGAAGGCTACGAGACCGAACTGGTGGTCGATGGCGAATTGGCGCTCGAAGCCATTCAGAAGGACCCGCCGGACCTGATGATCCTTGATCTGGTGATGCCAGGCATGGGCGGTTTCGAGGTCCTCTCGAGGCTGAAGAAGCTCATGCCTTCGCTTAACCTGCCGGTTGTCATGGTGACGGCGCAGGAGGAAAACGCCCTGCGCGTCGAAGCCCTGCAATGCGGTGTCGTGGACTATATTCAGAAACCTGTGGATTTTGCCGTGCTCAGCGCACGCATCCGTTCGGCCCTCATGGAACGCAGGATCCAGCGCAAGCTCGCCGAAGCCAATGCCCGGCTCGAGGCCATCGTGGCGACAAGGACGCGGCAGCTGGAAGTCAAGAACGAGTATCTGACAGCCGTGCTGGACAACGCGCGCGACGGCATCATCGGATGTGATGAAAGCGGACTGCCGTCGATCTTCAACAAGAAGGCCAGCGAAATGCTTGGCATCGAGAATTCACTGAGCATGCTGATGCCCTATCTCAAGACCAACGAGATGTTCGAGGCAGACGGCGCAACGCCTCTGGATTCGCGCTCCAATCCGCTGCAACTGGCGTTCGACAATGACGGGCTGGAAGAGTCGGACATTGTCATTGAGCGTTTCGGAGCCAAGCCACGGATTGTGAACACCACAGGCAGCGCCATCCGCGATCAGGAAGGGCACAAGATAGGCGCTGTCATTTCACTCAGGGACGTGACCGAACATCACAAGCTGGAAAACAAGATCGGCCATCTGCGCCAACGCTATGAAAAGTTGCTCGACAGTGTCCCGATGCCGCTGCACATAACTGATGAGCGGGGCTGCATTCTTGAGGTCAACGAGCTGTGGCTGGAGGCTTTCGGCTATTCGCTGAGGGAAGTGCAGGGGTCGCATCTGGGCAATTATCTGACCACCGAATTCAAGCATCTGGCTGCCGAAAGTGTACGTGCAGCGATGATCAACATGGGACATACAAAGGATGTCAAATGCAAGATCAAACATGCCGACGGGCGCATCCTGGAGGCAACGCTCGTCAGTCAGGCGGTCTATGACGGCAAAGGGGAGCTTAACCAGATCGTTGAATATATCACCGATCTGCAAGAGTGATCACGCCCCCTTCCTGAAGGCATGTTTTGGCGATCCGCTCAGACCGTCGCGTAGGGCGCGATCTTGAAGGATGCATCGGCAATACCCTGCCGGATGGCGTGGGCGAGCTTG
This sequence comes from uncultured Cohaesibacter sp., assembly GCF_963666525.1. Taxonomy (NCBI): domain Bacteria; kingdom Pseudomonadati; phylum Pseudomonadota; class Alphaproteobacteria; order Hyphomicrobiales; family Cohaesibacteraceae; genus Cohaesibacter; species uncultured Cohaesibacter sp. The sequence goes on from NZ_OY762905.1 coordinate 3,059,545, forward strand.
AGCGCGTTGGGCGTGTCGCTATGCACCAGAATGGAATCGATCCTGACAGGGATGGCCTCGCCCGTCGTCAGCTTCAACTTGCCGGTTGAAAGGGTCTCGGCAACCCGGCGCCGGATGTCTTCCGGGTCATGCAGCAGTGCGCCTTCCGTGCCTCTGGGCGCCAGTCGGCCCGGGGCGCAGTAGCCTCGGTCGGCGAGGAAGGAATAGACCACCTCGATGCCTTCCTCTTCCGCCACGCGGGCGGCTTCGGTATCGGCGAGCCCGATGAATTTCAACGCCGGGTCGAACGACTTCATGGCCTTGATCAGCACTTTGGCCACATCCGCATCAGCAAAGGAAAGATTGCCCAGAGCGCCGTGGAAATTGGCGTGGGTGAGCTTCGTGCCGCGATGCTCGGCAATGGCGCCGAGGGCTCCGAGCTGGGTGATGGTCATCAGCTCCAGTTCCCTCAGGGACATTTTCAACATGCGGCGCCCAAAGGCTTCCCGATCCGGATAACCGACATGAGCGCCGACGCGCACGCCATTGTTCTGCGCCAGGGACACGGTTTCATCCATGATCGAGGGGTCACCTGCATGGGCGCCACAGGCGATGTTGGCTGAAGTGATCAGGGGCATGAGCTCGGCGTCTGGCGCAATTCGATAGGGGCCGAAGCCCTCGCCCAGATCCGAGTTGACATCAATGGTAGTCATGGCGTTGTTCCCGACATTATGGTTGGACCGTGTCGCATCTTGTGGCGGCAAGGCCAGGCTGGCAGGTGGTCAGTCTAGTCCGTTTGACCTTCGGATGCACCGTCTTGCGTGTGCCCTAAGGCTGGCTTTTGAAAAAGATGTTCGCTCCACGGAACGAGACGTTACCGGGCAACTGGCACCATGGAGCGAACGGCCCCAAGCAGGGAGGCTAGGGGCTGGCTTGCAGATGAGAGGTGGCATTCTTGCGAATGGCCTCAATCATCTTCAGTCTATGTTGGCGAACTTCTTTGGCCTGCTCAAGGGTGCAGGCGACAAACCGCACGCTGCTGCCGAGCCTTGCCTGTGCCAGCAGTGGCAGATCGTCTGCAATGACCACGCCGAGCTTTGGGTAGCCACCCGCCGTGTTGGCGTCCGCGAGCTGGATCACCGGTTTTCCCGAGGCGGGAAGCTGGATGGTGCCAGGCAGAATGCCATGGGAGAGCAGCTCCAAATGCTGTTTCGGCTTGATCTCGCTGCCTTCCAGCCGATAGCCGATGCGGTTGCTGTCTTTCGAGATCGTCCAGTTGGAGCTGATGAAAAGGGCCTGATTATCGCTGTCGTAATTGCCCCATTCTGCGGCCGGAATGAAACGCAGCGGCAATGGCGAGGCAGGGATGTCGAACAGCGTTGGCCAATGCTTCGGTCCAAGGCCGAAAGCCAGAGAATGAGCGGGATCCGATTTTGCAAGCGACGTAAGACGATCGCCCCTGATGAGTGCGCGGCCCTCTAGACCACCAAAGCCGCCCTTGAGGTCGGTGGAACGGGAACCCAGGACGCAGGGCACGTCAAGTCCGCCACGGAAGGCCAGAATGCTGCGCATGCCGCTTGTGCTGAAGCCCATCTTGAGGATCTGGCCTTGCTGAAGGGTCTGCACCCACCAGCGCGGCAGGGGCTTGCCATCAAGCGTGGCTTTGCAGTCCGCCCCGGCAAGGCAGATGTCGACCGGCTCCATAATCCGGCATTCAAAACCGCCAAGGGTGATTTCAATTGCGGCCGCAGTCGCGTCGTTGCCGAGCATCGCGTTGGCAACGTCGAGGGCTAGGCTGTCCATGGCGCCGCTGTGACCGACGCCCAGCGAACCAAGGCCGGAGCGGCCCAGATCCTGGATGGTGGCCAGCAAACCTGGCGAGAGTATCTCGATCATGCCTTTATGTCCTGCACGATGAACCGGATGCTGTCTCCCGGCATGATGAGCGATGGAGCTTCGGCATTCTCATCAAAGAAGGCAAGATCGGTCTTGCCAATGACGTGCCAGCCGGATGGAGAAGTCTTGGAAATGACACCAGCCTGCGCACCGCCGATCACCACACTGCCTTGCTCGACACTCAGCCGGGGCTGGGCACGGCGCGGGGTCGCGAGCTTCGGATCCAGCCCACCCAAGTAGGCAAAACCTGGCTGGCTGCCAAGCGCAAAGGCGATATAGTCGGGGCCGGAATGAAGGGCAACGGCCTCGTCGACAGAGAGACCGCAACGGGCGGCCAGTTCGGTCAAATCAACGCCGGTGTCACCGCCGTAGACAACCGGGATTTCCACGAGCCTGCCGGCGATGTCCTCGGGCCCGGTCTCGTTCCACAGCGCGGCAAGCGTTGCCTTCATGGCGAGCGGATCGTGATCGGGCTTGAGGCAAACCAGCAGGGAATGCATTCCCAGCACGGTTTCCTTGACGCCATCGAGCTGCGAGCAGGCCTTGTCATAGGCCCAGTAACGTCGCTGAACGGCCAGCAACAACGGCCCTTCCGATTGCACCAGCAAGGCAGAAGCCCCCATGTGGGAGATGCTGATGGAAACGACAGGATGAGGCGTAGTCTCTGTCACGAAGCTTGCTTTCGGGTGATGGGGCCATGCTTGGCATGGCGCCGGCCACTGTGGAGGGAAGAGGCTCCCCGGATCGCACCTGGGAGGCTCTTTCGCACTGGGTTGCTATTTGGCGTAGGCGCCGGTGTAGGTGCCAGCCGCGACAGAGGCGAGAATAGCCTCTTCCTTCTTCTGCTGGGCGCGCGTTGCGGCAAGCAAGGGTTCTGCCTCATCCGGAGCAATCGACACGACGCCGTCGGCATCACCAAGGACAATATCGCCCGGATGCACCATCATGCCGCCTATGCTGACCGGAATGTTGATCGCGCCGGGACCATCCTTGTAAGGGCCAAGGTGAATGAAATCACGCGCAAAGACCGGGAAGTCGTTGCTGGAGATGTTGTCGATGTCGCGGATCGCGCCGTCGATCACATAGCCCGCCGCGCCGCGTGACTTGGCGATGGCCACCATGATCTCACCGATCAGGGCGCGGTCGCAATAGCCGCCGCCGTCCACCACGATCACATCACCTGGCGTGACCATGTCGAGGGCGCGATGAATGAAGCCATTGCTGCCGGGCACGACCTTGACGGTCAGGGCGCGGCCAACCATGACGCCGGAGCGGTGAAAGGGCTTGATGCCCTTGGCGCCGCGCAACCGGTCGAGATTGTCACTGACATTGGCCACGGCACAGGTGGCAAACTCGGCCATGAGTTGGGTCAGCTTCTCCTCAGTGGGGGAGGAAACAGAAGGGGCGGTTGCCGCATGAGAGCTCATTGGGCTGCCTCGTTGGTGCTAAGAGTGTCGGCTGGCTGCAGCTTGGCAACCGCCTTGGAAATGGCATCTGTGCCAGCGGCGATGACCGCCTCGGAGGCGGCAAAGCTGAGGCGAAGGAAGCCCGGCAGGCCATAGGAGGTCCCATCCATCAGCGCCACATGGGCCTCTTCCAACAGATAGCTGACCAGATCCAGATCGGTTGCGATCAGCTTGCCGTCGGCGGTCTTGCTGTTGAGCAGTGCCCGGATATCCGGGAAGACATAGAAGGCGGCGTCCGGCGCTGTGCAGCGGATACCGGGGATAGCATTGAGACCATTGACAATTGCCGTGCGGCGCTTGCCATAGATGGCCACCATTTCGTCAACACAGGCCTGATCGGCATTGAGCGCGGCGGTTGCTGCGGACTGGGAAAAGGAGCAGGCGCAGGTCGTGCTCTGGCCGAGCAGCTTGACGACGGCCTTGACCAGCTCGGGCGGACAGACGGCATAGCCGATGCGCCAGCCGGTCATCGCGTAGGCCTTTGACATGCCGTTGACGATGACACAGCGATCGGCGATGGCCGGTTCGAGCGCCATCGGGGAGAGGTTCTTCACACCCTCGAATGCGATGTGCTCGTAGATCTCGTCGGTCATCACGGCAACCTGCGGGTGCTTCTTGAGCACACCGATCAGCGCCATCCACTCCGCGCGGCTGTAGACGGCGCCAGTCGGGTTGGATGGCGAGTTGATGATCAGCCAGCGGGTCTTGCTGGTAATCGCTGCCTCGAGCATATCCGGCGTCAGCTTGAAGCCCGTTTCCGGGCCGCAAGCGACGATTTTCGGCTCACCACCGTTAAGAGAAACAATGTCCGGATAACTCACCCAGTATGGGGCGGGAATGATCACCTCGTCGCCAGCATCAAGCGTGGCCGAGAAGATGTCGAAGATCAGCTGTTTGGCACCATTGGCCACCACGATCTGACTGGCCGGAACGCTGATGTCGTTATCCCGCTTCAGCTTGTCGGCAATCGCCTGCCGCAGGGCAGGAGTGCCTTGCGAGCCCGTATAGTGGGTATCGCCGGAGCGCATCGACTGATACGCGGCCGCGATGATGTGGTCGGGCGTGTCGAAGTCCGGTTCGCCCAGACAGAAGTCCAGAATCTCGACGCCCTGAGCCCGCAGCTCATCCACTTTCTGTTTGGCAGCAATGCTTGCTGAAGGCCGCAGCTTGCGAACTTTTTGCGATATTGTGATCGGCATGCGAAAAGACCTCATTGACAATTTTGTCGAAAAGGTAAGCGGCAAGTCTCAGCAAAAAAAGCGAATTAAAATGGATTGAAAGGATCAATTTTAGGAATGCCATGGGCTTTGACTGTCAAAAAGCCAAAAAACCGAGAATATGGAGATGGTTGCTTGAAACATGCATTCTGTCGTTACTTTTACAGCTATGACATTCAGGCGAATGATTAGTAATTTTCCCGGTAACTATTCCTTTTTCTCATCAAACTAACCGAAATTTATTCGCTTTCTTTTGTTTGTGAATTTGTCAAAGATGTGGCCAAGCCAAAAATAACACCAGCACCTCAGGAGACTTTCCGATGATTACCCGTAGTTTGGCTCTTATGCTTCTGGCCACTTCTCCCGCACTGGCCGACAACTGGGATCTGCCACTGGCCTGGCCAGCAGACAACTACATCAGCGTTGGCGCCCAGTCCTTTGCAGATCGCGTCCGTGAAGAAACGGCCGGCCGCGTTGACATCACCCTGCATACCGGTGGTTCTCTTGGTTTCAAGGGGCCTGAAATGCTCGGCGCTGTTCGCGATGGTCTGGTCCCGATCGGCGACATGCTGATGAACCAGCAGATCGGTGACGAGCCGATGCTCGGCCTTACCTCGCTGCCTTACTTCCTGTCTTCCTTCGATGAGTTGCAGGCTTTCGAAAAATACTTCCGCGCCGATCTGGAAGAAATTTTTGCCAAGAACAACCAGAAGCTCCTGTACACCATTCCATGGCCGCAGCAGCAGATCTGGACCAAGAGCGAAGTAACCGATCTTGCCTCCATCAAGGGCATGAAGATCCGCTCCTATGACCGCTCTTCGACCGACGTGTTCGCTTCCGCCGACATGACCCCGGTTCAGCTGCCTTGGGGTGAGGTCATTCCTTCTCTTGCTGCCGGTACCATCAACGCCGTTGCAACCTCTTCTCCGTCTGCCGTTGACGGCTCCTTCTGGGAATTCCTCGGTTTCGGCTATCCGACCCGCCAGACCTGGAACATGAACGCCATGACGGTCAACCTCGACAGCTGGAATGCTCTGAGCGAGGAAGACCAGAAAGCCCTCAGCACCATTGCCGCGGACATGCAGCCGGCTCTGTGGCAGTCTGCCCAGGACGAAGACACCAAGAACATGAAAGTCCTCGCAGAGCATGGCATGACCCTTGCCCCGATCTCTGACGAACTGCGCGCCATCCTGACCGAACGCGCCGAGCCGCTGCGCGCAGCTGCCATTGAGAAAATGGGCGAAAAAGCCAAGGCCGTCGTAGACGGTTTCAAAGCCAAATAAGCTGACAAAGCACGTCAAACCAGCCAATGTTGAGGCGAATGCCCCCGGGGTTGTTCGCCTCAACCCTTATTGAAACACTCTCACTTCGGGAGTCCAGATTGAAAATCTTGCGAGCCATTGATCGCCTCTCCATGGGGCTTTCGCTTCTGTCGGGCATTGCGCTTGGGTGCATGGCCCTGCTGATCGTCGCCGAAATCTTCCTGAGAAAATTTGCCGGCATCAGTCTGCACTATGTCTGGGAAGTCAGCGTCTTTGCGCATATGGCAGCTGTCTTTCTTGGGGCGGGATGGACCTTGCGCACCGGTGGCCACATTCGCGTGACCCTGCTATTGACCAAGCTGCCACGTCTGGGGGAATGGGTTGCCACCCTGTTTGGCCTCGCCATCTCCGGCTTCATGAGCAGCGCTCTTATCAAACTGGCATGGACCTACTTTGCCAGCGGTCGGACAAGCGGATCGGTGACCGACACGCCACTGGCCATTCCAGCCACGATCATTGCCTTCGGGGCCTCCATGATGACGCTGCAGATCCTGCTGCGCGCCGTGCGTCTGGCCATTGGCGAAGCGCCGGATCTTGATACGACGGGCGAAGACGCCCCGGCCCCGATAATGGATTGATGTAGACATGACCGCTTCTGTTGTACTTCCTCTTGTTCTGCTCGTCGTCATTCTGGGGTCTGGTGTTTGGATTGGCCTTGGTCTGGCCGGTATCGGCCTGATCAGTCTCGATATTTTCCGCTCGATCCCGCTCGACAAACTTTTTGCCCAATCCATCTGGAACGGCCTGTCTTCGGCGGAGCTGCTCGCCCTGCCTCTGTTCATCCTGATGGCCGAGCTGATCTATCGCTCGAAATTCATCGATGGCGTGTTTGGCGCCCTGGAGCCGTGGCTGCGCAATCTGCCTGGCGGCCTCCTGCACACCAACATCATCGGCTGCGCATTGTTTGCGCTGATTTCCGGTTCTTCGGCTGCAACCACCAGCTCCATCGGGCGCATCACGATCAACGAACTGCGCAACCGCGGCTACAATGAGCGGATCACCATCGGCACCTTGGCTGGCGCCGGTACGCTGGGCTTTCTCATTCCGCCCTCGATTGTCATGATCATCTACGGTGTGCTCTCGCGCACTTCGGTGCTCAAGCTGTTTGCTGCGGGCATCATTCCGGGACTGTTTCTCTGTGTCGCCTTCATGTCCTATGTGGCGATTGTCACCTGGATGAAACCGGACATGGTCGGCAAGACCGAGCCCATGAGCAAGCCTGATCTATGGCGCGCGCGTTTCAAGCAGTTGCCGCTGCTGCTGCCGTTCCTTCTGCTCATCATGGCTGTGCTCGGCTCCATGTATGGCGGGCTGGCAAGCCCCACCGAAGCCGCAGCCTTTGCCGTGGTCGCCACCATCGCCATCATGGCCTTCGAAGGATCGCTGACCCTGCCCAACCTCAAGGATGCCGCCATTGGCACCTCCCGTACGGTCTCGATGTTGGGGTTGATCGTGGCTGCCGCTTCCTTCCTGTCGGTTGCCATGGGCTTCCTTGCCATTCCAACAACCATTTCCAAGATCGTGACCGAAATGCAGCTGTCACCGCTTGGTCTGATCCTGTTGTTGATCGTCATCTACATGATTCTCGGCACTTTCCTTGAAGGCATGTCGATGATCGTGATGACGATTCCCATCGTGTTGCCACTGGTACAGTCCGCGGGCTATGACAAGGTCTGGTTCGGCATCTTTCTGGTCATCATGGTGGAACTGGCCCAGATCTCTCCACCAGTCGGGATGAACCTGTTTGTGCTGCAGGGCTTGACGAAAAGGCCGCTGGGCGAAGTGGTTCGGGCGGCCATGCCCTTCTTCCTGATCATGATGGCCTTCGTCATTCTGCTCGCGATCTTCCCGCAGATCGTCAGCTTCCTGCCTGACATGGTGATGGTCGCAAGCTGATCACGATCTGGTTGCAGGCGTCCCGCCAGTCAGATGCATGAAGACAAAAGAGAGGGCGAACCGGCCATCCGGTTCGCCCTCTTAGCGTGAGAACAGACTGAAAGCGTTTTCACGCAGTGGCGCCGTAGATCGGGGAAACCGAGAAATCGCAATAGGTCTTGGCCAGCTCGACAACCCTCTGCTTGAATTGCGACAGCCGGTCATGGCGATAGAGCAGGGCATAGCGGACATGGGGCATGTTGGAGCGCATCGGCAAGCGCTTGAGGTGGCCGGTCTCCAGAAGCGATGAGACTGCCGCGATGGGCAGATAGCTGACGCCAAGCCCGGACATGGCAAAACCGATCTGGGCCAGCAGGCTCTCGCAATTGATGGTCTTGGATGGCGTGATGCCCTGACTGGAAAGCCAGCGGCCATAGACCAGCCCCGTGCCGGACTTGTTGCCTTGCACCAGCATGGTGAAATTGGCGAGATCCGAGAGGCTCAGCGTTTCATTTGATGTGTGTACGTCCGGCGAGCACATCCAGGCATTTTCCACCAGCCCCAGCGGCACGGAGACACAGCGGGAGTCGTTGAAGACATCGGGGATGACGATAAGGTCAATCGTATCCTCCATCAGGCGGTCGAACAGTGCCGCGCTCGATTCCACCATCGGCTCGATGTTGATTCCCGAATACTCGGCCTTGATGCTCTTGACCAGATTGGGCAGCCAGGTCATCGCGGTGAGTTCAGTCACCCCCAGTCGGAATTGTCTGATGAGTACATCCTGCGAGCTGATCCGTTCGATAAAGGTATCCCGGTCTTCCAGCAGCGTCTTGGCATAGTCGAGTGCCTCCGCCCCTTTCTCCGTGAGGCGGGCAGAGCGCTTGCTGCGGTCGAAAATCTCCACGTCGAACAGCAGTTCGAAGTCCTGCACCCGCTTGGAAATGGCAGATTGCGTCGTGTTGAGCTTTTCTGCCGCGGAGGCGAAGCTTCCCAGTTCGGCGATCCAGTAGATAGCCTCAAGCTGCTTGAATGTAATCACAGGCGCCCCGCCGTCCGTTCCGCTTCTTCTGTTTGCGCAGGCTTTTGCGCAAGAAGTGAATAATAATTCGATGGTTTCAGACATATTACATCAATTACTGATGAGAAAAAGAGATTAATTTCGATTTACAAATATCTCCTTAGGGAATGATATGCGCTGAAACAGGCAGTTCACAGGCCAAACTCCGGCATGCAATTGCTGATAGCAGCAGGCCAGGAGATGATTGCGTACTAAACTCTTGAACTATCGAGGTCTGCAGGTTTGAAAGACGCCTTGCACGGTCGGGCAATGATTGGTGGTTCAACACATGCGAGTGTCGTCGAAAAGAGCCAGCCTTTCGGCGCCCGATGGCGGTGTTCTGGTGGTTTCGGGGCGAAAAGGCGGTTCAGGTGTGGTTGAACAGCATGTTCTGGTCAAGCAGATAGCGGATGAACAGTGGCAGGCTGGCGCCACCCAGTGCCCGGGCCGGACTGCCAAGCGTGCCTTCCAGCACCACCGGCAGCTCGATGCCCTGCCAGTTGCGCTGGCTGATGGCGTCGCGAATCTTTTCCACCAATGCATCCCGGACGCTGGCTGGCATGGTTCCGTCGACTATGGCTACCTCGAAGTCGATGATGGCTGTCGCCGAAGCGATTGCGAGGGCAATATAATGCGCAGCTCTGTCGAGCCACTCCTCAAGGATGGCGCCAAGGTTGGTCCAGTCAAAGGACTGCTGCTGCAACAGGGTAGGGTCCAGTCCCTTTTCCTTCAGCATAGCCTCGAGAAAATAGAGCGAAGCAAAATCGATCAGCTGTTTGTCTTCGCCGTCGGGGCCGGGCATCGGCATCGAGGCAAGAGCCCCGGCATTGCGGGTGCGGCCTGAATAGATGGAGTTGTTGAGCGCCACCCCACCGCCCACGAAGGTGCCCACAAAGATATAGAGGGAATCGCTGAAGGCCATGCCGCGCCCGAAAGCGACTTCGGCTGAACAGGCTGCCGTGCAGTCATTCTGGGTGTAGGCGTTGAGGCCTGTGGCGCTTTCCAGCTCCTGGGCGATATCGAAAGTCTTCCAGACGTCCATTGTGCCGGCGGCGACACCCACCTTGTCTTCCCAGCTCCAGAGCTGGAATGGCAGGGCGATGCCGATTCCGGCGATCTTGTCCTGCTGGTCCGCGCCGATCTGCAGGCTCATGTCGCGCACCCCTTGCGTGGCGAAGGCCTTGACGAGATCTGGCATCGGGTAGGAATAGGTGATGCGGGCGGAGGCCCGTGTTTCCCCTGCAAAGTCGATCAGAATGAGATCGGCGCTGCGTCGTCCGACCTTTAGGCCGAAAGAAAAGACACCGTCCGGATTGAGCCGCATGGGAACCGAAGGCTGGCCAACCCGCCCGCGAATGGGTTCCCCGCGCAGCAACAGACCATCCTTTTCCAACTCGCCGATAATCACCGATACTGCCTGGGCCGAAAGGCCGGAACGGCGGGTGATTTCCGATTTTGCCAGAGCTCCGTGACGCTGGATGAGGGACAACACCAGACGCTCGTTGTAGGCGCGGACTTTCTTCTGGTTGAAGCCGATGGAAGCGTCCTTGTCCGAGCGCTCTTTCTGCTTGACCATTAACCGCATCCTTTCGACGTCGTCACGTTGGCTCGGCAGCAAAGGCTGCGCAATGGGTGCCCAAGGGGGCAGGCATCGGGCGGGGGAAGGGCAAGGCCATGGGGCCGGCGAACACCATGGCCAGAGGCATGACCATTGAGGCGGGGCGGCTGTTCAGACCGCTGCCCACCGGATCTTGTCGGGCCGGGAATGGCTTGCGTATTTCCTCCTGACCTGCCGTTCTGGCAGGCTGACTTTCGTCTCCGACTCTATGGCTGTAGCGATTGCTGGGGCCATGAACCAGATCAAAAACTCACAGTAATTGAATTAATCGCCTTTATTCGGGTAAATTCAACAGAAAAATTGCGAATTCTCCAGCGTGTTTGGCGCCGGTAGACCGGCAATTCTGTGTCTCTGCCAAAATTTGCAGTAATTTCTGGCGCTTAATTAATGCATCAAATAGAAGTAATGATCCTGAAAATATAGAAAATTTGTCGCTTTTGTCGGGAAACGGCAGTCTTCTATCCGCAAATTTACCGAATTTGCGTCACATAATTGACGTGAATCAAATATTTTTCTTTAATAAATCACTTTAATGGAGTTATTATCTCTCAAGATTAGCGGATTTGACGATCCGGGCCCTGATGAAACGCATAAGCAGGAGCGTTCAAACGCTGATCGGGGTGGAGAATTCGGAGGAAACAATGCAGTTCAAGGAATCGGCAATTCAGGTCGGTGCACAAGCGCGCGACAAGAGTGACGCAATCGCAAAAGTCGGCGAGCTGTTGGTCAAATCCGGCAATATCGAACCGGGTTACATCCAGAGCATGATGGCACGTGAAGAGGTGGCCAACACTTATCTGGGCAACGGCATTGCTATCCCCCATGGCATTCCCAAGGATCGCGAGCTGATCAAGGAAACCGGCGTTGCCGTGTTGCAGCTGCCAGAGGGCGTGATCTGGAACAATGACGAACGGGTGCATCTGGTGGTCGGTATCGCGGCCAAGTCTGACGAGCACCTGACCATTCTTTCCAACCTCACCGATGTTCTGGATGATGCCGAAGAGGCAAAGCGTCTGGCAACCACGACCGATGCGGCCGATATCGCGCGTCGCCTGTCGGGACAGGACCATGCCGCAACAGATGACGGTGCCGATGCGGCGCCTGAGGAATATGAGTTGGGCTTTGAGCATGTGGTCACGAGCCCCCACGGACTGCATGCTCGCCCGGCAACCGCTCTGGTTGATATAGCCAAGACCTTCGATGCTGGCATTCTGGTGCGCAACGGCAACAAGGTTGGCGACGCCAAGAGCCTGATCGGTCTTTTGAAGCTGGGCATCGAAAAGGGTGCCACCATCCGCATCAGTGCCGAAGGGCCAGACGCGGAAAAAGCTCTGGAAACCATCTTCAATGCGTTGGCCGAGGGCCTCGAGGATGAAGAGGAAGCCGCAGCCGAAGCCGCCCATGATCATGCCGTTGCCGTCGAAGGCATCAGCTATGAAGGCGCTGTGATCGCAGGCATCTCTGCATCCCCGGGCATCGCATCCGGTCCGGTCTGCCAGTTCCGGCGCGGTCGCATCGTGGTCAATGAAAAGGCGACCGGCACTCCTGATCAGGAACTTGCCCGGCTCGACGATGCTCTCACCAGTGCGCGTGCCGAATTGACTGCTCTCTATGACAACATGGTTCAGAAGCAGGGAGCCGGCAAGGCGGCGATCTTCAAGGCGCAAGGCGAATTTCTCGATGACCCCGAGATGCAGGCAAAGGCCCGCGCGCTGATCGCAGAAGGCTCAAGCGCCGGCTGGGCCTGGAAGCTGAGCTATGAGGAACATGCTGCCATTCTGGGTGCCATGAAGGACGAACTGCTGGCCGCCCGTGCGCTGGATCTTCAGGACGTCGGCCGTCGACTGCTCAAGCATCTGGCCGACAAGGTCGAGGACGATCCGGATCTGCCGGACAGCCCGGTCATTCTCATCGCTGATGATCTGACGCCATCGGATACTGCCGGTCTTGACCCGACCCTCGTGCTGGGTCTGTGCACCGCGTCCGGCGGCCCGACCTCCCATACGGCCATTATCGCCCGCAGTCTGGATATTCCGGCCGTGGTTGGCGCAGGGGCCGATTGCCTCGGGCTTTCCGATGGCAAGGAGGTCATCGTGGATGGCAGCTCCGGCGTTCTGGTTGCCGAGCCGACCCAGAAGGATCGCGATGAAGCTGACAAGGCTCGCAAGGCCTTTGCCCGACAGGCAGAGGCCGAACGCAACGCCTGTTACCAACCTGCCATTACAACCGACGGTCACCGCATCGAGGTCGTCGCCAATATTGGCAGCGTTGATGAAGCCGTTTCCGCCGTGGTGGCTGGTGGGGAAGGTGTCGGGTTGCTGAGAACGGAATTCCAGTTCCTGCAGCGCGACACCGCTCCCTCTGAAGACGAGCAGTATGAAGCCATCAGCGCCATGATCAAGGCCATGAACGGTCTGCCGATGATCATCCGCACGCTGGATATCGGAGGCGACAAGGATGTGCCCTATCTGTCGACCCCGGAAGAGATGAACCCGTTCCTTGGTGTGCGCGGCATTCGCCTCTGCCTGCTCCGGGATGACATCTTCCGTACTCAGTTGCGCGCCATCTTCCGCGCCTCTGCCAACGGTCCCATCCGCATCATGTATCCCATGATCTCTTCGCTGGAAGAGCTGCGCGCCGCCAAGACCATCACCGAGGAAGTGCGCAAGGAAGTGGGGGCCAAGCCGGTCGAGATCGGCATGATGATCGAAATCCCGTCAGCCGTGATGATGGCTGAGGAATTCGCCCGCGAGGTGGACTTCTTCTCCATCGGCACCAACGACCTCACACAATATGCCCTCGCCATGGACCGGATGCATCCGCAACTGGCTAAAATGGCCGACGGCCTGAACCCGGCGGTCCTTCGCCTCATCCGCAAGACGGTGGAAGCGGCTGATGCGGCCGGCATCTGGGTGGGGGCCTGTGGTGGCATCGCTGGCGATCCGCTTGGGGCGGTGATCCTTGCTGGTCTCGGGGTGCACGAGCTTAGTGTCAGCATTCCGGCCATCGCCTCTGTCAAGGCGCGGATCCGCAGTCTTTCCATGGCCGAGGCCCGGGCATTTGCTGCAGACGCGCTGGCGACGACCGATGCCGCTGCCGTGCGGGCACTGAAACTGGCATAATCCTGGGGTTTGGAACACAATGTCGAGAGGAACACGACATGAGTGAACGGGCAAACATCGCAACGATCACGCTCAATCCAGCGATCGATCAGACAGTCCAGATCCCCGGCTTTGCCGCAGGCGAGGTCAACCGGATCGCGGAAGAACAGTCCGACGCGGGCGGCAAGGGGGTCAATGTGGCCAGCTTCCTGTCCCATTTCGGACACAAGATCGCTGTGACCGGCTTTCTGGGGCAGGACAATGCCTCGATCTTCGAAACCCTGTTTGATACGCAGGGCATTGATGATCAGTTCGTGCGTGTCGCAGGAGCAACCCGCGTCAATATCAAGATCGTCGATCCGGAAAAGCAGGAGATCACCGACATCAACGCGCCGGGGTTCGCTGTCGATACTGGTGCGATGGAGAGCCTTGAGGGGCGGATCAAACAACTCGCAGCCGATGGCGTGGACTGTTTTGTGCTCGCCGGAAGCCTGCCGGCCGGTGTTCCGACAACCATCTATCGCGACCTGATCATTGCCATCCACGCGATGGGCAAGAAGGCGGTTCTGGATGCCAGTGGCATGGCCTTCAAGGCTGCACTGGAAGCCGGACCGGACATCATCAAGCCAAATGTCGACGAGTTGTCAGAACTGATAGGCCGCAAACTGCAGGGGCATGCTGAAATCATCGACGCTGCCCGCTGGGTCAGTGGCGGCAAGGTCGGGCTCGTCGTGGTTTCCATGGGGGCCGATGGCGCCCTGTTCATTACCGATAAGGACGTGCTGCACGCCATGCCCAAGGGCGCGGTTGTCAAAAGCACGGTCGGCGCTGGCGACGCCATGGTCGCCGGACTTTTGCACGGCCGGTCCGAAGGGCTTCCGCTTGCGGATCTTGCCCGACTGGCAACCGGCTTTTCTCTGGGCGCTCTGGGAGAGATCGGGCCTCATCTGCCCGCCCGGGAGGTCATTGAGGTTTTCGCGGCCAAGGTGGTCATAGAGCATCTGGAACTTTGAGAGGAGTAAGGAAAGCAATGGCAACAATTGTTGGTGTAGCGGCCAGTGCGGAAAGCCGGGCGCACACCCTGATGGCGGCCGAAGCCTTGCGCAAGGTCGCCAGCGATCAGGGCCACGATATCTCTATCGAGTGTCGCGAGCCAGAAGAGACAACATCTCCGCTGACCCCGGAGATGATCGCCGGGGCGGATCTCGCGATCCTGGCGATCGACCAGAACATCGATCAGGCCCCGTTTGCTGGCCTGCCCGTTTACCAGACAACTACCAGCAGGGCCATTCAGGACACAGCCAGTGTTCTTGGCGAGGCTCTGCAAAAAGCCGGATTGCCGGTTGAAGCAAATTGTGACCAGCCAAAGGAGGAAGCCGTGGCCACATCTGATGTTACCAAAAAGCGCATTGTCGCTGTTACGTCCTGCCCGACGGGCATCGCGCATACATTCATGGCTGCCGATGCCCTGAAGAAGAAGGCTGCCGCTGCGGGTCACGACATCAAGGTCGAGACGCAAGGGTCCGTTGGGGCCAAGGATCAGCTCAGCGCGGAAGATATTGCTGCCGCTGACGTGGTCATCATTTCCGCCGATACCCACGTCGACGAAAGCCGCTTTGCCGGCAAACCGATCTACCGCACGTCCGTCGGCGCAGCAGTGAAGGATGCCGCTGGCGTGATTGCTTCCTCCTTCAGCGAAGCTGAAACCGCTGCGCCTGCTGCTGGCGGCGCGGGTGGCAACAAGATGCAGAGCCTTGAGGAAGCCAAGGCGGCTCTCAAGGCCAATCGGTCCGGTCCATACAAGCACCTGCTGACCGGCGTGTCCTACATGTTGCCGGTGGTTGTTGCCGGTGGTCTGCTGATTGCCCTGTCGTTTGTCTTCGGCATCGAGGCCTTCAAGGAAGAAGGAACCCTTGCTGCGGCTCTGATGGCTATCGGTGGTGGTGCTGCCTTCAAGCTGATGGTTCCTGTTCTGGCTGGCTTCATGGCCTATTCCATCGCCGACCGCCCTGGTCTTACGCCGGGCCTGATCGGTGGTTTGCTGGCCGTCAACCTCGGCGCCGGCTTCCTCGGCGGTATTCTTGCCGGTTTCCTTGCCGGTTACGTGGCCCTGTGGCTCAGGGACAACATCAAATTGCCCAAAGCCCTTGAAGGCTTGATGCCGGTGCTCATTCTGCCCCTGCTCTCGACCGCGATTGTCGGCTTGTTGATGGTCTATGTCATCGGAGAACCGGTACGCTACATCAACGAGAGCCTCACCGGCATGCTACAGGGCATGGGCCAGACCAACGCGGTCCTGCTTGGCCTCGTGCTCGGAGCCATGATGGCATTCGACATGGGCGGGCCGGTCAACAAGGCTGCCTATGCCTTCTCGGTCGGTCTGTTGACCAGTGACACCTTCGCGCCAATGGCAGCAACCATGGCCGCTGGCATGACGCCTCCGCTGGGCCTGGCTCTGGCAACCTTCATCGCCAAGAACCGCTTCACCGAAGAAGAACGGGAAGCAGGCAAGGCAGCCTTCGTCCTCGGCCTGTCCTTCATCACTGAAGGTGCCATTCCTTATGCTGCCAAGGATCCACTGCGTGTGATCCCGTCCATCATGGTCGGCTCTGCCCTCACCGGCGCCCTGTCCATGTTCTTTGGCTGCGGCCTGCGTGCACCGCACGGTGGAGCCTTCGTTCTGGCCATCCCGCATGCCGTCAGCAATCTGGCGATGTATATCCTGTCCATCGTCATCGGTACTGCAGTCACCACGGCGCTTCTGATCGTCCTCAAACGTCCCGTTGACGAAGTGCCAGCTGCCGTTCCGGCCGAATAACAACAAGGATAGGTGCCGGACACCATAAAAGGTCCCCCACCCACAGGATCCGGCATCGAGAAATTCAACTGGCACGCTCGACCTTTCGGGCGTGCCTTTTTCGTTTGTCAAACGGTGCGCTTTTTCGTCTTGCTCTGGCTTCGGCTTGATCCGGGGCTTCTCCGCGCCCTATGATTTCCTCAGGTGATGGTTCCGTTCCATCCGTCCTGCCACGCAAAAAGGTCCCTGTCATGTCATCGAACGAAAAGCCCCTCATCGGTCCCAGAACCCGCTTGTGCATGTCCCTGTCGGCACGGCCAAGTCCGTTCGGGACCCGGTTTCATAACCGCATGTATGAACTCCTCGGACTCGACTATGTCTACAAGGCCTTCTCCACGACCGACCTGCCAGCCGCCATCGGCGGCGTGCGGGCGCTCGGAATCCGCGGCTGCGCCATTTCGATGCCCTTCAAGGAGGCGGTGATTCCCTTGCTCGACGCCATGGAGGCCTCTGCCGCCGCAATCGACAGCGTCAACACGATCGTCAATGATGACGGGCGCCTGACGGGCTACAACACCGACTATATCGCCATCCATGATCTGCTGGCAGCAGCAAGGATCGCCCCCTCATTGCCGTTCCTGCTGCGTGGATCGGGCGGTATGGCCAAGGCGGTCGCCGCGGCTTTGCGCAACAGTGGCTTTACGAAAGGGACGATCATCGCACGCAACGAGACGACCGGACGGGCCCTTGCCGGGTTATACGGCTTCGACTGGGCTGCGGGACCAGAGGGACTGACCGCTCCGCTCATCATCAATGCCACTCCGATGGGCATGGCGGGGCCGGAGGCGGATATGCTGGCGTTTGACGAATCCGTTATAGATTCTGCGGACTTTGTGTTTGACGTGGTGGCGATGCCTGCCGAAACGCCACTGATGAAGGTTGCCGAACGGCTTGGCAAAACCTGCATCTCGGGGGCGGAGGTGATCGTGTTGCAGGCGGTCGAACAATTTGCGCTCTATACCGGTGTTCGTCCGGATCGCCAGATCGTGGAAGACGCATCGGCTTTCTCGCGGGATGTCGCCAAAAGGGAGCTTGAAGCGGAGCGTCAGAAGGCCTGAGCGTCAGCGCAAAAAGGCTACAGCATGTGAGACAGGTCTGTTGATATGTCCGGATCGGCTGTGTGTCTGCAGAGCGATACAGTTTTTACGCACTCCATTTCAGAGCGTATGGAGGCCTGAAAGGCATCAAACTCAACGTTGCATCGGGCACATCCCGTTCCCTGCAAAAGATTGCCTTTTGTTATGGCTGTATTGCATTTTTTGCAGAAAGACGGCAGATTTGTCTAGGTTATTGGTGTTGCAATGCAACCAAGGGTAAAATATGACTTTCCTGCGGATGCCGGAATGATCGGGAAACTGCGCGATATCACGCATAAAAGCTGCTACTTGTTCGCTTTTTTCCGCACTCTACGGTGAAACCGTTACTTGCATCCGACTGATGTGTGGTATACTTGATACCAATGCCAAAATCGAAATGGAAATTTTCGAAACCCCTTGATATCGAGTGGATCACAATTGGAAGAGATTGAGCGGCCACCGTCCTTATCTGATATTGCGACGGAAAAACTGAGAGCGGCGATCAGCGAGGGCGAATTTGCACTCGGTGAGGCCTTGTCTGAACAGAAGCTTGCGGATCGCCTGAACATCAGCAAGACCCCCATTCGTCACGCTCTGGCTCAGATGAAGGTGGAAGGTCTTGTCGAGGTTTTTCCGCAAAAGGGCACCTTTGTCTTCACCTTGAGCGGAACGGATCTGGAACGCTTTTCCGAATATCGCTTCATCCTGGAAACAGCTGCGTTGCGGCTTGCCTTTCGCCGGAACAGCGAAGGTCTGGTTGCCGAGCTGACAAGCATATGGCATCAGATGGAACGAGCCAAGAAGGCCGACGAACGCTCGCAATATCTGGAACTGGATCTCAAATATCATCGTGCGATGTTTGCACTTTGCGATAATCACTATCTCTCCGAAAGCTATCGTCTGATCGAAGCAAAGGTCTCCGCAATCCGCACCTATCTGGGCAAGGAACGCGTTCAGACGACCAAGAGCTTCGAAGAGCATGGCGAAATGATCGATGCCTTGCGTGAAGGCCGCATTGATGATGCCATCAGAACACTCGATTTCCATATTGGCCGCTATCATCGCACCTTCAGCGCGGATGTCGCGGACATTGCCGATTTCTCCAAAGTCCGCCCGAATTTCAAGGAAGCCCGCTGACGACTGACAGGCGCCGCTTGCGGCCTTTTGCTTTCATCGTGAGTGTGTTTTGAACCGACAAAAAAAAGACCGTTCCCCAAAAGGAACGGTCTTTTTCGTTTCTGTGTATGCTTGATGCACGGCCAGCGCGGCCCGGCGCCTGAGCGTCAGGCCGCGCTGCAAGGGAATCAGGCTGCGTCATAACCGGTCTTGAAAGCCAGCTCTACCTTGCCGTCATAATAGATCTTGATGTCGGCGTTTTCGGCAAGCGCCTTGCATGGAATGATGCCGCCGGTGGAAATCCACTGGCCTGCCTTCGGGCTGAAGCCGTATTTGAGGGCAACGATCAGGAACTCGCGGGCCACTTCATCAGCGGTGTCGACCAGATCCAGAGTGGTGCCTTCTGCGATGACTTCACCGTTCTGTTCGGTCTTCATGACTTCGCCGGCCCATTTGGTGTCAGCGGTATAGGCATGTTCCGGGCCAAGCACCAGACAGCCGGAACCGCAACGGTCGGAAACGATCGCAGGAACGCCAAAATCGCCGCCATTGGTCAGCGAGCCGGATGGCATTTCGGCGCTGACGCACCAGACATCGAACAGGTCGGTGAGAGGAGCGGCAGCCACGGCGTCGATGCCCTTGGCGATATAAGCATCAGCCTTGGGGGAAACGCGCAGGGCTACTTCGCCTTCGGCATTGATGCTGAGGGTCTTGAAGCCGGGAACCAGCGCGTCGGCTGAAACGATTTCCTTCTCATGCATCGGGGCAAAGAAGATTTCATCAATGCCGAGCGCCTTCTGGGCAGGAGGCGTGGAGCCACCCACTTTCCATGCAGCGCAATAACCGGCGTCCTTCTCGACGACGGCCTTCACGCGGGCATAGGCGTCGGCCAGGGAAGCCGGCATTTGCTCTGCGGTGAGGGTAACGGTTTCAAGCGGCGTGATTTCTGTACGTACGAAAGCAGACATGATGTCATCCTGTAGTGCAATGGAATGAAAAGCCAGGCCCGCGCCTGCGGGCTTGGCATGAGAACCTTTGTCCGCACCGGCACCGGGCCGGGCGGATTGAAATCAGTATTGGCCTTCTTCGACCGGGCTCCAGACGGACTTGTCGATGGCGCCGCCCGGATGCATGATGACCTTGGCAGCAATGGCGTGAGCCATGCGGGCCGATTCATCAACGCTCTTGTCCTGAATGCGCATGCCGATATAGCCGGCAGCGAAGGAATCGCCAGCGCCCGTGGTATCGACCGGCTTCAATTTTGCCGGCGGAGCCACTTCCGTACGGCCATCGCCGTTGAGAATCACGCAGCTGTTGTCGCCACCCTTGATGATCGCTTCGCCTGCGCCCCAGCCGCACCATGTTTCTGCGATCTTGTCGGCATCGGTTTCCTGCCACAGGGCAGCGTGGTCTTCACAGCCCACCAGTGCGAAGTCAGTCACGCTGGCAGCCTTGCTGAAGACGGCACGGCACTTGTCGCGATCAGGCCAAAGAGCCGGGCGGAAGTTGGGATCGAATGCAACCTTCACCTTGCCCTTGAGCGAGGCCAGTGCAGCCAGCAGATTGTCGCGTTGGGTGTCGTCCAGAATCGCCAGCGTTATGCCGGAGAAATAGACAAGTTTGAACTCGCCGAGCAGATCGGCAATCTTGTCGACCGACCAGCCGCCGAACATCAGCTTGGCTGCTGCATCATTGCGCCAATACTGGAAGTAGCGCTCGCCGGTGTCGTCATTCTCGATCATGTAGAGGCCGGGGTTCTTGCCTTCCACCAGCGTGATGTGATCGACCTTGATTCCCTCGTCAGCGAACTTCTGGCGCATGCTCTGGCTCTGCATGTCGGCTCCGAGACCCGTGATGTAGGACACTTCAGCCTTGGGAGAGAACTGACGCACCAGATAGGTGGCAGTGTTGAAGGTGTCCCCGGCGAAGGCCTGACGGAAGAACTTGGTCCCCGCGGCATATCCTTCAACGCCCTTTACTGGCGCCAATTCGATCATGCATTCGCCAATGGAGGCGATTTTAATCAGCTCGCTCATTCGTTTGCTCCTTAATCCTCTTCATGGCCCCGGCAAAAGGCCATGAAGCTTGTTTCCTTGTGTTTAGAGAGGAGACGGCATCCGTTGGCCGGGTTCTCCGTTGCAGATCAGGGAGATGGCAGGCCGCCAGGCAGAATGCCCGGCGAGGCTTTTTTCCCTGTGCGAAATCCGTCCGTGGGCGGTCGTTAAGTTACCGAATAATAACTTAACTCCCCTGTCTTCACCTTCAGATGTCACATATTGGATGAATGGGATGGCAAGGTCACGCCGAGGGGCTTCGGATGAAGAGCCCCAGCACCTTGACTGGCGGGTGTGTTGCCCGTTGAGACGGGCGTCAAATACCCCCATAAGCTGCGCCAATTTGTCGCAAAAACGAAGGGAGCTGCGGCGTTGAGTGCTCGTGTTCGAGAGGGGATCTGGCCGCGTCATGATCATTGAAACTCTGAGTTATTTCTATTTAGAACAAAGGGTTATTCGATTCTCTCTGTTTCTTTTCCATCATTTTTGCCAAGTTGCCTGGACAGAGTGGGAGCCGCGGTAAATCTGGCCTTGTCTCCATCTCTTCAAGGGAGCGACACTCTGTATCAGCTATGCCATAAAAGCCTGTCATGATGTATCAATATGCTTAGATTGAGATCCGCGAAAGCACAATGATATAGGTCGTGCGACATTTGGTCATTCGGATTGATACATAATAAACGGCGCAATTGGCGCTCTCTGGCATCCTGACGCGCCAGCCTCCAAACAACAGTTGGGGAAAAGTCGCAAAGCCAGCGCCTCAAACACTCCGGATTTTTCTGTCAGGCTCCTCGAAGACGCGCTCTGGATCGTGTTTATCAAGTCCTTTTCCACCGAATTTATTCGCCTTTCGTATTAAAATTTTGGGCAAAATACGGGTCACTACTTAGCATTTTTACAAACTGGTGTACCAGATACTGAATGTTAGATTTAATATTTGACGTGGCACCAATCTCTTCATAGAGTTTGGACTAGGAGGAATTCATGGAAAATACGGGAGGACCGGCCAGCTTTGGCGAGTTCGGTAAGCGGACTCTTATGGCCGGAACACAGACATTGTTGAGAGGCTTGTCCATCCTCGAGCTCATCGGGGAAGGCATGACGAGCGTCAAGACCCTGTCAGAGACCCTGCAGGTCCCGCGCAGCACAATCACGCGGATGATCCACAATCTGGTCGCTGAAGGTTATCTGTACCACATTCCCGAAAAAGGCTACTTCCTCGGAGCGCGACTGGTAAATCTCGGTGATAAGGCGCGCGATCAAAGACCCCTGGCTGGCATCGCCAGGCCCTTCCTTGAGGCTTTGTCCGAACAGGTGAGGGATACAATCCACCTTGGCGCCCCGACTGATGATGGCACCATCATCTATCTGGACAAGATCAACGGCAGCCGTGGATTTCAGATGCGGTCACGCGTCGGTCTGACTGTGCCGATTGCTTCCACAGGCCTCGGCAAGGCCATTCTGATGACCATGGATGAAGAGGAATGGGACCACTATTACGACTATGCGATGAGCCAGAAGAAATTCCAGAATGCCGGAGCCGAGTTGAAGAACTACCCGGAATTCTTCTCGGATCTCTCACAGTCGAAGCAACGCGGCTTCACATTTGATGACGAAGAAAATGAAATCGGCATCCGGTGTGTCGCAGCGCCAGTTTTTGCCAGCGGCTCTTCTGCCGTAGCGGCGATTTCAATCTCGAGCACGCTCAATTTCATGCCCCGTGAACGGATCAATCTGCTGGGGCCGGTGATTGTCAGATGCGCGCAGAAGATTTCACGAGAACTCGGTTGGAGTAATGAGAAATGAGTCTCTTGATTGCACTTGATTGGGGTACGTCGAGCCTGCGTGCCTATTTGCTGGAAGACGGCAAGGTTCTGGACAAACGGCAGAGCCCGTTTGGCATTCAGCATCTGCCGGCACCGGGCGGAGTGAAAGGCTATGAAGCAGCCTTCGAGAGCATCTGTGGTGACTGGCGCAAGCAGTATCCCGACGTTCCTGTTGTGACCGGCGGCATGGTCGGCTCTGCGCAGGGCTGGTCCGAGGCTCCTTATGTACGCTGCCCAGCCGACCTTGGCGATCTGGCCAAGAATTCCGGCGCGGCAACCCTGCCGGATGGCGGTACGCTGCATATTGTTCCGGGCGTTCTGCTCGATGAGCCAGATCTGGCTCCTGATGTGATACGTGGTGAGGAAATCCAGATTGCCGGCGCCTTGATCGATCACCCTGACTGGTGGAACTCCTCGCGCATTCTGTTGCCGGGGACGCACTCCAAATGGGTGACGATGAAGGGCGGCAAGCTGGAGAGCTTCTCGACCTACATGACCGGTGAAGTGTTCGCCGTACTGCGTGAACACTCCATTCTGGGTCGTCTGATGCCGGAAGAAAAGGCAACCGCGGAAGAGGCAGACAAGGCCTTTGACCTTGGCCTTGAAGTGGCTCGCAACGGCGAGCCGGGCGACCTGACCCATCAGATCTTTGCAACCCGTACCATGGGGTTGACCGAGCGCCTGCCGAAGGCTGCGCTGGCCAACTATCTCTCCGGCCTGCTGATCGGCAACGAACTGACCTCGGCCACGCGCGAGCTGCGCGACGATGCGTCCATTCCGCTGATCATGATCGGTGAGGGGGCTCTTTGTGATCTCTACAAACGGGCGCTGGCCAGCTTCGGTCTGGAATGCACAGCCCAGTTTGACAACACCGCTTACATCGGTCTGTGGGACTTCGCAGTGGCGCGAAATCTTATCTGATATAGCAGACAACAAATCCTAATCTTGAAGGCAAACACAATGAAAGCACTTGTATACGCAGGTCCTAACAAGGTGGAAGTCAGGGACGTTCCTGAACCCAAGGCACGTGAAGGCGCAGTGAAAGTCAAAATGCATTACTGCGGTCTTTGCGGTAGTGACATCGGCATCTACTCGGGCAAGCATCCACGCGCCCAGGCTCCTCTCATTCTGGGTCATGAGTTCGTCGGTGTTGTCGACGAGGCTCCGGCAGGCAGCAAGTTCGCCAAGGGCGACCGCGTCACCGCCTATCCGCTGATCTCCTGCGGTGAATGCTATCCCTGCAAGAACGGCACGCCACATGTCTGCCAGACCCTGCATCTGCTGGGTATCGACACCGATGGTGCCATGGCTGACCATTGCTGGGTTGATGAAGGCGTTCTGGTCAAGGTTCCGGACGGGGTTTCCGACAAGCTGGCCGCTCTGGCCGAGCCGCTGGCCGTTGTGGTCCGCACCCTGCACCAGGCCAACTTCAAGACCCTTGATCGTTGCGTCGTCATGGGCGCTGGCCCGATCGGTATCCTGACCGCCATCCTGCTCAAGCATTCCGGTGCTGCGCAGATCATCATCTCCGACATCGACGAAGGCCGTCTGGCCCTTTGCCGCGAGTTCGGCTTTGACGCTGTCAACGTCCGTGAGACCAATCTGGTCGAGCATGTCAACAAGGTAACCGACAATGTTGGCGTCGATATCGTCTTTGAATGCTCCGGCGTGGAAAGCGCAGCACTCGAAGTCACCAAGCTGACCCGCGTTGGCGGCATGATCTGCATGACCGGTGTTCACAAGGCTCCACATGCCGTTAACCTGATGGACCTGAACTTCAAGGAACAGACCATGGTTGGCAGCCGCGTCTACACGCTGCGCGAATTTGCTGACTCCGTACCGCTTCTGGAGAAGATGGCTGCGGATCTGGAAAAGGTCGTCTCCCAGGTCGTTCCGCTCAGCGAGAGCGCCAAGATCTTCGATATGGTTGCCGATCCTGATCTGCGCACCATCAAGGTCCTCGTCGACTGCCAAGCCTAATCCTGAGGATAGTATAATGTACAAACTCGATCTGTCTGGACAGAAAGCCATCGTCACCGGCGGCACCCGCGGCCTCGGCCTCGGCATGGTTGAAGGCCTGCTGGAAGCCGGCGCTGAAGTGCTGATCGTCGGGTCCAGCGACAAGGCGGCCGATGTGGCCGCCTCCCTGTGCAAGGATGGTGCCGTATGCCATGGCCTCGCCATCGATCTGGCCGATGCAACGGCGCGTGCCGAAGGCTTTGCCAAGGCGCTTGAAATGCTGGGTGGCGATCTGGACATTCTGGTCAACTGCGCAGGCGTGCAGAGCCGTCATCCGTCCGAGAAGTTCCCGCTTGACGACTGGAACTGGGTGCTTGAGGTCAACCTCAATGCCGTGTTCGACCTGTGCCAGCGGGCTGCCAATGTCATGCTGCCCAAAGGGCGCGGCAAGATCATCAACATCGCTTCGCTGTTGTCCTTCTTTGGCGGCTTCACCGTGCCTGCCTATGCCGCATCCAAGGGCGGTGTCATGCAGCTGACCAAGGCCCTGTCTAACGAATGGGCAAGCAAGGGCATCAACGTCAACGCGCTGGCACCGGGCTACATGGCTACGGAAATGAACACCGCGCTTCTGGCCGATGAGGGCCGCAACGCAGAAATCACCGCACGTATTCCGGCCAAACGCTGGGGCAATGGCGAGGACATGAAAGGTCCCCTGGTGTTCCTCGCTTCCCCCGCTTCGGACTACGTTCACGGCGTAACCTTGCCGGTCGATGGCGGCTACCTGGGCCGCTAGACCAAGGAGAATACAATGAAAATCGTCATTACCGATCTTGATCATGCAGATCAGAACATGGAGCGCGAAGTCTTTGCCAAGGCTGGCATGGAATTCGATCTTCTCGAGTGCAAAACCGAAGACGATCTGATCAATCAGATCAAGGGCTACAACATCGCACTGAACCAGTATGCCCCCTTCACCAAGCGCGTCTTTGATGCTCTGCCGGATCTGAAACAGATCATCCGTTACGGTGTTGGTGTCAACAACGTCGATCTGGCTGCCGCAAAGGAAGCCGGTGTGCAGGTCTGTAACGTGCCGGATTATGGCATGCATGAAGTGTCCGACCACGCGATTGCCCTCAGCTTGTCGATCATCCGCAAGGTGCCGAAGATGGACAAGGCCGTTCACAATGGCGTCTGGGACTTCACCGTTGCCATGCCGATCCGTCGCTTCAGTGAAACCACTGTTGGTGTTGTCGGTCTTGGCCGCATCGGTCGCCTCTATGCCCAGAAGATGCATGCTCTCGGCTTTAACATCGTTGGCTTCGACAAATTCTACAAACCAAGCGCTGCCGATGGCACTGATTACATCAAGGCTGGCACGCTGGATGAAGTTCTCGCTACCGCAGACATCTTCGCCATGTTCTGCCCGGTAACCAGCGAAAACTTCCACATGATCGACAAGGCTGCCATCAGCCGCATGAAAGATGGCGTCTATGTCGTCAACACCGCACGCGGTGGTCTGATCGACGAAGACGCTCTGGCCGAAGCGCTGAAATCCGGCAAGGTTGCCGCAGCAGCGCTCGACACCACTGAGATCGAACCATTGCCGTCAGACAGCCCATTGCGGGCGCTCGACAACTGTCAGGTGACGCCGCATATGGCTTGGTATTCGGAAGATGCTGCTCTGGAACTGAAACGCAAGGTTGCAGAAGAAGCTGTCCGTTTCGCAAAAGGGGAAAGTATTAATTGGGGTTTGGTCCAACTTTGAACCGAATGCTGATTTGTATATCTTCGTGCTAAACTTAGAGACATTTAACACAGGAGGAAGAAATGTCCTTTAAAACTCTTACACTTGCAGCTGTTCTCGCTGTTGGTACAATCGTTTCACCAGCTGTTGCTGAAACTCTGCGTTTCTCCAACGTCACGTCCGTATCGGGCAAAGACGCTGGCGTCGAGTTCAAGCGCATTGTTGAAGAAAAGACCGGTGGTTCTCTGGAAGTCAAACACTTCCCGGACAACCAGCTCGGTAACGACCGCGTTATCACCGAAAGCACCATCTTCGGCGATATCGACATCGGCGTAAGCTCCACCTCTCCTCTGGCAACCCTGTTCCCGGATCTTTATGCTTTCGACGCTCCGTTCCTGTTCCTGAGCTCGGAAGATGCTTATGCCAAGCTTGACGGTGAAACCGGCCAGGCCATCCTCAAGACCCTTGAGAAAAAAGGCCTGAAAGGTCTCGCTTTCTGGGAAAACGGCTTCCGTAACTTCACCAACAGCAAAAAGGCTGTTGCAGTTCCGGCTGACCTGTCCGGCATGAAAATCCGCACCATGGAAAACGACGTGCATCTGGCTGCATGGCGTGCTCTTGGCGCCAACCCGACCCCGATGGCATTCTCCGAGCTGTTCACCGCTCTGCAGCAGGGCACGGTTGACGGTCAGGAAAACCCACTGGGCATCATCGACGGCAACCGCTTCCAGGAAGTTCAGAGCAACGTGTCTCTGACCCAGCACGTCTACACCCCGTATATCGTCTTCATGAACCTCGACAAGTTCAACTCTCTGAGCGACGTCGAAAAAGACGCTATCGTGACTGCTGCCAAGGAAACCACCTCTTTCCAGCGTAAGCGTTCCCAGGAACTGGAAACCGAAATCCTTGCCCGCATCAAGGCTCAGGGTGTGACCGTTACCGAACTGACCGCTGAGCAGAAAGCTCTGTGGCAGAAGTCTGTTGTAGACGCAAAAATCTACGACCTCGTAAAGTCCAAAATGGATCATCCTGAATACATGGATGCATTCCTGAAGAAATAATCACCATTTGCCGTGATTTGCGAGGACTGGCCCGGTGCCAGTCCTTGCTTCTGCGTTGCGGTCTGCGCCGGTCCCTACACGGGAAAGATCATCCGTGCAACGCTCATGCCTACGGCTACTGACCTCGGTACTCGAAAGGGACCAAGTAGATGACCATTCTACGCTTTTTGGACAAGTACTTCGAAATTTCAATCAGCGTCTTTCTCTTGCTGTTCATGACCTCACTTATCGCGATTCAGGTGTTTATGCGCTATGTGATGGGGGCATCTCTGTCCTGGTCCGAAGAACTGGCGCGTTACGTCTTCATCTGGTTGATCTATCTGATGATCAGCTACAGCGCGCGGGAAATGAAGCACATCAAGATTGATGCCGCTCTCGGGTTGTTCCCGAAATCCTGGCAGCGCTGGGTCGTCATTCTGGGCGATCTGCTGTTTCTCGGATTCGCACTCTTTATCGTTCAGACCACCTACGCGATCGTTCTCAAGCAGATGATGCTCGATCAGCGTTCGACGGCTCTGGCCATCCCGTTGTGGATGATTTATGCCGCGCCCGGCGTCGGCTTCGCACTTACCGCTGTTCGGCAGGTGCAGACCATTGTCTGGCGCCTTCGCAACCCCGACAAATCCAACATCGAGGAGTTCTGAGACATGGTCGCTACAGTTCTCTTTTCCAGCCTTGTCCTGTTTCTCATCCTCAACGTTCCTGTCGGTATCGCCATTGGTCTGGCCTCTGCGGCCGCTGCGCTCGTTGCTGAAGCCCTGTCACCCAACTACATCACCCAGCAGCTGATTGCCGGTACCGACAGCTTTCCGATCATGGCGATCCCGCTGTTCATTCTCGCTGGCGACCTGATGGGCGCAGGTGGCGTATCCCGCCGCATTCTGGATGTCGCAAACGTCTTCTTTGGCCGTGTGACCGGTGGTCTGGCCATCGTGACCGTTGCGGTCTGCATGTTCTTTGCCGCTGTTTCCGGTTCTGGCCCGGCAACCGTTGCTGCCGTCGGCTCCATGGTGATCCCGACGATGCTTGAGAAAGGCTATTCCAAGTCCTTCACTCTGGCCCTCGTTGCAACGGCAGGCTCGATCGGCGTGATCATTCCTCCGTCCATCCCGATGGTGATCTTCGGGGTCGCGACCGGTACCTCCATTTCCAACCTGTTCATGGCAGGTATCGTACCGGGCTTCCTGATCGGTTTTGCCTTGATGGGATGGAGCTATTTCTATGCCAAACGGTCGGGCATTGCCGGGATCGAAGGCTCGTTTGATTGCCGCGTCGCTGCCAAGCTGATGTGGGAAGCAAAATGGGCACTGCTCAACCCGATCATCATTCTGGGCGGTATCTATGCCGGTATCTTCACGCCGACGGAAGCGGCTGCGGTTGCTGCCGTCTATGCTCTGGTTTGCGGTGTGTTCTTCTATCGCGAGATCAGTCTGAAGCTCCTGATGAAGACCGTGGCCCGTTCCTGTTCGACCACCGGTACGACGATGGTCATTCTGGGCTGCGCCACGGCCTTCGCCAAGATCCTGACCATCGAGCAGATCCCGGTTCAGGTTGCCGATATGATGACCACCATTTCCGACAATCCGGTCATCATCCTCCTGATCATCAACGTTCTGTTGCTGTTTGTCGGCTGTGTCATGGACACCACTCCGGCAATTCTGGTGCTGTCTCCGATCCTCTTCCCGGTAGCAACCTCCATGGGTGTCGACCCGATCCACTTCGGCATCATCATGGTTGTCAACCTGGCGATCGGCTTCATCACCCCGCCATTGGGCATCAACCTGTTCGTGGCGGCCAGGGTCGGGAACGCGCAATTGGGCACCGTGGTCCGCGGTATTGTGCCATTTGTTGCCATTATGATCGTTCTCCTCATGATCATATCCTACATCCCCCCTGTATCGATCGGCATCTTCAGCTTGCTTGGTCGATGAAACAAGGAGCCCACTCCATCCTGCGGAGTGGGCTCTCCCCCCCCTTTTTTCTCTTTCTCTCCTGCATTGTGAAAGTGTGAGCCATGGACTTTGAAAAGTTTGTCGGGCAGTGTCCCCTTGTCGCCATTCTGCGCGGTGTGACCCCTGAAGAAGTACTTGGAATCGGTCAGGTTCTGGTTGATTCCGGGTTCAGCATCATTGAAGTGCCACTCAATTCACCCCGTCCGTTTGAAAGCATTTCCATCTTGCAGGAAAGCCTGGGGCGGCGCGCCCTGATCGGTGCCGGCACAGTTCTCAGCACCGAGGCAGTTGAAGGCGTTGCCGCCGCCGGTGGCAAGCTGATTGTCATGCCGCACAGCGACACCGAGGTGATCGCACATGCCAAGTCCCTGGGCCTTTCCTGTGTGCCCGGCGTTGTGACGCCGACCGAGGCCTTCGCTGCGCTGAAGGCTGGCGCCGATGCCCTCAAGCTGTTCCCCGCAGAGATTGCTTCCCCTGCTGTCGTCAAGGCCATGCTGGCTGTTCTGCCGAAATCAACCCGTATCCTCCCCGTCGGCGGAATTTCCCCCGAAACCATGGATGGCTATCTGGCAGCAGGGGCGGCAGGCTTCGGGCTGGGAAGCGCGCTCTACAAGGCAGGCATGTCTGCGGATGAAGTGGCTGTCAATGCCGCCGCCTTCATCAAGGCGCTGGAAGCACTCAAGGGCAAGGCATGAATCTGCCGCTTAATCAAATTCAGCCCGAAACGGACGGTCAGACCGAAAAGGAGTATTGCTCATGGTCATGATTACTGATGTTGTTGTAAAAGATATTCGCTTCCCCACCTCCCGCAATCTGGATGGTTCGGACGCAATGAACGAAGCGCCGGACTATTCTACCACCTATGTCATCCTCAAGACGGATCAGGGCGAGACGCTGACCGGCCACGGCTTGACCTTCACCAACGGCCGTGGCAACGATCTGGTTGTCGCTGCAGCCCGGACGCTGGCCGAGACCTTTGTCATTGGCCAGAATCTCGATGATATCACTGCCGACTTTGGCCGCTTCTGGCACAAGCTGGTGGCTGGGGACTCCCAGCTGCGCTGGCTTGGCCCCGAAAAAGGCCTTGTCCATCTGGCAACCGCCGCGCTGGTCAATGCCCTGTGGGATCTCTGGGCCAAATCCGTCGGCAAGCCGATCTGGAAGTTGCTGGCCGACATGACGCCGGAAGAACTGGTGCGCTGCATCGACTTCACCTACATCGAAGATGCCATCACCCCATACGAGGCGCTGGCGCTGCTCAAGCGCAAGGAAGCCGGCAAGGCTGCCCGCGAAGCCGAAATGTTCGAGAAGGGCTATCCGGCCTATTCCACCGCCGCTGGCTGGCTCGGCTATTCGGAAGAGAAAATGCGTCGTCTGGCGCGTGAAGCGGTTGAAGGCGGCTGGACCCACCTCAAGCAGAAGGTGGGGGCTGACATCGAACAGGACGTTCAGCGCGCCCGTATCCTGCGTGAGGAACTGGGCTGGGATCGTCATCTGATGATGGATGCCAACCAGATCTGGGGGGTCGAGGAAGCTGTTGCCAACATGCGTCGTCTGGCCGAGTTCGATCCGCTCTGGATCGAGGAACCGACCAACCCGGACGACATTCTGGGCCATCGGGCAATCCGTGAACAGATCGGCACGATCGGTGTGGCAACCGGCGAGCATGCCCATAACCGCGTCATGTTCAAGCAGTTCTTCCAGGCCGAAGCCTTCGACTTCTGCCAGCTTGATCCGGCTCGCCTTGGTGGTGTCAACGAAGTGCTGGCCGTGCTGCTGATGGCTGCAAAATACGACATTCCCGTCTGCCCGCATGGCGGTGGGGTAGGGCTGTGCCAGTATTCGCTCAACATCGTGTTGTTCGATTATATTGCGGTTGCCGGCAGCCTCGAAAACCGGGTGCTCGAATATGTCGATCACCTGCACGAGAATTTCGAGGAGCCGCTGACAGTCAAGCGTGGTCGCTACTATCCGGGCACCATGCCCGGTTATGGTGCAACCCTGAAGGCCGAGTCACAGGAACGGTTTGCTTTCCCTGATGGTGTCGAATGGGCAGACTATCAGTAGCTCTGTCGATGGCCGTGCGCTGACAGTTGGCCGGTTTGCGGCCCTGACACGTGTCATGGATGAAACAGGACGAATCAAGGAGAACGCCAGAGCGAAGCCTCTGGCGTTCTCTTATGTTTATGGGGCTGATGATGATGGTCACGAGGTGGCTTTCAGGCAGGGCTTCCCGCCCGGGCACGCCTTGACAGACCCGGTATACCTGCTAAACCTGTCGACCCAGATACACCTTAAATGCTTTTCTTTTTCATGGCGCTCCGCTTGCCAAAAGGCGGCTCGATCTGACCGCGCCATCGCGTAACACTGAATTCGGAGATCTCGATGCCTATCCCATCCTGGAGTGAACTTGCACCGCAACTGGTTGACGTGGCCATGGGACGGCGAAGCGCTAACAGCGTGGTCCGCAACGGCCAATGGGTCAATGTGCATACGGGCGAAATCATCGCGGGCATTGACGTGGCCATTTCGGGCGGCCGCATCGCCTATGTCGGTGCCGACGCCAGCCACACCATCGGTGAGGAGACCTCTGTCATCGAAGCCAACGGCCGCTATATGGTTCCCGGCCTTTGCGATGCGCACATGCATGTTGAGAGCGGCATGATCACCGTCAGCGAATTCGCACGCGCGGTCATTCCTCACGGCACCACCTCGATGTTCATCGACCCGCATGAAATTGCCAACGTTCTGGGGCTCAGGGGGGTGCGCGTCATGCATGACGATGCCGCCAGCCTGCCCATCAATGTGCAGGTTCAGGTCCCGTCCTGTGTGCCGTCCGCTCCGGGGCTGGAAAACGCCGGGGCCGAAATTACGGTCGAGGATGTCAGGGAAGCGCTCACCTGGCCGCAGATCTGCGGTTTGGGCGAGATGATGAACTTCCCCGGCGTTGCCATGGGGGACGCCAAGATGCTTGGCGAGATCGCCGCGACACAAGATGCAGGCAAGACCGTCGGCGGCCATTTTCCGGCGCTCGATCTGGGTCATATGTTCCATGGCTATGTGGCTGGTGGTCCGGCGGATGATCATGAAGGGACGCGAAAGGAAGATGCCATCGCCCGCGCTCGTCAGGGCATGCGCCCGATGCTGCGCCTTGGCTCGGCCTGGCACGACGTGGCCGAACAGGTCAAGGCCATCACCGAGGACGGGATCGATCCGCGCAGTTTCATCCTTTGCACCGATGATTGCCACTCCGGCACGCTGGTCAATGATGGCCACATGAACCGGGTGGTTCGCCACGCCATTGCACAAGGGCTGAAACCCATCACCGCCATCCAGATGGCAACCCTCAATACCGCCCAGCACTTCGGCATGGACCGCGACATCGGCTCCATCACGCCGGGCCGCCGGGCCGATATCATCCTGACCTCGGATCTGCCAAGCCTGCCGATCGAGACGGTCATTGCGCAAGGTGTGGTGGTTGCCGAAAATGGCGAACTGCTGATCGACATCCCGCCGGTCAACTATCCCGACTTCTGCATCAACACCGTCAAGCTCGGCAAGACGCTCACCGCTGCCGATTTTGATATCCCGGCACCAGCTGGTGCCAACGAGGTCCGCGCCCGGGTGATCGGCGTCATCGAGAATCAGGCCCCGACCAAGGCACTGGAAGCATCACTGCCGGTGGAAGATGGTCTGGTGCAGATGGATGGCAAGGCCGATGTCTGTCAGATTGCGCTCGTCGAACGCCATCGGGCGACCGGCGGTGTGGTGAATGGCTTCGTTTCCGGCTTCGGTTACAACAAGCCTTGTGCAGTGGCGTCCACCGTGGCCCACGACAGCCATCACATGATCGTGGTCGGCACCAACAAGGAAGACATGGCGGCAGCCGCCAACCATCTCGGGGTCGTTGGTGGCGGTGTCACGGTCTTCTCCGAAGGCAAGGAACTGGCAACCGTCGAACTGGCCATTGCCGGTCTGATGTCCGTTGAACGGGCCGAGATCGTCGCCGCCAAGGCGATGAAGATGGTCGAGGCGATGGTGGCCTGCGGCTGCACCCTCAACAATGCCTATATGCAGCATTCGCTGCTCGGGCTGGTGGTCATCCCGGAAATCCGCATT
Source organism: uncultured Cohaesibacter sp. (assembly GCF_963666525.1). Lineage (NCBI taxonomy): Bacteria > Pseudomonadati > Pseudomonadota > Alphaproteobacteria > Hyphomicrobiales > Cohaesibacteraceae > Cohaesibacter > uncultured Cohaesibacter sp. The sequence goes on from NZ_OY762905.1 coordinate 3,092,846, forward strand.
TCCGACATGGGCATCATCGATGTGACCAAGTTCGAAAAGGTCGATCTCTTCCTATAGGAGCCTCCGGCATCGGGGGCAGGGCTCTCGGGCCTGACCTCTGGCCCCTGACCTCTGGCCCCTGACCTCTAGCCCCTGACCTCTAGCCCCTGACCTCTGGCCCCAGACCTAGCCCCAGACTGCGAGGCTGACGATGCCGCCCACGAGGATGGTGGTGAGGGTGACCGGCCAGCCGACCAGAAAGAACTCCCTGAAGCGATAGGGGCCGAGCGCATAGGCCAGCGTGTTGTTGTGATGACCGAACGGCGTGAGGAAATCACAGGATGCGCCAATGGCCACGGCCATCAGCAACAGCGACGGCGGCACGTCTGCCGTCCGTGACAGCTCGATGGCAAGCGGCGCCAACAGCACGGCGGTGGTCGCATTGTTGACGAAGGGCGTGATGAGCACCGCAAGCCCCAGCATGAAGAAGGCCAGCAGTGCGGCAGACGAGCCCGGCAGCAATCCGAGCAGCCCATGGGCCAAAGCCGTCGCCGCGCCTGTGCTCTCGACTGCGCCACCAAGGGGCAGCATCGCGACCAGTAACAGGATGATGGGCCAGTTCAACCGCGACAGCGCTTCTCTCAGATCCAGTGCGCCGGTCAGCAGGTAGCAGACCAGTACCAGCCCATAGGCGATCTCGGGCGGGATGCCGCCAAAGGCCGCCGCCAGCAGGCCGCCGATGAAGAAGACAAGGGCAGGGATGCTGCGCTGGAAGGTGGCAAAGCTGGTTCCGTTGGTGGCGACCTCGACAAGCCCGGTGTTGGTGATTGCGTCGTGAACGGCTCGCCCCTCGCCCTCAAGATGCAGGATATCGCCGACCGACAGGCGGAACTCGTCCAGCCCACCCTCCAGCCGCAACGACTGGGTGGAAACCCCGATCACCCGCACAGACTGCTCGGGAAATTCAGAAATGTTGCCAATGACCGATCCCTGCAAGACGCTGTAGGGCAAGACCACCGCCTGCGCCTTGATGACGTCCGCCACTGCGGCACCTGCTTGTCCCACTAGGCGGGAGCGGGCTGGTATCAGTTGCCCCTCGGCAAAAGCCTCGCCGAGCAATGTGCCATCGGCGACGAGCAGAATGCGGTCATCGGCTAAGAGCGGGGTATCCGAACGCAGCGGAAACAGCCGTCGCCCCTGCCGCTCGACACTCGAAATGGCGCCGCCGGTCATGGCCTCGATGGTTTCCGGCGTGGCTCCGCCCTTGCTGGCAAGGGGAACGAAGACTTCGGTTGCCACCATCTGGCCGATGCAACTGTCCTCCTCTCCGTCAATGTCGCTGTAGCCGCCGAGCTTGCGGGGTGCCCACCAGCCAACCACCAGAAGCCCGGCGGCGGCAATGGCCAGCCCCGTAGGCAGGAAGTCGAGAAAGGCAAAGCCGGTGCCGGTGGCACTCTCCAGTGCCTGACTGACCACCAGATTGGGCGGCGTACCCACCACGGTGCCCATGCCGCCGATGAGGGTCGCAAAGGCAAGCGGCATCACCAGCAGACGCTGGTCCAGATGCATTCGGCGGCTGAGCGAGAAGACGACCGGCAGCATCAGCGAGAAGGCACCGATGTTGTTCATGACCATCGACAGGGCAGCGCCTGTTGCGCAGACAGCTAGAATGATGCTGCCTCTGGTGCGGAAATGACGGCTCAGAAAGCTACCCACCCCGTCAAACAGGCGGCTTGTCTGAAGCACCTGGACGATGAGCAGGATTTCAAGCACCGTGATGACCGCTGGATTGGCGAGCCCGGAAAAGGCCCGGTCAAACGGCACCAGCCCGAGCAGAACACCCGCAGCAAGGCCCGCACAGGCGACGAGTTCGATGCGAAACCGATCCATCGCAAACAGCACGAGCAGACAAATGAGCAGTCCGAGAATGAGAAGCTGATCGACAGACACCTTCGTTGCATCTTTCCTATCGACATGCCCGTGAGAGAAAAGCGTTCGGGCATGTCGAGCTTAATGGATTGGCAGCGAAAGTTCGAGCCTTATGAAACCGAAGGTTCATAGTGTCGCAGAGCGCCCCCCGCCGCCGACCGCGGGAAGACGAGCCTGGCCCCGACTGTTTCCGGGCGGGCCTGCTCCTTGTCTCCCGTCGGGAACAGGGTCCAGACCTTCGGCCGGAAGAAGACAACCTGTTTCTGGGCAACGGGGTGCTCAAGCGGCACGTCGATCTCCACATGGCGGTTGGACTGTCCGACCAACAGCTCCAGACGGCGGGTTCCGGCCAACCGTCGGCTGCCGATCACCCGGGCCTCCAGGCACCGGCTGCCCTCCGGGGCGATCTCGACCTGATGCGGACGGAAGAACAACAGCCCAGCCCCTGCTCTGTCACTGGCAAGGCCGGTCGGGCAATCGTCAAACCAGATCTGACCCTTCTCCACCCGCACTGGCAGTTCGGACGATTCCCCGATAAAGCGGTGCACAAATGGCACGGCGGGGCGATCATAGACCTCGTCCGGGGTACCGATCTGCACGATCTGGCCCTCATTCATCACGACCACCCGATTGGCGAGTTCCAGCGCCTCCTCCTGATCATGGGTGACAAACAGGGTGGTGTAACGGGTCCGCTCGTGGATTTCGAGCAGCCAGTGGCGCAGGTCCTTGCGCACTTGTGCGTCCAGCGCCCCGAAAGGCTCGTCAAGCAATAGCACCTTGGGCTCAATGGCCATGGCGCGGGCAAGGGCAACGCGTTGGCGCTGACCGCCGGACAATTGCTGCGGGTAGCGACTTTCAAGTCCGGAAAGCTGGACAAGGGAGATCAGCTCCAGTGCCCGCCTCTCGATCTCCTGTTTCGAAGGGCGGCTGTGGCGTGGCCGGATGGTCAGGCCAAAGGCCACATTCTCAAGCACGGTCATGTGCCGGAACAGGGCATAATGCTGGAAGACGAACCCGACCTGCCGCTCCTGAACACTTCTGCGCGAGGCCTCCTCGTCGCCAAAGAACACCGCTCCGGCCGAAGGTGTTTCCAGCCCGGCGATCAACCGCAGCAGCGTTGTCTTGCCCGAACCGGACGGGCCGAGCAGGGCAACCAGTTCCCCGGTCTCGATGGAAAGGGACACGTCTCTCAGAGCAGCCGTGGCGCCAAACGCCTTGCTCACATTTTGAATTCCAAGATCCATGACAGACCTCCTCTCGCAATGCCTTGAGGCAGTTGGTGATCAATCGGCAAACCGAAGCTCGATTGCTGTTTTCAGAACAAGGGTGACAAGAGCGAGCCCCACCAGCAGCGAGGCCACGGCAAAGGCGGCGGCAAAGTTGTATTCGTTGTAGAGAATTTCTATATGCAGCGGCATGGTGTCGGTGAGGCCGCGAATATGGCCTGAGACAACGGAAACCGCCCCGAATTCACCCATGGCGCGGGCGTTGCAGAGCAGGACGCCATAGAGCAGGCCCCAGCGGATGTTGGGCAGCGTGACATGACGGAAGGTCTGCCAGCCGCTCGCCCCGAGACTGAACGCGGCCTCTTCATCACTTGTGCCCTGATCCTGCATTACCGGAATGAGCTCGCGCGCAACGAAGGGGAAGGTCACGAAGATGGTGGCCAGCACGATCCCCGGCACCGCAAACAGGATCTCGATGCCATGGCTCTTCAGCCATGGTCCCAGCAAAGACCCGGACCCGAACAGTAGCACATAGACCAGCCCGGAAATGACCGGCGAGACCGAGAAGGGCAGGTCGATGAGCGTGATGAGAAAGGCCTTGCCGCGAAACTCGAACTTGGCAATCGCCCACGCAGCGGCAATGCCGAACACCATGTTGAGCGGCACCGAAATGGCCGCGACAAGCAGCGTCAGGCGGATGGCCGCCAGAGCATCCGGCTCGATGATTGCTTCCCACCAGGCCCCGACCCCATTGCGGAAGGCTTCGGAGAAGACCGCAAACAGCGGCAGGAACAGGAAGAAGGCGAGAAACAGCAGCGCTACCGCTATGAGCCAGCGCTGGACGTTTGGCGTCTCGGTGAGGGCTGAGCGTAGCATGATGGCATGATCGGTCATGATCCGTATCTCCTTCGGCTCCAGCTCTGGATGAGGTTGATCAGCAGCAGCATCAGAAATGAGATCGACAGCATGACCACACCCACGGCGGTCGCTGCGGCATAGTTGAATTCCTCAAGCCGGATGACGATCAGCAGCGGCGCAATCTCCGAGACATAGGGAATGTTGCCGGCGATGAAGATCACCGAGCCGTATTCGCCGATGCCCCGGGCCAGCGCCATGGCAAAGCCGGTGAGAATGGCCGGGAGCAGGCCGGGCAGCAGCACCCGCACCACGATCTTCAGCCGGGAGGCGCCGAGGGTCGCAGCCGCTTCTTCGACTTCCCGGTCCACATCAGCCAGTACCGGTTGAACCGTGCGCACGATGAACGGCAGGCCGACGAAGACGAGAGCGACCACGATCCCTGCGGGGGTGAAGGCTACCTTGAAACCCAGCCCGGCCAGCTGCGCCCCGATGATGCCGTTCGGGGCATAGAGCGTGGCCAGCGCAATGCCAGCCACAGCGGTTGGCAGGGCAAAGGGCAGATCGACCACAGCATCGACAATCCGGCGACCCGGGAAGCGATAGCGCACCAGCACCCAGGCCACCACCAGCCCGAAGACCGAATTGATGAGGGCCGCCAGCAGGGCGCTGCCAAAGCTGACCTTGAGGGCCGACAGGGTGCGCGGGTCGCTGGCCAGTGACCAGAAATCCTGCCAGCCGAGGGTTGATGAGCGCCAGACCAGTCCCGAAAGCGGGATCAGGATGACCAGAGAGAGATAGCAGACCGCAAAGCCGAATGTCAGCCCAAAGCCCGGGATCACGCCCGGCTCGCGGAAGCGCCATCTGCTACTGCTAACAGCGGCAGTCATGTCAGTGTCCCGGTGTGTAGATCTGGTCGAAAATGCCACCGTCCCCGAAGAAGTCCGGCTGTGCCTTTTTCCAGCCGCCGAAATCATCAACGGTGACCAGCGTCAGGTCGGAGAAGCGTTTCATGTCCTCCTTGTCGGCAAGGTCGGGCTTGTAGGGGCGATAATAGTGCTTGGCAGCAAGGCGCTGGCCTTCGGCGCTGTAGAGCGCATCGAGATAGGCGCGGGCCAGAGCGCTTGTACCCTTGGCCTCCGTGTTGCCCTCAACCATGGCGACGGGCGGCTCGGCCTTGATGGATATGGAGGGTGCCACGATCTCGAAGGAAGCCGGCCCCAGTTCCTCCAGCGCCAGAAAGGCTTCATTTTCCCATGCCAGCAGCACATCGCCGATGCCGCGACGGACAAAGGTGGTCGTGGCACCGCGGGCACCGGTGTCCAGAACCGGCACATGGGCAAACAGGTCCGAAACGTAGGTGCGGACCTTTGCATCGTCGCCGTTATAGGTCTTCTCCGCCCAGGCCCAGGCAGCCAGAAAATTCCAGCGGGCACCGCCAGAGGTCTTCGGATTGGGCGTGATCACCTCGACGCCATCGCGCACCAGATCGGCCCAGTCGAAAATGCCCTTTGGGTTGCCCTTGCGAACCAGAAAGACGATGGTGGATGTGTAGGGGGCGCTGTTGTTGGGCAGCTGTTCGCGCCAATCGGTGGCGATTTTGCCCGTCTTTTCAGCGATTGCGTTGATGTCCGCTTCCAGCGCGAGGGTCACGACATCCGCTTCCAGCCCGTCAATCACGGATCGTGCCTGCTTGCCGGAGCCGCCATGCGACATGCGAATGGTGACACTGTCGCCAGTGTTGGCCTTCCAGTTTTCAGAAAAATACTGGTTGAATTCCTTGTACAGCTCTCGGGTCGGATCATAACTGACGTTGAGCAGCATGATATCCTTGGCGGCTACCGGGGCGGCGAAGCCTATGGTCATGGCCATTGCGGCGGCCGCGGTGATACTTCGAAGTCGTTTCATGATCAGTCCTCCCCTTTGGACATTTAACACCTTAATCTCTATATAAATGGTAGAGATTGTCAAGATAATTGTCCGAGGGCAGAAAAAGCGTCATGCCGTCAAGGGGATGCCTTCATAGTCGGGAGAGGCGATTGCGTCGGCAATGGTCGTCTTGTCAAGGATTTCACGTGTCGCATCGGCGACCCTGGCAAAGACCTGACGGATTTCGCAGGAGTTCTCGTCATTGCAGCCGTCGCATTTGCGATAGGCCATCTTGCTCAAGCAGGGTAGCGGCGCAATCGGGCCATCGACAATCCGCAGCACTTCACCGAAGGTGATTTCATCGGCGGATTTGAGCAGCAGATAACCGCCCATCTTCCCGCGGCGGCTTTGCACGATGCCGTGGCGCTTGAGGTCGAGAAGGATCTGTTCAAGGAACTTCTTCGGGATATTCTGTCCACTTGCGATGTCCGAGATCAGGGAAACCTCCTCGTCTTCGGACCGGGCAAGAGCGATCAGGGCTCTGAAGGCATATTGTGCTTTTTGCGAAATCATGATCACGTCACTCCCGCGAGGTTCAACCGACCGGACAGGCCTATCACGCCCACGTCCGGAAAGGTATCTCTTCAATCTGCTTAAATCTATCTGGTAAGTCGTGTTTCATGTCAATGGGGCGAAAAAGCGAGCGCTCCCTTGAAAAACTGACGTAGATCGGCCTTTTCTAGGATCTGTCGCAGGATCTCTCGGCGGGGCAGCTGTGCGTACAGCTTGGCATGTCATCCAAAATCCCAACTTGTGTGAGAGATAGAGGGGTCCATAATGGGCCGGAAAACAGGGCATTCCTCATGCCGACCCGTTTCAAACCATCCATTCCCTTGCAAAGGAAAACCAATCATGTCGCATCCTGCTATTGTCAAAGGAAATGTCGCACTTGTTACTGGCGGGGCGAGTGGCATCGGTCTTGCTGCCGCCCATCATTTTGGCACCGCCGGAATGAAGGTGGTGATCGCTGATCTGCCCGGCGAGAAGCTGTCCGAGGCCGAGGAAATTCTCAAGGCGGTCGGGATCAAGGCTCTGGCCGTCGCCATGGACGTCACCAAGCTCGATCAGGTCCAGCATGCCAAGGAGCTGGCTGATGAAATGGGAACCGTCTCGGTTGTCATGTCCAACGCCGGAAGGGAAGGGGGCGGCGATCTGTTTGCCGGTGAGCAGGTCTGGCGTCAGACGCTCGAAACCAACCTTTGGGGCGCCATTCACATCACACAGCAGTTCCTGCCCGACATGATGGCTTCCGAAGGGGCCGGAGCCATCATCTATACCGGGTCCAAGCAGGGTATCACCCTGCCGCCGGGCGATACGGCCTACAATGTGTCAAAGGCCGCCCTGCGTGCCTTGGCCGAGTCGGTATCCAACCGGCTGGTCTCCGAGGTCGGGGACCGGGTGACGGCGCATCTGCTCATTCCCGGGTTCACCTACACCGGCTTCACTCAGGCCAAGGGCGTCTGGGAAAAGCCGGAAGGAGCATGGACCGCCGATCAGGTTGCCGACTTCATGATGGCTGGCCTTGGGGCTGGAGATTTCTACATTCTCTGCCCGGACAATGAGGTCGATCGGGCAACCGACATCAAACGCATGACATGGGGCATGGGGGATATCATCGAAAACCGTCCTGCCCTGTCTCGCTGGCACCCCGACCACGCAGAGGCTTTCAACGCCTATATGAAATCTGGCAAATAGCCTCGGGCAAGAGGAAAGTCCGCTCTGCCGCAAGGCCGGAGCGGACTATTGCGACCGCAACAGCGTGTTCTGGTCGATCATGTGCTTTTGCGTGATGAGGCAGGCGGCCCCGCCAAGGATCCGCGCCTTGCGTCCCACATGCCCGACGTCGATCTCGGGCATGGTCACGCCTTGCAGGTCGCTGATCTCCATCTGGTGACGAAACTCGTCGACCAGCCTCAGCTTGATCGCTTCCGGGAAGGCGCCTTCGATGACGACACCTTCAAAATCGATGACCGCCAGCGCCGAGACCGTGGCGTGCGCCAGATTGTGCGCAGCCTGCTCGATCCAGTCGGACAGAAACGGCTCCATCAGATTCCAGTCGGCCGTCTCCTCATAGATCGCCAGCGGCTCGCGCTGTTCAGCCAGCAACTGATGCTCCAATACGACCAGCGAAGCATGGTCCACCAGCCTGTTCTTGCCATCCTTGTCTGGTACGCGCATCGGCCCGAAGCCGCCGGCGTTGCCCTTGCGGCCGGAAAAGACGCTGCCATTGAGCACAATGCCACCGCCAACAAAGGTGCCGATGAAGAAATAGATCCAGTCCTGCATGGTGCTGCGGGAACCGAACACCAGCTCGGCCCGGCAGGCCGCGGTGGCGTCATTTTCGAACACCACTTCCCAGGGCACCAGCGCTTTCAGCTCGGCGACGAGGTCGAACGTCCGCCAGGTATCCATCTCCTCGCGCGGGGCATCGAACTCGCTGGTCCAGCTCCAGATCTCAAACGGCATGGCAACCCCCATGCCGGCGATATCACCGCGCTTCTGTTTTGCAGAGCGCAGCACCGCTGTCAGGTTGTCCCTGAAGAAGGCCAGTACCGATTGCGGCGTCGGATAGGGAATGATCACCCGGCGGGAAGCCTTGATCTGTCCGACGAAATCGATGACCGCCAGTTCCATGCTTCTGCGCCCGACTGCCAGCGCAACATAATGACGAACATCCGGATTGAGGCGCATCGGGGTGGATGGCTGGCCGATCCGTCCACGGATCGGCTCGTCGCGCAGAATGAAGCCTTCCTCCTCGAGCGTACGGAAGATGGTCGAAATGGCGTTGGGGGACAGACTGGTCGCGCGTGTTGCCTCGGCTTTCGTCACGGCGCCCTGATCCCGGATCAACTGCAGAACCAGCCGCTCGTTATAGCTGCGGATGGCAATCTGGTTGGAGCCCTTCTGTTGGGTCTGTTGGGGCTTGTCATGGGATGCGCTTTTCATGGCTCGTTGATGGCTCGCAATTCGGTCGGTCTTTCGGCTGGGCGGGGGGAGGAGGTGCCGTGTTTGCCGCATTCTAGAAACCCGTTCGGGGCTTCGCAAGGCGCAATAGCGGTCAATGCTCCCATTGTCTTATTAATTCATTAGGAAGTACTTATTGACAGAAGTTTGCCCGAAGGGGTACCCATAGTTGAGCGGCTCGCAACGAGGGCCGCCGGGAGGAAGCTTCGAAGCGAGAATTGAAGATATGGACTGATTGTGCCCATTCGAGGCTTTTTGCCCATGGAGGAGACTTCTGTTGTCGGGGTTGGGGGACCTTGCTCCGGACAGTGGAAGGTTGAGGCAAATAGAACCTGGAGTTCACTATGAAATATCTCACTACACTGGCAACGGCCGCACTGATGTCTGCTGGCCTGTCTGTTGCCGCGTCTGCTGCAGACACCTCGGTCTGTCTGATCACCAAGGACGCAACCAATCCGTTTTTCGTGAAAATGAAGGAAGGCGCTGAAGCCAAGGCCAAGGAGTTGGGCGTTGAACTGCGCAGCTTTGCCGGCAAATATGACGGGGACCACGAGACCCAGGTTTCGGCCATTGAAACATGCATTGCGGCTGGCGCTGGCGGTATCCTGCTGGTTGCTACCGATTCCAAGGCCATTACCGGTCAGGTGAAAAAGGCACGCGACGCCGGTCTGGTGGTGATCGCTCTCGATACGCCACTTGACCCGATGGATGCTGCCGACATGACCTTTGCCACGGACAACTTCCTGGCCGGTCAACTGATCGGTGAATGGGCTGCCAAGACCGTTGATGATCCGGCAAAGGCTCTGATCGGTCTCATCAATATCAACGTGACACAGCCATCTGTCGGCGTGCTGCGCAATCAGGGCTTCCTCACCGGGTTTGGCATCGACATCGGTGACAAGACCAAATGGGGAGACGAAACCGACAGCCGCATCGTTGGTCAGGAAATCGGTAACGGCAACGCCGAAGGTGGCCGCAAGGGTATGGAAAACCTGCTGGCGATCAATCCGGATATCAACGTCGTCTATACCATCAACGAACCGACCGCAGCCGGTGCCTATGAAGCACTGAAGGCTCTGGGCAAACAGAATGACGCGATCATCGTTTCGGTCGACGGTGGTTGCCCGGGTGTTGCCAACGTGGAAGCCGGGATCATCGGCGCAACAGCACAGCAATACCCGCTTGATATGGCTGCAAAGGGCGTGGAAGCCATCGTGAAAGCCGTCAAGACTGGCGAAATGCCGAAGGCGACCGAAGGCAAGAGCTTCTTTGACACAGGTGTTGGCCTTGTAACCGGTAAGCCGGTCAAGGGGCTCAAGCAGCTGACGGTTGAAGAAGGCAAGAACCTCTGCTGGGGTTGATAGCTTCCCGAAGTGTCCAACGCGGAACGCCCATGGCGGCGTTCCGCTCCCTGTTTCCATTAGGAATGCGATCTCATGACTGAAGCACCAGGCTCTGTCGACACGCGCTTGCCAGAGCAAGAGACCGTGGCGGAATTCGACAGTTCCCACAAATCGACCTTTCATCGCTTGCTGGGGTTTCTTCAGGCGACCCCGTCGGCCATCCCGCTGTTCGTGCTGATCACGGCGATCATCGTTTTTGGCATCCTGAACGGCCACCGCTTCTTCTCGCCCTTTGCGCTGACACTGATCCTGCAGCAGGTGGCGATTGTCGGTATCGTGGCCGTGGCCCAGTCCCTCGTCATCCTGACCGCAGGCATCGACCTGTCGGTCGGCGCCATTGCCGTGATGTCTTCGGTTATCATGGGCAAATTCACCTTTGATCTGGGCATCCCGCCCGAGCTGGCCGTTCTGTGCGGTCTGGCGACGGGGCTGTTCTTCGGCACGGCCAATGGTCTGCTGGTTGCCTATGTCAAGCTGCCGCCGTTCATCGTGACTCTGGGCATGTGGCAGATCGTGCTTGCAGCCAACTTCCTCTATTCCGGCAGTGTGGTCATCCGCAGCGAAGAGATCGCCCAGCGCGCGCCGATCCTGCAATTCTTTGGTCGCACCATCGAGGTTGGCGGGGCTGTCTTCACCTATGGTGTCATCCTGCTGCTCCTGCTGGTGCTGCTGATGTCCTACATCCTCAGCCAGACCGCATGGGGCCGCCATGTCTATGCGGTGGGGGATGACCCCGATGCCGCAGAGCTGTCCGGCGTCAAGGTCAAGGCGACCTTGGTATCGGTCTATGCCATCGGCGGGCTGATCTGTGCCTTTGCCGGCTGGGCGCTTATTGGCCGTCTCGGGTCGGTTTCGCCACAGGCAGGCCAGCTTGCCAACATTGAAAGCGTCACCGCCGTGGTCATCGGGGGCATCTCGCTGTTCGGTGGCCGAGGATCGGTGGCCGGAACCCTGTTCGGCGCTCTCATCGTCGGCGTCTTTACGCTGGGTCTGCGCCTGCTCGGGGCAGACGTGCAATGGACCTATCTGCTCATCGGCGCGCTCATCATCTTCGCCGTCACCATCGACCAAACCATCAGGAAAGTGAGCCTGTGATGACCAGTCCCATTCTGACCGCTCGCAAACTCAACAAGCGCTACGGTCGTGTCGTGGCCATGGAAGACTGCGATTTCGACCTGATGCCCGGCGAAATCCTTGCCGTGATCGGCGACAACGGTGCCGGAAAATCTACTCTTATCAAGGCCCTGTCCGGTGCTTTGAGGCCGGACAGCGGCGAAATCCGCCTCGATGGCAAACCGGTGCATTTCTCATCGCCCATCCAGGCGCGGGAGCACGGCATCGAGACCGTCTACCAGACGCTGGCCCTGTCGCCCGCCCTGTCGATTGCCGACAACATATTCATGGGGCGGGAAATTCTCAAACCCGGCATCATGGGCAGCGTCTTCCGACAGCTTGACAAGAAGAAGATGCAGGATTTTGCCCGCAACAAGCTCTCGGAACTGGGCCTGATGACCATCCAGAACATCGCCCAGACGGTAGAAACCCTCTCTGGTGGCCAGAGGCAGGGGGTTGCGGTGGCAAGGGCTGCTGCCTTTGGCACCAATGTCGTTATTCTTGATGAGCCAACGGCCGCGCTCGGCGTCAAGGAAAGCCGCAAGGTGCTGGATCTCATCAAGACGGTGAAGAGCAAGGGCATTCCGATCATTCTGATCTCCCACAACATGCCCCATGTGTTCGAGGTTGCCGATCGCATTCATGTGCATCGATTGGGCAAGCGCCTTTGCGTCATCGATCCCAAGGAATATACGATGTCGGATGCGGTAGCCCTGATGACAGGTGCCATGGCTCCGCCAGATCAGGAGGTTGCGGCATGAGCAAAGCGGGACTGGAACAGAGGACGACCGAGGTCTGCGATTTTGTTGCCAGTCGGATGCAGCCGTCTGGCCGGACCGTCATCGCCATTGCCGGGGCTCCGGCCTCCGGCAAGTCGACGCTGGCCGCCAGTGTGGTTGAAAGGCTCAATGGGGGCAGCTCGCAAGAAGCGCCCCGTGCCGCTCTGTTGCCGATGGATGGCTATCATCTGGACAACCGGATCCTTGAGGCGCGCGGACTGTTGCCACGCAAGGGTGCACCGGAAACCTTCGACGTGATCGGCTTCTGCGCGGCGGTCAAGGGGCTCGCCACGTCCGGCCCGGCGACCTATTTCCCGAGCTTTGACCGCAGTCTGGATCTGGCTGTTGCCGGCTCCATCGAGATTCTGCCGACAACGCCGATCATCGTGGTCGAGGGCAACTATCTGCTGCTCAGGATGGAGCCATGGAATGCGCTGGCGGAATGGTTCACCGCGAGTGTCTTTATCAATCCCGGCCTTGATGTTCTGACCCGACGGCTCAACGCCCGATGGTTGAAATATGGACTGGATCCGGAAGCTGCAGCGCGAAGAGCCGAGACGAATGATCTCGTCAACGCCCGTCTCGTCCTGGCCGAGAGCATCACTGCCGATCTGGTGCTGAACGGCTAGCGCTCCCATTCCGGGTCTTGGTCGGTTGGGCACAGAAAAAGGGTGACTGCGTGGGATCGCAATCACCCTTTTCCATTTTGCATTCTAAGCGCCGGTATCGATCCATGGGACCGAAAGCAGTCCTCGCCCTGGAAAGGCGTTTCAGGCAGCAATGCGTGTCTTGACTGCTGTGCGGGATTTCGAAGCGTGTTTCATGGTGTGGCCGCTATTGTTTTTGAACAACAGGGACAGGAGGAAATGGAACTGTTTTGATCGCTCGAAATGCCCACGCGCTAGAGCGTCGGTAATTTCGGTATGGGTCAAGTTTCTCATTATCTAATCCTCTATCAACGGAAAGCGGGAAGATATATTCCGTTTATTGTCTATATATTAGCATGTATGTTTTGGTATTTGAAGGGTATGGAAGGCTACGTTCCGATATTTGGCATAAGAAAGATAATTTTGATCGTTTTGCGAATGTGGCGCGCCTTTTGAGAAATGAAATGATTTTCCGGCTGGCTATTCGTGTGTTTTTCTTTCCGTTCAGGCGAAACCTGATTGTGGATTAATCCGGATAATTGCGCATGGCAGGAATGAAATTTCAGAACAGACGGAAAAGGGTCACGAGACAACGTCACCCGGCCCGCTGTTGGCAAGCAGGCCGAATGTCTGACGCAGGAACGCCATTATGGAAAGCGCAGTTTGGTCCTGCTACGTTCAGCGAAGTGTCACGACACCGCGGGTGACGAGATCGGCAATCTCATCGGCGTCAAACCCCAGTGTTTCAGAGAGGACGGCCGCTGTGTCCTCGCCCAACAGGGACGGGGGCCGAGCCTGTGCCGGACCCATGCCATCAAAGCGGATCGGCCCGCGTACCAGCCGCATCTCCCCCGTCTGAGGATGGGAAACTCTTTCGATCAGTCCGTTGTCGGTGACGTGGGGTTGATCGAGCGATTGGGCGATGTCGAGAATGGGTGCGCTTGGCACGTCAAAGGCTTCAAGCCGATCAAGCCAGTAACCGGTCGTATCCTGCCGCATCCTGGCTGAGATGGTTTCGTCCAGAGCATCCCGGTTGGCGAGCCGGTTTTCATAGACCGAGAAACGTGCATCCTCCAACAGGGCCTCAAGTCCCAGACAGCGGGCAAAATTCTGCCAGAACCGCTCGGTGAGGCAGGCGACGATGACATGCCCGTCCGACGTCGGAAAGGAGCCATAGGGCACAATACTCGGATGGCGCGTTCCGACCGGTTGTGGGCACTGCCCGGTCACGAAATACATTTGCGACAGATAGCCCTGCATGGCAATGAGGCTGTCGAGCATGGCGATTTCCACATGCCGCCCGATGCCGGTCTGGTTGCGCTCATGCAGAGCCGCCAGAAGCCCGAACAGGGAAAAGAAACTGCCCGCCATGTCTCCCAACGGCAGGGCAAGCTTGTTGGGGGGCTGATCAGGCTCGCGGTTCATGTGCATGACCCCCGAAAGCGCCTGCACCACGATGTCGAAGGCCGGTTTGTTGCCATGGGGGCTGTGGGTGCCAAAGCCCGTGATGGAGCAATAGATCAACCGGTCGTTTTCGCCATGCAGCGTGTCGAAATCGAGCCCCAGTCGCTTCATGACGCCGGGGCGGAAATTTTCCAGAAGGACGTCGCTCTGACGGGCAAGTCTTTTGGCGATCTCGATTCCCTCTGGCGACTTGAGATCGAGGCTGATGCTCTTCTTGTTGCGGTTGAGTGCCATGTAGTAGTGGCTCTGGCCGTTCTGAAAGGGAGGAAAGTGGCGGGTGTCATCGCCGCCCGTGAGCGGTTCGACCTTGATCACCTCTGCCCCCAGATCGGCCAACACCATGGAGGCATAGGGTCCGGACAGGATCCGCGAAAAATCGAGCACCTTGATCCCGGCCAGCGGTGCGGCATGGCTGGTCCTGCTTGGACCAGAAGGGCTCCCCTTAGTGGTCTCAGTCACTGGTCTTGCCTTTCTGACGGATGATTTTCATGACCGATGTCGCGCTCGCAATCAGCGCATCGCCGTCCCCATGGACATCCGCATCGACAAACATCATCGAGCCGGTCTGGTGTTTGATGACGGCCGTGGCCTGAAGAAAGCTCTCCGCCTTCGCCGAGCCCACGAACCGGGTGTCCATCTGCACGGTCACCGTCGGTTGGCGATCCGCTGCGTTCCAGGCCTCAAGGGCGATGACCTGATCAATCAGGCTGGTGATCACTCCGCCATGGGCCAACCCGATGGCATTGAGGTGTTGTGGCGTGATGAGGAGACCATAACGGTTTTTTCCACTCTCATCTTTTCGTCGCATAAGGGGGCCGATCGAGCCCATGTATCCTTCTATCGCCATGGGCTTCCAGTCGTTGGCCCTGTTTGCAGTTTGTATCAAATTCCCCTCCCCAGAGTTGTTTCTAGATTTGCAGGTCCTGAATCTCGTCCCTGATTTCGATCATTGCCTTGGTCAGCGCCGGAATCTCCTCCCCTGGCAGCCGCTCGCTGATGCCGATGGCGACAAGCGAACGAATCATTTTGCCGTTGCTTCCGAAAACGGGAACAGCAACGACGGTCACTCCTGAAATATAGTTGCCCAGATCCACGCCGTACCCCTGACTTTTGGCGGTCTCGACTTCTTCCAGCCAGGTCTCGAAGAGTGGCGGGTGGTCCCATGTCAACTTGTTGAACTCTTTGCGCAATTGATCCTTGTCCAAGCCGTTGTAGGCAGCAAACAGGCGCCCGGTAGCACTGATCAGGGGTGGAAAGCGACTGCCGAAATCGACTTGCAGCCGGAACGGCAGCGAAGATTGCGACAGGGCGACCACCACCATCTGTGCCGGTTCCATCAACTGGGTGGCAATGCCTGTCACGCCGAAGCGATTCGACAGCTCCGAGAGGCGCGGCTGCACCAGTGTGGAAAAGGAATTGTTCTGCAAGGCCGACCGGGCCAATGGGAGAATGCCCACCCCGATGGAGTAGCGCTTGGTCTCTGTATCGAAGTCCACGAGCCCCTCATCCTGCAGCACCCGCAGGATGTGCAGGCAGGTGCTGGGCACAAGTCCGAGGCTTCTCGCGATCGGATTGACCCCTACGGGGTCAGGTGATTTTGCGAGCAGCCGGAGTATGGCAATTGCCCGTGTTACGGCAGGCACCTGCCGTTTGGTTTGTGGTTTCTCGGTTTTGTCAGCCATCGGGATGCTGCCTTTATCGCTCTGATATTACTGGAAATTCATTGTCTATATACAATAGAAAAAGCGTATTGACAATACAATATCAATCTACCTATCGTTGTCAATGAGACAGACAGCCGGGGAGGGCTGGGCTGGAAAAGCGACAAGTGGGAGGCAAGCGGGACGAATGCGCCTGACGGATTACACATCATACGAGGATGCCCGGAAGTATTACTCCAAGGAGGCGCTCTGGGCGCTATTTGACGGCACCAGAGACCACTTCAACATTGCGCACGAGTGTGTCGATCGGCACTGCAAGGGGGATGCGGTTGCGTTGCGTATTGCCCATGCGGTGGGTCGAGACGAGATCATCACATTCGAGGAGCTGTCCCGGCGTTCATCGCAGATCGCCCACTATCTCAAGGCGCGCGGTGTGCGCAAGGGCGACCGGATTGCCGTCATGATCGAGCCGAGCCTACCGTTCTATTGCTGCCTGTTCGGGGCGATCAAGGCGGGAGCTGTGGCGGTGCCAATGTTCACCCTGTTCGGCCCTGATGGTATTCAACTGCGGGTCGGCGATTGCGATCCGGAGATCTTCTTTACCAACGATGAAAAGTTTCAGGATGCGATCAAGGGCGGGGCGAAGAATGTTGTCGTCGCCGACCTGGCGTTCCTATCAAATCTGGATGACTATCCGGCACATTTTGAATGGGACACGGCAGGCAATGACCTGGCGGTATTGCAGTATACCTCCGGAACGACACGCCTGCTGCCGGCTGCCGTGCATCACGACCATCGCTCCATCGTGACTTTGATGGTGGCGGCGCTCTATGCCACCGGCATCCGTCCGGGGGATCGCTTCTTCTGTCCCTCGTCCCCTGCCTGGGGCCATGGCCTCTGGCACGGAACGCTGGCACCGCTGGCGCTGGGGGTGTCTACCGGCACCTTCAGTGGCAAGTTCGACGCAGTGCGACTGCTCCGGGCCCTGCAGGATTTTCGCATCACCAACCTGACCGCCGCCGCCACCCACTATCGGATGATGCGCAATTCCGGCGAGGCGGAACAATTCAGCTACTGTTTTGAAAAGCTGAGCTTCACGGGTGAACCGATCGATACGGAAACCGCCAATTATGTTGAGCGGATATTCGGCACGAAGGTCCGCTCCATGTATGGCACCACGGAAATCGGCGTGATCATCGCCAACTATCCCGGTGCCGATGATCTGGAAGTGCGTGATGGTGCCATGGGCAAGGCCGTGCCCGGCGTCGAGGTCGAGGTGCAAACTGCCGATGGCAGCCGCTCCAAGCCAGGCGAGATCGGTGAGTTGATGGTGCGCAAGCGCGATCAATGGTTCCCGACCAAGGATCTGGGACGCGTCGACGAGGATGGCTATTTCTATCACGCCGGGCGCGCTGACGATGTCATCATATCGGCGGGCTGGACCATGAGTGCGGTGGAAATCGAGGACGCCATCATGCGTCATCCCAAGGTTGCCGAGTGTGCAGCCATCGGTGTTCCGGACAGTTTGCGAGGACAGGTGGTCAAGGCATTCGTGCTGCTCAAGGACAAGCAGAGCGAAGGGCTGGACGACGAGATCAAGGAACTCGTGCGCACCAATCTCAGCCGTCATGAATATCCAAGACAGATCGAATTCGTCACCGCGCTGCCCAAGACACCGGCGGGCAAGGTGAACAGAAAAATCTTGCGCGATCAGGAAGCAAAGACCCTGCAGGGGGCAGGGTGATCGCAAGAGCAAAAATTGAGGAGAGAGACAAGATGAATGAAACCCTGCATCGGAAATTTCCGAAAATTACACCCGAGGGGCTGGAGGATCTGAAAAAGCGCATCGGGGTCAAGATCGAGAAGACGGTCGAACCATGGTGTTACGAAGCCACGCGGGACAACATCCGCCACTATGCCCATGGCATCGGCGATGACAACCCGCTCTGGTGTGATCCGGAATATGCCAAGACCACCCGATATGGTGACGTGCTGGCGCTGCCGAGCTTCCTGTTTGCCACCAGCCGGATTATCTCGGGTTATGTTGGCGGGTTGCCCGGCGTTCACGCCATGTGGTCGGGCGCCAACTGGACCTGGTACAAGCCGATCCGGCGCAATACCGAATTCCGCACCGAGGCCTATCTCAAGGATCTCATCGAACATGACACCCGGTTCGCCGGCAAGGCCGTTCAGCAGATCTATCACGTCGATTTCTATGATGCCCAAAGTGGGGAGCTTCTCGCCGAGGCAGACAGCTGGTGTTTCCGCACTGATCGCGATCATGCCCGTGAAAATGGCACGAAATATGCCGCAGCCAAGGAGAAGGGGCGGCGGGTCTATAGCCAGGAAGAACTCGATTCCTACTATAAATACTATGAGAGCGAGACCATTCGTGGCAAGGAGACCCGCTACTGGGATGATGTCAGCGAAGGGGACGCATTGCCCACCATGGTCAAGGGACCGATGACGGCAACCGGATTCATCGCCTATGCCCAAGGCTGGGGCGGGCTCTACATCCGCGCCAACAAGCTGGCCTGGCAATTGCAGCAGAAACACCCCTCGGCCGGGATCAAGAACCGCTTCGGCATTCCCGATTGCCCCGAGCGGGTGCACTGGGAGGAGGAGTTCGCCCTCGAGGTGGGCGCACCCGGTGCCTATGACTACGGTCCCGAACGCACTTCGTGGCTGACCCATCAGGTTACCAACTGGATGGGTGACGACGGATTTCTGGCCAAGGCCAATTGTCAGGTGCGGCGCCACAATCCTGAAGGGGACATTATTCTGATCCACGGCAAGGTGACGCGCAAATTCAATGAAGATGGCCGCTATCTGGTCGAGATCGAACAGCGCGCCGAACAGCAGGACGGTGAATTGTCCGCTCTGGGGTCTGCCATTGTGGAATTGCCCAAGCGCTAGGGTATTGCTACCCCTGTTAGCGGCATTTGCAGCATGGGAGGCAGGGGGCACCCGTTTCCACTCGAGGGAGCATCACGGCAGTCATCTGGCTGGCGATTGCTCCAGACATTCCATGTTTCAACCGGGGGAGGATTGGTTGAACAGATTTGGACAGATCCTGAGAAAGCTCGAAGACGTCCTTCATCTGGGGGGATGTCTGGGGCTGGTCGCGGTTGCGGCCCTGATCAACGCGGATATTCTGATGCGCTTCCTGTTTGGCAAGCCCATCCAGATCCAGTTCGAACTGACTGAACTCTTTCTGATGCCTGCGTTGGCAACCCTTTCTCTCTCGCGGGTCTATCGCGAGGGGGGCCATCTGGCGATTGATCTGGTGCCCAAGAGTTTCGTGGGAGAGATGGGGCGCTTCATCAAGGTCATCCAGCTGCTGCTACCGGCCGCGTTTTTCATCATCGTGACGATCATGTCCGGGAAATTCGCGCTGGAAGCCATCCTCGACGGGGAGGTCGAGTATGGCGTGATCGACTGGTCGATGGGGTGGGCCTATGCCCTGATCCCACTAGGATCCGGCGTTCTGTCACTGCGGCTGGTGCACGACTTCCTGTTCAGGATCACCATGCGATAACCGTCTATTTTCTTTGGAGGAGAGAAAATGAACTGCAAAACAACATTAGCCCTTGCCATCGCCGCTGCCCTGTCGCTCGGCTTGACAGCTGCAAACGCCGAAACCCTGCGTCTGGGAGACTTCCAGTCCACCAGCCATATCGTCTCGGTCGAGGGCACGTCGAAATGGATGGCTGCCGTGGAAAAGGCAACCAATGGCGCCATCACGTTTCAGCATTTCCCGGCCCAGCAGGCGGCCAAGTCCAAGGCGCAGCTGGACGCGGTCAACAACGGTATTCTCGATGCGGCCCTGCTCGGAACACTCTATCATGCCGATACCCTGCCGTTGAATTCGGTGGTTGGCCTGCCCGGCTTCTATGGCACGGCCGTTCATGGCACGGAGGCGCTGCAGTCTATGCTGGCAGAAGGGCCATTGCGCGATGAACTGCTGGCCGCCGGAGTGACGCCGATCTTCGGCTTTGTTCTGCCCCCCTATCAGGTGTTGGCCAAGAAGCGTCTTGGCATGCCCGCGGATTGGGATGCCCTGGATGTGCGTACATCCGGATCTACGCAGGCCATGACCGCGCGTGCGCTGGGCGCTGTGGGGATTTCCATTCCGGGACCGGAAGTCTACACCGCCGTCGAACGCGGGCGGCTCGATGCTGTTTTGTTCCCGCTGGCCTCGGTTCCTGGCTACAAGCTGAACGAAGTGGTCAGCCACATCTCCACAAACGGCTCCTTTGGTGGCTACAGCTTCGTCATGGTATTGCGCAGCGAGCTGTTCGGCAGTCTTTCCAAGGAGATCCAGGACCAGATGCTGAGTCTGGGTGCGGAAACGGCAAAGCATGTTGCCATGGCACAGGATGAATCCGTCTCCGGCCTCATCGGCCAATGGAAGAGCGCGGGCATAGACACCTACAGCTTCACGAATGAAGAGCTGGCCACCTTGCGCGAAGCCCTCGAGGTGGTGAGCTCGGACTGGCTCGACCGCATCAAGAGCGACAAGGCCAAGGTGGTGCTGGAGACCTATGGCAAACTGACAAGTGGGCAGTGAAGCCTTGCGGTCGATCCACAAGTCAATTCAATCACCTTGAATTGGGTGGCCATCTGCGGCCACCCCGGGTTCTCAGGGAGCGTGCGTTCAGCCGATGCTGACTTTCTTTGCCATACTCATATTGCTTGCCCTGATGCTGGCTTTCCGCATTCCGATTGCCTTCGCAATGGGGATATCGGGATTTGTCGGGCTGGCCCTGCAGCTTGGACAGCGTCCGGCACTGGCGGTGCTGGAGAGAACATTCTTCGACTCTTCATCGTCCTTCATTCTTGTTGCCATTCCCCTGTTCATCCTGATGGCAGAATTGCTGACCGCAGGCGATGTGACCAGACGGGCTATTGTTGCCTGTCAGGCATGGATCGGTCACACCAAGGGCGGGTTGGCCATGGCCACGGTTGCGGCTTCTGTGATCCTGGCTGCCCTTGTGGGAAGCTCGACCGCCTCGACTGCAGCAATGGCGTCGGCAGCCTTTCCGGAAATGCGCAATCACAAGTATTCGAACCGGCTGTCGGCGGCAGTTGTCAGCGTCGGCGGCACCCTTGCGGTTGTCGTTCCGCCGTCTATCGTGCTGGTGGTCTATGGGGTATTGACCGAAACCTCGATTGGCAAGCTGTTCATTGCGGGTATCGTACCGGGGCTGCTGACGGCGACCGGCCTTGCCATCGTCATCAAGATCATTGCTCACACGACAGATCAGGCGCCCAAGGGGGATCCGTTCAAGCTCGACAAGGCGATTGGCTCCAGCCGCCACCTGTTGCCCATGACGCTGCTGCTGATCACGGTGATCGGCGCGATCTATGGCGGCGTTGCCTCGCCATCCGAAGCGGCAGCCCTTGGCGTGATGGGATCGCTGGTCATTGTGCTGTTTCAGCGAACGCTGACCTTCAAGGCCTTTTCGAGTTCCGTAAGCGGTTCCATCCGTGCCACCACCATGATAGTGGCGATCGTTGCCTGTTCGGCGATCTTCTCGAACTATCTGGCCTTCACCCGCATCACCCAGGACCTGCTCGAGCTGGTCGCTGCAAGCAACCTGCCGAGTGCCCTGATCATGGGGTTGATCATTCTTGTGCTGCTGATCATGGGCATGTTCATGGATCAACTGGCGATCCTGTCGCTTGCCATGCCTCTGGCCTTCCCCATGGCCATGGCGCTCGACTACAACCCGATCTGGTTCGGGATCGTTGTGACCAAGACAGTGGAAATTGGGTTGCTGACCCCGCCTCTCGGCCTCAATGCCTATGTTGCATCGGCTCAGACGGGCGTGCCCCTGAAAGTAATTTTTCGCGGGATATTGCCGTTTCTGGCAATGGAGATGCTGGTGCTGTTGATCCTGCTGTTCTTCCCGCAAATCACGCTCTGGCTGCCAGATCTGATGCTGAGTTAGCTGCGCAAGGGCCGGACGAGAGAACGCCAAGAGAGTTCCGGATGTCGCAAAAGGCACATCCGGATCCAGACCCAGACCCAGAATTGACCGACAGCCACGAGGCCGGCGTACTCCGTTGCGCCTTAAGGGCGGAGCTGTATCCGGTTGGAGACGACATCATGACGATATTGCACAGTGCGATCACACCACATGCCACGGAGTTTGAGGATAACCGTCAGGCTATGGAGGACCAATATGCGCGGATTGAAGAGGAGGCCAGGCGGATCCTCAAGGGCGGGTCGGAGGCTGCCCGGGCCCGCCACGTCAGCCGTGGCAAGCTGTTGCCAAGGGATCGGATTGCCGGTCTGCTC
The DNA here is from genome assembly GCF_963666525.1 of uncultured Cohaesibacter sp. Taxonomy (NCBI): domain Bacteria; kingdom Pseudomonadati; phylum Pseudomonadota; class Alphaproteobacteria; order Hyphomicrobiales; family Cohaesibacteraceae; genus Cohaesibacter; species uncultured Cohaesibacter sp. Next base: position 3,115,099 of record NZ_OY762905.1, read on the forward strand.
GACCCCGGCTCGCCGTTTCTCGAAGTCGGGCTGTTTGCCTCCCACGGCCTCTATGAGGATGCAATCCCGGCGGCTGGTGCCATCGCCGGTATCGGCAGGGTCGAAGGGCGCGATTGCATGATTCTGTGCAACGATGCCACGGTGAAGGGCGGGACCTACTTCCCGATCACGGTCAAGAAGCACTTGAGAGCGCAGGAAATCGCCGAGGAGAACCATCTGCCCTGCATCTATCTGGTGGATTCAGGCGGAGCCAATCTCAACAATCAGGACGAGGTTTTCCCTGATCGCGACCATTTCGGTCGGATCTTTTACAATCAGGCCCGGATGAGCGCCATGGGCATCTGCCAGATCGCTGTCGTCATGGGATCCTGCACCGCGGGCGGCGCCTATGTTCCGGCCATGAGCGACCAGACCATCATTGTCCGGGAGCAGGGCACGATCTTTCTGGCCGGGCCGCCGCTTGTCAAGGTGGCTACGGGCGAGGAGATCGATGCCGAAACCCTTGGTGGCGGCGATACGCACACGCGCCTGTCCGGCGTTGCTGACTATCTGGCCGATAATGATCGCCATGCGCTGGCGCTGGCACGAGAGATCGTGCGGTATCTGGGCCCCGCGCCACGACCCTCGATCGATCTGGCCGATCCCCGTGCACCACTCTATCCCCTCGACGAGGTCATGGGTGTGGTGCCTGCCAATGATAAGACCCCCTATGATGTGCGCGAGATCATCGCACGGCTGGTGGATGGCTCCGACTTTGCCGAATTCAAACCCCGGTATGGCACAACGCTCGTCACCGGCTTTGCCCATATCGACGGTGTGCCAGTCGGCATTCTGGCGAACAATGGTGTCCTGTTCTCGGAAAGCTCCCTCAAGGGCGCTCATTTCATCGAGCTTTGCTGCCAGCGCAACATCCCGATCCTGTTTCTGCAGAATATCACTGGCTTCATGGTCGGCTCGAAATACGAGGCGGGGGGAATCGCCAAGGATGGTGCCAAGCTGGTGACGGCAGTTTCCACCGCCTCAGTACCCAAGATCACGGTCATCATCGGCGGCTCCTACGGGGCGGGAAATTATGGCATGTGTGGCCGCGCTTTCGGTCCACGCTTCGTCTGGATGTGGCCCAACGCCCGCATCTCGGTGATGGGCGGCGCACAGGCCTCCGGTGTGCTGGCCGATGTCAAGCGTGCCGGTATCGAGGCAAGGGGCGGCACATGGTCTGCTGAAGAGGAGGCCGACTTCAAGCGTCCGACCCTTGAGATGTTCGAGCGGCAGTCGCGGCCGCTCTATGCCTCGGCACGCCTTTGGGACGATGGCATCATCGACCCGCGCAAGACCCGTGACGTTGTGGCACTGTCGCTCCGCGCAACGCTGAATGCTCCCATCTCGCCCACCCGGTTCGGTCTCTTCAGGATGTAATGATGAAACAGCCATTTGAAAAAATACTGATTGCCAATCGTGGCGAAATCGCCTGCCGTATCATCCGCACAGCCAGAGCGCTCGGCATCAGGACCGTGGCCGTCTATTCGGACGCCGACCGCAACGCCCAGCACGTAGCCGAGGCAGATGAAGCTGTGCATATCGGCCCGTCATCGCCTTCCGGGAGCTATCTCAGGGGGGATGTGATCATCCGGGCTGCGCTTGGAACAGGCGCCGTGGCCATCCACCCCGGTTATGGCTTCTTGTCGGAAAACGCAGCTTTTGTGGATGCGGTGGAAGCTGCCGGTTTGGTCTTTATCGGCCCTTCGGCTGATGCCATCCGCGCCATGGGGCTCAAGGATGCCGCCAAGACACTGATGCAGCAGGCCGGTGTTCCCGTTGTGCCGGGCTATCTGGGCGACAATCAGGATCCGGTGTTTCTAGCCGACCAGGCAAGGGACATCGGCTTTCCGGTCTTGATCAAGGCTCGGGCCGGAGGCGGCGGCAAGGGGATGCGGAAGGTCGACCGAGCCGAGGACTTTGCCCAAGCGTTGCAAGCGGCACAACGGGAGGCTCGCTCGGCCTTCGGTGATGATCAGGTTCTGGTGGAAAAATTCATCTCCGCGCCGCGTCACATTGAGGTGCAGGTGTTTGGCGACAGCCACGGCACTGTCCTGCATCTGTTCGAGCGCGATTGCTCCTTGCAGCGTCGCCATCAGAAGGTCATGGAGGAGGCCCCTGCACCCGGCATGACGCCAGAGGTGCGGTCCGCCATGACAGAGGCTGCGGTGAAAGCAGCCAGAGCCATTGGCTATTGCGGAGCAGGGACCATCGAATTCATCGTCGATGGCTCCGGCCCGTTGAGGCCCGACGGCTTCTGGTTCATGGAAATGAACACCCGCCTGCAAGTGGAGCATCCGGTCACCGAGGCCATCGTGGGGGTTGATCTGGTGGAATGGCAGTTGCGCGTGGCGGCTGGCGAGCCGCTGCCCTGTCGGCAAGAGGATCTGGCCATTGACGGCCACGCCTTCGAGGCGCGCCTCTATGCTGAAGATCCGTTCAACGACTTTCTGCCCGCGACGGGCATCCTGCATCATCTTTCTTTTGACGAGGCGGCGCGCAACGACACCGGCGTTCGCAGCGGTGATGCGATCTCGCCGTTCTATGATCCCATGATAGCCAAGATCATCACCCATGCTGCCTCGCGTGAGGATGCCTTGGCGTCCCTGCGCAAGGCTCTGGCGGGCACCCATGTGGCGGGCGCCACGACCAACGCCGGCTTTCTGGCAGCCCTGGCCGCCCATGATGGCTTTGGCAAGGGAGCCTTTGACACCGGCCTGATCGATAGGGACCTTCCCGAGCTGGTCCATCGAGCAGCTCCCGGGGAGGTGCATCTGGCATTTGCTGCCATGGTTGCACTCGACATTCGCCCGCAGACGCCGCGCTCGTCCCATCGCGGCTGGCGCCTCTGGGGAGAGGCCAAAAGCGATATCCGCCTTCTTGCGGGTTCTGATTGTCTGGAGCGGACCGTGATCTATGAGCCTGACGGCTCCATCACCCTCAGGGGAGGTGAATGCCCGCTGACCCTTTGTGATCTTGCCGAAGAGGGGGCGACCAGATCAGCTCGCATCGGACCAACAGGGAGACGGCTGCAAGCCCATGTGATCCGTACAGAACTCAAGGATGGCATACTGGTCTCGGTCCTCTGCGATGGAATGACCCATGACTTCATCATGCCGGACGCCCGCCTCGGCAGCGCTGTCCAGCAGGAAAATTCCAGCGCGGTTCTGGCTCCCATGACCGGTATCGTTATCCAGCTCTCTGTCAGCGCCGGCGATAGCGTCAGGCAAGGGGACAGTCTTGGCATCATGGAGGCAATGAAAATGGAAACAAGCTTCTGCGCCCCTCGTGATGGTGTCATCGCCTCGGTGGCGTGTGCGGTTGGATCCGCTGTGGAGGGTGGCTCTTTGCTGGTGGCACTTGTGGAGGCTGCAGGATGAGCGAAAAGGTGCGTATCTATGAAGTCGGCCCGCGGGATGGTCTGCAGAATGAGGCAGCCATCATCCCGACCAGCCAAAAGATCGCTCTCATTGATCTGCTGTCGCGAGCGGGGTTTGAAAAGATCGAGGCTACCAGCTTTGTCTCGCCCAGATGGGTGCCCCAGCTTGCCGATGCAGCTGACGTCATGGCCGGTATAGAGCGTTTGACCGGGGTTGACTATGGGGTGCTTGTGCCCAACCTCAAGGGGGCAGAGCAGGCCCTTCAAGCCGGGGCGGATGAAATCGCCATATTTGCCTCGGCATCGGAAGGCTTCAGCCAGAAGAATATCAACTGTTCCATCCGGGACAGTCTTCTGCGTTTCGAGCCGGTGATGGCTCTGGCGAAGACGGTCGGCATTCCCGTTCGGGGCTATGTCTCCTGCATCGTGGCCTGCCCCTATGACGGAGCGGTGGAACCCGGAGCTGTTGTTGATGTTGCCTTGGCGCTCCATGACATGGGCTGCTACGAGATTTCGCTGGGTGATACCATCGGTGCGGGTCGTCCGGAAAGCATCGCCCGGGTGCTTGATGCGGTGCTTGCCCATTTCCCGGCAGGGCAACTGGCGGGACACTTTCACGATACCTGCGACCACGCACTCGACAATGTCAGGACAGCGTTGGCGATGGGGCTACGCACCTTCGACAGCGCGGTTGGCGGGCTGGGCGGGTGTCCCTACGCACCCGGTGCCCGAGGCAATGTTTCCACGGCTGCGCTCAATGCCCTTTTGTTGGCGGCAGGATATGAAACCGGCATCGACCAGCAGATCGTGGAAGAGGCCGAACGATTTGTCGCGGGCCTCCTCGCCGCAGAGAGAGCACCATCCATCGCCCATTCACACCATATCGTGCAGGAAGTCCGATGAGCTATCAAACCATCCGTTATGAAAAAGACGACCGGGGGGTGGTCCATGTCACTCTTTGCCGTCCGGAAAAGCACAATGCCATGAATGCCGAGATGATTGCCGAGTTGACAGACGCCGCCTCGACAATTGCCGCCGATGAAGCGTGTCGCGTCGCCGTGTTGGCGGGCGAAGGCAGAAGCTTCTGTGCCGGGGGCGACCTTGGCTGGATGAAGGCTCAGGCAGCAAGGGACAGGGCGGGAAAAATCGCCGAAGCCAGCGCTCTCGCCACCATGCTTGCCCGTTGGAATGCCTTGCCTCGGCCAGTGGTTGGCCGGGTGCATGGTGCAGCCTATGGTGGCGGAATCGGTCTGGTTGCCATCTGTGATGTCGTTGTTGCTGCCCGTAATTGTCGATTTGCCCTGACGGAAACACGGCTCGGCCTCATCCCTGCGACCATCGGCCCGTTCGTCGTCGGGCGTATGGGCGAAGCCTTCGCCCGGCAGGTCTTTTTCAATGCCAGGCCGTTTGATGCCGATTTCCTGATGCGGGCAGGGCTGGTTGCCGGGATCTGCGACGTCGAAGTACTAGACGAGGCGGTTGCAGTCGAGGTTTCCCATTTTCTGGACTGTGCACCGGGGGCCGTTGTTGCGGCCAAGAGGCTGTGCCGTCAATTGGCCGGAGGCCAACCCGACGACATGGCAACCATGACGGCCAATGCCCTTGCCGATCGCTGGGAAACAGCAGAGGCTCAGCAGCGAATTGATGCCTTTTTTGCCGGACGCTCCTGAGCCGGGCTGCGCCTTCCGCCTTGTTGGCAGGGCTTTGTTGCGAATAGAGTAAAAGCACGCTGGACTTGCATCGAAGGCTGCGTATACCTTGTTCCTGCAGGCATTCTGTCTGCGGAAGGCTCATTCCCGAGCCCTTTTCGGACTCCCGTCATGATTGATACGCTGTTTTTGTTGCTCGCCGCCTTCATGGTGGGTCTGTCCAAGGGCGGGCTGGCATCTGCTGCGGCCATTGCCGTGCCTATGCTGGCACTGTTCATGAATCCGGTAAAGGCAGCCGCGACGCTGCTGCCTGTCTACATCATTACCGACTGGATCGGAGTGTGGTTGTACCGGCGTAATTTCTCGCGCCGCAATGTCGCCATTCTGGTGCCGTCGCTGCTGTTTGGTGTCTTCATTGCCACCATCATAACACCCTATACGCCCGAGGCCGTGCTGCTGATCTTTACCGGTTGCATTGGCCTGTGGTTCTGTGCCCGGGCATGGCTCAAGCGCAAGGACGAGGGCAGGGCGGAAGCGCACATCCTGCCGGGGATCCTCTGGGGTACACTCACCGGCATTGCCAGCTTCATCACCCATTCCGGTGGGCCTCCGTCCCAGGCCTATCTGCTGCCGCAGAAATTGCCCAAGCTGGAGTTTGCCGGAACCATTGCGCTGACCTTTGCCGTTGGCAATCTGGTCAAGCTGCCCGCCTATTACGCGATCGGACAGATGGAAGGGCTCAACTGGGGCCTCATAGCCCAGTTGGCAGCAGCCGGTATCGTCGGCACGCTTGTTGGTCGCTATCTCACGCGCGTTCTGCCGGAAGCGATCTACATGCGGGTGATCCAGACATTGCTCTTTGCACTGTCCTGCATCCTGTTTGTTCGTGGCGTGATGGAGCTGACATCGGGTGCTTGACAACTGATGGTGCTGCGGATTGGTAACCGGGGAAGCTTAGAAGCCGCCCCCGGTCTTGAAGCCGCCGCCACCGCCGCCTCCGAAGCCACCGCCGGTTCCGAAACCGCCGCCACCTCCGAGGCCGCCGCCGAAACCACCACCGCCTCCGAAGCCTCCTCCGAAACCGCCGCCGCCGCCAAATCCACCGCCAAATCCGCCACCGCCCCGGCGCGAACGGGAAGACCGTCTCTGTCCCTGCCGATAGCCGCTGCGCAAGGCATCGCGGAGCTCGCGGGATGACAGTGCCCCGCCGACTATGCCGCCGATGATATCGCCAATCAGCCGGTCGTTGGCAAATCCGCCGCCCATGCGGTCATAGCCCTCGCGCCGGAATTCATTGGCCGAGCGTTCGAGTTCTGTGCGTTTGCGGGCGATATCGATGGCTGTCTGGCGTGCCTCCTCGATTTCCCGCTGCTTGCTTCTCATCGCCTTGTCTAGCTTCTGAAGCTGCAGCACGATGCGTTCATCCGCCGTGGTCGGCGTCTCAAGTGCATCACTGAGAAGATCCCTGAGATCCTGTCGCTGCATCGAGGCGGCAAGGTCTGTGAGCGCCTTGGAGAGTGGCGAGTCGGCGCTGTCGGCAAGCAGGTCCGCCCGCTCCTTTTCCAGTGCCTGATCGCGAGCTTCCAGTGCAGCGATTGTTTCATCCGCAGCCTTCAGCTTGGCGACAGCCTCTGCATAGGCGCTTTCCTTGTCGACGATGCCATCTTCTTCCAGCGCCGCGCGTTCAAGCGCCACCAGCTTTGCCTCTTCTTCCTGCAGCTCGGTTTTCAATCGATCAGCATGTTCACGCAGACGTTTCGGGATCTCCGTCAGGGTGAAATAGTTCTGCCGGGCTGGCTCATAGTTGACGACGCGGGCGACATAATCGTCCCCCATCCGGATGATGCTGCCAGCCGAGTATTTAGACGTGCCATAGCCACGCTGCCAGAGATAGACAAACAGCCTGTCTGCAAGATAGGGCTTGGACTTCTCTTCGCAATCCGCTTCCGATTGGTTGGCCTTTCCATCGGCGGCATGCATCCGTGCTTCGGCGCCGGTCACCCGGGCCTCCTGCGCCTGCCATTCGAGATTGTCGGCCATCCGGCTTTCGGTGACTTCCTGAAGTGCGCTGATGCTGCCGGCCGCATCGGAAACCATGCCAGACAACGCCGTCCTGTCTGCCCGGGCGGTCGCCAGATCGGCAGCCAGTTGTTCACGCTCCTTTGCCAAAGCGGCAAGCTTGTCTTTCTGTGAGTCAAGCGCCGAAAGGGCCTTTCGTTCGGCACTATCCAGCCGACCGACAACCTTGTCCTGCTCCAGGACATCGAGGCGTACCTTTGCGAGGGATTTGTAGAGCGAGGCCTGTTCCGTCTGCAAGCTGGCAAGTTCCCCGGAGGCCGCTTCCACGATCCGGGTCATGTTGTCTTCGTCATTGCGCAGGCCGGCACCGGCCTGTTCGATGGAGTTGAGAGTATCGAAAACGCTGATCATGACAAACCTACCACTCGGTTATCGCGCCGCCGGAGACGCGCATGGAATAGACGGGATCGAGTGCGCCTCTGGGCTTGGACGCCAGAATGTTGTTCTGCAGGATACCATCGTCCATCTTGTCTTCACGCACGGCATTGTAGGTCGTTTCAGGCACTCGTACGCCCCATTTTTTGACGATCTCGGTCTTGTTGGTTTCCTCGTTGAGGATGGGGAAGGACAACAGCGCTCCATCCGCTGCAATGGCCTCGACGATCAGATAATAGTTGCGGGCGCCGCTGTTGACATCGGGCACACGGAACACGCCGCTGCGCTCGTCGGCCCCGGTCACGATTCTGAGGTCATAGGTCTGCACGAGCTCCTGTCGTACCGTCTCGAGCGAAGCGATGGCGACTTTCGCCGCCGCCGCATCCGAGCGAGCCAGTGCCGATGTGGCATCGGCCTGCAACTGACCGATGCGTTTTCGTGCCCCGTCGGTATTGGCCTCGGCCATGGCGGCCTTGGCCGCTGCCGTAATCTGCTCGGGCAGGGTGACTGTCAGCTCGATCCGGGCCGCTTCAACTGCTCGTTCGGCCGATGCCTGCTGCCAGACGGACCAGCCTGTCCAGACAAAGGCGAGAAGGACCAAAACCCCTATTCCGGCTGCAATCGCCCCGCGCTTGATCCACAATCCGGCCAGCGTGCGGGAAAGCCCCGCCGGGGTCGGCTCATAGGTGAAACGGCTTTCCTTGAGGGCCTGGATGCCCTCTTCAAGAATGCGGTCGGAAACCGTGAGACCCTGGCTTTCATATAGGCTGCGCAGTTTCTCCTTCAGGACGTCATCGCGACCGTCCTGAGCCAGTTCCCGCAAGGCGACATCTTCATGGTGCCGGAGGGTGTCCACGACATCCATGGCCAGCATGACTTCGTCAAGGGCTGGCGCAGAATTGGTTTTGGTCATCTCGTTCGTCCGCTTATTCAGCGTCCAGCATCAGCGGAAGGGCCTTGCCTTCGGTGGCAAGGCGCGCAAGGCGCTTCTTGCCATCTTCCACGGCGTTGCGGATCTCTTCGCTGTTCCTGGTGGAAAGCTCGCGCATTTCGCCGACGATCTCGACCGAGCGAACCTGGAAATTGATCACGCTGTCGACCAGCTTCTTGACCGCATCGGCGCGGATGGTTGGGCCATAACCGGCCTTGAGGGCCTCTTCCTGCACCTTGCCGCCGATTTCTGCCAGTACTTCTAGCGACTTGGAGACACCTTCCTTCATCTCGTTGAGAGTCTGGGTGGCTTCATGCAGACCGAACAGGCCGGTGAAGGACGCCTTCAGAGCGGTGAGCACCGACTCGTTGGTCGAGAAGAAGGAGACTGCCTGCTGATAGACGCGTTCCTTGGCGTTGGTGGTCTGCATCAGGCGCGCCATCACCACGTCGGAGGTGTTGTAGCTGATGGTCAGGTTGTCGGCGAGGTCCTTGGCGATCTGGTAGCGGCTCTCTTCATTCTGCACCTTGCGCAGATGTTCATCGCGCACCAGTTCCAGTTTGGCCCGCTCGGCAATTTCACCATCTTCCGGGAAGGCAGCCACTGCGTCGGACGCTGTCTTGAGGCCAGCCTTGGCGTCTTCGAGCTTGGCTTCAGCCGATTTGAGGATCTCGAGAGCGGCCACTTCACCATGTTTCAGCGCGCCGCGGAAATCCCGATAAGCCTCCAGGATCGTCTGTTCGCGCTCAATGTTGGCTTTGGTGTCTTTGGAAACTGCCAGATAGGTATCCTTGATCTTGTCGAAGCGGGAGGCGATGTCGCCGCGCGAAATCTTCATCCAGGCATTGGTTGCCCGTTCGAACATGTCCAGCTTGCCATCCTCGATCTGGTCGACCATGGTCTTGGCGTCGTCGCGAATGGAATTGAAAGCTTCGGAAATCTCTTCGTAGCGCTGGCCGATCGACATCTGCGAGACCTGTTCGCGCACCACTTCGTTGAAGATGCTCATCTGCTGCAGGGTGCGGGTAATGATGGCGATCTTGTCCGGCTCGATATCGGCGATCTTTTCCAGAAGCCCGACAATCGGCGTTTCTTCTGCCTCGTCATGCACAAGACCAAGATCCCGCAGGGTTGTCATTGCCTTGTCGAGATATTGAAGAGCGGAGCTGGGTACGATTTCAGCCATGATGTGTCCTCACAATAAGTTGCAGTGAACGCAACGAAATCAGTTCAATCGCTGTTAAATTTCAATAGGTTTTTGAAGTCTCAGTGCTTGAACACTATTAAGTATTTCCCACCAAGTCCACCACTAAACCCGAACCGCGACCATAGTGCGACACAAATGCATCCGGCAGAGAATAGTCACAGAAAACCGTTTGTTACAGGTGGCTCGTCAAGGCTGGGGACGTGGCAGGATTGGCTGTCCTGATGAAGGAGCAGCGGCGGCTTCAGGCGCACGGCACAGCCTCGGTATTGGTGCCAAAATGCGCTCCATAGCCCATTTGGGTGATGATGACAAAAAGCTTTCCGAATATGAAAGTTTTTATATGAATTCAACATGCATCATTTCTCACATTTCATTCAAAATTCTGGGCGTATCATGACTAGCACGATCGATATCAGCTCCATGTCCAAGGTGGGCAGGATGACCCTTGCGGCGGGGTTTGTGGCTCTGGCTCTGACTGGATGCAAAACCACGTCGACTTCCAATTCTGTTGGGTCTCTCTCGGCAGGCTCCAGCTCCACGGGAATCAGTTCTTCCGGCTCTACGTCGTCCTCGGGCTCCTCGTCTTCAAGCTCCTCAGCCTCTTCAGGCAGCAGCAGTTCTTCTTCCGGTTCGACGACCGGTTCAGCCTCTTCTTCCTCTTCCACGAGCAGCAATGTGGCCGCTGCAAGCGCCAGCAACCCGACGCAGAATGGCTCCGGCGAGACGGTGCTCTCCGGCTTTGGTTCGAGCATGACCACCACGACGCTGGCCCGGACCGCGGCTGCGGCGACGGTGACCGCTCATGACGATGACACGACCACATTCCTTTTCACCAGCGGCACCTATGCCGGGCAGACCCTTGTTCTGGATGCAGACGGCAATGGCACGCTCAATGGCAAGCCTGTGACGATGGAAAATCTCGGAGCTGACGGGACCGCTGCAGAAGCGGCCTTCCTGACCATCGGCGATCTGGATTCCTCCGATGAGAGCTATGTTGCCGCCTATGCCATCTCCGATACGGCAACGCTTCCGACCAGCGGCACGGCAACCTATTCTGGCTCGATGACCGGTGCAGGCATCAGTGGAGCCAACAGCGGCTATGCCAGCGGCGATGTTTCGGTATCAGCCAACTTCGGCACCGGCGCAGTATCCGGCACCTTCTCCAATCTTGCCGTAACGGACGAAGGCACCAGCTATTCTGTTGGCAGCGATGTTGCCTTCAGCGGCACGATGAACACCAGCACGGCCAGCTATTCGGCAGACACGATCACCCTTGGGGGAACTGCCGCCGACCCAGCTTCTCACGTTGCCGGTGTGTTCGGTGGCGATGGTGCGACGGCAACCGCTGGCGAACTCTATGTCGCGGATGACTTCTCCAATCCGACCAAAGCGGTCTATGGCGTCTATCAGGCGGACAAAGACTGATGGTTGGCAAGGCGAAGCTGAAATCGGTCCTTGCAGGGAGACCCCGCCTCCCTGCAGCCTTGGTCCTTGTGTTGATGTCAGGGGCTTTGACCGCGGTCTCGCCGTGGTCCATGTCCTTGGCCGTGGCCAAGGCCCGAGATGCGGCTGGCGTTCAGAATGCGGTTGGTGCAATGACGGTCATCAAGGCACTGATCGAAGCTGGTCAGTATGAGGCCGCCCTCGGCATCGCGGATAACTCGGCTCGGACCGAAAGCAGCAAACGCCTTCAGGAAGACTTCACCAGAGCACTGATCCTGAAACACCAGAAGCGCTTCAAGGACGCAGCCGCGGCTATGCGGGCCATTCTGGCCCGCCACCCCGAATTGCAGTCCGTGCAGGCAGAGCTTGCTCATACGCTCTTCCTGATGAAGGACTACGACGCGGCGGCCTATCACTTTGAACAGCTCTCCGAACTGTCGTCATCGCAAAGCAGCCGGGAGGTTTATCAAACCCTGCTGAACCGCTCGCGCAAAGCCCGACCCTGGACACTGAGCGGCTATGTTTCTCTTGCTCCCAGCACCAATTTTTCCAACGGCAGCGCCAGCGAGATCGTCTATATCGCCGGCGTGCCCTTCCGGCCAGGCCAGACAGCAAAGAGCGGCATTGGCTTGAATTATGGCGTCAACGGCTCCTATAGGTTCGATCTGTCCGATCAGGACAAGGTGATTGTTGGTGGGGGCATATCCGGCTCGAAGTTCCCCGACGCCCTGTTTGACACGACGCGTTTCAACGGCTTTACCGCCTTCTCCCGCTCCTACAAGACCGGCAGCGTGGCGATCGGGCTGGCAGGCGAATACTATCTCAGGGCCAACAAGCCCTACCGCTTTGGCATCGGCCCCTATCTCTCGGTGCAGCGGTCTTTCGGGCGGGCAGGCACGAGCAGCGCCTTCCTGTCCTACAAGGCACTGGATTATATCAATGACGACGCTTTCGATGGCAGCGAGATAGCCCTCAATCTGGGGCACCGCTACGCGATCAACGCCAGAACCGGCGTCGCCGTCAATAGCGATCTGGCCTACATTTCCGCAAGGAAATCCTTCAATGCCCATGTCCGCTACGGAGCCAAGGTCCAGCTCATCCGCAAGTCCGATCTCGGCCTCATCATGGATGTCGGCATGGAGGTTTCAAGGCGGGATTATGTTGGCGATTTTCCTCTGACCGGCAAACCGCGCCATGATTTGACCCTTACGCCAAGCGCTGGCGTGACTCTGCGCAACTTTTCCTACAAGGGCTTTGCTCCTAGAGTGGAGCTGTCCTATTCCCGCAATTTCTCCAATGTCGATCTCTACGACTATGACAACAAGACAGCGCAGGTGACCTTGACCAAGAATTTCTAGCCCCAATCCGGGTGGAGCTGGCGCCAGCAGGAGCCCTTTGCTGCCGCTCTCGGTTTGGAATTTTTCAAAAAGCAGTTTTCATCACCAAACAATTTTTATATCCTTTTCAAAAGACATCAAATTACCTTTCCAAACCAAGCAGTTAATTTATCAATTTCAATTGATGTCCCATGAAGAGGGGCTCCATTTGGCAGACAACTATTCCGATATTCCGTTCAAGAACCAGAATTTCATGCTCACTGTGCCGGACGACGAACAGGACCCGGAGGGCGAGGGTGTCTATGCTGGCGACCTCGACATCATCGCCAATACCTATCGCTCGATCGTCGACCAGAACGCCTTTGAAGAAATGATTGCCAGCTGGAACCGGCGTCTGGCGGATATCGAGAACAAGGAGTTCAAGGCCCCGATCTCCGGTACCCTTCAATCCCAGATTCTCGAAGCGCGGCGAACTATGGAAACCCTCGACATCCCAGCCGAGAATGACAGCCTCAACCGCGCCATCCGCGATGTACCCGGGCCGGCGGTGGTCATCGCTCCCAACGGACGAGTCGTCATGACCAACGAGACCGGAACAAGGGCGTTCGGTCGCAGTCAGGGCATGTGGTTCGATTCCGAGGTCATCGACAGCCGCTCCTCGGAGGATTTCGAGGCACTGCGCCGCTCCGCCAACACCCAGGGCAACCGCTCGGAGGCGATCCTGCGCATCGTGCCGGGCGACAAGGCCATCGCGCCTTTCGTGGCGGAAGGCTATATCGAGGAGGTGGCCGGGCAGAAGAAATCCTACATCATCCTCAGGTCCATCGAGATCGAGTGGACCGAAAAGGCGACCAACCGACTGCTCACGGCCTTCGGTCTTAGTCAGGCCGAAGCGGAGGTCGCACGTCTGTTCTTTGTGCATCGGTCCTTGCAGAAAATCTGTGACGAGCGGGGCGTTTCGATGCATACGGTGCGCTATCAGATGAAGACCATCCTGTCCAAGGTGGAAGCGCCGACACAGGCGGATCTCATCCGACTGCTGGCCATGATCGCCAGCCGCGCCGCCATGAACCGTCAGGGGCAGGCCTCCGCCTGGCAGGATCCTCTGGGGCGGGAAGAGCGCGTGACCTTGCCCGATGGGCGTGTGGTGGCCTGGACATGGATGGGCGCTCCGGATGGTGTTCCGGCGCTGGTGCTGCGCGGCTTTGCCATGGGCTTTCTTTTGCCGCCCGAGGCTGAACGGCGGCTGCAACAGGCAGGCATCAAACTCTATGCCCTGTCCCGCCCTGGCTACGGCAACTCGTCCCTGCATGCGGATCTGTCGGCGATCGATGACAATCTCATCGCCCTCAAGACCCTCCTTGCACACCGGATGGAAGGCAAGCCATGTGTTGCTATCGGGCTTTCCAATGCTATCGTGCCGCTGCTGGCGCTGCAACAGAGCAACCCCCAGAGCTTTGGTGCCCTGATTGCCCTTGGCTACACCGGGATCATGGATCGCACCGGGGCGGCCCGTCTGCCACTTATTCAGCGCACCATGTATCGCATGGCTGCTCAGGCGCCATGGATTCTTGAGGTCATGGCCAAGTCGGGCCACCGCATGATGCAGCAATATGGCGTCGACTGGTATCTCGAGCGCGCCTACAAGGGCCGAAGCCGCGACATGGCGACCTATGCCGATCCCGATATTGTGCCCCTCATGCGCGAAGCCTGCGCCCATCTGCTGATGCAGGGCCACATGGCCTTTGTCCGCGATCTGCAGATTGCCCATGAGCCGGTTGATGATGCCTTCGATACACTGACCATCCCCTTCCTGTGGCTGGCCTCTACAGAGGATGGCGTCTACAATGAAGAAAGCTTTTTCGCTCTCGAAAAGCGCAATGACCACATAACGGTGGAGCCCGTGCCGGAGAGTGGCGAGCTGATCTACTATCAGAAGACGGATCTTATCGTCGATCGCCTGATCGAAGCGGTAAACGGCGTCCGCTATGGCCGTGGCGGTGAGATGGGCTGACACACTGCCGCAGCACCACATCGCTCCGCACCACCGGACCGGAGGCGCGAAGCATGGGGTCTTTCAAATCCTCTGGCTATCGAAGACTCAGAGCAGGGCGATCTTGAACTGGTGGCTCGGGGTCTCGAATTGCTTCTGCGCTGCAATCAGCTGCAATTCCCATTCACCGGAGGCGGACGTTTCTTCCAGAACGCCATAGACAGCATTGTTGCAATGCTCAAGCGCCTCGGGAGCCGATGAGCCGGTCAGAATCCCGGCAAGGAAAGTTGCCGAGATCATGTCGCCAACACCGACCGGCTCCCGATCGAATTTGAGGTGTGGGCGTTGCGCCAGATAACAGGTCTCGCCTGCGGCCATCACCATCGAGAAGTCATCGCCTTCGACGCCGTGCAAATGCTTGGCCAGAACCAGCTTCGGTCCCAGTGCCTGCGCCTTCCTGCAAGCCACAATCGCGTCTTCAAGGCTGTGAATGGCCTGCCCGGTGAACTGGGTCAGCTCGAACTGGTTCGGCACCAGTATGTCGGCCATCGGCATCAGGGTCCCAATGAGGCTTTCGGCAATCCCGTCGCTGACAATGCAGCCCTTCTCGGGGCTGCCCATCACCGGGTCGCACAGATAGAGGCAATCCGGATTAGCGGCCTTGACGCTTTTGACGATCCGGGCGATCACGTCGCAGTGCGAGGCATCTCCCAGATAGCCGGTGGTGATCGCCTGAATATGACTGGTGACGCCGATTTTTTCGAGGCCTTCGAAAACTTCGCCAATGGCATCGGCCGACGCGGCCTTGCCGGTCCAGCCCTGATGATACTGGGTGTGGTTTGAAAAATGCACCGTGTGAATGGGCCAGACTTCCAGCCCCATGCGCTGCACGGGAAAGACCGCCGCGCTGTTGCCCGCGTGCCCGTAGGTGACATGGGATTGAATGGAAAGAACACCTTTCATGACAGATCTTCCTTTCTGGGAAAGAGGCAAGAACAGGGAAAGCCTCCTTGCGGGCATATCTCTTGCGATTTTTGGGGGAGGGGCGGGCTGCTCGCTTTGGTCTCGTTGTCAAGCCCGGCTTCAGGACATGAAAATGAGGGCACCCCTCATTTCCGTTGAAGCGGAAGAAGGGTACTCTCATTCAGGGAGGATTTTGAAGTTAAATTTGTGTAAACATGGTGTCAGATGGCGCATAGCCCTGATGAGGCTACGGGGGCCCGCAGGCATGCGGGCATCTCCTGTTGGTCAGGCCGGAGCGAAGACCGACAGGTCGTCGCCGGGCTCCCATTTGATCGGCGTTCCGTCCTTGGGATTGTAGGGCGCCTTGATGAAGACGGCCTTCCACGGCACCTGCCCCTTGTTGATTACATAATGGGCTTCACCGGGGTCGCAGCGCAGAAAGTCGCCGACCGCCAGCGTGTGCAGCTCGCCGTTCACATACATATGCACTTCACCCTCGATGGTGAGGAAATTCTCCTCGATCACACTATGCTTGTGGGTGGCAAAATGCTGACCGGGCTGCAGGGTGACAACGCCGATGTCCGAGCGCGGGCCGCGCTGGAGATACTTGGGACCATGATCCTCGAAACGATATGCGTGGTCACCTTCTTTGGTTTTGAACATATTCCCGCCTACGCCTGTTTCAAATCAAAACGTAGCCTCTTTCTTTGGCATCTTGACCTGACAGGATGGAGGTCCCGCTTTCAGGCAATGCGCTCATGTTTTGGTTGGCCGTGTCGTAGGCCGATTGAACGGGCATGGCGGAGAGCAGCTCTACCGCCATGCTCAATGAAGGACTGGCCGGTCCGGAGGCGGCTGGCTGCAGCTCCGGAATTTCAGGGGCCCAAGGAAGGTAATCACAACCCAGGAGCTTTCCACATCGACTGTGTCACGTTGCGTCCGACAAGCGCCCGCTGCGGGGCATAGGCTTCGCGCCAGCGTTCGGTCAGTTCGGTGTAAAGGATGTGCTTGTGGGCGTCCGGCTCGATCCGGCGGCTCCAGCGCACCGTGGCATCGGCAGCTTCCGGCAGGGAGGCATAGACACCCAGCCCCACCCAGGCGGCGAGCCCGGCTGCAAAGGCGGTTGCCTCGGTCACTTCGGGGATCTTGATCGGCAGGCCGACGGCATCGGCGAGAATCTGGCCCCACAGCTTGCCCTTGGAGGCACCACCGGCGAACACCAGCTCATCGAGCTTGACCCCGGCGAGATTGGCCGCGAGATTGAGATTCTCGGCAGCGACGATCGCCGCGTTCTCCTGAATGGCATGGAAGATCTGGGGCTTGCCGCACTGGCTGGCGTCAAGCGACAGGTTTAGAAGCGATGGCGCTGCATGATACCAGGAGCCCAGATTCATCACGTCGCTGAAGATCGGGATGATGCCGTTGGCACCGACCGGCACCTTGGCCGATTCCTCTTCCAGCAGTGCATAGGTATCAATGCCGCGCTCCTTGGCGATCCGCATTTCTTCCTGACAGAAGGCATCGCGGAACCAGCGGGTGGTCATGCCGACCATGAAGGCGATGCCTTCGGCCTGGCTGACTCCGGGGACCACATGGGGGTTGATGCGGATGCGCATGTCCGGATCGGTGATCGGCTCGGGAATGTTGACAACCTCCTGCCAGAAGGTGCCGCCCAGCACGGCAGCATGGCCGGGGCGTGAAACGCCAAGCCCGAGCGCGCCCATCTGGACATCGCCGCCCCCCATCACCACCAGCGTGCCCGCCACAAGGCCGGTTTCTTCTGCCGCCTCGGCGGTGACTTCACCAATGGGAGTGCCGGTTTCGACAACCGGTGGGAAAATATCGGTGCGGATGCCTGCCCGGCGGGCAATATCCAGATCCCATGTCCGGGTCTTGAGCGAGAAGATGCCCGTCGTCCCGGCGTTCGATGGATCGGAGGAAATGACACCGGACAGTCGCGCCAGAATCCAGTCGGACAACATCGACATGGTCGCCATATTGGCATGGACCTCGGGCAGATGCTTCTCCAGCCATTTCAGGCGAGGAATCGCGCCAAGCGCGAAACTCTGGCCGCTGATCGAATAGGCATAGCGTTCAAGCTCGGGGCTCTTTGCCTGCAATTCATGCACTTCCTCCGAAGCACGGGAATCGACATTGGCGCAGGCCCAAAGTTCCTGACCAGCCCTGTCATAGATCACGATGCCCTCGCGCATGCTCGTTGCGCTTACGGCACGGATATCCGATCCGGCTAGGCCGGCGTTGCTCAGGGCTTCACGAACGCATTTGCTCAAAAGTTTCCAGTTGGCCTTGCAGTCGAACTCCATGGAGCCGGGATATCTTGGATCGCTGAGATGGTTCCATTCCTCCTGACCAACCGCGATCTGATGGCCGGCGCTGTCAAAGATGACCGCTCGGCCGCTTCCTGTTCCGGCGTCAATCGCCAGAACGTATCCCTCTTTCTTTTTCATGACTCTCTCCCTCAATTATGGCGAGAGCTGTCGGCTCGTCGGTGATCAGCACGTTGAAGTGCTTGCCGCGTGCAGCAGCTCGAATGGCCTCGACCTTGTTTTGCCCGCAGGCTGCCGCGACAACATTGGGGATCTCCCGCAGGGCCTGAAGATCCAGGCCGATCAGATTGTCGTGGAAAGGCAAGTCGAGAACATTGCCATCTTTGTCATAGAAAATTGCGATGATATCTCCGACAGCACCCTGGCGTCGGAAAGCTTCAAACTGGGATCCGGTCGCATAGCCGGATGTGATCAGGGTGGCCTGATTGGCAACGGACCCGACACCGACAAGGGCATAGTTTGCCGTTCTTGCCATGTCCATCACGTCAACCACATGGCGCTCGACCTTGAGACTCTGGGCCAGCTCGGGGCTGGAAACCATCAGCGGGGCAGGGATCAGGTGGACATTCTGCGCGGTGCGCCCGGTCGCGACCCCTTCAATATAGGCGGCGACACCGCCGGTCAGGCTGACCAGCGAGATGTCCCGGTGCGACAGGGTCTGCGCCAGTCTCTGAAGGGCGCCCATGACGGTCGCGCCCCAGCCAACGGCGAGCAGATCTGCTTCGTTCAGCTTGCCCATCAGATACTGACTGGCCGCTTCGGCGATGCGTTCGACCGAGTGCTGGCCATTGTCGGCAGGAATGACCCGTGCTTCCTGCAGTCCGAACAGCTGTTGCAGGCGGCTTTCGAGCTCGAAACAGCCGCCATAGCTTGAGTTGATATGAATATGGATCAACCCCATCTTGCGACCCTTTTCGAGCATTCTCGAAATCTTGATGCGAGACAGGTTGAGGATCGTGCCGATTTCACTCTGCGTCATGCCGTCATGATAATAGTACCAGGCCACACGGCTCAGCAATTCGGCATCATGATGTTCATATTTGTTGTCGTCGCTCATTTTGATCACAGATCATTTCAGATGATGGATGGTGCGTTCATATGATCACATAACTTCATTGTGATCAACCCTTTCCGCAAACATATAATTTTAATTTTCCCGACCAATATGCCAATTATATAATTTAATCCAACAAAATCATATTGATAACGAAAGTTGTACGCAGAAAGTGGTATCGGAAGATATGATCATATGTCCACTGATGAAACAAATGACGAGTAAATTGGGTTGACAAGGACCGACCCCTGCGCGTAGCTTTTATGAGAATTTGATGGCGTGCTGTTCATATGAACGCATTCGGGCGCGCCAAGATGATGCCCCCGAGCATCGCCATGCAGAAATTTAACGGAGGAAATTCATGGCTGATATCGATGACATTAAAGAAGGCAAGGACTTCGGCATTGATGTTCCGGTTGAAACCAACCCATTCCCGGTGAGAGGTGCCAACGCGCTTGACTGGGGCATGCAGGACCGTCTGGCCCGCATCTTCCAGAAAAAGAGCAGCAATACCGTCATGCTGGCTTTTGACCATGGCTATTTTCAGGGGCCGGCTACCGGCCTTGAGCGCCTTGATCTGACCATTCGCCCGCTGGCTGACTACACCGACGTGCTGATGTGCACCCGCGGCGGCTTGCGTGCCACGATGCCTGCCGATACCCGCAAGCCGGTCGTTCTGCGCTGTTCCGGCGGCATGAGCGTTCTGACCGAGCTGTCCAATGAGCTGGTTGCCGTTGATATCGAAGACGCGATCCGCCTCAACGCATCCGCCATCACAACCAACGTCTATGTCGGTGCCGAATATGAGCATCAGTCGCTCGCCAACCTGATCAAGCTGATCGATACCGGCAACCGGTATGGCATCCCGACCATGGCCGTGACCGGCGTTGGCAAGGACATGGCTCGTGACCAGCGCTACTTCTCGCTTGCCACGCGCATCTGCGCCGAGCTGGGCGCCCACATCGTCAAGTCCTACTTTATCGAAGAGGGTTTCGAGAAGGTGGTTGCCGGCTGTCCGGTGCCAATCGTCATCGCTGGCGGCAAGAAGCTGCCTGAAATGGAAGCCCTGACCATGGCTTACAAGGCGATCGATCAAGGCGCGCATGGTGTCGACATGGGCCGCAACATCTTCCAGTCCGACAGCCCGGTCGGCATGATCAAGGCGATCCGCTCCATCGTCCACGATGGTGAAAAGCCGGAGAAGGCCTACGAAATCTATCAGTCGGAAAAGGCCTCTGCCTGATCTGCAAGCGTACACAGCACTTGACTCTGCGACCTTCTCGTTGGGCCGCAGAGGGGAGGAAGCGGCAGCAAGCCGCAAACAATAAAGTGATTGAGGAGCGCTTCAGTTATGACGGACCAAAAGCCGTCTGGCCAACGCAAACAGCTCATTAAAGCAGATAGCATCTGGAAGTTTTTCGGGAATGTAACTGTCCTTAAAGGTGTTGATCTTGTTCTTGAGTCCGGCCAAATTCACGCCCTCCTGGGAGGCAACGGGGCGGGGAAATCCACGCTCATGCGCATCATTGCCGGTCTGCACTCCGTTGACCAGGGTGACCTTTATGTCAACGGCGAGCATGCCAACAAGCTGACCCCGGTCTTGGCGCGCCAAATGGGGATTCACATGGTTCCGCAGGAACCGCTGCTGTTTCCCAATCTCAGCATCGAAGAAAATGTTCTCATGAACATGAAGGGCAACCGTGTCGCCCTGCACGCACGGCTTGTCAAACTGGCCAAGGAAATTGGCACCAACATGGATCTGCAGGCCCCGGCCGGTCAGCTTGAAGTGGCCGACCAGCAAATGGTCGAGATCTTGCGCGGTCTGATCCGCGACGCCCAAATTCTCATTCTGGATGAACCGACCTCTGCCCTGACCCCGCGTGAAGTGAGCCTTCTGTTCAATCGCATGCGGGCGCTCGTGGCGCAAGGCGTGGGCATCTTCTTCATCAGCCACAAGCTGAATGAAATCCGCGAGATTGCAGACATCGTCAGCATCCTGCGCGACGGCCGTGTCGTCATGGCGGGGCCACCAAGGTCCTATACCGATGCGGAAATCGTCCGGGCGATGACCCAGGTCGAGGGTGGCGGCGAGAATGTCCTCGGAGAGCGCCGCCAGACTGCCAGACATGGCAAGGTCGTGCTCGAAGTGGACAATCTGTGTGGCGAAGGTTTTGCCAATCTGAGCTTTACCCTGCATGAGGGAGAAATTCTCGGCCTCGCTGGTGTTGTCGGTTCCGGCCGCACCGAAATGGCTGAAACCATCTATGGCATTCGCAAGGCGGCTCGTGGCAGGGTTATGGTGGAAGGGCAGGATGCAACCTATACCGACCCTCAGGCCAGCCTCGACATGGGGCTTGTCTACCTGCCGGAAGATCGCCAGACCAGTGGCCTGTTTGTCGATGCACCGCTGAGCTGGAATGCGTCCTCACTCGTCCTGCACCGGGAATCCTCCTGGCTCCAGCTGAAGCAGGAAGAAGAGCGCTTCCAGCAATATGTCAAGGAACTGGGCATCGTCTGTGCAACATCGTCTCAGGCCGTCCGCACCCTGTCCGGAGGCAACCAGCAAAAGATCCTGCTGGCCAAATGCCTTGCGGCAAAGCCACGTGTTCTCATCCTTGATGAGCCGACTCGCGGCGTGGACGTGGCGGTGCGCGCGGACATCTACCGCATCATCGACGATCTGGCCAACAGCGGCGTCGCCATTCTCATGATCTCGTCAGACCATGACGAAATCCAGCGTCTCAGCCATCGCGTGCTGGCCATGGCGCATGGCTATCCGACGGGTATTCTCGAAGGGGATGAGATCACGGTCGATGCCATTGCCCAGATGTCGTTTGGTTTGAAGACAGAGGAGGCGAAAGCATCCTGATGATACGCTTTCTGCAAAACAATCGCGAAGCTTCGGTTGCCATCATTATCGTGATGCTGCTGGCCATTCTCGCCATCTCCGATCCTTCCTATCTGAGGGTCGAGACACTGCTCTCGATCTACAGCAACTCGCTGACGCTGTTTGTTCTGGCCATCGGGGCCACGATGGTCATGGCCACGCGCGGACTTGATGTCTCGGTCGGCTCCATCATGGGCTTGTCGGCAGCCATTGCCGGTGTCTGCATGAACGACGGGTTCGGCATTGTCCCCTCCATTGGCATCGCCCTGTTCGTGGGACTGTGCTGTGGTCTGTTCAACGGCTTCATGGTCGCCATCCTGCGCGTTCCGGCCATTGTGGCGACGCTCGGCACCCTGGGCTTCTTCCGCGGCTGTGTGCATCTGACCACCGGTGGCAGCTGGATCGAAGGTCTGCCGGAATCCTTCAAGGATCTGTCCCATGCCTGGGTGCTGGGGCTGTCGCCCTTTGCCTGGCTGGTGCTGGTGCTGCTGGCTGCTGCTCATGTGTTCCTGCGCTACACGGCCTTCGGACACGCCATCTTTGCTGTCGGCGACAACCGCGAAGGTGCCCGTCTTCTGGGTATCCGCGTCAACACGGTGCAGCTGACCGCCTATGCGATCAACGGCATTCTCTCGGCACTGGCGGGCATCATCTTTGCCGCCCAGATCGGTTTCATTCCGAACACGGCTGGCAATGGCATGGAAATGCGCGCCATTGCCTCGGGTGTTCTTGGTGGCGTCAGCCTGCTGGGTGGCACTGGCACCGTGATCGGGGCTGCACTCGGGGCCTTCTTCATGACCTCCATCGACTCGGTTCTGGTCATGCTGCGCTTTGATGCCTACTGGAACGACATGATCGCAGGCGCAATCCTGCTCATCGTGCTGATCGGTGACGGCCGCATCCGCGAAGCCATGGCCCAGTCACTGCGGTATCAGAAATATCGCAAGTTCCTGGAGCCGGACGAGCTTCGGGCTGCCGATCATGTCTCTGCCGCCGCCACTGCGTCAGTTGAACCATTGACCGGTGCAGGCAAGGCCGGAACCAAGGATGCCGCCCTCGCAACCCATTCCAAGGAGGCAAGAGTATGAAATCCCTAGGCTTGCTGAAACGCTGGGAAGCCGTGCTGGCACTGCTTCTGGTCGTCGAGATCCTGTTCTTCGGAGCCATCAACCCGACTTTCCTGAATGTCAGCACACTGCTCTATTCCACCAGTGACTTCATTCATGTGGGGATCGTGGCACTTGCCCTTACACTGGTGATCATCACGGGCGGCATCGATCTGTCCATCGGATCGGTCATGGGGCTTTCTGCCATCACGCTGGGGCTGTTGTGGGTGGCTGGCGTCAACATCTGGGTTGCCTGTCTGTGCGCCCTTGGTGCGGGTGCCATGGCCGGGATCATCAACTCGGTTGCCATCCAGATTGCCCAGGTCAACCCGCTGGTCATCACGCTCGGCTCGAGCTTCCTCTATGCCGGTGCTGCTCTGGTGCTGTCCGGTCTTGGTGGCGCTTCCGGTTACGAGGGCATTTCCGGCTTTGACGACAGCTTTGTCGAACTGGCCAACCTTGAGGTCATGGGCATGCCCTTTCCGCTGGTGATCTTCATCGTGGCAACGGCGATTTTCATGGTGCTGCTGCATCGCACCCGCTTTGGTCGCTACATCTATCTGATCGGTCAGAATCCGCGGGCCACGCGCTATGCCGGCATTCCGCAGTTCCGGACCCTGACCATCGCCTATGCCTTGACCGGTTTCATGGCCGCGCTGTCCGGTCTTGTCCTGGCATCCTACTTCGGCTCAGCCCGCTCGGACTTCGGTTCGGACGCACTGATGCCTGCCATCACCGCCGTTGTTCTGGGAGGAACGAGTATCTACGGCGGTTCTGGCACCATCCTGGGTACGGCACTGGCTGTGCTTGTAGTCGGGTATTTTCAAACAGGTCTGCAAATCATCGGGGTTTCCAGCCATATCGCCAGCGCTCTGTCCGGAGCCCTGTTGGTGGTGGTTGTCGCGATGCGCAGCCTGAGTGAAATCGGACGCGCCTATTTTCTTCTGTGGCGTGTCCTCAACAGCGCTGGCAAGCAAAAAGCCTGATTCAGCGCATTTCTGGGAGGTTATCGGCGGAGACGCTCATTGTCTTTCGCAGGTATAACGAGGAATATTTGGGAGTAGAATTATGAAACATCTTGGCAAAATCTCTGCTGCACTGGCTTTCGGGGTTGCTTCAGTCTGCCTGATGACGCCATCCATGGCGGCTGATGCCAAAATCGCCTTCATTCCGAAAATGGTTGGCGTTGGCTTCTTCAACTCTGGTGGTCAGGGCGCAGTTGCTGCCGGTAAGGATCTGGGTGTAACCGTTACCTATGATGGTCCGACCGAACCATCTGTTTCCGGTCAGGTACAGTATATCAATACCTTTGTGAACCAGGGCTATGACGCCATCGCAATCGGCGCAACCTCTCCGGACGGCCTGTGCCCGGCTCTGAAACGCGCCATGAAACGCGGCGTGAAGGTTCTGACCTGGGATTCTGATACCAACCCGGAATGCCGCAGCATCTACATCAACCAGGGTACACCTGATCAGCTCGGTGAAATGCTCGTGAAAATGGCCGCAGATCAGGTCACCAAGGAAAAGGCCAAGGTTGCCTTCTTCTATTCCAGCCCGACCGTTACCGACCAGAACGCTTGGGTAAAACGCGCCAAGGAAGTGCTGGCCGAGAAATATCCGGGTTGGGAAATCGTCACCACCCAGTATGGCTACAACGATGCCCAGAAATCCCTGCAGACCGCAGAAGGCATCCTGCAGGCCTATCCTGACCTCGACGTCATGCTCTGCCCGGATGCGAACGCTCTGCCTGCTGCCGCTCAGGCTGCGGAAAACCTGAAACGCGCTGGTGACGTAACCATCGTTGGCTTCTCCACCCCGAACGTCATGCGCCCCTATGTCAAACGCGACACGGTCAAACAGTTCGGCCTTTGGGACGTGACCAAACAGGGCGCGCTCACCATCTATGCAGCCAACAAACTGGTCAAGGATGGCCCGATGAATGTTGGCGACAAGCTCGATGTTCCTGGCATGGGCACCGTGGAAGTCAGCCCGAACAGCGTTCAGGGCTATGACTATGAAGCTGACGGCAACGGCATCATCATCCTGCCGGAACGTCAGGTCTTCACCAAGGAAAACATCGACAACTTCGACTTCTAAGCCTCAACGGAAGCTGAAGATTGACTAGCAGGACCAGAGGGGCGCGCCCCTTTGGTCACCGTTTTTTGCCCTCTTCCCTGCCATTCTCACTGTGAGGACAGACCCATGCATGTAACGCTCGTTGAAATCCAGGTCAAAGCTGATCGCGTCGATGATTTTCTGCGCGTCTTCCACCCCAACCACCTCGGTTCGATCAAGGAGCCGGGCTGCATCCGCTTCGATGTCCTGTGCGACCCGGAAGACGAGACCAAATTCACCATTTACGAAGCCTATGAAGACGAGGACGCGGTCAAGGCCCACAAGCAGACCCCGCACTATCTCAAGGTCAAGGCCGAGCTGGAAGACATCATGACCGGCCCGCGCACCCACAAGGTGCTGACAGGCGTCTGGCTGCCCCGTTAGGCGCCAGACCCGTATCTTTCTGGACCACCAGTTTCACAAGCGACAATCCCCCGGGAGAGACATATGCCGGATCTTTCATTTAAGGATCTTGCCAGCCGCGAAGCCCTCGTTGAATGGCTGCGCAGCGGCGGGCCGCACATCAGCGTCGGCCTCATGGCGGCAGACGCCATGGCCTATGGCAAGGCCATCACTGAACTGGAAGAGGCCGGTGTATCTCTTCTCCATTTCGATATCATGGACGGCGTCTTCTGCCCCCAGATGACAGCCGGACCGGGGCTGGTCAAGGCCAGCAAGACCGCCATGCTCAAGGATGTCCATCTGATGGTGGCCGATCCGCTGGCCCAGATCCCGGCCCATCTTACCGCTGGTGCCGACATTGTCCATGTTCATGCCGAGGGCATGCTTCATCTGCACAGGGCGCTGGTCGCGCTCGATGTTCCGGTGGCTGGGTGCGAGAGTGGCCGCAAGGTTTTGCGCTCGGTGGCGCTCAATCCGGGCACGCCGGTTTCGATCCTCAAGCCGCTGTTGCGGTCGCTGGAGATGGTGACATTCATCGCCGTCGATCCGGGCTGGTCAGGAGGTGCCCCCGATGTGGTGGTTGCCGACAAGATCGCCGAGTTGAAGGTCATGGCCGGTGAACAGGGTGTCGACCCGCTTGTCGCCATCGATGGCGGTATCACCATCTCGACCTTCCCCGTTGCCCGCGCAATGGGTGCCCACGTCATTGTCTCGGGCAGCGCGACCTTCAAGGCTGGCGCAACGGTGAAGCAGAATCTGACAGCGATGCTCGAAGCGCCTGGCAACTGAAAGTCTTGCTGCCACTCTCCGGAGTGGCGGCGCCTCATTGGCAGGATCAGAGCCTCAGCTCTGCCAGCATGTACCACTGGTCAATATGCTCCAACACCACTGGTTCCAATGCGCCGTTGATCGCCTCGATGGTCATGCTGATGTCTTCCGCGCGGCCGTTGCCGCTTGCGGGTTGGATCGGCGGCAAGAGCGTCAGCTGATAATGTGCCCCCTCGCTGCGGACCATGTAGACCGGAATGAGCGCAGCATCATTGGCCATCGCCAGCTTGATGGCCGCCACGGCGTTGCCCCGGTCCGGGGCAGGACGGCCGAATAGTGGCAGATGGATCTGCCGGTCCCTCACGTCATCAACATAGATCAGGGCATTAGCTTCCCGCTCTTGCAGCAGCCTGTTGAGCCGGAAGGCCGATTTGCGGCCCGGCGGGAAGAGGAATTGTCCGCGGCGTTTGCGCAACTGATAGACCAGACGGTTGGTAAAGCGGCTTGGCTCTGGCTGGAAGGGGCCAATCAACACAGTGCCCATCGCCTCGGCCAGCGCGAACATCTGTGCTTCCCAATGGCCCACATGCACCGAAACGAAAATCACCCGCTGCCCGCGAGACCGGATCGCGTCAAAATGCTCCTTGCCGGAGACCTCTACAAGTCCGGCCTTGAAATGGCGGTTGGTAACGGAAAACTCGGCAAACACCCGGCCGATATTGTCCCACCAGCTTGTCAGCAGGGCATTCAAGTCCTTATCGGATGCCGCCCGGTCGGGACGCAGGGTGCTAAGGTTCTTCTCGATCCTCCTGGCGAAATTGGATTTTGCAAACCGTGCTCTGGCAAATGGCGCCAACGCTGCGCCGAAGCGGGAGCAGCCGGAGACCGTCAGCAGGCGCAGCGCATGGTGAGTCACATAGTTGAGCCCTCCCATGACCGGCTCCAATACCCAGAACAGCCGCCAGGCCGCCTTCTGGTTTCTGTCAGCAGAAAAGGCCCAGGACAGTGGCGGGCCTTCCGGCTCGGGTGGGCGGGTATCCTCGATCGGAATGTCGGACAGGAGCAGCGGCTTCATGACTTATGGCTCTTGTCTGTTCCTGTGATGCACCGTCATTGGCAGGGTGTCACCCGGACGCACGGTGAGGCGGCAGACCGGCTGCACATCCTCGCCCGGCTTCAGGCGCAGCTCCAGATCACGGGCCAGAATGGCAAGGCTGAGGATCGCTTCCGTCATGCCGAAGGCCAGTCCGGGACAGATGCGCGGGCCGATGCTGAAGGGTACATAGCTGTATTTCGAGCGCTTCTCGCCGTTCAGCGATGCTTCCGGCTCCAGATGGCGCTCCGGATGGAAAACATGCGGGTTGCTCCACAAGTTGGAATTGCGTTGCAACAGCCATGGCACCACCAGCAGCAAGGTTCCCTTGCCGACCGGGTGGCCATCAATGCTGGTCTCCTCGATGGCTTCGCGGCCCAGAATGGGAACCGGCGGATAGAGGCGCAGGGTCTCCTCTACAACAGCCTTGGTGTAGGACAGTTTGCGAACCTCTGAGAAGGCGAGTGGCTTGTCCCCGAGAACGCTATCGAGTTCGGCTGTCAGCTGCTCCGCCACCCGAGGCGATTGTGACAGCAGATACCAGGCCCAGGCCAGTGTATTGGCGGTGGTTTCATGCCCAGCCATGAAAATGACCGCAGCTTCGTTGCGGATGGCTTCGCGGCTCAGAGGTTTGCCGTCCTCGTCGCAGGCTTCCAGCAAGCCGCCAAGCACCGAGACATTGCCTTCCGACTTGGTGTGGCCATAGCGGTCGATGATCTGGTCGAGGACGGAGTGAATGCGTTTGATCGACTTCCTGACGGAGGGCTTGGTGAAACGTGGCAACCATTCGGGCAGGCCTAGCAGGGAGACCAGGTCGATCTGGTCGATGTGACGCTGATAATCGGAGAAGGCCTCGACAACCTCGGTGGCGAATTCACGCCCCAGATCCTGACCGAAAATGGTCCGGCAGATGATCTCCGCCGTCAGATGGGCCATTTCCGACAGGGCGTCGATCTCGGCTCCCTCTTCGAGCGCCATCCATTCACGTTTCTTCTCCTCGATGGTCTCGATCATGATTGGCACGAAGCTCGGAACGCGCGAGCCATGAATGATCGGCGCGACGATCTTGCGCCGGGCCGTCCAGATCTCTCCGTCGCTGATGAACAGGCCATCGCCAATCAGCGGGCTGAGGGCGTTGCGCATCTGAGGCGTCTTGCGTTGCAGAGCCTGATGGTTGGTCTGGAAGGCTTCCTTGACCACCTCGGGATCGTTGCAGACCATCAACTGGCGGTTCAGAATCTTGAAGTCGATGAGGCGCTGGTCGAAGTCCTTGATCGACCAGATGGCCAGATAGTTCTTTCTTGCCTTCTTGAGCAGGCGAAACACCTTGACCTTGCCCGGATCTCGCGTCGGGCAGGGGGGGCGGAAGTCTTCAACGGCGGTGTTGGCAAGGCTTGGCTGGTTCAACAAACTGGTGTCCTGCTACAAGAGAAAGATGCTCAATATAGGAATCTTTAAAGGGCCACTATCGCCGAAAACGCTGCCGATCACCAGCCCTCATCTATGGATTTTTGCGTAATGCGGCATTCCGGTAACAACGCCGGAAAAGCACGGGATTTGACATGGTTTAGCACAATAAAACTGTAGGTGTTTCAACTTAAGTTTGTGTCTGTTTTGATCATGTACTTACAATTTAGGGATTTTTAATCATAAACACCCTACCCTTGATTATCCTTATAATGCAGGAGCGTGGGCGATGTCTGTTGGCAAGAAGATTATCATTGCGTTTGTGTCCATTTTCTCGATCTCCTTGTTATGCATTGTGTTTGCAAACGAGTATCTGATGGAAAGGCTCTCGGACACAGCCTTCCGGTCGAAGTTGGAGAGCAACTACAAGACCCTCAAGAGCTCTATTATCGCCGAAGCCAGACGCGCAGAGAGTCTGAGCGCTCTGGTTGCCAACATTCCCGAGGCGCAGAAGCGGTTTGACGAAGGCAAGCGGGATGAATTGCTGGCGATGTTCGCGCCCTCCTTTGAGGTTCTCAAGCAGCAATATGCGGTACGGCAGTTCCAGTTTCACACGCCGCCTGCCACGTCTTTTGCGCGGGTTCACAAGCCGGAAAAATTCGGCGATGATCTTTCCTCCTTCCGCAAGACCGTCGTCAGCACGAACGCCAGCCAAAAGCCGACCTACGGGTTGGAGGTCGGGGTTGCCGGGCTTGGCGTGCGGGGCATGGTTCCCGTCTTCAATGAAGGCAGGCATCTGGGATCTGTGGAATTCGGGATGTCCTTCGGGGCAGCCTTCTTTGAAAAATTCAAGAAGGATTATGGTGTCGATGCGGCACTCTATCTCAAGCGCGAAAACGGTTATGAGAAATTCGCCACGACCTTCGGCGATGTTGAACCATTCTCCACATTGGCCCTCGACAGCGCCTTTTCCGGCAAAACACAGTTCTCCGACCTTGATTACAATGACAAGCCCTTTGCCGTCTATGCCGAGATGGTAACCAACTACTCTGATGAGCCGATCGGGGTGATTGTCGTGGGCAGTTCAACCGAGGCGAACATGCAGGCCCTGTCGACCGCACGCAATCTGTCGCTGCTGATTTCGTTCGTTGCCCTGCTGCTTGCTCTGCTTGTTTCGGTCATGATCGGGCGCTCTATCGGCAATCCCATTCGCAAGATTGCCGATGTCATCGCAGATATGGCCAAGGGCAACATGGATGCTGAAATTCCCCAGTTCAGCAAGAATGCCGAGATGGGTGCCATTGCCTCGGCGATGAGCGTCTTCAAGAGCAACATACTTGAAATGCGCAAGATGGAGGAAGACGCGCGCCGCATTCAGGAGCGAACCAAGCTCAATACCGACATCGGCCGTATCAGCAACATGGCAACGACGCTGGGATCGGTAAACTCGACCGCCATCAACCTCTACCATCTCAACAGGCACTCGGGACAGGTCAGTTCGAATGGCCAGTCGATCGCCGCCGCCGCAGCCGAACTGGTCACCTCGGTGGACGAGATTTCGAGAAACAGCGAAAGTGCCGCCGAGAATGCACAGGAAGCGGATGAAATGGTCCGGCGCGCCAATGAAGCGGCCAGCGAAGCGGAACTGGCCATTAGGGACATCTCCAAAGCTGTCGAGACATCGGTACAAAGCCTGTCGGAGCTGTCCAGCGCTTCCGACCAGATCGGTCAGATCCTCTCGGTGATCGAGGACATTGCCGAGAAGACCAACCTGCTCGCCCTCAATGCAACCATTGAGGCGGCCCGTGCCGGTGAAGCGGGCAAGGGCTTTGCCGTGGTTGCCAATGAGGTCAAGGGGCTGTCGAACCAGACCAGCAAGACGACCGAGGACATTGCTCGCCGGATCAATCTGTTACGGTCCGGCATGAACAACATCTCGGAAACGATGGATCAGACCAGATCTGCCGTCAATGGTGGCAATCAGTCGATCTTGAAGTCGACCGAAACGATGAAGCAGGCCCAGCAGCGGGTATCCGATGTCACGACCCGCATGCAGGAGATCAACCTGATCCTGTCCCATCAGAAGGAAGCCAGCGCAGAGATTGCCGAAAGGGTGAACGGCGTTGCACAGCTTGCTGATGAAAGTCAGGCTCAGGTCATGGAAATCTCGAACCTGTTCGCTGAAATCAATGATGAAATGGCCGAGAATGCCGACGACACCTCTGCATTGAAGGATGCCAGAGGCCTGTGCGAAGTAGCCAAGGTGGATCATATCATCTTCACCAAACGGGTCATCGATGCGGTGATGGACAGGATCAAGCTGAAGTCGAACGAACTGAGCAGTCATGATCTCTGTCGGCTCGGCCAGTGGTATGGCTCTCTTGCCGACCGGGATATCAAGGCCATGCCGGAATTCACGCAATTGCTGGACCCGCACCGCAAGGTCCACGCCTGCGCGAAGCAGGCGCTGGCTGCCCATGAAGCTGCCGATCAGGACGCTGCGCTCAAGCATCTCGAAGAGATGACCCGCGCCAGCCACATCGTCATCGACCATCTCGATGTCCTCTCAAGGGCAATCGAACAGTTGGAAACGGCGCGCGACGCAGCCTGACGGGGACAATCGGAAAGCACGCTTCGGGCGGCGGGGTGGAGACCTTTTCACCCGAACAGGTTTCTTTCGGCAAGAGGGCATCAGGCGATGTGGTCCGCAACCGAGGGCGACCTCGCGGTGGCGCTCGAAAGGAACAGACCCCCATCCCTGTCTTTGCCTCTTGCTGCGGGGAGACGGCTGATCCCTGAGCGGGGGATGAATATCCATTTAAAGTGGTAAAATTCTTTCCCATTCGCCAAGATCGGCGGTAACACCCGGTTTCGAATTGCTGAAAGACCTGACGATGCAACCAACTCAAAGCCTACAGGATCCTGCCGTTTCTCGCGTTCTGGAAACGGCAAGGAAAAAGCTATTGGAGACTGGTACGCGCAACAGGCTCATTCATGTCAACCGGGCCAATCAGAGAAGCAACGCCCTCAACCTCATCAACGAGTCAACCGAGAACACATTCCGCCAGTTAGCCCTAGAAAAGCGAAAAATGCGTTTCAAGGCGATGGGCAAGGACAAGGACGCGGATGAAGACGAATTGTTGCTCGATGATCTCAGTGATATCGATGGTGTTTCAGACGAGCGCTTGACCGATCAATTTCTCGAAACACCACTGGGACCCAAGGCACAGCAGAGCCGTCTGTTGAAGATTGCCACACAATCGCGCATCGCCGAGGAAGAGCAGGGGCTCAACATCCTTTATCTTGCGATGGGCTTTCTGACCTGGCGGGAAGACAAGTCTTCTGCAACGGACAGGCAAGCCCCTCTGATCCTCTTGCCGGTGGAACTGGTCCGAAATGCAAGAACCTCGACATTCGACATCAGGTTTCGTGATGAGGAAATCTCCACCAACCTGTCGCTGCTCGAACGCCTGAAACAGGACTTCGGGATCGCATTGCCTGAGATCCCCGAACAGGAAGATTGGCTGCCAGGGGCCTATTTCGATCAGGTGGCCGAGACCATCAGCTCGCGAAAGGAATGGTCCATCGATCGCGACGGCATGCAGCTGGGGTTCTTTTCCTTCTCCAAATTGTTGATGCATCGCGATCTCGATCCGGAAAACTGGCCGAACAATGAGCTGGACGGAGATGGTCTGGTTCGTGGCCTGCTGATTGACGGCTTCGAAGGCGGTGAGCCGCTTTTCGGCCCCGACGACCGGCTGGATACCCTTCTGGATCCTGCAGATATCCTGCAGGTCGTCGACGCCGACGCTTCCCAGACCAAGGTCATCGAGGAAGTCAGGAAAAGCGCAAGCCTGGTTGTTCAGGGCCCTCCCGGGACCGGAAAATCGCAAACGATTACCAATCTTATCGCCGCCGCCGCCCATGACGGCAAAACGGTTCTGTTCGTTGCCGAGAAAATGGCCGCTCTGTCGGTGGTTCACAGTCGCCTCGTCAAAACCGGTCTGAAAGACATCTGCCTGGAACTGCACTCGCGCAAGGCGAACAAGAAGGAGCTGTCTCAGGAACTGGGGCGTACATTGCAAGCAAGTCTGAAGGCTATCTCTCTGAAGGACTCGTCCCAGTCGCTGCGGACCATTCGCGACGAGTTGAATGATATCGCCCACATCCTGCATCAGCCGATCCGGCAGGGGTTTGATACGCCTTTCGAGGCCATGGCCACGATCGGGCATTTTCTCGGACAGGGTCTGCCCGCTCCGCGCATGTCGCTCGAAGGGCTTGAGCGGATCTCCAGAGAGGAGCGGCGAGCAACCCTTGAGGCGATTGCGCGATTTGTCCAGGCGCGGGAAAAGGCAGGAGATCCAACTGCGCACCCGTTTGCCCCGGTTCGCAATCTTGCCCTTCAGCCAACCGATGTCAGCCGTGCCCATGACGAGCTCAACGCCGCCATGTCTGCCTTGCAAGATCTGATGGCCGCAGCAACGGAGAAGGCCAGACTGTTAGGCTGGCGAGAATTCAATGCCAGTCTCTCGGGCGTCGATACGCTGGTCAAAGCCTATGAAGATCTGGCGTCAGTGCCGGAGACGATCGAAGAAGATATCGACGTCCTTTTCCCTCACCTTCGAAGCCTCCGGATCCGGGAGGGACTGGAAGTGGGGGCCCGGTGGGCAAGCCGGATGGACGAACAGCGGTCGGTCTTCTCCGATGCTGCCTGGTCGCTTGACGCGTCCCGCCTTCGCCCGGCTCTGGTGAAAGGGGAAGGTTCATTCCTTGCTCGGTGGTTCGGTGGCTATCGGCAGGCTTCCCGGGAGCTGGCGAGTGTGTTGCGTTCAGAGTTGCCCAAGTCGCCCACCGATCGCAGAAGGCTTGTGGATGGCATTCAGGAAATTCAGCGCTTGCGTCAGACCCTGGCCGAAGAGGAAGACCATCTGAAGGCCGCCTTGAAGGATGTCTGGCGCGGTGAACGGACTCCCTTCAATCAATTACATGGCAGCATGCAGTGGCTTGCCAGAATGGAGACAACGGCCGGACTTGGCTCTGCAGATGCCTGGCGCTCGGTGCTCGCCACAATCGACAACCCCATAGCGGTCGCGGAGGATCTTGCCTTGTCATCGGGGCTCACCCGACAGGTAATTCAAGCGGTGATCGACCGGTTGCAGTTCAGTGTCGATGCCTTCTCCGCGCAGAATGAAGCCGGTTTGGAGCGTGTCGATCTTCAGGCCCTGAAGCATCAGTTTGCAGCAATGGCCTCCGACATGAGCCGCTACGAAGAATGGGCAAGCCTTTGTCGGACCATAGAGGATGCACGGGCCTCAGGGGCAGGAAATCTGATTGAGGTCGTGTTGAACGGGACAGTTGCTTCTCGTGAAGCGGCGGACGAGTTTTCCTATGCATGCGCTGAAGCCAGCTGGACCCTCGCCCTGAAGAGCTTTCCGGACCTGATCCGGATCTCGCATCGAAACCGCCATGAAATCGTGGCCGCATTCCAGCGTCTGGATCGTGGCCGCTTCGAGGAAGTGCGTGCTCAGGTGCTTGCAGCACATTACGCCCGATCCCCGAAAGGCAGTGTAGGGGAAATGGGGACGATCCGCGGAGAAATCGCAAGAAAGCGGGGGCACAAGCCGATCCGCTGGCTGATGAAAAACGCAGGCAGCATGGTGCAGCGCATCAAGCCGGTTTTCCTGATGAGCCCGCTGTCGGTTGCGCAATTCATCCCGCCCGGCTCCATGCGCTTTGATCTGCTGATCATCGATGAAGCCAGTCAGGTCCGCCCGGAGGACGCTCTGGGAGTCGTCGCGCGCGCGGACCAGATCGTGGTCGTCGGCGACCAGAAGCAGTTGCCGCCGACATCATTCTTTGACCGTCTTGCAGACGGCATCGAGAGTGATGAGGACGACGAAGCCGAGTTGGCGGCAGCATCCGCAGCCGAAATGGAAAGCATCCTGTCCCTGTGTGAAGCAAAAGGCATGCGGTCGAGAATGCTCGAATGGCATTACCGGTCAAGGGATCCATCTCTCATTCGGGTTTCCAATGCCGAATTCTATGGCGACAATCTTGTCTTGCCGCCGTCTCCTCTCGAACTGGATGATGATTTCGGGCTGAAGTTCAAACTTGTGCCCGGCGTCTATTCGAGCAAATCGCGCGGTGGGGGACGCGTTGCAACCAACAAGATCGAAGCCCAGGCAGTCGTCAGGGCGGCTGCCGACCATGCCCGGAACTGGCCAGACCTGAGTCTTGGCATCGTTACCTTCTCCAAGGCTCAGGCTGACATGATGACCGAGCTTCTGGAATTCGCACGACGGGACGATCCCGTTCTGGACGCCTTTCTTCGCGAGGGCCAGAATGAAGATGTCTTCGTCAAGAATATTGAAAACGTTCAGGGGGATGAACGGGATGTCATCCTCATTTCGGTCGGCTATGGCCCTCATGAAGCAAACGGGCGACTTGCCAGCATGAACTTCGGCCCGATCAATGGCGAAGGCGGCGAACGCCGTCTCAACGTGCTGTTCAGTCGTGCCCGGGTCCGGTGCGAGGTGTTCGCGTCATTCGAGCCGCGAGACATTGATCTCAACAAGACCACCAAAAATGGTCCGCGGGTCCTCAAGCGCTTTCTTGACTATGCCCGGACCGGGCAGCTTGAACAGTCGACGATCACGGGTCTCGGAGCGGACAGTCCGTTCGAGAAAGATGTGGCACAAGTGCTCAACGACCTCGGCTACGAGGCTGATCTTCAGGTTGGCAGCGTCGGATTCCGCATCGATCTGGGGGTCAGGAACCCCGATCATCCCGGCCAGTATTTGCTGGCCGTGGAATGTGATGGTGCGACATACCATTCTGCCCTATGGGCGCGGGAGAGAGATCGTCTGCGCCAGGATGTTCTGGAAGGCCTTGGCTGGACCTTCCATCGGATCTGGAGCACCGACTGGTTCCAGCGTCGGGAGATGGAAATCAGGCGCTTGCAAAAGGCTCTTGAAGATGCCCGCTCAAACGCCAGTGGCAAGGCGAAAATCAGGGGGGCAAACAAGGAACGCCCGATCACGGACACTCCCGCCAGCGTCGAAGACGAGCCGATCGTGCTGGAGGAGCTGCGGATAACCGTCCCACCCTACAGCAGGTCCGTCCTTCATGTCAGCTCCAGCCACGAGCCACATGAAGTGTCCATGGCATCCATGATGAAATTGGTCACACAAGTCGTTGAGCATGAAGGCCCGATCCATACCGGTGAGGTCGCAAGACGGATTGCCGAAGCATTTGGCAAGAAGCGGGTCGGCAACCGCATCTACGATGTAACCCTCAGCGCCCTGAGAGAGGCAAGCCGGGCCTCCCCGCACATAGCCGTGGCTCATTCCGATTTCTGGATTACCGACACCCAGAGTGCTGACGTCCCGGTTCGGGACCGCAGCGCCGAACGCGGATCTCTCGTCAAGGCGGAGGTCCTGCCACCTGTCGAGATTCGGGCTGCCGCCAGTTTGATCGACAAGGAATGTGGCCAGCTTGGGCAAGACGAGCGGGTGCGCGCCGTGGCAAGGCTGCTTGGATATCAGCGGGTCGGGCCAGAGCTGCAGGAACGGATTTCTCGTATCCTCAATGCTTGAGAGCCCGATCCGCAACACGGCAGGACCGCCTCAGCCTTCTGCATGAATGGCGATCAACGATGCGATGGCTGTCGGGCGAGAGCGACGAAGATCACACGGCCAGAGAGGCATTGAGAGCAATCCCCCGCAATACAGACAATATCCTGCGAGGGATCCTGTTGGAGCAACTCTTCCCGATCTACCGGCAGCTGTAGCTTTCCAGCTTGTCTGGATCGCCGCCCGTGTAATGTGCCTCTTGCGGGAAGGCGCAGATCGGCTGGGACTTTCCGGGAAAGCCCTTGCCCGAGGCAGGCATGGACCGGGGTGCTTCCCCGTTGATGGTCCAGTTTTCAAGGACTGTCAGCGGGTCGAAGTCATTGAGTGCCGAGCCACCGCCGCAGTGGGTCATCCCGGGCACCATGAACAGGCGGGAGAAATCGGCCCCTGTGTCTTTGTTGGCTTTGCTGTACCACTCCATGATGTCTGTTGCCGAGAAGATCGGATCGGACAGACCCTGGAATATGATCATCTTGCCACCGCGCTTGGCATAGGTGTTCATCACGCTATAGGTTGCGTCAAACAGGCCGCCCATGATCGACATGTCACTGGCGGCCTTGCCAAAGTCCATGGTCATGTAGTCAATGTCGGCGGTTTCAACGGGCGGGGTCATGAACAGGCGGGAATAGGAGTTGAGGCCTATCGATACCGCAAGCGCGTTGGGGACCGCTGTGTCCGATGTGCCGAGCTTCCACATGCGCCAGCCCATGCTGTTCAGTCCGGCATCGGCCGGGAACCCGGTATAGACGGCATTTCCATTGTCGGCCTTTGCGCCGCTCATCATGGCCTTGAGGGCATCAACCTTCTTGTCATCGATCTTGCCCTTGAGGCTTTCATAGTCGAACTTGCAGCTGCCGTAGGCGTTGATGATGCCGTCCTTGATGCCATCCAGATCGTCGCATGCATCAAGGATTGCACTGCTGACCGTGTCCATATCGGCCTGTGTCAGGGCCTTGGAGAGGATGGGGGCTCCATTCTCTCTGGGAGCGAGTGGCATCAGCTGTTTGAGGTCCCAGATCTCGCCGAGTGGCGCACGGGAAATGTGGAAAGCCGGGTTGCCGGCCACAACACCATCAAATTCCAGCGGAAAACGCTGGGCTGCAAGCATTGCCTGACGGCCGCCGTTGGAACAGCCCATGAAGAAGGAATGATCCGGAGTCTTGCCGTAGAACCGGGTGACCAGATTCTTGGCAACGCTGGTCACCTTGCCGATCGACTGGTAGGCCTCGTCAAACCGGGCCTGCTGGTCCTGGGCAAAGGTCGAGTCGTTCGGTCCCATGCCGTCGTGACCACCGTTCATACTGACCACGGCATAACCGCGGGTAAGGGCCGGTTCTGCTGTCGACTGTACCACGGGAACAAAGCCGACAGCCGGAGCGATGAAGCCATCCATGCCACCGCCACCCTGAAACAGGAAGCGTCCGTTCCAGTCAACAGGAGCCCGGAATTGGAAGCGGGTGCCATACTGTCCTCCGATCCCTTCGCGCGCCTCGATGATACCCTCGACAAGGCAATGCGTGCCGACCTGCAAGGCTCTGGGCGAGCCGCCAGTCATGGCTGAGTTCGGATCGGGGGGCAATTCTCCGGCTGCTTTCAAGTGCGCGATATCAATGCGTACGTTTGGGATGGAGAGATCTTTCAAGGCTTCGCATCTGGCGGCGGGGTCAGATGCGAATGCCGTGGCTGGCAGGGCCACGGACCCCATCAGTGCCATGGCAAGCAGGAGGCTGGGTTTCATGAGAGTGCTTTCTTTATGGGCTCGTTGAGTGCCAGTTTGACCCCTGGCTTGCACCAGAGGTCGCACTTGGCTGGTTTTGCCTGGGACAAAGCGTTCGCGGGGCTGTCTATTCCACGCCGGCCCGTTGCCAGAGAATGCCGTGGAAGAGATCGACCATGACGGAATCCATGTAAGGGGCAACGCGGCTTTCCGTGTTGATATGCAGGCTGGCGCGGCCCTCGGATGAGAAATCCGGCCACTCCGGTGTGCCGTTGGCCGCAGGTTTGCCTGTTCTGGCAAAGCTGACCCACAACTCCGAAACGGTGTTTGCCAAAGCGGAGGCCCGCGCGCCGCCGCCTGTCATGACCACTCCGGCGCGTGTGGTGGCATTGTCAAAGACGAAGGGGATTTCGATGGTGTGGGGGGAGTAGAGTTTGCCATTCTCGATCGGTGTCTGCCATTCGAAACGGTAGGCATAGACGGGAGCCGATTGTGGCGCGGAGCGCACGTCCATGATCTCAGACATCAGCGTTCCCATGGCATAGTCCGAGTAAATGCGGAACCACAAGCCGGAGGGATCGAATTGCGGAAAGTCCCGCTTGTATGTGGCAAGAATCAGGTCCTTGTTGTCCTCACCGAAGGCCCGGGCCACTCTTTGCCCCATCGCCTGTTCATCAAGGGAATAGGCCGCCTGATCGCGGAGCATGAACAGCGTGAACTCGGTTCCATTCTGTCCGATCATGAGGGGGACTTCCAGACTGCTTGCCGCTGCATCCGGGTCGAAAACATGACCTGTGATGAAGTCCCCGTCGATGACTGGCCAGAAGCCTGAAGGAAAGCCGGGAGCCTGAAAGTTGAGTGGTGTCTTGGCCATCACCTCGGCCTGGGCCCTGATGATGTCTTGGTGGGAAAGGGTGTGAAGGGCGTCGGCATTGTCCGGCCTGATGCCCAGGGCATCCAGAACGCTCCGGGCGATGGCATCAGCCTCGTCCGGCGTCATGAACCGGGTCAGCGGACCGCTTTCGATGATGGCACGGTGGAACAGGCCTTTCGCTGAGGGAACGCCGAGTAGAGTGCTGACCTTGAAGCCCCCACCGGACTCGCCAAAGATGGTGACGCAATCCGGGTTGCCCCCGAAGCCCGCTATATTGTCGCGCACCCACTCGAGCGCGGCGACCATGTCCTTGATGCTGAGGTTCGATGAATCGGCAAAGTCTCCTCCGATCAACCGGGAAAGATCGGTAAAGCCGGAAGCGCCAAGGCGATGATTGAGGGTAACGATGATCACATCACCTCGGCGGGCCAGATTTTCGCCATCATAGATCGCACATGAACCGCTGCCAGACGTCCAGCCACCACCATGCAGCCAGACCATGACCGGCAGGGAGCCGTCCGCACCGTCCGGTGTCCAGATATTGAGCGCCAGGCATTCATCCCCGGACCTGACGTAGGACGGCGGACTGAAGGCTGGCGTTACCGGGGTGCCGCCAATGATGTCCTGTGCGGGCTGTGGTGCATTGTCGGCATAGCGCTGGGCGTCGCGGATCTCGGTCCACGGTACCATCGGCTGCGGAGGCGCGAAGCGGTTTTTGCCCGAGATTGCCTGAGCGTAGGGAATGCCGAGAAAGCGGTTGACACCCTGAAGGCTCGCACCGCGCACCGGTCCGGCCTTCGTCTTGACCACCGGGCCTTCACTGCTGGCCAATGCCATTGGTATGGAGGCAAAGGAGCCTGCCACGGCGGCTGCACCTGCCGCCACCATCATCTCTCGACGGCAAATGCTGGTGGGGTTTGATGTCACGGCTGTCATGCGCTGGCCTCCAGATTGAACGTCACGCCGGTTCTTTTCTCGGAAAGCTCCCACAGGTCTCTTGCGAGGCGGGCGCTCCGGGCCATTGCCGTTGGTTCCACCCGTTCGGGATAGCCACGCATGCCGAACCAGCCTTTCGGTCCGAAGAAATCACCCGATTGGGCGTCCGGGTCGGTCGCGGCACGAACGGGGCCCAGTACGCCCTGTTCAAGCGGCATGCCCATGATCGGGTTCAGGATGCCCGCAATGCCTGAGTGGCGCTGAAGACTGGTGCGTGTCCAGCCGGGATGTCCCGCGACGACCATTGGGCCTTTGCCATCGAGTCTTCTGACGAGTTCGTAGGCAAACAGCAGGTTTGCGATCTTGCTGTCGCCATAGGCCTGCCATGCACTGTATTTGCGCCTTTTCCAGTCGATGTCGTGAAGATCTGGCTTGCCCTGGCGGTGGGCAATGCTCGAGGTGACAGCGATGCGAGAGTCGGCAGTGGCCATCAGCAGCCCCATCAACCGGCCGGTCAGGGCGAAGTGTCCGAAATGGTTCGTTCCCATTTGCAACTCAAAGCCATCCTCGGTGTGGCCAAGTGGTGGCACCATGACACCGGCATTGTTGATCAGGATGTCGAGCCGGTCGCTTTCGTCGCATACCGATGTTGCGAAATTCTCGATCGAGGCAAGGCTGGCCAGATCGAGCTTTCCGACCGAAATGTCGGCGCTTGGCACGGCATTGCGAATGCTGTCCGCGACCCGTTCTCCGCGCGACACATCGCGGACGGCGAGGCAGACCGCGGCTCCTCTCCGGGACAGGATCCGGGCTGTTTCCAGACCGAGGCCGGAGGTGCCTCCTGTCACGATGGCCTTCTTGCCGGCAAGTGCGGGAATGTTGTCTTCTGTCCAGTGGTGCAAACTCATTTCGTTTCCATTACCCTCTGTTGATGGGAGAAACTCCCTTGCGAAGAGATTCAGCCTGCGGCGCCTGTTAGTTTGTCACGCTTGGCTTTCGGGTCGAAATTGCTATAGTCCACTATATGAAATATAACTGACCTCCAGTCAATTAAATAATGACCGTGGGTCATTTATCAAGATGCCGGTCGTCTTGTTCGACCTTCAGGAAGGAAAAAAGTGGAGAATAGAAAGAGAGCGCGCTCCGAAGATCAGAAGGAAGCACGACGAGCAGACATTCTGGACGCTGCGCGGGCGATGATCATGGCCGATGGTTTCGATGGAGTGACCATGAACGCCCTTGCCAGCCGGGCTGGCCTTTCCAAAGGGACGCTCTATCTCTATGTGCGGAGCAAGGAAGAACTGTTTCTCTGGCTGTTTGTCGACGCGATGGAGCAGCTTGTCGAACAGATAGAAGCAGAAGCCACAAGGGAGAATTTGCCAACTCTGATGGGGCAGGCGCCGCAGGAGGTGCCGCTTTTTCTGCCTTTGCTGGCGCGTCTTGCCGCCGTTATCGAGACCAATGTGGCCGACGACCCGCTGTTCGAGGCCAAGCGCATCATGTGGCGTCTTGGTGCGCGCGTGACCGACGTCATTGCCCGTCTGACCGGGGCCTCGCAGGAAGAAGCGGGAGAGGCTGCCTCCATTCTGATGATGGCGATGCAGGGGGCGGCCCAGTTCGACATCACGGCCCGCCGCCCGCTCGACACCGTGCCGGATGACATGCGCGAGATCTACACATCGCAAACTTTCGCCAGACGCTTTCCTTCTGCAGCCCGCATGATTCTGGGTGGCCTGATGAAAGGCTAGGGAACCTCGCCTGTATCCTGCCTCTCTGGCGCCAGACGGCAAGGTCGCCCTATTT
This sequence comes from uncultured Cohaesibacter sp., assembly GCF_963666525.1. Classification (NCBI taxonomy): domain Bacteria; kingdom Pseudomonadati; phylum Pseudomonadota; class Alphaproteobacteria; order Hyphomicrobiales; family Cohaesibacteraceae; genus Cohaesibacter; species uncultured Cohaesibacter sp. Next base: position 3,156,632 of record NZ_OY762905.1, read on the forward strand.
GCGCGCCGCACCCGGTTTGGGCTTGCGCAGCAACAGCAGCAGTGGAACGGAAACCGTACTGAGCAGCGTCATGAGCCAGAAGTCATCGATATAGCTCAAGATGGCAGCCTGCTGCGTGACAAGCGCATTGGCGGAATGGAGTGCACTTGCCGTCCCCTCGACCAATCCCGGAAGGTGCCGGTGAACGGCCTTCGACGTGACAGTCAACCTTTCGGCCAACTCCGAATGGTTTATTTGCATCATGTTGGCGAGGACAGCCGAGACCATGGAAACCCCGATGCCTTGCCCGAGGTTCCTGACGAGGGCGTACATGGAGGTCGCATCCCCCCGCAGCTTCGTTGACAGGGTGGAGAAGGCCAGCGCAGATAACGGAACGAAAATGAAACCCATGCCAAACCCCTGCAAGGCGCCGGTGATGATGATCAGATGGGAATCCATTTGCAGATTGAAGCCGGTCATCATGTAGAGGGCCGCAGTCATCAGCGTAGCACCAAACAACATCATGAAGCGGGTGTCGATGCGATTGCCGAAACGACCGATGATCATCATGGAAATCATCGAGGTGGCTCCGCGCGGTGCCATCAATTCGCCGGACGTGATAACCGGATAGCCGAGGAAATTCTGCAACAGCGGTGGCAACAGAGCCAAAGCCGAGAACATCGTCATGCCAATGAGAAACATGAAGATTGCTGCCAGAGCGAAGTTGCGATCCTTGAAGATACGCAGGTCGACAAAGGGTGACTCAGCTGTCAGCGAGTGGATCAGATAGACCCACAAGCCCGAAACGACAAATGCCAGTTCGATCCAGGTTTCGGTCGACTGGAACCAGTCGTTGTCGGACCCGCGGTCCAGCATCAGCTGCAAGGCGCCGATGCCCAGAGCAAGCATGGCAAAGCCAAAGAAGTCAAACCTGCGGTTTCTCTTGTCGCTGTTAGGCATGTTGAAGATCAACAGCGCGATGCAGATCAATCCAACCGGAATATTGACGAGAAACACCCAGCGCCAGTTGACACTCTCGGTCAGCCAGCCGCCAAGGGTCGGGCCAACGATTGGCGCGACCATTACGCCAATGCCATAGATTGCCATCGCCTGGGCAACGCGCTCCTTGGGGTTGATGTTGAGGATCACTGTCTGGGCAAGCGGTGCGATCATGGCGCCACACAGACCTTGCATGATGCGAAACGCAACCATCTCGCCCAGGCTGGTCGCCATGCCACAGAGGGCCGAAGCCAGTGTGAAGCCGCCGATGGCGGCCAGAAACAGCGTCTTCTGCCCGATGCGGTCACTCATCCAGCCTGTCACTGGCGTGGCAATGGCGGATGCAACGATGTAGGACGTCAGAACCCAGGTGATCTCATGCTGAGCCGCTCCCAGCGAAGCGGACATGTGAGGCAGAGCCACGTTGGCGATCGTGGTATCCAGCACCTGCATCACCGTGGCCAGCATGATTGCCACAGTCAGCAGCCCCTTGTTCTTGACAATCACTGCAGGAGCGGATTCAACCGGATTGCTTGCCATGACGACCTCTCGGAGAGGCCAGCGGCAAAACGCGCCTGACCTCTAGTGTTTCTTTCTTTGCGGTTGGGGGGGGGGACTTCTACAGGCGGTCGAGCGTGGAGAGGCCGGTATCGATGCTGACCACGGCACTCAGGCCCGCCCGGATCGCCAAAGGCGCCTCACTTGACTCAAGTTCGATACGCACTGGGACACGCTGGACGACCTTGACCCAGTTGCCGGTCGCGTTCTGAGCCGGAATGAGGGAGAATTCCGCACCGGTCCCCGAACTGATACTACCGACCTTGCCTCTGAAAACCTTGCCGGGATAGGCATCAAAGTTGACCTCGACAGGCATGCCGATGCGGATATGTTCCAGCTGGGTTTCTTTGAAATTGGCGTCGACCCAACTGTCTTTGACCTCAAACAGCATCGCCATCTCGCTGCCTGCCGTTACATATTGCCCGATATTCATGTTGTCGATCTGATTGACGATGCCATCGCCTGGCGCCTTGATGACCGATTTGGCTAAATCGCGCTTCGCACGCTTCAGATCTGCGAGGGCCGAACGCACCAGAGGGTGACCGTCGGTTGCGATAGTCGCGTTGCCGCCAAGCGCGGCCAGAGCGCTCTCCACCCGCTTTTCCGCATTCATAACGGCACTATTCGCATCAACGAGGGACAGTTTGAGTTCATCGAGACTGCTGCTGGAGTTGACACCCTTTTCAACCAGAATTGCCCGGCGGTCGTAGAGGTCCTGTTGGATTTCCAAGGCCGAGCGGGCGGTTTCAAGCGAAGTGACGGCTGTCTGGTAGCTGACCTTGAGTTGTTCGACATCAAGGCGAACTTTGTTCAGTGTTGCCTCAGCCCGATCAATCGCTATCTGGAAGGGCTCCGGGTCAAGTGTGAAAAGGATGGCGCCAGCTTTGACCGGCTGATTTTCCGAAATGCTGACGGAAAGAATGCGCCCCGAAACATCGGCAGAAACAGATACCGTCGTCTGCTGGGCGTAGGCGTTGTCAGTTTCTTCGAATCTTCCGCCAGTCAGCCAGACCCAGCAGCCGCCCATCCCAAGTGCCAGAGGCAAGATGAGCATCAGCAACAGTCGAAGTCGGCTGGTCTTGCGAGTGGGTTGTGTCGACGTTTCGATTTCGTCGTTGGCTGCCTTCGGGTGAGCCGGAGACCGGGAAGTCCCCGGCATCCTATTGCCGGCTTCTGTCGCCGCTTCTTGATGATTGCCACTCATTTTTCTTTATCCTTTTGGGCAAAGGACATGTCACCCAATTCGTCCCGGATGACCCCCAACCCTGTAATCAGCGCTTCCCGTTGGCTGTCGGGAAGACGGCAGAGGACCCGGTCTGCCAGCTTCTGGCCTATGCCTTCGCCAATCGCGCGCGCCTCGTTGTAAAGAGCCCTTCCGTCTTCGGTCAGCATCACCTGCTTTGCCCGGCTGTCGGAAGGATCCACGATCCGCTGCACCAGCTTCCGCTTCTGCAAGCGATCCAGTATTCCGCTGAGCGTCATCGGGTCCATGTCGATGGCTTTCGCGATCGTCTTCTGTGGGAGCCCGGATGACGCTTCATGCAGGAAGCTGATCACACGCGCCTGCTGCATCGTAAGCCCCAGCCCCTTGGCTTCTTCTTCGAACCGTCTCCGCATCAGACGGGACACCTCGAAGATCAGATTGCCGACCTGAAGGTCGACACGATTGTCAGTCATAAACTCTGTCCGGCTATTTAATAAGTATACATATAATATGTGTACTTATTAAATTGGTCAAGCTATCGAATTTGGAATTTTGGCGAAGGTGAAGAAAGTGTAAGTTCGATGACCGGCAGGCAAAAGGGCGCCGGTCAATCAGGCCGCATGAGTGCCGACAAAGCCCGAAAGTGAGGAAACGAAAGGAGGTGGCAGATCTGTTGGCTCTTAGAGGAAGGGGCTTGGCTCCATGGGTTCTGACGCGGTGTTGTGGGATAGAATGCGCCCGGTGAGCCGTAAGGTGGCTCATGGCGGCATGAAGCTGCGCCTGCCAGCTTTGCAGGCAAGGGCCATCAGGACGGCGAAATGCTTCGGGTTTGCAGCCCCTTCAGGATGATGTCGAGACGACCTCGAATCATCTGGCTCTGCCACTGTCTGTCGACAGGTTCCCTGGAGCGCCGGCGCGGCAGCATGGCTCCGAAAACGACATCCATCATCAGGCCAGCACAATCGACGGCATCGTCGATGGGCAACACACCATCGCGCTTTTGTTTCTCCAGCCATTCGATGAGTTCTTCCCGGGAGCGAATGATGCCCGTGTCGTAAATCAGGTCTGACAGTTCGGGATATTGCAGGCTTTCGCGGGCAACCAGATTGAGCATTGCATCCCGTTCTGCGGCGGCGCCTTCCTCCAGATCCAGACGAAAGATCCGGCAAAGTGTATCAAGCGGGCCAAGATGCTCGCTCTCAGGTCTTGGCAGATCGAGAATGGCTTGCCTGCGGGTGCGAACGACTTCGCCGAATATTTCCGCTTTGGAGGAGAACTGTCGGTATAGATCGCGTTTCGAGATTTTCGCTTCGGAAGCGATCAGGGCGGTTGTCGTCTTGCCAAAGCCATGGTCGATGAAACAGCCATGCGCCGCATCGACTATGCGTCGTCGCAAATCAGCCGGCTCAATTGTCTTTGGCCGCCCTCTGTTTCCTGCTTCTTTTCCCATGGACTCTCAATGCGGTTGATGATGCACACAGTTTGGATATATTATTGGTACTAATTTAGTACCTGAATATCACATCTTTATGCAAGCTGTCCTGAACGGCTCGTTCTGGTTCAGCCTTGCCCCTTGACAAGACAAAGGATAGCGCTCCGTGTCAATGAAAAGAAACAACAAAATTTTGCTCCACATTGCGGTTACCGGTCTTCTTGCCGTGCCATATGTGGCTCGGGCCATGACGCCGGATGAAGCCATCAGCACCGCCACCAAGAAGCTTGGCCTGACCGACGTGTCATTGGATTATCGTGATCTCTACGGTCAGAACATTCGTGCAGCATTGCTTGATGGAACGAGAGCAGCAATTCATCTCGATCGTCAGGGGCAGATCAATGAGGTCGAAGGATACAGCAAGCGCGGTTTCCCGGAGCAATCGGTCCGGATGCTCATCCCGACCGGGATCCTGCAGAATCCGTCCTACCCGAAAGGGACCTATTTTCGGAAGCTCGATTTCAAGGATGGCTACAAGGTTGAAATCGAAGGCTACAGCCTTGATAGCCACCGCTTCAAGGCCGAGTTCCGGCATGATGGCAAATTGCTCGAGTTGAAAAAGGAAAAATAGCTCAAAGCGCGTGGAAGGCCTTCTCCAGTGCCGCCATCAAGAGCGAGAGAGTAACTGGTTGCACTTTGCTGATTACAATAGGATACATAAAGGTACTGTGATAGTACCTTTAAATCGGTTATGGGAATGCACAAGTATGGTAAGATACAGCCAAATCAGGGAAACGCAGCAAGGAAACGCCTCATGACAACCTCATCCCGCAGCAGCCATCAGATCAATCGACGCATCTTTCTGCTTGGCTTGACCTCGGCAGGAGCGCTCGCCACCTTGTCGGCACCGTCCTTTGCCAATGCCGCCGCAATCGAGAGCGCAGTGGCCATCACCAAGGTTTATGGGGACGGTCAGCGTTTCGTGGCGGTTGCAGTCACCTATGCCAAGGCTATTCCGGCAGAGGCCCTTTCTGTCGACCAGTTCAGCGTTGCCGGACGCACGGTGACCGATGTCTATCCATCTGCATCCGCAGATCCCTCGGATCGGACAGACGCCGGGCGTGTGGTGATTGTTGCCCTGTCGCCGGATGATGCGGACGCAAGCCTTGCGATCAAGGCCGAACGGCAAGACGACAAGTCGAGCAACCAGCAGGCCAAGGGCCCCGGCGGACCGGGCAAGGCAGGAGACGCCAGCATCGCCGATACCACATGGGCTGTCCCCCACGCCACGCTGTCACAAGCGACTATAAGGCTTGGTGACAAGGAAAGCATTGCGGACGGTTCCTGCGAGACATCCGCCATGACCAATCTGATCGTCGATGACTTTCAGCAACTGGAATGGCACGACCCGGAGACCGGTGACGTGCTTGCCTACAACCTCTTCATTCCCAAGGGGTATGATCCGGAGAAATCCTATCCGTTGATCAACTTCATGCACGATGCCGGAGCGACGAGCAACGAGGTCCTGACCACGCTTAAGCAAGGGCTTGGTGCGATTGCGTGGGCAAGCCCTGAGGATCAGGCCAGACGGCCCTGTTTCGTGCTGGCGCCCCAATATGGCGAAATCATTGCCGATGATGACTCCAACACCTCCAGCATGCTGGACACGACCATCAATCTGATCAAGGCCCTGACAGAACAGTATTCGATCGACAGCAACCGCCTTTACACCACGGGACAATCGGGCGGTGGCATGATGTCGATTGCCATGAACATCAAATATCCCGACTTCTTCGCAGCCTCCTTTCTGGTGGCCTGCCAGTGGGATGCCTCTCTGGTTGCGCCAATGGCCGGCAACCGGCTTTTCATTCTCGTCAGTCAGGATGACAGCAAGGCCTTTCCCGGACAAAACGCCATCACCGAAGCTCTGGAGAAAGAGGGGGCGACAATCGCCCGGGCAGAATGGGATGGTCACTGGAATGACGAGCAATTCCGCTTTGCCTTTGATACTCTCAATGCGCAAGGCGCCCGCATCAACTATGTCACCTTCGCCAAGGGTTCGGTGTTTAATGAAGGAGAAAGCACGGAAGGGGCAAGCGGTCACCGCAACACCTGGCGCGTTGCCTATTCGATCGAGCCGATCCGCGCGTGGCTTTTCCGCGATGCGTCGTGAAGTGGGAGTGTAGCGCCGATGATTCTTTCGCAAGAGGTCACGATGATCCGCAGTCTGTTCTTTTGCCTTTGCCTTCTGATCTCGCTGGTTGGCGCAGCACAGGCTCAACGCATGCCCCCAGAAGGTTCCATCATGGCCGAGGCCAAGGCTGCGACCGATGCGGGAAACCTGGCCGGGGCTATTGCGCTTTATGAAAAGGCCTATGCCGGCAATGAACCCAATGCTGCCGAGCAACTGGCACGCATCTATCTTGAGGGTGGAGAGGGGCTGGCGGCTGATTATGATGCCGCAAGGGAATGGGCCGAGCGGTCGGTCGATGCCGGCGAGACAAGAGGGCTGCTCTATCTTGGCAAGATCTGGATGGAGGGACTTGGTGTCTCTGCGGACCTCGACAAGGCTCTTGGCTATTTCCAGCAGGCAGACAAGGCGGGCGACATGAAGGCAGCGCGCTATATCGGATTGATTGCTCTCGAACGGGGTGACGATGCGGCTGCCGTGCAGTGGTTTGCCAAAGCGGCCGAGGCGGGCGACATCACCAGCCAATACTATCTGGGTCGGGCTTATCAGACAGGGAAGGGGGTTGCTCAGAACTTTGCCGCAGCGTTCCGATGGTACGGCATCGCGGCATCCCGTGGCGACCTGATCGCGTCCGATGGCATGGTCGGCTTGGCCTCGCTCTATGAAAAGGGTGAAGGAGTGCCAGCCGATCAGGCAAAAGCACGCGCCCTTTATGAGAAGGCGGCAGCGCTTGGAAATACCGCCGCCAAGGCGGCTCTCGCAAAATAGCCTCAACCAGGGGCAGGCTTTCTCAGGAGACACGCCTCTGGTTCAGCCCCTCAAACCCATCGCCTTTTGCCCCAGTCACGCATCAACTGTCTTGATGAAATTCAAGACCGCATCGGGTCCGGGCTATTCCATCGGGCCGTTATAGCGTGGGCGACGCGGTTCCCGGCTGTATCCGTTGTTGAGGATGCCGATGGCCAGGCCCATGCCGAGGACGCGGCCAATCGCCTCTTCGCGCGTGTTCCGGTTTTGCGGCCTGATGTCCTGACGCATGACCGGGGCAGGCTGCCTTGCACGATAGACCGGGCTCGCGGGTTTGGCCAATGCGATCCTGATGCAATTTGTCTTGTCTGAGATGCCCAGCCTTGCCAATTTCCTGAAAGGATACTGGTAGAGCATTTCAAACAGCTGCTCGTTGTTGCCAGGGGCTTCGAGACGTTGTTGTTGCAGGAAGGAGGCAATGGCATTTTGTGTTTTCGGACCATCGATGCCATCGGCCCGCCCCGGTTGGTACCCCATGCGGGAAAGTCCGAGCTGGATCGCCGCCATGATCGGCGTGGATCGGGTTGCTGCCATGGGCTCCATCGGGAAAAAAGCAATGCAGCTGCGGGACGAAGCCTTCATCTGGCGCGGCAACGGGACATTGACCAGATAGCCGGCCTCTGCCCCCGGCTCGAGCGAAAGCTGCACGGAACACAATGTCTTGCCGCTTCGGGAGCGCCCGCAGAACAAGTCGTCCACTCTGGCCGATGCCGTGATCCAGTCACCCTGCAATGCGCCTTCGATAAAGACGGGTCCTTCATATATGCCATTGCCGGTATTGCTGACGGAGATGCTGAAGGCGCAGGATTTGCCACTGCGGCATGTTCTTTCATCCTGTCCAATGACAAGATCGATGTGGGCATCTGCCGGATCCAGAGCCTCTATGGTCTCTCCCTGCCATCTTCGCTCGGCGACAGAGACTGGAGCTTGATCAGCTTGCCCCCCTTCCTGATGGCAGCCACGACAGTTTCACCGATAAACTGGTCCTCGAGCCTGATAGCCACGAAACCATTTTCATCTGTTTCGATCACCGCTCCGCCTGAAGCGTCTGCCAAGTTTGCAGCGGGGGGAGTTTCCGACGGTGTTCTGGCGGGCTGAGCGGGGGCCGCGGCAGCAGGCTGCGCCGGCTCCTGCTGCTCTGTCTCCTCCTAAAAGAGCGCAAGGTCAATCGGGTCTCCATCAAGGGTCTGGAACGAGATTTCAGCTTGCGGAACAGGGTCTCCCTCGGTCTGTATGTTGATGTCGACCACAACTGCGAACGCCCCGCTGACCAAGAGCCAGTGTGTCAGCAATGTCGCGCATAGAAGTTTCAGACGGTACATGGGATTCTCCACTCTTTGACTGTGCTTATGTTCTCATCCTAATTTCAGATTGAACCAAGATTCTCTTGTTTCCTTGTCGCTCCCCTCGATCACCAGCCGGATCGTTCATCGCTTGCTTCCTTTGAAAACCGGGGCAGGCAAATCTATCAAGGGGGTCGACGCGGCAGTTTGCCTGATGGGGGTCTTGAGGCGAAGCCACCTGTCCGGATTTGCCCCCTCGCCGATGTATAGTGTGGCCTTCGCAAAGCTGCTGGTATTTGCCACGCCGATGACACGCAGAACGGGCTTTCCGTCTTTCCGCACCATCGTCACGCCGGAAATGCGGCTTTCAATGAAGAAGGCCGGATCCGCTGTGAGGGCCGTATTGGCGTCGAGCAGTCCACAGCTGGTGTAATCGCCGATTCCCGTGGATGCGATGTCCCGGGCAGAATTCAGAGGCATGCGCTTGACGTCGTCGGCGTTGAGATCAGGGAAACGCGAGAGGATCAGGGATGCCGTTCCAGAGACAATTGGGGCCGTGAAGTATGTACCACTGGCCCTGAAATAGGCCCTGTCAGCTCCGACAATGCCCTCTCCCTTGATGTATCTGACGCGGGTGAGGTTGGCGAGGAATCTGTCTTAGTCCTTGGCAATCTGCCGTAGTTCCGATTTGCTGAAAATGGAAGGCACTTCAGTGGCGTTCGCCGATGGACTATTCAGCAGCAGCAAGGAAGCAACAAGCGAGAACCAAAATTTTTTCACAATACACTCTTCAGGTGGAATTTATTTTTGATATATTCAAAAGGTTGAGAGGAGAATATATTTTGCAGCTATGGTGTCAGTAGTTTTTCTTTTGGTATGCAAAGTTTAAAAGGTATCGCCATCATGAGTGTCGCGTGATGCGTCACTGATCACATTGGGGAATGAATTGCATCCCATCCCATCCCATCCGATGTGCAGCCAATCGCAAAAGCAGGCAGCGACTGTTCATCACGAACCTGGATGACCGATCCGGGCAACACCCACTTATCAGTCTGCGTATTCCTGTTCTGTTTCGCGTTCAGGGGTGCGGATCAGGAGAATGATATGCAAAGCACCCTGCCACCCGTACATCACGACTATCTCGCCCGGGTCCGTGATTTGGTCGCCAGCGACCCAAGATTCGATGCGCTTCTTATTGGCGGTTCATATCTTCACGGTGGTCTTGATGACCATTCCGATCTGGATTTCGTCGTCGTCGTGAACGAGAGCGACTATCAGAATGTCATGGGGTCACGCCATTCATTTGCTGAAGCGGCAGGCCCGCTACTCAGTGCCTTTACGGGCGAACATGTTGGCGAGCCGCGCCTCTTGATTTGTCTATACGGACCACCGCTTCTGCATGTCGATTTCAAATTCGTCTTGATTGCCGACCTGGATCTGCAGGTCGAAGAGCGTCTGGTGCTGTTTGCGCGCGATCCTGTGGCGATCAGGAAGCGTCTGGAGACCGGAAGGGTAGAGTGGCCAAACCTACCCTCGGACTGGTTCGAAGATCGCGCATGGATCTGGCTGCACTATGCAACCACCAAGCTGGCCAGAGGGGAACTCTATGAGGCTATCGGCATGCTTGGCTTCTTTCGCGAACAGATACTGGGGCCGCTGATCTGTCGGCGGGCCGGCAGGAACCAGCGCGGCGTGCGACGGCTGGAGATGCTTGACCTTGATGTGCTGGCCAACCTCTCCTCGACAGTTGCACTGCACGACAGGGTTTCAGTTACAAACGCATTGCATGCGGCTATTGCACTCTATCTTGATTTGCGCGCGGATGATCCCAGTCTGATCCCGACACGGGACATGCCGCATCTGTTGAATGAAATTCTCGAACAGGCTGCAGCGAGATAACGAGCAGGGCGTTCTTTCGGCTGGGCCGGGCTCTCGGGAAGAGTTTCCCCCTCTTCTGCAATGGTTTAGCAGAAGCTGTCTCACCGGCTGCTTGACCAGTTGGAAAGCTTTGCGTGTATGCTTCACTTGCGATCAGGCTCAAACCACGCTGCGGCTCGCGCTGACGCCCAGAGTGCGGCAGCCGTTTTTGCAGGATGGGCTCGCCAACGAATGGCATCTCTGGGCCGTTACCTGAGCACAGAGCACCGACATTTGCCTCATTGCCATATTCCCGTGCTAGTGGCAGCCTATTCCTGACAAAACCGACAAGCAGTCTCTGCATCGGGAACCAACAGGCAGGGTCGTTATGACAGGGCAGAAGGCAACGCAGCGGCAACGGAAGACAACACTTGCCCTTCTTGAAGAGGTGGCCAGGGCGCTCGATGCCGACATCGCCATTGAACTCTGGGACGGAACCAGAGTACCGATGGGCAGCAATCCGGCGCCTGACCTCACCATCCGGATCGCGGATCCGGGCGTCATTGCCTCACTGCTGCGCCGCCCCGGCCTTGATCGCATCATCCGCCCCTATATCAAGGGTCTCATCGAGATCAAGGGGGGCTCACTCTATGATGTGGGGCTGCTGTTCGCCTTCACCCCTTCGCGCAAACGCCTGAAGAAGATACCCAAGAGCACCATCCTGTCTTTTCTGACGGCCTTCCTCTTCGCTCCCGGCGTTAAACTCGACGCCAGCCGGGCTTTTTCCGGCGACGAAAGCCAGCACGGCAAAAGCCGCCCCAAGAGTGACGAAACCGAGTTCATCCAGTTCCACTATGATGTTGGCAACGATTTCTACGAGCTGTTCCTCGATGAGCGACGCCTCTACAGCTGCGCCTATTTCGCCGATTGGAACAATTCGCTGGATCAGGCCCAGTGTGACAAGCTCGACATGATCTGCCGCAAGCTGCGCCTCAAACCCGGCGAGCGTTTCCTTGATATTGGTTGCGGCTGGGGTGCCCTGATCTTCCATGCAGCCGAGAACTATGGCGTGCATGCCCATGGCATCACCCTGTCCGAGGCCCAACTGGCCCATGTTCGTGAACGGATCAAGGCAAAGGGCCTCGAAGACAGGGTGAGTGTGGAACTCAAGAACTACGTCGATCTTGAAGGTCAATTCGACAAGATTGCATCGGTCGGCATGATGGAACATGTCGGGGAAGACAATCTCGACACCTATTGCGCCACCATAAATCGCCTGCTCGTCGACAAGGGGCTGTTTCTCAACCACGCCATATCCCGTAAGGCCAAGAAGGGAAGGAAACGCTTTTCTTCCCGTCCAGAACAGCGCGCCCTGCAGAAATATATCTTCCCTGGTGGTGAGTTGATCGATCTGGGCCGGACCATATCCAGCCTTGAGCAAAACAAGTTCGAGGTGATGGATGTGGAAGGCTGGCGCGAGCATTATCAGCGAACCACAAAACTCTGGCTCGATAGACTGGAGGCCAACCGCGACAGGGCGGTCGAGTTGGCAGGAGAGGAGGTCTACCGAATCTGGACCGCCTATCTTGCCGGATCATCCCTTGCCTTCCTGCGTGGCTCGGCCCGTCTTTATCAGGTGCTCGTCAGCAAGAATCCCAAAGGACCGGCAAAGCTGCCACCAAGCAGGGCCGATCTCTACCGCTGAACGGAGGGGGCTGGTGAACAGGCCTTTTTGATATCCTGTCAACACGCAGGGGCGCCTGTGTCTCATCCGCCTACACCTGCCGCGCTTGTGCTATTGCTAAGATGCCGGTCGCTTCGTTACACGACAAGGAGGAGACAGGCGCTTCCGAGGGCGGCTGCTTGAAGCAAAGATCCTGAGACCACCTGCTTGTTCATGGCGACAAGAGATTTCCTTCTGGTGCTTGGATTAAAGATCACTCGTTAGACGAGATCGCCATCAATATTGAACCTGATGGAACGGTACAGGTGTCGGCCAGCCCCACAGCGCCTTTTGCTGCCATCCCCAAAGCCGTCAGCGTTCCCGCACTGAGCAGATGCGTGTGCGCGCAGCCAAAACCAACACTGATTTTGGGATTGATAACGTTGGGAAAATTAAAACAGGGGAAGAAATGGTGGAGCTAAGCGGGATCGAACCGCTGACCTCGTGAATGCCATTCACGCGCTCTCCCAACTGAGCTATAGCCCCACTTCAAAGCGTCACAATCGCTTCGTGGTGAAGCGGAACATATTGAAGCGCTTATGTGAAATCAATCCCCATTTTCATGAAATTGTGGATTCTTTCCCCAGTTTGATGAAGAAGCTCTTGGGCAGGAAACAGATCGCGCGGGTTTCTGCGAAGGAAGGCTCTCTTCCGGTTTTGAACAGAGCTGAAAATACTGTTGGAAAACATCTCGCCTCTGCCGGATCTGCGAACGCATGCGGCCAGTCTCCGGGCTTCCCTTGGTCTTCTCCGAAGCGGGCGTGGCCGGGAATGATCATCCAATGGCGCGTGACAGAAAGAACGAGACGTCAGGAGGAGACCGAAAGAGGGCGAGGGAAAAGGGCTCAATGACGCACAAACAAAAAGCGCAGCCGTTGCCAGCTGCGCTTTTGAAAATATACGCTCTGTCTTGCTACCCCGAGGGAAGCTGACGGGCGTTTGCCGAGAGGCAGAAGATTATTCTTCGTCTTCGCTCGGGACAGCCACATCGAGGCCAATGGCGTCGAGGGCTTCCTCGTCTTCCTCGTCGTCAAGGAAGACATCCGCGTCGTCGCTGTCGTCATCGTCATCCAGATCCGGAACGTCGATATCGGATGCCTGTTCGGCATCGGCGTCCTCAAGAGAGATGACATCTGCGTCGTCGTCGCTTCCGCTTGCGGAGGCCGCAGCCATTACATCATCGTCATGATCATCAATTTCCGCCACTTCGATTGCGGAAGGTCTGGTCATCTCGAAGATAGATCCGCATTTCGGGCAGACAATAGGATCGCGGTTCAGGTCGTAGTATTTAGCGCCGCAATCTGCACAGACGCGTTTGGTTCCAAGTTCTGGTCGTGCCACAGCTTTGCCTCTTCACCTAGCAAGGTTTTCGATTCTAAGAATTGACCAACTCCATTAGCTAACCTTGTACGGCCTGTCAAAAGCTAAAAGTCGAAAAAGGCCGCAAAAAACTCTTTTCTTCGGATGTTGGCGTGACGTAGTGGGCAATATGGTGTAAGTCGGGGCCGGTTTCAACGAAGAAATGGCCTCGGACATATCCTCTGCAACTGGCAAAAAGGGCAGAAGACCAACGAGAACTTCAAGCAAGAGGTGGAAATGGCTCACGATAGCACCAACCTGTCTCCGCTTGCCGCGTGCAAGTCCTCTGGCCTGCGTGGCCATTTGCGTGTTCCCGGCGACAAATCCATATCGCACCGCGCCCTGATCTTTGGTGCGCTGGCACGTGGGGATACTACCATTCACGGCTTGTTGGAATCGGAAGATGTGCTCAATACCGCAAAGGCCATGGCTGCCTTCGGCGCCTCTGTGCGCAAAGATGAAGACGATGTCTGGCATGTGACGGGGCTGGGAACCGGGTCTCTCCTCGAACCGGCCAACGTGCTTGATTTCGGCAACTCGGGTACCGGGGCGCGTCTGGTCATGGGCGTTGCCGGAGCCCATGCCTTTGCAACGACCTTCATGGGTGATGCCTCGCTTTCCAGCCGACCGATGGCGCGCGTGCTCAATCCGCTGCGCCAGATGGGCGTGGAGGTGCTGAGCCGGTCCGGCGATCGCCTGCCGCTGACCATCAAGGGGGGCGACCCGGCCCAGCCGATTACCTACCGCGTGCCAATGGCATCGGCGCAGGTCAAAAGCTGCGTGCTGCTGGCAGGCCTCAACATGGCAGGCACCACCACCGTCATCGAACCGGTCAAGACCCGCGATCACACCGAGAAGATGCTGCGCGGCTTTGGCGCGACGCTTGGCGAAGAGATCAACGACGAAGGTGAAACGGTGCTGACCATTGAGGGGCTGCAGGAGCTCACGGCACAGGACGTCATCGTGCCGGGCGACCCGTCCTCTGCGGCCTTCCCGATTGTGGCCGCGCTGATCACTCCGGGCTCGGAGCTGGTGCTGGAAGACATCCTGCTCAATGAGACCCGCACCGGCCTCATCACCACGCTTCTCGAAATGGGGGCTGACATCACGATCGAGAACGAGCGCAACAGTGGTGGCGAGACCATTGGCGACATTCGTGTGCGTTCCTCGGCGCTGAAGGGCGTGACCGTACCAGCCGAACGGGCTCCATCGATGATTGACGAATACCCGGTGCTGGCCGTTGCCGCGAGCTTTGCGCAAGGGGAAACCCGCATGGAGGGGCTCGAAGAGCTGCGCGTCAAGGAAAGCGACAGGCTTGCCGCCGTTGCAGCAGGGCTTGAGGTCAATGGCGTCGCCTTCGAAGAGGGCAAGGACTATCTCGTCGTCAAGGGCGGGACGGACGTCGCTGGAGGCGGTCGTGTCATCACCCATCTGGATCACCGCATTGCCATGAGCTTCCTTGTGTTGGGGCTTGGCTGCGAAAAGCCGGTCACGGTTGATGATGCGGGCATCATCAACACGTCCTTCCCGGGCTTTGCCGACCTGATGGAAGCTCTTGGCGCCACCTTCGAATAAAGCCGATATCGAGGAAGCCGATGCGCGTGATTTCCCTTGTCCCCAGTTGGACGGAAACCCTGCTCGCCGCGGACATTGCCGTCGTGGGCCGCACGCGCTTCTGCATTCACCCGTCAGCGACGGTCGGGGCGATCCCGGTCGTCGGAGGTACCAAGGACTGGGACCGGGACAAGGTGCTGGCCGTCAATCCGGACCTCATCCTGCTTGATCGAGAAGAGAATGCCCGTTTCATGGCCGAACAGGACGAGGTGCCCTGCCACGTCACCCATGTGTCATCGCTTGACGACATGACCGCGGCGTTGGAGGGGCTTGCCGACCGCCTCGCTTCCGATGGGCTCAGAGCCATGGCGGAGCGGAGCAGGGCGCTGGATGGTCTTTGTCGTCCGACCTGGCTGCCGGATCAGCCTCTGCCTGCCTTGCTGGACTGGGGACGACGCCCCACACAGCCGATCCGCAAGATTCTCTATCTTATCTGGCGCAAGCCATGGATGGCGGTGAGCCGACAAAGCTTCATTGGCGACAGTCTGGCGCGGCTCGGTGTCGAGATCGAGACCTTCGATGAGAAATATCCGGTCATCGATCTTGCCGCTTTCGATCCGGAAACGACTCTCCTATTGTGCTCCTCCGAGCCCTATCCCTTTCTGGGACGGAAAAGGCAAATGGCGGATCTGCCCTTTGCCCATGCCTTTGTTGATGGGGAGCATCTGAGCTGGTATGGCATCAGAAGCCTTCGGTTCATGGAAAGTGAACTGGCGCGTGGGGCGGGGTGAACGACAGGGCCAGTCCGGTGCCGAGGTCACAAGGCCAACCCGCCTGACTGAACTTGGCTGACCGGGCATGGCCTTGCCGGGCATGGTCTGGAAATAAGAGCCAAGACAGAAAGACAAGAAGAAGATTTTGACTGAGAGGAACGTCTGATGATCATCGCAATTGATGGCCCGGCTGCGTCTGGCAAGGGCACCATGGCTCGTCGGCTGGCGGAACGCTTCGCCTTGCCGCATCTTGATACGGGGCTGACCTTTCGTGCCGTGGCCCATGCACTGTTGATCGCAGACAGGCCTCTGGATGATGAGGATCTGGCGGCGGCGGCTGCGCAGGCTCTTGACCTGGCGGCTCTCGATCGCTCGGTTCTGTCTGCCCATGCCATCGGCGAAGCTGCCTCCAAGGTGGCTGTGATGCCACGCGTCCGGCAGGCCCTTCTGGAGGCCCAGCGGGCGTTTGCCAATCGTCCGGGCGGAGCCATTCTGGATGGCCGCGATATCGGCACGGTTGTCTGTCCGGATGCTGACGTAAAGCTGTTCGTGACCGCCAGCGCCGAGGTGCGCGCCCAGCGCCGAACCGACGAAATCCTTGCCAAGGGACAGGCTGCGGACTATGCGCAGATTCTGGAAGATGTGAAGAAGCGGGACGAGCGGGACCAGAGCCGCGCGGTTGCGCCGCTTGTTCCGGCTGAAGATGCCCACTTGCTTGATACAACAAAATTGGATATAGAAGGCGCATTCCAGCAAGCTGTTAGGATTGTTGAGGAAACGCAGGAAAAATGAAGGCACGTCAATCGGGGACCCGATTGTGGCCTTTTTGCTATGCATTGAAGTGCGAGCGTCCGGTGATTTCCTTTATCTATCAGTCTGTTGCGCTGGGGTGATGTCGCAGGCGGATTTGACTGATCAGTTGTTCGTCCTGCTGTCTTGCCGCTGCGGGCACTCTTCGGAATGTCGTAAAAATTGAGCTCCCTACCGACCGCATACGCGCCGGACCACTCCTTTATACCAAAGGATGGACTTGTCTTTTAATAGACATGGTCGGGACAGGGGCATGGTGAAACACGAACCAATTGGCGCGAAGGGCCCCGAAAACGGGGTTATTTAGGAGTTTTTATGAGCGATCTTAATCCGTCCATGGAAGATTTTGCCGCCCTTCTTGACGCGTCCTTTAATGAAACCGAGCCGCATGAAGGCACGGTCATCAAAGGCACCGTTGTTGGCATCGAAAAAGACATGGCAATCATCGATGTTGGCTTGAAAGTTGAAGGCCGCGTCGCACTGAAGGAGTTTGGTGCGCAGGCAAAAGACGGTGGTCTTGAGATTGGCTCCGAGGTTGAAGTTTACCTCGAGCGTATCGAAAATGCGATGGGCGAAGCTGTTCTGTCTCGTGACAAAGCCCGCCGCGAAGAAAGCTGGGGCAAGCTGGAAAAAGCCTTCGAAGCAGAAGAAAAAGTTAATGGCACCATCTTCAACCAGGTCAAGGGTGGCTTCACCGTGGATCTGGACGGCGCCGTTGCCTTCCTGCCTCGCTCTCAGGTGGATATCCGTCCGGTTCGCGACGTGACCCCTCTGATGCACACCCCACAGCCTTTCCAGATCCTGAAAATGGACAAGCGTCGTGGCAACATCGTTGTTTCCCGCCGCGTCATTCTGGAAGAAACCCGCGCAGAACTGCGCACCGAACTGGTTCAGAACCTCAAGGAAGGCCAGACCGTCGAGGGTGTTGTCAAGAACATCACCGATTACGGCGCATTCGTGGATCTGGGCGGTATCGACGGCCTGCTGCATGTCACCGACATTGCATGGCGTCGTATCAACCATCCGAGCGAAGTGCTGTCCATCGGCCAGACCGTCAAGGTTCAGATCGTTCGCGTCAACCAGGATACCCATCGTATTTCTCTGGGCATGAAGCAGCTTGAAGTTGATCCATGGTCTGAAATCGAACAGCGTTATCCGGTTGGTTCCAAGTTCACCGGTCGTGTGACCAACATCACCGATTACGGCGCATTCCTCGAACTGGAGCCGGGCATCGAAGGCCTGATCCACGTTTCCGAAATGTCCTGGACCAAGAAGAACGTCCATCCGGGCAAGATCGTTTCTACCTCTCAGGAAGTAGAAGTGATGATCCTGGAAGTCGATCCTGTAAAACGCCGCGTGTCCCTGGGCCTGAAACAGACCCTCGACAACCCGTGGGCTGTCTTTGCAGAAACCCATCCGGCTGGCACCGTCGTCGAAGGCGAAGTGAAGAACAAGACCGAATTCGGTCTCTTCATCGGTCTGGAAGGCGAAGTCGACGGCATGGTTCACCTCAGCGATCTGGACTGGAACCGTCCTGGCGAACAGGTTCTGGAAGAGTTCAACAAGGGCGACGTTGTCAAGGCTGTCATCCTGGATGTGGATGTCGAGAAGGAACGTATTTCCCTCGGTATCAAGCAGCTTGAATCCGATCCGTTCGAAGACGCTTCTGGCGAACTGAAACGCGGTGCGATCGTATCTTGCGAAATCACCGAAGTGAAAGAGAACGGTCTGGAAGTCAAGGTTGTTGGCTCTGACATGACCTCCTTCATTCGTCGTGCCGACCTGGCCCGTGACCGCGCCGACCAGCGCACCGACCGCTTCCAGGTTGGTGAAACGGTTGACGCTCGCGTTACCCAGTTCGACAAGAAAAACCGCAAGCTCGGCGTATCCATCAAGGCTCTTGAAGTTGCAGAAGAGAAAGAAGCCATTGCACAGTTCGGTTCTTCCGACGCTGGCGCTTCTCTCGGCGACATCCTTGGTGCTGCCCTCAAGGCTCGCGACGACGAATAAGTCGCTATCCAAGCCTTCTTGGCATTGGTAAAAATGACGAATGCCGCAGGTGTTTTTCGCCTGCGGCATTTTTGTTTGTCATGTATTTTCAAACTCTTTTTAGAATCCGCACTTATATTGGCGTTGCAAATTAGGTCGCCGCGGGCGATAAACCACAGTGGAACAGGGTGAGGGAAGCACAACCATGTCTTTCGATTTGGATCATTTGATAGAGCGCCGCCAGCTCAAGCGCAAACTCTCGGTTTGGCGCATCATCGCTGTTATCGCGCTGTTCATTCTGGTCATCGGGTCTTCCATGTCTCTCATTCTGGATGCTGCAGATCTAACCACCAAGAAGGACCAGATCGCCAAGATCGTCTTTGCGGGCACAATCGTTGGTCAGGAACGCAAACTGAAGCTGATCAAGGATCTGGAGAAGGACGACCACGTCAAGGGTGTGGTCGTCTCGATCAATAGTCCCGGCGGCGCAACGTCCGGTGGTGAAGCGATTTATGACGCGCTCAAGGAGCTGCGCAAGAAAAAGCCGGTTGTTGCCAGCATGGATGCCATGGCTGCGTCTGCGGGTTACCTGATCGCGCTACCGACTGAGCGCATCTTTGCTCGTCGCACTTCAATCACCGGGTCCATTGGTGTCCTGTTCCAATATACCGACCTGTCCAAGTTGATGGAGACAGTCGGCGTCGAGATGCGATCGGTCAAGAGTGCGCCGCTGAAGGCAGAGCCAAACCCGTTCTCTGGCAAGAATCCGGAGGCCGAGGCAATGATCGCCAAGATGATTGATGATTCTTTTCAATGGTTTGTTGACCTTGTTGCCGAAAATCGACCGTTTGATCGGGCCCGCGCCCTCGAACTGGCCGATGGTCGGGTGGTCACCGGCGGGCAGGCTCTGGAGCTGCAACTGGTCGATGAGCTCGGGGGGCCGGAAGAAGCCAAGAACTGGTTGATTAAACAGCACAATCTCGATACAAATCTGAAGCTGATCGAGTGGAAGCCGGAGCCTATAACCCAGAGCTTCCCGTTCGGTTTTGCCAGCAGGATGATGGCCAGCCTGTTGCCTCAACCAATTATTGACCTGTTTGCCCAACGAAATGATGCGGTTCAACTTGACGGACTGGTCTCAGTTTGGCAGGCTCAAAAAAACGAACAATAAGAGCATTTTACGCATTTTGTTTGGTCGGGATCTGCTCAATAATGAATTCGAATCTGTAAGGGTAGCAATGAAGGGGAGCGGACGATGATCAAGTCCGAATTGGTACAACACATCGCAGAACAAAACCCGCATCTCTATCAGAGAGATGTAGAACATATTGTCAACGCCATCCTTGACGAGATTTCCGACGCCCTGGCGCGCGGGGATCGGGTCGAGTTGCGCGGCTTCGGCGCGTTCTCGGTCAAGAACCGTCCGGCACGCGTCGGGCGCAACCCGAGAACGGGCGAAAAGGTTCCGGTGGCAGAGAAATATGTTCCTTTCTTCAAAACCGGCAAGGAAATGCGCGAGCGTCTCAACGACGGGGACGATAGCGAATAGGCCTTCCGATCAAGACTGGATACCTTTCGATTATGAAAATAATCAAACGCTTTCTGCAGCTGATCATTCTGGTGCCGTTCGGCATCGTGATGATCTCGTTGGCTGTTGCCAACCGTCATGAAGTCAAACTTGCTCTGGATCCGTTTTCGCCGGAACAGCCGGTGCTGGATTTCACCCTGCCGCTGTATATGGTGATCTTCGGCGCGCTGCTTGTCGGTGTTTTCATCGGCGGGTTCATGGCTTGGCTGAAGCAGGGCCGCCATCGCAAGGCTGCCCGTGAAAAACGGTATGAAGCGCAGCGATGGCGCAACGAAGCGGATCGTCAGCAGAAGCGTCTTGAAAAGCTGGCCGCCGACCCGAAGAGCGATGTTCCGGCATTGCCTGCGTCCGGCTCGACAGCCATCACCAAGGTTGCGATGTAGGACTTGGCCGTTACACCGCCCTGTGCGTGAGCTGAAGTTTGCGCGGGGCGCGGATGAAACCGCCTGCTGTTCGATCTGACACAGAAGTGATGCCAGCCCTGCGGCTGGCATTTCTGTTTGCGAGTCTGTTTGCCAGTTTGCTTGTCCGGCAAGTCGTGCAATATCCTGTCCGCAGCCGGACCAGTCGGGTCGGTCGAAAGGGGTTTGCCCCATCGGGTGTAGGCTTTCGCATAATGGGGCGAATTGACAAAGCCGTTGCAACAAGAGGGTTCCCAATGTATGTAAAGATCTGTGGCCTGTCGACGCCAGAAACGATTGCGACGGGCCTGCAATGTGGTGCCAACTGGATTGGATTTGTTTTCTTTCCGAAAAGCCCGAGGCATGTAGATTATGGGAAAGCGAAGGAACTGGTGGGTCCGGTACGCGGCAAAGCGTCCATAGTTGCCCTCACTGTCAATGCGAGTGACGATGAGCTTGAGGCCATCGACCGGTCGATCAATCCCGATATCTGGCAATTGCACGGCACGGAAACGCCCGAACGCGTTTCCCAGATCAAGGCGCTATTCAACCGCCCCGTCATGAAAGCCCTGTCCATCCGGGATGAAGCGGATCTTGCTCCCATACCTGCCTATGAGGATGTGAGCGATATCCTGCTGTTCGACGCCAAACCGCCACGGGACATGAATACCGAACTGCCTGGCGGCAATGGCATCACCTTCGACTGGCGCCTCATACAGAATCTCAAGCTCAAGAAGCCATTCGTCCTGTCAGGCGGGCTCAATCCGGACAATGTTGCCGAAGCCATTCGCCTGACACGCCCGCAGGGAGTCGATGTTTCCTCGGGCATAGAGAGTGCGCCGGGGGTCAAGGACCGGCAGAAGATTATTGATTTCGTCCATGCCGCCAAGTCGGCTGCCCGGGAACTCTGAGATTGGCTCTGAGAGCGGCAGTCGGGCGTGGACAGCTTTTTGAACGAGGAAGCAAACATGACTGACCCGACTTCATTGCCCAACAGCGTCAGCCAGGGGCCTGATGACCGTGGCTTTTTCGGCATCTATGGCGGGCGTTTCGTCTCGGAAACCCTGATGCCGCTCATCCTGGATCTGGACACCGCCTATCGCGAAGCCAAGGAAGATCCGGCGTTTCATGCCGAGCTGGCCGACCTGCACAAAAATTACGTCGGTCGCCAGAGCCCGCTCTATTTCGCCGAGCGCCTGACCGAGCATCTGGGCGGCGCGAAGATCTATCTCAAGCGTGAAGAACTGAACCACACCGGCAGCCACAAGATCAACAACTGCCTTGGCCAGATCCTGCTTGCCAAACGCATGGGCAAGACCCGCATCATCGCCGAAACCGGTGCCGGTCAGCATGGTGTGGCGACGGCCACCGTCTGCGCCCGCTTCGGTTTCCCCTGCGAGGTTTACATGGGGGCAACCGACGTCGAGCGTCAGGCGCCGAACGTCTTCCGCATGAACCTTCTGGGTGGCGTTGTCCATCCGGTCACCGCCGGGGCTGGAACCCTGAAGGACGCCATGAACGAGGCTCTGCGCGACTGGGTGACCAACGTTGAGGATACCTATTATATCATCGGCACGGCGGCAGGCCCGCATCCCTATCCGATGATGGTGCGCGATTTCCAGTCGATCATCGGACAGGAAGTCAAGGAACAGATCATGGCCGCCGAAGGGCGTCTGCCGGATATGCTCTGCGCCTGCCTTGGTGGTGGCTCGAACGCCATTGGCCTGTTCCATCCGTTCCTTGAGGACAAGGACGTGCAGATCGTTGGTGTCGAAGCGGCTGGCTATGGCCTTGATACCGACAAGCATTGTGCCTCGCTCAACGCCGGCAAGCCGGGGGTGCTGCATGGCAACCGAACCTACCTGTTGCAGGATCCCGATGGCCAGATCCTAGAAGGGCATTCCATTTCCGCTGGCCTTGACTATCCGGGCATCGGGCCGGAGCATTCCTATCTGCGCGACACCGGGCGGGTTGAGTATGTTTCGGCAACCGACACCGAAGCGCTCGAAGCCTTCCAGCTGCTCTGTCTGACCGAGGGCATCATCCCGGCACTCGAGAGCTCTCACGCCATCGCCGAAGTCGTCAAGCGGGCTCCGACCATGGACAAGGACCAGATCATCGTCGTCAACCTTTCCGGTCGCGGCGACAAGGACGTCAACACCGTGAGCAAGTTTCTCGGCAAGGGATCCCTTGCGGAATAAGGGGCAGGAGCAAGACAATGGAAAAGACACGCATTGATACCCGCTTTGCTGCCTGCAAAGCCGAAAACCGCGCCGCCCTTGTTGGCTTCATCACGGCTGGCGACCCGGATCTCGACACCTCGCTCGAAATCTTCAAGGCTCTGCCGAAGGCTGGCGTCGATGTCATCGAACTGGGCATGCCCTTCTCTGATCCGATGGCCGAAGGGGTGCCTATCCAGCTCGCCACGCAGCGAGCGTTGGCCGGTGGTCACACCATGGCCAAAACCTTCGACATGGTGCGCGAATTCCGCAAGGAAGACAATGAGACCCCGATCATCCTGATGGGCTATTACAATCCCATCTATATCCGCGATCCGAAGGTCTTCGTGAAAGACGCCAGGGAAGCGGGCGTTGATGGCCTGATTGTTGTTGATGTGCCTCCCGAGCATGATGACGAATTGTGCCTGCCTGCCCGCGATGCCGGCGTCAATTTCATCCGTCTGGCAACGCCGACGACCGATGAAAAGCGACTGCCCAAGGTGTTGGCCAATACCTCCGGCTTTGTCTATTACGTCTCGGTCACCGGCATCACCGGCACCGGTGCCCTCGATGCCGACAAGGTGGCCATTGCCGTCAAACGCATCAAGGAGCATACGGAACTGCCGGTTGCTGTCGGCTTTGGTGTCAAGACGCCGGAACAGGCCGAAGCTGTCGGCCGCAATGCCGATGGTGTCGTGGTCGGATCGGTATTGGTCAATGCCATCAGGGACAGCCTCGATGGCGAGGGCAAGGCGACGGAAAAGACCGTTGCAGCGGTGACTGACATCGTCAAGGGACTGGCTGAGGGGTGCAAACGCGCCAAGGCCTGATCCATCCTCGCGGTTGGAAATGCGATCTGGAAAGCCCCGGCTCTGACCGGGGCTTTTCTCTGCCTGCGGTTCTCCGGCTGACGCCTGCGCTGTGCCACTGTTAAGGGTGAGGCGAAAAAAAGCTGTGCGTGGCAAATTAGGGCGTGCCCTGACCACAATTGAATGTTACTCCTGAAGCTCCGATGAACCCGTGCCGGAGCTTTTGCGGTCAAGGCGAAGCAATCGCCTGCTGTGCGCGGCAGTTCAGAGGATGAGTTGCGGGGCCTAGACAAATATCAGACCTTGCGACCATCAGATTGCATCCCTTGTCGCAATGCGATAAGACAGGGTTGCTAATGTGGGGTCATCCCCGTCAAGACTGTTTCAAGGCTCAAGTCAGGAATTGGTTCGTGAACTGGATTAACACTGTCGTTCGACCGAAAATTCGTTCGTTTTTGAATCGCCGGGATGTCCCGGAAAATCTCTGGATCAAGGATCCGGTCACCGGTGAAATGGTGTTCCATCGTGATCTGGAAAACAATCAGTATGTTGTTCCCAATTCCAACTTCCACATGCGGATTAATGCGGCCCAGCGGTTCCAGTATCTGTTTGACGATGCTGATTACACGCTTCTGGAAGCACCGGAAGTGGTTGATGACCCGCTCAAGTTTCGCGACATCAAGCGCTATTCGGAACGCCTGAAAGAGGCGCGCTCAAAGACCGGCTACAAGGACGCCGTGCAGGTGGCACAGGGTGATGTTGAAGGTCTGTTCCTGACCGCAGCCGTCCAGGATCCGAATTTCATGATCGGCACCCTCGGCATGGCCGCCGGTGAAGCGCTGATCAAGGGCATGATGAAAGCCGTGGAAGACAAGACGCCTTTCATTCTGTTTTCCGCTTCTGGTGGTGCCCGCATGCAGGAGAGCATCCTGTCGCTGATGCAGATGCCCCGCGTGACCATCGCCGTACAGGCGCTGCGTGAAGCCGGTCTTCCCTATATCGTCGTTCTGACCGACCCGACTACAGGGGGCGTGACCGCCTCCTATGCGATGCTGGGTGATATCCACATCGCCGAACCGGGCGCCCTCATCGGCTTTGCCGGACAGCGCGTGATCGAGCAGACCATTCGCGAAAAGCTGCCGGATGGATTCCAGCGCGCCGAATATCTCAAGGATCACGGCATGGTGGACATGGTCGTCCATCGCCATGACCTCAAGAAGGTCATCGCACGCCTTTGCCGTTTCTTCACCAATACCGATGTGCCCGAGGATCTCGCTGAAGAGCGGACATCCGAACAGGTTGCCATCGAAAAGGCCATGGCTGAACTGCCTGCCAAGGCTGCCACAGCCGAAGGCGAGAAGGCCGCCAGCGCCGCCAAGGCAGACGCACGCGAATCTGCCTCTGCAGGCACGAAAGAGAAATCAGGCGACGCCGACAAGAAGGCCGACTGACACCTGCACTGCGGTGCGCGTCATGAAGCCGCTTTCAGCAGGCCTTTCTTCAGGATTTGCCGGCGGTCTCATCGGCTGGCGGCCCTACAGAGATCAAGCAACGGAACATCCTGCGTTTTCAAAACTCAGGATGTTCTTGATTCTGGGCCTTAGGGCTCAATGGGCCCTACAAGGGCCTGCCAAAAGTGGCCAGTGACTCTGAGCAGGGCAGGGGAGCCCTCCCGACACCCCTGTGCCCGCTGGGCTGACCGGTGCGACCTGAACAGTGACAAAGACGATGACCGAAGAAACGCAAGCCATTCTGGAGCGCCTTGTTGGCCTCCATCCCAAAAGCATTGATCTGGAGCTGGGCCGCATCGAACGGTTGCTCGCCAAGCTAGGCAATCCGCAGCTGTCGCTGCCGCCGACGATCCATATTGCCGGGACCAATGGCAAGGGATCCACGTCCGCCTTTCTGCGCGCGATCGCCGAAGCGGCAGGCAAGACGGTTCACGTCTACACCTCACCACATCTGGTGCGGTTCTGTGAGCGCATCCGTCTGGCCGGCACCCTCGTCAGCGAAGAGACACTGCTCGATGCCTTGCGCCGTTGCGAGATTGCCAATGGCGGCGAACCCATCACCTTCTTTGAAATCACCACCACCGCGGCCTTCCTGCTGTTCTCGGAACATCCGGCCGATCTGTTGATCCTTGAGGTTGGTCTTGGCGGTCGGTTCGATGCGACCAATGTCATTGTTGATCCGCTGGCAACCGTCATCACCCCCATCGCTCATGATCACGAAGGCTTCTTTGGCTCGAAGATTTCCAGAATCGCCTGGGAGAAAGCCGGGATCATGAAAAAGGGCATTCCTGCCATCTGGGCGCAACAGGAAGAAGAAGTGCGTGCGGTGCTGGAAGAGGAAGCGGCCAAGGTTGGCGCAGGCCCTCTTGCTATCGGCGGGCAGGACTGGATGAGCTATGAAGAACATGGCCGTCTGCTCTTTCAGGGTGAAAGCGGCCTGATGGATCTGCCGTTGCCCCGCCTTGGCGGACGGCATCAGCTCGCTAATGCTGGCGTGGCCATTGCGACCACAAGGCAGGTCATGCCCGAAATCACCGATGAACAGATCGCCAAAGGGCTGACGTCTGTTGACTGGCCTGCACGCCTGCAGCGCTTGACATCGGGAACCCTGTTGCAGCAACTGCCCAAGGATGTCGAGCTGTGGCTTGATGGCGGCCACAACCCTCATGCCGGGCTGGCTGTTGCGTCGGCCTTTGCCGATCTGGAAGAAAAGGCGCCGCGCCCGCTGCATATGATCGTCGGGATGCTGAATACCAAGGATCCGGCAGGCTACTTTGCGCCCTTCAAGGGGTTGGCAAAGGATATCATCACCGTGCCAATTGTCGGCAATGACGCTGGACGAGATCCGGTCGAGCTTGCCCAGATCGCCCAGCAGGCCGGGATCCCGGCTTCGGCTGCCGGTTCGGTGGACGAGGCGCTCAAGCGTCTGACGCTGATGAATTTGAAACCAGCCCCCCGAATCCTGATTGCAGGCTCACTCTATCTGGCTGGCAACATCCTGCGAGATAACGGCACCCCGCCGCAATGATCGCTTGAGCCTTGATAGGCTCCTGCAAACCAAATCCCCCGCCCGTTTGCCAATGGCAAGAGGTCCCATGTCTGCTGCATGGCTGCGGTAAGCTGTTGCCGGGCAACTGCGAGCCATGCCTTTGCGGGATGGCTACACGCTTTGGGACCGGAAAAGCGGCTCTGCACGTCAAGAACAAATAAAATTATATCGATGCAAACGCTTGATTTGCATTTTTCGACCTGTGAATTGTCCAGGTTTGACCGCGCCGCAAAGCGGTTTCGCCCTCTTTTGCGAGGCATTTGCACCGCTTCAATGAGGCAAGATATCCCAAAATGCTCGGCAGTGGAAAATACATAATCCGTTAGTCGTAAAATAGACGATTTTTAAGATATTGAAAAATAACGATAAAAATTTCAATTTGGCGACATCATGCAAGAAATGCATGGCTAAAATTGAAGGTGCTCTGGAATTGCATGATCGACAAGACAGCTATGCAAACTTGGGGGGTGTAAAATTTTGAGCCATGATCTATATACATAATCAAGAAAGCGATGAGGAACTTTAAAACGAAATACTCCGAAGCGCTTTTGAAAAGCAGTAGAAACCAACAAGCCACGTAGCAACAAAGGATGATGACAATGATCAATACCGTTGTGAAGAACTACCGTCAGTGGCGCAACTACCGCGACACCGTTGAGGAACTGAACCGTTTGAGCAACCGCGATCTCAGCGATCTGGGTATCTCGCGTTCGGACATCAGCGAAATTGCGCGCGAAGCTGCTATCACTAAATAAAAAAGTCTTTCGCTGACGACACGTCCTAGCGAAAGCCCCAGTTTCATAGAATTCAGGCTTTTCCTCCTCCCAAAGCCTGATACGATCCAAAACTACCTCCTCCCAGTTTTGGATCCTCCAACGAAGCCCACCGGACCTCCTCCCCCGGTGGGCTTTCGTTTGTCTGGGCATTGCCTTTCTGGGTCGAAACGGCTCTTCTCTTCCCTGGTTTTGCATAACACTCTGTTTCAAATACAAAAAACCCGGCCAATTGAAATTGACCGGGTCGGGAATTCTTGTCGTATGCGGGCGAAATCAGGCGCCGGTTTCGATCCAGCGAACCAGATCGTTCTTCGGAGCAGCGCCCACTTTCATCGCAACCGCTTCACCGCCCTTGAAGAGCAGCAGGGTCGGGATGGACCGCACGCCAAACTGGGCTGCGGTGTTGGGGTTCTCGTCAACATTCACCTTGACGATCTTGACGCTGTCTTCCTTTTCCTTGGAGATTTCGTCCAGGATAGGAGCGATCATCTTGCATGGGCCACACCATTCTGCCCAGAAATCGACAACAACAGGCACATCGCCCTGAACTTCCTGAGTGAAGGTTGCGTCGGTTGCATTTACGATAGCCATCTTATGCCTCTTTCCAATGCGCCCCACCGAACTCCACAAGCGAACGGATCCGGGCTGGTTTCTATCAATATTCATTGATATTTGAATATTGGACTGTTGTTCTGAAGGTAGGTATTCGCCTTTCCTTCGTCAAGGAGCAATAGGTCGATTGACGTCAATCTCATCGAGAGCAGATTGCCGCAAGCCTTTGGAAACCTGCATTATGCTTGGCCCGGCGGTCCACAGCAACAGGGTTTCGACAGTCTTGCCCGGATAAAGTGGCTCCAGCAGCCGGGCATAAAGCGCCATCTGGCTGCGATAGGCCAGGGGAATCGCCTCGGGCGACGCCGGTACGGAGCGATTCGTCTTGTAATCGACGATGATCACCCTGTCGTCGCGCACGATCAGTCGGTCGATCTGGCCGGAAACTGTATGGTCTTCCCCAGCAACGGTTACAACACCGGCGATGGCCACTTCCGCAAGGCTGTCCGGGCTGAACAGATCAGCGAAATCCGGGTTGGACAAGAGCAGCAAAACCTCATCCAGAACGGCAATGCGCGCTGTCTCCGGCATGAATTTTGCGACATGGGAAAGATACGAGAGGCCCGCTACTTTTCGTTCATTTTCAGCGACTTGTGGAAGGTTCTCGATGAGGGCGTGAATGATAGTACCCCGTCTGCGCGGTTCCCAGTCATGCACGGGGCTGTGACTGCTGCCGCTGGCTACGAGCTGCGGACCACCGCGTTCGGCCTCGATCTTTTCCGCCGCTTTCGAAGGCTGCAACAGGGCCGTCGGGCGTGGTGGCTCACTGGCCTTGCGGAACAGCCAGTCGGGCAGCACTTCGCCAGCAGTCGCACCGGAAGCCTGTGCCGTCTCGACGGCGTCCCGGTCGCGGAAATTGCCTGCAAGGTGCCAGCGATAGATGGGGTCGCCGGTGACCGGGTGCGGTATTTCCTGCAATTCTTCCGACAGTGCCCGGCGGGTAACCTCATACCAGCAGTTCTCAGCCGGTGCCCGTACTCCGGTATAGCCGGTAAGGTAAAGCCGGTCTTCGGCGCGGGTCATGCCGACATAGAGTAGCCGCAGATATTCTTCTTCCGCTTCCGCATCAAGCCGCGACAGCGCAGCGGCAACGGGCGCCGGCTGGTTGGCTGAAGAGGCCTTCCAGACCTTCAGATTCGGACTGCCGTCAGGGGTTTCAAGGTCTACAAGATGCGGGTGATGTCTGGCATTGGCCGGTTTGCCGGTTCCGTCTACCAGAAAGACAATCGGTGCCTCCAGGCCCTTCGAGCCATGCACCGTCATCACGCGGATCTGTCCTTCGGCCGCGCCCATGTCGCGCTTGATCTCCGCACCGCCCTGCCGCATGGCTGCAAGGAACGATTGCAGGTTTGGCGTCTGCTTTTTCTCGAAATCGAGAGCACGGGACAACAGCTCGTCGATGACCTCGTCGGCCTCCGGTCCGAGGCGTTCGATGAAGGCCCGGCGCTTGCCCTCGGGACCGAGAATCTGGGCAAAGAAATCAAACGGTGGCTGGAAGTCGATCTGCCCCTGCCAGCGGCTGAGCTGGGCAAAGATTGTGGTGAAATCCTCATCACCTACAGCCCCCGCATCGGCGCGTTTTCGCAAGATATCCCAGAGGCTTACCGAGCGTCCACCCGCTTCGTGGGCGAGGTCATACAGGCGCTCGTCCGACAGTCCGAACAGCGGGCTGCGCAGCACAGCAGCCAGCGACAGATCATCCTCCGGCAACAGCATGATGTCGCCCAGTGCCAACAGGTCCATCACCGCAATATGGTCGAGCAGCGCCAGCCGGTCGGCACCGGCCACCGGCAGCCCGGCCTCCTTCAGCGCCCGGTTGACGGCATTGACGAACGCCCCGCGTTTGCGCACCAGAACGAGCACGTCCCCTGCCGTTATCTTGCGCCCGTTGCCTTCCAGATGCTGCCCGGTGTCGAGCCAGTGGCGGATGGTTCGGGCGATGTCCTTTGCCAGCCGTACTTGCGGATCTGCGTCGCCCTGTGCATCCAGCGGCTTGGCCCAATCCTCGTCCATGGCCGGTTCGGTGCGCTCATAAAGCGGCCAGACCTCGACAAGGCCGGGATCGCGCCCACGGATCGGTTCATGGTCGGTTTTCTGCTTGTCTGAAGACAGGGCCTCGTAGGTGGTTGCCGACGAGAAAACCTGATCGACCGATTTGAGCACATGAGGCGTCGAGCGGAAGGACAGCCGCAGCTTGATATCATGGAAGGGCTTTTGCGCGCGTCCGGCCTGACGGCCGAAGTGCTGACGCATATCGGCGAACCATTTTGGCTTGGCGCCTTGAAAGGAGTAGATCGACTGTTTTTCGTCGCCAACGGCAAAAATTGTGCGATTGATGTCCCGAGCGCTGTCGCCAGAGAAAAATTCTTCTCCGAGTTGCTGGATGATTTCCCACTGATGGGGGTTGGTGTCCTGCGCCTCATCAACCAGAATATGGTCGATGCCCTGATCCAGTTTGTAATGCACCCAGGCAGCGGCCCGAACCGGGCGCAGCAATTGGGCTGCCTTGAGGATCAGGTCTTCGAAATCCATCAGCCCGCGGGCAGCCTTGGCCCGCTCATAATAACTGATCACCCCCTCGGCCAGCGTGAAGAGCGCCCGGCTGACCTCCAAAGTCACAAGAGCGTTGCGCTTGTCAAACAGCGCGTCGAGCCGTGTTTGCTCTCGCTCGATGGCTCCCTCAAGGCCGAGGTCGCCTTCGATCATCTTTTTCGAAGCCATGTAGGACAGGGCCTTGGCCTTGCCGTCCTTTTTGCGGAATAGCTCAAGCCAAAGGTTGATCTGCTCGCCAAGTGGTGGACGGGCAAGAAGAGCGCGCATCAGCACGGCCTGCGCCTTGTCCCGCTTGCCGCCGGTTTCAAACAACGGGGCCAGCGCGCTGAGATAGTCTGCGGCAAAGTCCGGCCCGAACGGAATGGCAGCATCAAGCGCGGCCAGAGAGTCGCCCACCTCTAGACCGAGTGCCGCCGCCAGACTGGCTACCGCCGCCTCAAGGCCCGTGGAACCTGCTCCGGGGGCGGAGATTTCAGCACCTTCCATGAAACGGCCAAAGCCTTCGCGGTCGCGCACCACCGAGATGAGCGCGCTCTGAATATCCATGTCGCCCATGTGATTGATCAGCAGGCCGAGTGCCGCAGTCCATTGTGGCCGGATCTCGAGGCGGGCTGCCCGCATCACATGGGAAAGCGACGCCTCCAGCAGCTCCGAGGCCAGCTGGTCGTCGAGAATCTCGAAATGGGCCGGTACGTTGGCCTCGAGCGGGAACTGATGCAAAAGCCGTTCGGCGAAGGCATGGATGGTCTGGATTTTCAACCCGCCCGGCGTTTCCAGCGCCCGTGCGAACAGGCGGCGGGCCCGCTGGAGCTGAGGATCGGTGGGCCGCTTGCCGTCAAGGCTGATCAGCTCCTGCCGCAGCGCATCGTCTGAGAGTTCGGTCCAGCCGCTGAGCTGACGAAACACGCGGTTCGACATCTCCGCCGCAGCCGCCTTGGTGAAGGTGAGGCAGAGGATCTTGGACGGTTCGGTGCCTGCCAGCAACAGCCGGATGACGCGGCGAGCCAGCACGAAGGTCTTGCCCGACCCGGCATTGGCGCTCACCCAGGCCGAGTTTTCCGGGTCCGATGCGCGGGACTGGGCTTCCTGTGTCTCGAGAGGAATCTGCATGGCCATGTTAGTCCTCTCCTCCCTGTTGTTCCCATTCCTTGACGCGGGCCACATGATCATACGGGCTCTCGAAACGCTCGAACATCGGGCGAGCTCGCGATGGATAGGTCTTTGCCGGATCGTCATAGGCTGAAATCAGCCCCAGAAGACGCTTGCCTACCAGCTCGACGACATCCTCGGCAGCATAGTCCTTTTCGACGCCGGGCTTACACTCGCCCGCGTCCCGTCCACCGGACAGGCGGATCCATTCCATGTTGCCCACTTCGATGCCGCGGGGGATGGCGTCAAACCCGCCGAGCTTGGCCATGTAGCCTTCCAGCGCCAGCTGTGGGGCAAAACCGAGCAGCACCTGCTTGGCAGAGGGCGGTTGACCGGTCTTGAAGTCGATGACTTCGAGCCTGTCGTCAAGGGTAACATCGAGCCTGTCGGCACGGCCTCTGAGGATGAAGTCACCACCGCGCATCGGCAGGGTGATGCGCCCGGAAATCTCGGCATGACGCCCGGCAATGCCATCGGCGCGGGGCGCCTCCCAGTCGAGCACGAACCACCGGGCGATGCGCTCGAAGCGGGGCCACCAGAAGGCCAGAAGTTCGGGGAAATTTTCCCATTGGGCAAACGCCTCACGGCCTAGTTGGAGAAGACGCTCGACGGCTCTGTCATCAAAGGGGCCGGTCCATTGTTCGGTAAAGGTGCCCAGAATGTCATGAATGATCGAGCCCTTTTCCGCTCCCCCCGGAGCAGACCCTATGGGGTCGAGGACCTTCAAGCCCAGCACATGCTTGGCATAGAGGGCATAGGGATCGCGGACCCATGTCTCGATTTCGGTGACAGAGAGCGAGCGGGGGCGGGCCTCGAGCGGCGGGCAGGGGGCTGGGCGCTCGATCGTAACCGGCTGGCGCGGCGCGTCCAATTGCCGGGCCCAACGGGTAAGCTGGTCGCCCCGTTTGTGCATGGCCTCGCGCGCCTCGGGGCCGGCGACCGCTTCCAGACGTTGTAGCCAGCGGCTTGGCACGCTCGGCGAGCCGCCTGTCTTGACAGCGCGAACCAGCACGACTTCGCGCCTCCCCATGGCCTGGGCAAAGTCGTGGGCGGCAAGGCCAATCCGGCGTTCAGGCGGTTCCAGTTTCATCTGGGCGCGCATCGGTCGGGAAAGCCAGGCGTCGGTCTTGGTCTCGGCTGGCCATGAGCCTTCGTTGAGACCGCCGATGACGACCCTGTCCACATCGAGCAGGCGCGCTTCCAGCGTTCCGAGCAGTTGCACCCGCTGGTCGCCTTCACCGTGCGACAACACAGTCTCGCCGGACATCAGCGCCACCAGAAACGGCTCCAGATCGCGGGGTGTCATGTCCGAGGCAATGCCAGCAGCAAGCGACGCGCGATCAAAGAAATCCTGCATCGATCGCCCTGCAGCCTCGTCATAGAGCCGGTCGGGCGTCCCGTCCCGGTCCATCGCCACCGCCTCAAGGGCGGCGATCACAGATGCAAGCCAATCGGCAAAGGAAGGCTCATCATCGGCATCCACAAGGGCAAGCAGCGGGGCAACCGCTGCAACAAGCCGGTCGAGCAACTGCGCGGTGAGGGCCCAGGCTTCCGGCAGCGATACATCCGTGCCAAGCCGCTTCTGTTCATGGTCGCGTTTGCGGGCAAATTCATCCAGCAGTGGCTTCTGGCCATCGCCAAGGCGAGGACCGCGCAGCACACGCAATTCGAGAAAGCGGGCAGCCCGTCGCACATCGGCGCGGGGCATCCCGAAGGAAGCCAGCGGGTGCTTCATCAGTGCCAGCAGCTTGACCGGATCGAAGCCATTGACGACGCAATCGATCATCAGGCGCATCAGCAGCGCTGGCGGTGTTTCGGCCAGTGGCATGCCGGCGGTGTCTTCAACGGTGATGCCCCAGCGCTTGAGTTCGAGCAGAACCCGCCGCGCCAGCGCCCGATCCGGCGTGACAAGCGCCGTGCGGGCTCCGGGGCGTTCCAGCACCTCGCGCAGCGCAAGAGCGGCAATACGCGCCTCTTCCTGTTCGTTGCCAGCCTCGGCCAGTGTCACGTTGTCGAGAGCCAGTGCCCGGTCGGCGTGGCTGATCGCTTCAAGGCTTGTCTGCCAGTGCTCGGTGGTTTCTGCCGGACGCAGAGCTTCGCTGACAAGCCTCTCGCGCAACGCGAGCGTGGTCTCGACGTCGGAGAGCTGGGTCACGTCCGCGCGCTGCAGCGACATGCGGTCGAGCAATTGCTTGAGGTTGAACTGGGGATGCCCGGCGGAGGGCTCGGCTTCTCCGGCTTGCGGATGCAGATGCCCGATGGCCTGCCAGCTTGCCTCGTCAAGACCGGTGTCGAGCCCGGGCAGGATGAGCGCTCCTTGCGGATGACGGGCAACCGCTTCCAGCAGGTCGGCGGTAGCGGGAATGGAGCCTGTCGAACCCGCTGCAATGACCGGACCGTCATATTGGCCGATCGCCATGATCTCGGCTGCCAGCACAGCATTGCGCCGCTCCACCGGATCGACAAGATCCAGTGCCTTGAGGTGGTCTGGCCATGTGGCGGTGGCGATCTTGAGGAAGTCGAGGCTCATCTGCCAGAAGGCACCGTAATCCTCAGGCACCAGTTCGTTGAGATAGGCCCAATCGGAGCGCTCGCGGTGCACGGCATCAATGAGGGCAAGAAGATCAATGGCCAGATAGGCAGCATCGGTCGGGCGGGCCGAAACATGCAGCGGTTGATCCGGCGTGAGTCCCAGCAGGGCGTGATCAACCTTCTGTGCCCAGTGATGCACCATCCGGGTCATGGTCAGGCGGCGCTCGATGGAATCCATGGCGGTGGGTAGCTTGCGGAACGAGGCATCGCTGCTGGCCGCCACCTTGAAGGGCAGCAGATCCTCATCCGCATCGCCGATGACATGGATTTTCGGCAGAATGGCACTTTGCCAGCCCCGCTTGCGCAAATGCGGCAGAAAGGCTTCCTTGAGGGCGTCGGCAGTGCGGCGCGTCGGCACATAGAGGATGGCGCGGCTGAGGTCGGACGGGTTCCTGGCGCTGAAGCCCTCGACCAGCCGTCCGTCAATCATCGCGTCGATCAGGGTTTCCAGAAAGGAGCTGGAAGGGGAGATGGTAAAAACATTTGCGGCTCTTCTCATCCCGGTTTCTTCCCCTTGAGTGCCCCGTTGGGCGTCTGGTCGTCCGGCATCGGCAGTAAGGCCCATGTCTTGCACGGGCACAACAAATGCCTTCAGCTGACCGGTGCGCTCCGATCAGCCGATTCAATTCGTGACCATTTGAGGCCAGTTCGCCTCAAGACGCAAGGCGGGTCGATGCAATTTCAGGGAAGGCGTCCACCGGTTGCGCTCTCGTTGAGGGCGCGTTCGGCCCAGCGGATATCCCGCGGCGTGCCGACATGCATCCAGGTGCCATCCATGATCAGACCATAGAGGCGGCCCTCCTCGATGGACCGGTCGAATTCCTTGTTGAGCGAGTGGACGTCCTTCTTGGAATCCTTGAACAGGCGCGGGTGCAGGATTGCGGCGCCACTGTAGACATAGGGTGAGACTTCGTGTGCCTTGCGACGGCGCAGGCGCCCATATGGGTCGAGCAGGAAGTCGCCGCGGCCCTTGTAGCCGACGGCTGTGACGGTCGGTGCCAGCAGCAACAGGCCATCCATGCTGTCGTCCATCCAGTAGTGGGCCAGCAGATCGAGATTGTTGACGGAGCCTTCCATCCAGAAGCTGTCGGAGTTCAAAAGATAGAACGGGTCATCTCCCAGCAACGGCAGCGCATTGACGACACCACCGCCGGTTTCCAGCAGGCCGTCCCGTTCGTCGGAAATGACAATCTCGAAATCGTCATATTGACGGACATGGACTTCGACAAGATCGGCCAGATAATGCACGTTGATAACGGTGCGGGTCACCCCGGCCCGAGCCAGCGCGGTCAACGGTCGGTCGATGATCGCTCGGCCGCCCACGTTGATCAGTGGTTTCGGTGTAATCGCAGAAAGGG
This sequence comes from uncultured Cohaesibacter sp., assembly GCF_963666525.1. Lineage (NCBI taxonomy): Bacteria > Pseudomonadati > Pseudomonadota > Alphaproteobacteria > Hyphomicrobiales > Cohaesibacteraceae > Cohaesibacter > uncultured Cohaesibacter sp. Next base: position 3,192,267 of record NZ_OY762905.1, read on the forward strand.
GGCGCATGCGTTTTCCCATTCCGGCGGCGAGGATCATTCCGGTTTTTGGGCGGTTGAGCGTGTTCATGGTTCTGTCCGTGCTTTTGTCGTTATTGTCCCTCGGTGACGCAACAGGGGCACCGAGGCTCGGCTTTGGTTATCGTGTTGAGCCTGATACGCCGTGGGAACCTTGGGATAAGGTCAAACGCATCAGGGCAGGTTAGCGGTCGGTTGCGGTCAGCAGGCCTTCGGCCTCGTACCAGCCCTTCAGGGCACCAAGGAGCGGGTGGTCCATGGCCCGAGAAAGATAGTCCAGACTGCGCGGCACATGGGCAAGATAGCCGGTCCGTCCAGCCTGATTGGCAGCCCGAGCGAACGCTCCGAGATTCTTGGAGGTGCGTTGGGCGGCAATGATGTGATAGGTCTCGGTGAAAGTTGCGGCAGCTGCGGCATCAAAGCCGCGCAGGCTCACATAATGGCTGCGCATTGCCTGTTCGAGAGAGGCCGGGATGGTAACCCGGGCATCCATTGAAAGCGCGGCAAGGTCATAGGCGTGAGGGCCGATAAGGCAATCCTGAAAATCAATGAAGCCGATGGCCCCATCGCGCGCGTCTGCTCCGAGCCAGAAGCAGTTGGGATCCTGCACGTCGCGCAGCACGAGAACCTGCCCTGTTTCGGTGATCCGGTCGATGAACGGGAGCCACAGCGCCTTGAATTCGGCGCGCTTCTCTTCCGGGCAGGCACTGCCATGGACATGCGGCCAGTAGTGGTCAAGGAAGACATCAAGCTCGACCTCGAAGGCGTCGCGATCATAGCGAGAAAGAGTGTGGCGACCGCCTGTGCCCTCGAACCGGATCGGCAGGGGCTGCTGGTGCAGATGGGCAAGGGCCGAAACCGTTGCCAGATAGCGGGCATCAACGGGTTCTTCCGGGCCTTCGGCCAGCGTCACGCCGCCGAAATCCTCCCACAGCATCAGGCCCTCTTCAACGGAGGCCCCGAAGCGGTGAGGCACCCTGAGACCCAAGGTTTCCAGTCCTTCGGCAATCGATAGCATGGGGGCAAGGGCAGTGACGCGATGGGCGACCTGATCATAAAGCCTGCCGTCTGGCAGCAATGGCCCCGGTTGCCGCTCCGGCATATCCATCAGGATTGCGGTTTGTTGCAGCTCTTCGGGATGCTCCGATGTCTCGGAAAACGGATCCTGCGGGCGCATCACCCGGTCATAGCTGCGTGGGGAGAGGTCAGAGGCAATGGGGTGGCGCAAGGCATCGCCCCAACCGGCATCAATCAGCAACCGGCGCTTCTGGCAAAGGCGCATGAGCCGTTCCCGCCAGACGTCATTGCCCGCGATGGTCAGAACGCGGGCCTCGTCGCTCTCTCCCGCCGAAAAGCATAGCCAGAGGCAGGAGGGGGGCAACAGATCATCGGCTCGATCTGGCCATTCGACCAGAGCGGCACCGGCCTCCCATGACTCCTCGAAGCCGATTTCGTAAAGCTCTTCGCTGTCGCTGATTCGATAAAGGTCGAAATGGGCGATCTCCAGCGAGGCCTCCCCGTCTTCATCGGGCATCGCGTAGCCTTGCACCAGAGTGAAGGTCGGGCTGGGAACCTCAAGCCATGGATCACCGGCCCGGGCACGCAACAGGGCGCGGGCAAAGCTGCTCTTGCCCATGCCCAGATCGCCGGAAAGAGCGATAACATCACCGCAGGCGAGCAGGGGCGCAAGATCGGACGCCAGTGCCGCACTTGCTGCCTCCGACAGCCGGTCAAACACAAAGCACCAGCCGTGGGTCTCTTGAGACGGTAAGGATGTTCGGTCAGCCATCAGGCATCCTGCAATCTGCGCGAAGAAAAGCAAAGCTGTGCTCGAAGCTATGCTCGAACCTTTGTTCTGGCCACTGGATATAGCAGGAAAGGGCCACTTGTCGACTCTTATGGTGAAAAACTAAGGGCGCATTGGTGGAATGAGAGCCATGAGTGAGGCGCGGGTCTCGCAAGGTGTGGGCAACTGGCCGCAGAAGGCGATCTGGCAGGGCGACCGACCCGGAAAAGACATTACGGGCAGTCTACACGTAGGGCCATCAGAAGGGCCAAGAGCTTGCCATGAAAAAAGGGCCGTGATGGCCCCGATTTCGCTGTGGCGGTGTGGTTGAACCAACTGGAGGGTCCGTACGGTCGCCGCGCTATTCTGCTGCGGCGGTGGTGGAGCGGGCGTCTATTTTAGGTTCAATGGGAAAGCTGCAGGTTACGCTCGTACCCTTTCCCTCATTGCTGGCGATGGTCACCTTGCCACCATGCAGTTCGACAAAACTCTTGACGATGGAGAGGCCCAGACCGGCTCCGCCGCGGCCATTGCCGGAAGCCCGACTTTCAAAGCGGTCAAAGGCGGAATCGAGATAATTCTCAGGCATGCCGCAGCCCTTGTCGCTGACCGTGAACAGGATGTCCATCGATGTCCGTTCTGCCACGATGGAGATATCTGAATCAGGGTCGGAGAAGGCAATGGCGTTGGAAATGAGATTGAACAGCACCTGCCGCACCCGCTTCTGATCGCCGGTGAACTCGCCCATATTCTCGGCAACCGATATGTCGAGATGGATGTTCTTTTCCGCCAGCCGGTCCTGCAGGCCCTCTGCTGCAGCCCGGATCGAATCGACTGGGTCGACCAGATCCAGATCGAGCACGACGATGCCCGCATCAATGGTCGCCAGATCGAGAATGTCATTGACGATGGCCAGCAGCGACGAACTGGAGGTCATGATGTGGTCGGTGTATTCGCGCTGGCGTTCGTTGAGCGAGCCAAAGGATTCGCTGGTCAGAAGCTCGGTGAACCCGATGATGTTGGTCAAAGGCGAGCGCAGCTCGTAAGACACATGCTGGATGAAGGTGTTCTTGAGCTGATCGGCGGCGAGCAGGGCTTCGTTGCGTTCCTGCAGGCTGCGTTCGACAGTGACATTGCCGGTGACATCGACAAAGGTCATCATGGTTGCACCATCGGGCAGGGGGATGGAGGCATAATCGAGGAACCGGCCGTCGACACATTCCATCCGGCCGATCACGCCCTCGCGCTTGTCTTCAAGCCCGACAACACTGCCGATGAGAGTGGCCCAGACCTTGGTGGAATCATATTTCCGGCGGCACAGTTCCAACACGGCAGCTACATGGGGCTGGCCTTCAAGCTGATCGTTCTGGAAGTCCCACAGGCGGCTGAAGGCGGGGTTGGACATGCGCAGGCGGCCATCGGAACCAAACACCACGACGCCGTCGTTGAGATGGTCGAGCGTCTCGCTCTGCATGCGGATAAGGGCGTTGTAGCGCTTTTCGAGGTCCAGACGCTCGGTCACATTCTCGAAGATATAGATGACGCCGGCATCCGGATTGGGGGCTGCGATGACGCGCAGAGACTGACCATCGGGAAGGTGCCACCAGTGCTCGTGTGCTTCCACGTCGCGATACGAGGAAAGGAATTTCTTCTTCCATTCGTGGAAATTGGCCTGTTCCGGCAGACTGCGGTTGATGCGCAGCTTTTCCAGGATCGCATTCTCGTCCGGATTGGTGTCAAGGAAGGCCGGGTCAAGCTTGAACTGGCTGCTGTAGGCGGCATTGTAGAATTGTAGCTGCTGGGATGAATCAAAGATCGCAACCGGCGTCGTCAACTGGTCCAGGGTGTTGGCATAGAACAGATGCATGCGATCAAGCGCTTTCTCGGCGGCTTCCAGATCGGAGACGTCTGTTGCGATGCCGACAGAGCCCGGATGCTGATAGATGTCCGTTACGTCGAAGATCTTGCGTTTGCCTTCAGCAATGATCGGCAGCCGCTTGACGGCCAGATCCTTATTGCCACCCGACTGGCCACGGCGCTCGTGAATCTGCAACACGGCTTCCCGGCCCCGCTGGTCCAGAAGTTCGATCTGGTCTTCCAGCACAGCCTCAAGGGTCTTGCCGTCGACCGCCCGCACATAGGCATCGTTGGCCCAGGTCAGCAGACCATCTTCATCGCGAGACCAGACCGGCATCGGCATGCTGTTGAGCAAGGTGGCAAGACGGGACAGTTCCTTGCGCTGGCGGGCCGCCTCGTGTTCCATCCGCACGCGGTCATGCTCGTCGCCTTCCAGAATGCGCAGTTGGACAAGAGCCCGACCACCCGATGTGCGGCCGCGAAATTCCACCAGATTGCCATTGAGCGTCTGGGCCGACTGGACGAAACGCTGTCCGGTTGCGCGCAGCGTGCTGATGGCCTTCTCAACGTCCTGAACGCTATCCACTTGCAGCCAGTTGCCAAAGGCCAGAATGGCGTTGCCTACCGGCACAAGATGATCGTTGGTTACAAGATTGCCGATGACGATCGGCTGCTGGTCCTTGCCGTTCCAGATGATCAGCAACTGGTCGGTCGCATTGAGAAGACTTTCGGAACGATCCAGTTTGGTCTGCAGCGTCTGGATGGCTTCCATGGCGGACATCAGGCGGGCGCGACTGCGACGGCGTTCGCGGATCACGGCCCAGCCGGCAATCAGCACGAAAATCGCCAGAGCACAGATCAACGCCAGCCCGAGCAGCTCCCACTGCATCGGATTGCCACCAAAGGATTCTGTAAGGGAAGAGGTCGGGCGTTCGATCAGAGCCGGGATTGATGGCAGCAACTCTCCGGCCAGCAGGTTTTCGCCAACGCCCTCTGCTTCGGGAGCGGACGGGTTGGTTGCGCCAGCCAGCACGATCGCAGGGAGCGTGAGTGACAGGGCAAGGCAAAGAGACAGGGACAGAGGCAGTGAGCCGAGAAACTCCGCCGGATGAAGGAGGCTGGAAAGAAGGGAACTGGACGGGGCTGCCGTTGCCTGTGCGTCTGCCTTGTCAGCCTGATCACGCGAGCCATCCGTCAACCGATCGAGACGATGCTGGTTTGATATGTTTCCGAACAGGCCGTTTTTCGGCATCTTGCTCGTCCTTTCGCCGCTCCGAAAGACCGATATCCGGTCGTTCATTCTTTCACCCGTTGCGCCACGCTGTCCTTCTGGAAAGCGTCTGCGCATGATCGGCATGCACCGATCTCTCTGCCCTTTCGGTCACTCAATGTGCTCAACACACCATGACCGGAATGCGTTTTCTCTCTCGTGTTTCCTGTGACGAGTATCTCGTCATTGGCACTCAGAATCCGGAAAAGACACAGACTCCTCCATCGGCCCCTGAATGAAACAAACAGAGGAAAAGCCTCAGGGCCAACATATTGGATACTGCTAGAAACTACGCCATTTAGGGATTTGAACCGGGGCCTCCTCCGATCCAAATCGAATCACTTTACATTAACCTTTCCGCGACTCGGGCAGAAGAGTCCGCGTGAAAATTTGGCTAAAAAAAAGCGCCCTTTTCACATCGGAATAAGGGCGCTTCATTTCAAATGATTGCTGTTGAGGCGTTAACCCGTTGGATTTTCGCCATTCCTTAACATTTCGTTAAGGATGTGCCTAATAGCGGTAATGATCCGGCTTGAACGGTCCTTCCACAGGCACACCGATGTAATCGGCCTGTTCCTTGCTGAGCGTGGTCAATTTGACGCCCAGTTTTTCCAGATGCAGCATCGCAACCTTCTCGTCGAGGGCCTTTGGCAGCACGTAAACGTCCTTGCCATACTGATCGTGACGCTGGAACAGCTCGATCTGGGCAAGGGTCTGGTTGGTGAAGCTGGCGCTCATCACGAAGGATGGGTGGCCGGTGGCGCAGCCAAGGTTGACCAGACGCCCTTCAGCCAGCACGATGATGCGCTTGCCATCGGGGAATTCCACTTCATCGACCTGCGGCTTCACATTGTGCCACTTGTAGTTTCTGAGAGCGCCGATCTGGATCTCGCTGTCGAAATGGCCGATGTTGCACACGATGGCGCGGTCCTTCATGGCGCGCATGTGGTCGTGGGTGATGACATCCTTGTTGCCGGTGGTGGTCACGAAGATGTCGCCCTTCGGAGCGGCGTCTTCCATGGTGACCACTTCATAGCCCTGCATGGAGGCCTGAAGCGCACAGATAGGGTCGATTTCGGTGACCACGACGCGGGCGCCCTGAGAGCGCAGGGATTCGGCCGAGCCCTTGCCAACATCGCCAAAACCGGCAACGACCGCAACCTTGCCGGAAATCATCACGTCGGTTGCGCGCTTGATGCCATCGACGAGGGATTCGCGGCAGCCATAAAGGTTGTCGAACTTGGACTTGGTGACCGAGTCGTTGACGTTGATTGCCGGGAAGGGCAGATCGCCAGCCTTGGCCAGATGATAGAGGCGGTGAACACCGGTGGTGGTTTCTTCGGAAACACCGAGGATTCCGTCACGGATCTTGGTGAACCAGCCCGGAGTGGCCTTGGCGCGCTTCATGATCTGGGCCTTGACCACTTCCTCTTCCTCGTTGCCGGGGTTCGGGATGATCTCTTCACCGGCATCAACCTTGGCGCCGAGCAGAACATACATGGTTGCGTCGCCGCCATCATCGAGGATCAGGTTCGGGCCTTTTCCATCCGGCCAGTCGAAGATGCGGTCCACATAGTCCCAGTATTCCACGAGGCTCTCGCCCTTGACGGCATAGACCGGCACGCCTGTGGCTGCAATCGCGGCGGCTGCGTGGTCCTGGGTGGAGAAGATGTTGCAGGTGGCCCAGCGTACGTCAGCGCCCAGTGCCGTCAGTGTCTCGATCAGAACTGCGGTCTGGATGGTCATGTGCAGGGAACCGGTGATCCGGGCGCCCTTCAGCGGCTGCGACGGGCCATATTCGGCTCGGGTCTGCATCAGGCCGGGCATTTCGGTCTCGGCGATGGTAATTTCCTTGCGTCCCCAGTCAGCCAGGGACAGATCTTTGACGACAAAATCAGCCATTGTAATACCTCAAGTCCTGGACCATACGCGTGTGGACGGGTCCAATTGATCGCTGCGAGCAGGCACGGGCATCATCGGCGCCGGATCGCCTGCTCGATTTTGCACCAGCTATACCCTGCATCGAAGCACAAGGCAATAAGGATATAAAGAATTCTTTATATGATTGAGAAGGTGTGAAGGCGATCATCGAGATGCCGGGATCCGGCAACTGGCCTCTGCCTTATTGGCACCATTTTTGTGCAGCCATGATCATCACATTCGAAATTCGACACAAAAAGACCTTGAGTTCCCGATCCGGGAACGCCAGCATTGTCCCACCTTCGTCTGTCGACGTTCCAACCGGTTTGCCAGCACCACACCCATTTGGACCAACACCATTATTGCGAAATTCAAGGAGAGCCGCTCATGAAACATTGCATCATTTCCGGAGCCAACAGGGGCGTCGGTCTGGCGCTTGTCAGCCATTATCTCGCCGAGGGAAACTGGCATGTCCACGCCTGCTGTCGTCAGCCTGAAAAGGCAGACGCCCTGCGCGCACTGGTTCCGGCAAATCTTGGCCGGATCACGCTGCACACGCTCGACGTGACCGATCAGACCTCTGTTGAAGCTCTGGCCAAGGCGCTGGATGGGCAGCCGATCGACCTGTTGATCAACAACGCCGGCATCAAGGGCAGCAAGCAGCAGTCGCGTGATGACATGGACTATGACGCATGGGCCGAGACCTTTGCGGTCAACGCCATGGCACCGCTGCGGGTGACCGAAGCCCTGCTACCCCATCTCAAGGCGGCAGAGAGGGCCAAGATTGCGACCATCTCAAGCCAGATGGGGGCCATCTGCAATGCGGGCACCGGGCAATATGCCTATCGCTCGTCCAAGGCTGCCGTCAACAAGGTGATGTCGATCCTGGCTCAGGAAGTGGCCGCCGACGGGTTGACCTGTATTCTCCTGCATCCGGGTTGGGTGAAAACCGACATGGGTGGACCGCACGCCCAGATCACCCCTGAAGAAAGCGCAGCAGGAATCGCCGCCACCATTGAGAAGGCCACGCAAGGCGACAATGGCGGCTTCTTCAAGTGGAACGGCGAAGCCCATGGCTGGTAGATCATGATGGGAACCGCCTTCTTCATTCTCTCAAAGATTGTCGGTCTCTTGCTGCTGGTGGAGAGTTGGTTGTTTCTGGGCTCCCTGTTCAGCCTGATCGCACTTTTCTCCGGTGCCATTGTGCCAGCCAAATGGCTGTTGGCGATCACCTTCGTCATTCTGGCGCTGGCTCTGTCACCATTGACGGATGTCGTGCTGGCACGGCTCGAAACCGCCTATCCGGCCAACCCGGACCTGACCGACGGCAAGCCGGTGGACGGCATCCTCGTGCTGGGGGGGAGCATCATAACCAGCCATTCCGAACACTGGCAGCAGCCGGAATTCAACCACGCCGGAGAACGCGTCACGGAAGCAGTCCGGCTTGCCCGGCTGTTTCCGGACTGTCCGATCCTGATCTCGGGGGGAAACGCTTCACCCCTTGATCTCGTCCTGGGCAATGATGGCGCCAGCGAGGCGGAAATGACCCGCGATCTGCTGGTCGAAATGGGGGTGCCGTCCGAGCGGATCCTGATCGAGACCAAGTCGCGCAACACGGCCGAAAATGCACTCTTTTCCTCCCGCCTCATGGGGGAGGACAGGCACAAACGCTGGGTTCTGGTCACCAGCGGCTTTCACATGCTGCGCGCCATGAACAGCTTCGAGACGGCGGGCTGGACCGATCTCATTCCCGATCCGGTCGACCATCGCACCAACCTGTCGAACCAGCCATTCAGCTGGTATCCCGGCGGCAAGCTGGAACGGGCTGATCTGACGATCAAGGAGCTGGTTGGGTTGCTGGCCTATCATCTGACGGGGCGCTGATCTTCGGATTGCCACCCTTTCCGCCTTCTGACTGGCTGCCAGCCATATCGGTTAAACCTCTCCCGGCGGGCTGTTCCGGATTGGGCGTGGTGTCATGCCTGTTGCGTTTTGCAACCAGCTCTGTTTTTGTCAGTAAATCGTTAAACCTAAAATCAGAACGGTTCGATTATCATTCTGTTAATCATGTCGCGTAACCGAATATTTTTTAAAACCAGCTAATAATCGCTCACTGGGACGGGATCGAATAAACGGTATTCTGGGATGGAGTGTCTACCGGTGCGGCGATCATCTCCCGAAGGCTTCGGGAGTTAACAGGTATACAGTCAATGACAGAAACGGCTCAATTGCCCCGTTCGGGGATCCGGCTAAAAGTCCGGCAGCTGATGGGAAACAGGGATGCGCGTGGCATTTTCGGCACCATGGTGTTGAAGGTCGCGAGCGCCGTTATTGCCTTTGCGCTGTTTTCATTGGCAGCCAACGCCGCCGGGGCTGAAGAATTCGGACGCTTCTCCATTCTTTTCTCTGCCTTGTCGATCCTGTCGATCGTGGCGGCCTCCGGTCAGGAAATGCAGGTCGTGCGATCCTGGAGTGAATATCTTTCCAACAACAGACCCGGTCTGGCTCTGGGAGCCTTGCGCTATGGATGGTATGTCTCCATTGCTGGCGTGGTGCTCATTTGCATCCTTTTCTGGATTGCGTTCGAAATGGACACCAACATTTTCAAGGAAACGATCAAGACGGGCGAGACGATGGCCGTTGCCTCAGTCGCCTTTCTGGCTGGCAACACCCTTGCACTCTACAGCTCGCACGCAACGCGGGCGATTGTTGGCATCCGCATGGCCGATGGTCACTATGAATTCACCTGGCGCGCATTTGCCGTGGTGTTCCTGATCATGAGCCTGTTTGTCGGTCATCCGGTTACCAGCACCGAGATCCTAGCCGTCTTTGCCCTGGGGTTGGCCTTCGTGGTTTCAACTCAGGCCTGGGCCGTCAGCAAAGAGGTCAAAAAGCAGGTCGGAGACGTCGTCGCCGAATATGACGTCAAGCAATGGACCCCGCGCTCCGTGCGCTTCTGGCTGGCTTCCATCATGGAAGTGTCCAACCAGCACATGGAGGTCTTCATCATCGGCATGTTGCTCGATCCGATTTCCGCAGGGGCCTATTTTGTTGCAGTAAGGCTGGCCAATGCCTTCGCCTTGGCCACCAGCGGTCTGCATACCTTCGGAACGCGGCGGGTGCCCTCGCTCTATTTCTCGCGCAACATACCCGAACTCAAGCACACGCTGAACCTGATGGCAGGCATGAGCCTGATCGTTGTGCTTGTCGGCATGTCTGCCGTTGTTGTTGGCGGCGACTACATGCTGATGATCTTCGGCCGATCCTACGCCGACTATTACTGGGTCTTCCTGATCCTTGCGATCGGAACGGGCATGACGGCGGCCAATGGCGCAGCGCCGGCCCTCCTGATGCTGACCGGCCACGAAGGGCGCTATGTCACCATTGTCACGGCTTCGGTCATCTTGCGCGTCGCCGGGTTCTTCCTCGTCATCCCGCATTTCGGCATTCTGGGGGCGGCGACGGTTTCCTGTACGGTCATGGTTGTCATGGCCTGGCTGACCAACTTTTTCTGCCGTAGCCTCACCGGCATGGATTCATCCATTATGCGGTTCATCGTCGAGAGCAGGGATGAGCCTCCAACCAAGTTTCAAGAAGCAAATCATATTCCTGACAGCCAATGAGGTACTCATTTGACCAACATGGCCCAATCTTTGACCGAAACGTCACCGGATGCGACGGCTGAAGCTGCGCAGGCGGAACGCCCGATCAGGCTTCTTTTCATACAGACGCAGGCCGAAAATGCCGGCGCACAGGAGATCTCCCGTCTTTTGGGAGAAGGCATGTCGCCCAAGGGCTATGACATCCATCACCTGTTTTTCTACCGCAAGACCGACGCCTTCGATCATGCTCCCGACACATCCTTTACGGTGCAAGAACGCCCGCGCAATCCCTTTGCGCTGCTCGTGTTCCTGATCAAGCTGATCTTCCAGATCCGGGCGCTGAAGCCGGATGTGGTGTTGACCTTCCAGCATTACGGCAATCTGTTCGGAGCCCCGGCGGCCCGTCTTGCCGGTGTGCGCCATGTCATCGCCAATCAGGTCTCGGCTCAGGCAACCATGAATGACACCATTCGTCGTATCGACAAGCTCTGGGGCCGCATCGGGCTCTATGATGTCATCACGGTGAATTCGGTAGATACCGCAGGGGAATACAAGGATTTTCCCGCCGCCTATACCCGGCGCATCATTCATGTGCCGCACGGGTTCAAGGACAAGAGTTCCCGGCTTGGCAAGGCGGAGGCGCGCGCCCGCTTCGGTCTTCCCGACGATGTCATCATGCTGGGCTCGGTTGCCCGGCTGAACAGGCTCAAACGGCTGGATGTTGCCATCCATGCCCTGACTTTCAATGAATGCTGGCATCTTGTCCTTGGTGGGCAGGGGCCGGATGAAATGCGCCTCCGGTCCGTTGCACGAGACCTGGGCGTTGAAGATCGGACCCATTTCACGGGGGAAATGGAATCCGATCAGGTTGGCGATCTGCTTGCCGCGATGGACATTTTTCTCTTTCCGACCGAGGCTGAAACCTTTGGACTTGCGGCTGTGGAGGCAGCTCAGACAGGACTTCCGGTTGTATGCAACGACATCCCGGTGCTAAGAGAAGTCATGAAAACCGGTTTAGGGCCCTGCGCCCTGTTTGCAGACAGCAACAATCCTGACAGCTATGCGGAACCGATCCGCAAACTGCTGCGGGACAAGACGTTGGTCGATCAACTGGCTGAAGCGAGTCGTGCGCTGAAGACCCTCTATTCCATGGGGGCCATGGTGGCGCGCTATGATCAGCTTGTGCTGGATATGACTGAAACGAACTAATTCCAGAAGGGGACCCGAGGTCAATGAGATATTGCCTCTATTTTGACCCGTCTTGCAGCCGAAGTTGGCACAGGCTGCTGATTGAACGGATGTCAAAAAAATTTCAGGCAGAGGCTCACACCTGCCGGTCCGCAGCCGCGGGCCAACCATCGCGTATTGCGCGTGTGCTTGATTTTGAAAACCGATATCTGTTCAAGGGGAAGCAGCATGCCGCATCTCCCTTGCCGCCCGAGAAGCTGGAAGCCGTGGCGCCAGCCGCAGCCCGGTCCGCCGAGTTTGATCTGGTGATTGATCTGGTGGGCGATGGCAATGCGCCTCGGGGCAAGACCACTCTGACGCTGCTGTTCAATGGCTTTCCGACCGAAAAGGCGCTCATCGGGTCGATCATGCGACAGGGTATGCCGCAGATTGCCCTTTCCGATCAGACCGGCGCGATTGTTGCGACAGCGAACCCGTCGCCGGAACTGGCCAAGGGCCTTTCCGGGGCAATGGAGCAGACCTATGCAAGGGTGATGACGCTGGTGCTGGCCTATGTCGATCATCCGGACCGCTGGCTCCATCCACTCAGGAAGGTGAAGGCCGACTGGCCCGGATTCCAGGACGTGGCAAGGTGGATCTTCAAGATGGTTGTCACCCGCTTCGTCAAACAGATCTATTATCGCCTGTTCCTGCCAAGCCACTGGCGCGTGGGGTGGCGCTGGGTGACCGGTCAGGATGTCTGGAGCAGCCTGTCGCTCGACGGCGAGCCCTGGAGCGTACTCGACGATCGCAACAATCATTTCTATGCGGATCCGGTCCCCTGGAAAAAGGGCGGCAACCATTACCTGTTTTTCGAGGATCTGGATCACAAGACCCAAAAGGGCATCATTTCGGTCGTCAAGATGGAGAAGAATGGCCCGGCTGGTCCCATCAAGCCATGCCTGGAGGAACCGTTCCATCTGTCCTACCCCTTCCTTATCGAGTATGAGGGAGAGACCTACATGGTTCCGGAAACTTCGGCTGACCGCAAGATCACGCTCTACAAGAGCAGCAATTTTCCTTTCGGCTGGAAGCCCTTCAAGACGATCCTGAGCAATATCGACGCAGCCGATGCGACCATCACAAGACATGAGGGTCGTTGGTGGCTCTTCTGCGTGACGCGCGATGGCGGCGGCGGATATTCCGACTGCCTGTCGATTTTTCATGCCGACGATCTGTTCGGACCATGGCTGCCCCATGCGCAGAACCCGGTGCTTATCGACAGGGCAACTGCCCGTCCGGCGGGGAATTTCGTCATCCGCAACGGCAGGCTCTGCCGTCCGGTGCAGGATTGCAGCCACTCCTACGGCTGGCGCATGCAACTGGTCGAGGTAACCGAGCTGACGCCGGAGAAATATGAGCAGCAGAGCATCACGGAGCTGACGGCCAATGACTTGTGGCCGGGGCGGAAGCTGCACACGTTGAACCGGGCCGGAAATCTGGAAGTCATCGACGGTGCAGTGCTGCGGCCACGGTCGCACTATTTCAAGCCCATCACCAACTGGCTCTACCGTCCTGCCTCAGACGACTGATCCGCCACTTGCCTGACGAAGACGAGCTTCCCGGCGTCTCTTGAGGCGTTTTCGATCCATGCGACCTCACCCGGACGGGCATAGCGCGATGCAGCTTGTCCGGGTGCCAGCCCTCAGTTGCACCATTCGGCAACTACGCGTAATTGCGGTTTATGGTTAACTAAAACTCAATACCATCGCGGCATACTTGAACGAGACGGAAGTGGGAGTCTGTCCATCTTCCGGGTGCAATTGTATCGAGTCGCAGGGATTGTTCATGTTCGGACGCAAAAAAAAGAAATCTGATCTGGATTGGCGGCCGGACGGCGAGCCGGTTGTCGCAGATATTGCTTTCTCTTCTGCCGAAGATGGCAAAAAGGCAGGGAAGAAGGCGCGAAAGGCTTCCGCAAAGGTCGAGCCAACGGTGACGCCGCATGCTTCTTTCTCCCCATCGATCCAGACGGGCGCTGCTTCGAGTGATGTCTGGAGCGGATTGGTCCATCCGCGAGCGGTCCTGCGTTTCCTGCGTCAGCAATTTGTTCTGATCACGCTTGTCGCTATCCTTGTCGTTGGAGCGGGGCTGACAGCCTTTAACATGCTGCCAAGCAAATTTTCGTCGACGGCACTTGTGCTGGTCGACCCGCGCCAGCCCCGGATCACGGATTCCGACACTGTCGTGTCCGGCATCGGTGGCGATGCGGCAGCTCTGACCAGCTATGTGCAGATCATGAAAAGCGGCGGCTTCCTCTCCAATGTCGTCGATGAACTGGGGGTCAAGGATGACCCGGACTATGCCGGCGCCCAGAACCAGACCGCTCTCGTTGGCATGTTTCAGAAAAACATTTCCGCCAACCGTCAGGGAGCGACCTACATCGTTGAAGTCAATGCCATATCGGGCGACAAGGAAAACGCCGCCAAATACGCCAACGGCGTAGCCGCTGCCTTTGTACGCGACCAGAAAGACTATCGCAGCAATGCCAACGAGGAAGCGGCGCAGTGGCTGTCCGAACGGCTGCAGTTGCTGCATGGCAATCTGAGGAAATCCGAAGAGGCCGTGGCTGCCTTTCGTGCCAAGAACGGCATCGTCGACGCGGGATCGCAAGGAACTCTCGACAATCAGCAGCTGACCTCGCTGATCTCCCAGATCGGGGCTGTTACCACCGAACTGGCCGACTCGAAGGCCCGCTATGATCAGGCCCGCAAGGATGGTGTGCCCGGAAGTGCCCGTGCGACCCAGAGCGGCGAATTCACCAACCTCGATCAGCTCATGCAGGAGCAGGACCGCCTGCGTCGCGACGCAGCCGAACTGAACCAGACCCTTGGCAGCCGTCATCCCCGCATTCTGGCAAACCGCGAGCAGCAGTCGATCATTGCCGGTCAGATAGCTCGGGAACGCAGTCGTCTTGTCGAGCGCGCCAAGCAGGATTACGAAACCACCCTTGCCAAGAAGCAGGCGCTGGAAGGCCAGCTGGCAGATCTGCGCCAGCGTTCCATCCAGCTCAATCAGGCCAAGGTGGAACTGGACAATCTTGAGCGGGAGGCTACCGCCAACCGCAATCTCTATGAGCAGTTTCTGGCCCGCTACAAGATCACCGATGAACAGGCACAGTTCAATTTCAACGAAGCCCGGATCGTTTCAAGGGGCGTCGTGCCGTTGAAATCGACCAAACCATCTATCAAGCTGGTGGGTGCTGCGCTGGTCATTCTCGGCTTTGTACTCGGGCTGCTGGTTGCCCTCATCCGGGTCGCCTTTGCCGCACCGGAACGGCCGAGAGAAAGTGACTTTGGCGGTTTTGCGAGAGGGCCGAACGGGCCACTGTCTCCGACCCCTGTCGGGGTGTCTGCCCACTTTGCAAGCAACTACCGCTTTGCTGGCATGGCCTATGCGCCCGGAAGCTATCCGGCCCCGGCGGACAGTGCCGCCACATTTGCGTCCACTCCGTTCAGCTTTGCACCAACCGGTCCGGCGGCCACTGCAGCCCCTGTCGTGGCGGCGGCTGTTGCCAACAAGCCCAATGCGGGCATCGTGGATGAGGTGGAGGGGCAACAGGAGGCTGCGGCTTCCGGTACCAGTGAACCGCAGTCTGGCGTTGGCCGCGCCATGCGCCGCAATCTGCCCGAAGCAGAGGCCGACACACAAGACGTCGCTGAACTGCTGCCGGATGCGGATCCTGACACGACAAGCACGGAGGAAACGTCGGGTGAAGACGCCCAGCCCGGGGCCACGGTCGCCAACACGTCCGGGCAACCCTCCGGCGGTCCGGCTGATCCGGTGATCATCCGTCTTCCGAATACCCCGACTGATGGTGGACGTCCGCCGTCATCGCCGCCAGAGACCAACATGTGGTTCAAGGCCCTTGATGGTTTTCTGAAGGATGGTCTGGCCAAGGAAAATTTGAGCCTTCTGGTAACGGCAGCCCAGCCCGGAGATGGCCTCAATGCCACCGCCGATCTGGTGCGCAGCTTTGCGGTTGAATCAGGCTTCCACCCGGTCGTCATCTCGCTTCATGGGCAGCCATCCCAGCCGATGAGGGCAAATGCCGGTGGGGCCGTGCAAAGGCCTGTTGCCAGAATGGAGCAGTTCGAGGATTTCGACCTGATCCCGTTCTACGGTGCGTCCGGCCTCGATGCTGCTGAAGGGCTGAACCTGGCGCTTGCCGAAGAATTGGCAGGTCTCATTGATCTGTGCCTGGAGACTTATGGTTTTGTGATCCTTGAGGCAAAGGAGTTGCTTGACCCGGGTACACTCGAAGATCTGATGGATCTGGTCGATCACAGCATTGTTGTGCTGCAAAATGCGGCGCTTTCAGAGGATGATCTGGCCGATTGGTGCGACTGGGCCAGCGAAAGCGGCGCAGGGCTCGTGCTGGACCAAACTCTAAGTTAAGCTTTTTCTGATAACACCTGACCTGAATAGACCTGTGTCTTCCGTCTTCTGAGGTGTTTGATGAACGATATCCCGAAAATCACGGTTGGCGGTTTGCCCATCGCAGTCGAGGACTGCGATGGCGCCGCCCGCACCATGCTAGACCATGCCTATGACAGTCGTGGCAAGGGGCGCAAGCCGCTTTATGTCACCTCCGCCAATGGGCAGGTTCTGTCGATGTGTGCCAGCGACAGTGCAATTCGGGAGCTGTTTCTGAAGGCCGACCTCATCCATGCCGATGGAACTCCGCTGGTGAAGGCAGCCAATCTGTTGGCCAAAACGCCTCTGCCGGAGCGTGTGGCCACCACGGATCTGGTGCATAATACCGCCCGGTTGGCGGAAAAGGAGAAGGCCAGCTTCTACTTCCTCGGAGCCACTCAGGAAGGGATCGAGAAGGCCGTCGCCAACATGAAGCGGCTCTATCCCGATCTGATCTTTGCCGGCTATCGTAATGGTTATGTCTCTGCAGACGAGGAGCAGGACGTGATCGACGAGATCAACCGGGCTGCGCCCGACATTCTCTGGATCGGCATGGGCGTGCCGCTCGAACAGCGATTCGTTGCGCGCAATCTGGAAAAGCTGACCGGCGTCGGCGTGATCAAGACCTCCGGCGGCCTGTTCGATTTCCTGTCGGGCAAGAACGCCCGCGCCCCGCAATGGATGCAGGATGTCGGCCTTGAATGGGCCTATCGAATCTATCAGGAGCCGGGGCGCCTTTTCTGGCGCTATCTGACCACCAATCCTCACGCTGTCTGGTTGCTTCTGACCCGGACACGCTGATCCCTATGGTTTGACCGGGAGGAGGCCTGTCATGACTGTTCGAATTCTTGAAAGGATTGTTGCGAGCCTTGTGCTGAGTCTGCTGACCGGCGGATTGGCCTGTGCTGGCGGCGACAGGACGCAGGGGCTTGCTGGCTGCGAGGCGGTGTCATCCCTTGCCAATGGTGGGGCGGATGCGCGACTGGCGCGTGGCTTCAATCTGCCCAACTGGGACCCGGATTATACCGGCTACAAACCGGACGACAGCCTCCTCATCCAGCTTCATCAACTGGGCTTCAGCCATATCCGCTTGCCGGTTCAGGCCGAGCGCGTGATGGAGCGCTTTTCGTCTGCCGAGCAGATTGCCGCCTATTTGCAGGCGATGGACAGGGACGTGCAAAGACTGGTGGGTCTGGGTTACGCCGTCAGCGTCGACCTGCACCCGTCCGAGCCTTTCCAGAGCATTCATCAGAGCGATCCGGAAACCGGAGCCGCGTTGTTGCGTGAAGCCTGGGACCGGATTGCAGCCATCGCCAGCCAGACGCGCTGGCCCCTGACTGACGTCTATTTCGAACTGCTCAACGAGCCGGTGCCCGATCAGGCGCTGTGGTGGTCGCAGGCGCAGTCCCTGGTCACCCATCTCAACGAAACAGCGAAAGGCCGCAAGCTCGTCGTCGGTCCGGCTGTCTTTCAGCGCGTCGAAGTTCTTGCTGCGGCCCAGCCGCTCGCTGGGGAGGGATTGATCTATGCCATCCACTACTACGATCCCATGGTCTTTTCCCATCAGGGCATGACATGGATGCCTGGCAGTCCTCTGGCCATCATCGGGCATATGCCCTTTCCGGGGGATGCGACATCTGCAGCGGTTATCGAACAGGCCGAAAAGCTCAAGGCAGCCGGGATGGAGGATGCCGCCGACGGGCTTTTGCAATCCTACCGGCAGGGCTGGAATGCCGACCGCATCGCCACATCGCTGGCCTCGGTTGGCGATTGGTCTCGGCGCAACAATCTCCCCGTGATCATCAACGAGTTCGGCGCTCTGACCTTCGATGTCGATGCCCATGACCGGGCCAACTGGCTGCGTGCGGTGCGTGCCGGAGCCGAGGCCAATTGCCTTGGCTGGGCGCATTGGGACTTCTCGGACGGCTTCGCCATGGTGGACTCGCACACAACGCTGCCAGACCCTCTGGTTCTGGATGCCCTTCTGCCCGGCAGGTAAGGGCTGGGTAAGTCCTTGTTAGCCCTTATGTGAGTAAGCGCACGGCAAAGTCCGGATGCGTGTGCGAATTCCATTGCAAGTCTTGAAGCGAGGAAACGAACAATCTATGCTGCTTCGATCACTGGCAGATATTCGCAAGAAATCGCTTTTCATTTCCAGTTCTGCGGACCAGATTCATTGGTTCCCCCAAATATCCAGGAAGTTTTTGATCGATGACCATCAGACTGCATCAGGGAGATCTCCCCAATCTCAATCACTATGACAACATCTCCGCAGTGGCTATCGATACCGAGACGATGGGGCTTCACCCGCACAGGGACAGGCTCTGTCTGGTCCAGCTGTCGCCCGGTGATGGCAGCGCCGATCTGGTTCAGATCGCGAAGGGGCAAACCGAGGCCCCCAATCTCTGCACCCTGCTGGGCAATGACAAGATCACCAAGATCTTCCATTACGCCCGTTTTGACATCGCTGTGCTTTACCATACCTTCGGCGTGATGCCCGAGCCGGTGTTCTGCACCAAGATCGCATCGAAGCTGACGCGCACCTACACCGACCGCCACGGCCTCAAGGATGTCTGTCGCGAGTTTCTCGATGTCGATATTTCCAAGCAGCAGCAGAGCTCCGACTGGGGAGCCGACATGCTCAGCGAGGCGCAGAAGAAATATGCGGCAACCGATGTTCTTCATCTGCATGGCCTGATGGGCATTTTCCGGGCGCGCCTGTCGCGGGAAGGCCGCAAGGACATTGCCCAGTCCTGTTTCGATTTCCTGCCGACGCGGGCAAAGCTCGATCTGGCCGGCTGGGAAGAAACCGACATCTTCGCCCATAGCTGAAACCGGCAACGGGACTGAAACGCAGGGGTGGCAGATCGGATCAGGGTCTGCCCGATGCCCGCAGAAGGGGAGCCGCCGGAAGCCATCCGCGTGCGCTCCCTTCGTTCTTTTGACAAGCCTGCCATGCTGTTCGCATGACGGGCTTTTCACAAGAATGTCATGACGGAAGGGGAGAGGGCTTTCGTGCTTAATTTCGCCTTTTTCCTTTGTAGAAAATGCATGCCCGTATCGCGGTGGAGCCGAAATGTCGGATCAATCGTCGAGCAAGAGGTCGCAATAGCAGCATCACGCCTGACGTGATTGGACGATGGACGATGGAAGACCGGACACCACAGGATCAGTTTCACTCCCCACCCGCTGGTGCGGTTGAGGGGACACGATCCGATGGCACAGAAAGAATGCGGCATAACACCCGGATCATCTCCTCGCAGGAGCAGAAACGAGCCTTTCGTCTGGCCCACCGTCACTCAAGGCGCGTGACTGTTCTCAAATGGAGCCTGCCTGTCATCACGCTGGCCATCGTTGCCGGGTTCATCGGCTGGGTCAGCCGCAACACGCCAACCGAAGCGCCGCTACAGGTTCAGCTCGCAGAGGGCGGGTTCAAGCAGGATGAGCTGGTGATGCAGAATCCCAACCTCAATGGCTTCACGGATGGGCGTGCCTATGAAGTGACTGCCAATGAAGCGATCCAGAAGGTGGAGACCCCCAATGTCATCAATCTCAAGGCCGTTCGGGCCCGGATTACCGACGAAAAGCAGCAGTGGGTCACCATCAATGCCGACGCGGGGGTGTTCAATCAGAAGGAAGAGACACTGGGCCTCAACGGCAGTGTGAAGGTCGATTCCTCCATCGGTTACAAGCTCAACACCGATGAGGTCGCTGTCGATATGCCCAAGGGCTATATGAAGACGATCAGTCCGGTGAACATCACCTCCCGCGACATCCGCCTGTCGTCGAACCAGCTGGAAGCGATCAACAACGGGGAGCAGTTCCGTTTCAGCGGCAATGTGCGCCTCTATATCGATGCAGCTCTGCTGAACAAGAACCCGGTTCAAAATGCACCCGCTCAAGACCAGAACGCCCCACAGGGTGGAAAGACCCCGCAACAGGAAGAAACGCCATGATGCCGATCTCGATCAATCAGAGGTCACTTGATGATTTTGCCCCGAGGATGGCCCGTCTGTTGGCTTGCCGACCGCAGGGCATGCTGGCAATGACAGCCTTGCTGGTCTGTTTTCTTGTCGCCGGTCCCGCGCTGGTCGCGCCAACTCCGGCAATGGCGCAGGGCATGGCCGATGTTGCCTCCGGGCTGCGCACCAATCCTGATGCGCCCATTGAGATCGAGGCAGACCAGCTCGATATCTTCGACAAGGACAAGATCGCGGTCTTCAAGGGCAGTGTGCGGGCAAAACAGGGAGAAACCACCCTGCAGACCTCAACATTGACCATTCACTATGCCGGGGGCGGGGCTGGTACGGCGCAATCCATTACCCGGCTGGAAGCGCAAGGTGGTGTGACCGTCAGCCAGAAGGATCAGAAGGCCACGGGCAGTGCGGCTTCGGTTGATATGGCCAGCGAAATCATTATCCTCAGCGGCAATGTGGTGCTGACTCAGGGCAAGAACGTGCTGCGGGGCTCCAAGCTGACGATCAACATGCGTTCCGGTGCTGCGCAATTGGCATCCTCGGGCGCTTCAAACGGCTCCAATGGCAAGTCGGGGCGTGTTCAGGGGTTGTTTATCCCAAACCGCAAGCCGAAAAACTAGCAGCCAAAGGCAAAGGATCTCGACAATCATGCCAATTGCATTTATGAGCAATTGGTGGAAAATCCTCGCCTCATTGGTGTGAAATCCGGAGCATATGGACCGATGTGGTTTCATTTCCGCACGCTGCACCGGACGGCCCTGTGCGGGCCAGCGCAATGCTCAGATAGCCTCCACTGGCCCGGGAAGGTGGCGGTGCAAACCGAACGGGCTTGGAAAGACAACAATCGCCAGATGGTGGCAATCAATAATCAGGTGCACACCCGCATATGCAGCAACTAGATCATCCCATCTCCGTTCCGGAGACCGACGCCCCGCAAGATCCGTTCGATCCACTCGAACAGGATGGCATGGGCTGGATGGTCGTGCATGATATCGGCAAGAGCTACAAGAAGCGGACGGTGGTGACATCCGCCTCACTGGCAGTGAAGCGCGGCGAGGCCGTTGGACTTCTGGGGCCGAACGGCGCGGGCAAGACCACTGTTTTCTACATGATCACCGGGCTTGTGCGCCCGGACAAGGGCTACATTTCGCTGGATGGCTTTGACATCACCAAGATGCCGATGTATCGCCGCGCCCGTCTTGGCATCGGCTATCTGCCGCAGGAAGCCTCGATTTTCCGCGGACTGAATGTTGAACAGAACATCATGGCCGTGTTGGAACTGGTCGAGCCGAACCGCAAGAAGCGCAAGGAGCAGCTTGATGAGCTGCTGGAGGAATTCTCCATCACCCATTTGCGCAAGTCCATGGCCATTGCCCTGTCTGGCGGTGAGCGGCGGCGCCTTGAAATCGCCCGTGCGCTGGCATCCCGCCCGTCCTTCATGCTGCTTGACGAGCCGTTTGCCGGTGTCGACCCGATTGCCGTGGGTGACATCCAGCAGCTTGTGCGTCACTTGACTGCGCGTGGCATCGGCGTGCTGATCACCGATCACAATGTGCGGGAAACCCTCAGCCTGATCGACCGGGCCTATATCATTCACTCCGGCAACGTTCTGACCAACGGAACGCCTGGCGAAATCATTGCCAATCCGGATGTGCGCAGGCTTTATCTGGGCGAGAGCTTCTCGATGTAATCGGCCGGTTTGGGCGGAATTTGCCGCAGAAATCCGTGAAAATACGGAAAAAAACGTCAGATTTGGGCGCAAAGACCATTTGAGGCTTGCAGTTTCCGAAAAATGCCAAATAATTGGTCAATGCCTGTCGAAAAGACAGAAGAGAAATGACCAGAATCCGGTCACACGGCACAATTCTGAGGATAAGCTTTTGATAAATATTCGTTTTATATCAAATGGCAGAATTGATTTGTGCAAGCGGGCGCATTCCTGCTATATCTAACAAGCAAAACTTGTACCAACTTGGCTTCTTTGGGCTAGGAAAATGGTAACGGGCGCGGAACCCTCTGGGAGAATGCAGCCGGGTTTGGTGGGTGTGGCAAAGTGTTTCAGGGGTGTGCTGCGGTCTGTTGGCGGAACGCTCGTATCTGAAACCGGAACGTGAACAGGGATGGAACTTGCCGCAGACGCTCTGCAGGCAGGTGTGGCACAGGTAAGGACAGACGATCACATGGCTTTGACACCCAGACTGGACATGCGCCAGAGCCAATCTCTGGTGATGACGCCGCAACTGATGCAGGCCATCCAGTTGTTGCAGATGTCCAATCTCGACCTTGTCGCCTATGTTCAGCAGGAGCTGGAGAGCAATCCGCTTCTGGAAGCCGTGACAGAGGACTATGCCGGTGATGCCGCGCCCGCCGATTCAGACCGCACAGGGCCTGATGCCGAGCCATCATCAGACAGGAACGGCGAGCGGACGGGGGATGCGGACACCGCGTCGCAGGATGACTATGGAGATGGTGCGTCCGATCCCGATCTTTCCGAGCAGTTTTCCGGTGAGCGCCCCGAACAGATGGATGCGATCTCCAACGATCTTGATGCCCGTCTGGACAATGTTTTTCCCGATGACAACGGTCAGACCGAGCAGGCCGGGCCCAGTCTCAACGATCCCTGGATGTCGACGCCGATGCGCGATGGCGGGGCCAATCCCGACTATGATCTGGAAGCGGTTCTGGCCGGTGAGATTTCCCTGTCCGATCATCTCGAACAGCAGCTGATGACGGCGATCCTGGATGAACGCAAGCGGATCATCGGCCAATTCCTGATCAACGAACTGGATGAATTCGGCTATTTGCAGACCGATCTGGCCATGGTTGCCAACCGTTTGGGGGTGGAGGAAGACGAGGTGGCTGGTGTGCTTGACATCCTGCAGGGGTTCGAGCCATCGGGCGTGTTTGCGCGCACCCTGTCGGAATGTCTGGCGCTGCAGCTCAAGGACCTCAACAGATACGATCCTGCCATTGCCGTGTTGCTCGACAATCTGGAGCTTCTCGCCAAACGCGATTTCATCCAACTGCGCAAACTCTGCGCTGTTGATGAAGACGACCTTGCCGACATGATCAACGAGATCCGGGCGCTCAATCCGCGACCGGGCAGTGCCTTCGGCCATCTGACCGTGCAGCCTGTGGTGCCGGATGTGTTCGTCCGGCAAGCATCCGATGGCGGCTGGCGTCTGGAGCTTAACAGCGAAACCCTGCCGCGGGTTCTCGTCAATCGCAGCTATTATGCCCAGATCAATGAAACGGCAGCCGGCAAGAAGGAAAAGGAGTTTCTGGTCGATTGCCTGCAGAGTGCCAACTGGCTGGTCAAAAGCCTTGATCAGCGGGCCCAGACCATCCTCAAGGTGGCGACTGAAATCGTCAAACAGCAGGATGCCTTCTTTGCCTATGGCGTCACGCATCTCAAGCCGCTCAATCTGCGCACCATCGCCGATGCCATCCAGATGCACGAAAGCACCGTGAGCCGGGTGACGTCCAACAAATACATCGCCACGAACCGTGGCACCTTCGAGATGAAATACTTCTTCACCTCAGCGATTTCGGCGACGAGCGGTGGCGACAGTCATTCCGCCGAGGCCGTCAAGCACCGTATCCGGCAGGCGATCGATGGGGAAACTGCGAGCGATGTTCTGTCCGATGACGCGCTGGTCAAGTTGCTGCGGGATTCGGGCATCGACATTGCCCGCCGCACTGTTGCCAAATATCGCGAAGCCATGCATATCCCTTCGTCTGTCCAGCGCAGACGGGAAAAGAAGGCCGCCCGCGGCTAGTCGAAGCGTTTGATTGAAGGCCTGATCCGGCACGGCGAAGGAAGATGTCTTGGCCGGACACCCGAAAATAGGCGGGTATAACCTAAGCCTGGTTGCGCCATCGGTTGTTGCCATCATTCCACCACAACTGTGCGGACATCCCCGTGCCGGCTGTTCTGGACAAGCTGGCGCGCATAGATGGGTCTTGATCGGATACAGCTTTGAATTGAAATATTATTTCAAATTTATTTTTCCTTACGAAATATAATTAAATATTTGTGCCGGTGAATGTTGCATCGTTCCATCGCGCATTGGACGGTGGATAAATACGTAAAGATGCGTGTTTCCAGTCCATTCCTGTCAAGTCTGCTGGTCAAAGCCCATTAATTTTGGCACACTGATAGTATGCATAAGAGACCGTCCCATAACATTGACATTTGCAACCGAAACGCCTATTTGTGCGCGGCCCGTTCAGACGTCGATGCGGTCCGTGGGATGACTCCATGCGTATGGCCGACCGGGCTTTCGATGTGTTGATGACACTCGCAGATCGCGGCCACATCTTCAGGCCACATTTGCGAACGTCATTAAAAGAGAAAGACTTAAAGTCGGTCATTCTATAGGCCCATAATTGATAGGGGGTTCCATGACGCTTCGAGTATCAGGCAAACAAGTTGATGTTGGCGATTCACTTCGCGCCTATGCAGAGGATCGTGTTGCTGAAGCAGTCGAAAAGTATTTCGATGGCGGCTTCGGTGGCCAGATGACTTTGGAAAAGGAAGGCATCGGCTTCAAGAGTGACCTTGTGATTCATCTCGATACCGGGATGGTGATGCAGGCAAGCGGCTCTGATGTTGACGCTCAGAAGAGCTTTGACAATGCTGTTGAGCATATCGACAAGCGCTTGCGTCGCTATAAAAGACGCCTGAAAAGCCATCGCAATGATTTCCACGAGAGCCCTGAAGGCATCGAGATTGCGTATGGTGTGCTGCAGAACCCTGCGGCTCAGGAAGAAGTGCCCGAAGACTTCACGCCAGTCGTTATCGCCGAAAGCACCAGCAAACCCCTCCGTACCATGACGGTTGGTGACGCTGTGGTTGCTCTCGATCTGACTGACGAACCTGTCGTGGTCTTCCGCAATGCCGGCGATGATGCTGTCAACGTTGTTTACAAACGCAAGGACGGCCACATCGGCTGGGTAAGCCCTTCCCTGGTCGACAAGTAAGCACGTAGGAACGCCACAAAAGACTGATGGTTCGTGAAACCATCAATTCATAACGAGGGCGCGCCCCAGCAATTGGATCTCCAGTTGATCGGGGTGCGCTTTAACCAACCAGGCACACGGCCGTTGGTGTTCGCTCAAGATCAAATGGCCTTCAGGTCCGACCACCTGAAGGCTTTGATCATTTCAAGAAACCGGGGTATCCTGCTTTGACCGGACCTTAAAGCAAGATACTCGATACATGAGAGTTTCATGGAACTGAACGATCTACTCGCTCCTGAAGCGATCGTCCCGCTGCTCAAGGCGAGCAGCAAAAAGCAGGTAATTCAGGAGTTGTCGGAGCGCGCGGCCAAACTGACCGGGCTACCACAGCGTCAGATTTTCGAAAAACTGTTGCAGCGTGAACGGCTGGGCTCTACCGGCGTCGGGCAGGGCGTTGCGATTCCGCACGGCAAGCTGGAAGAGCTGGAGAAGATCTATGGCATCTTCGCGCTCCTGGACAAGCCTGTGAATTTCGATGCCATGGACGACAAGCCTGTCGATATTGTCTTTCTGCTGCTGGCTCCTGAAGGCGCTGGCGCTGATCATCTCAAGGCACTGGCCCGCATTGCCCGCGTTCTGCGCAATGAGGACACCTTGAAAAAGCTGCGCTCTGCGACGGATGGTGATGCCATTCGTGCAGTTCTCTGCCATCTGCCGGAATCCGACGCAGCCTGACCTCATGGCCTGATCCGCAAAAATCTGCCCGATCCCTCATTTTTGCCGCATTCTGTAATCTGCCTGTCAAGTTCGACACGCAATAAGGCTGTTTCGCTGCCCTACGACAGACAGAGCCCCCTCGCAAAGGGTTCTGCAGGGGAGTGGCCTGACGGCGGTTGGCATTGAGAAAAAGAGATGATGGAAGCAGACATCCGAGCAGATGGGCCAAAGGGAACCCCTTCACAGCCGACACTCGGCGAGGCTTCGGCCGTCTGGTGGCGCATTGGTGTGCTGTCTTTTGGCGGACCGGCGGCCCAGATTGCCCTGATGCACCGGATGATCGTCGATGAAAAGGGCTGGCTTTCAGAGCGGCAGTTCCTCAATGCCCTTTCCTTCTGCATGATGCTGCCCGGCCCCGAGGCGATGCAGCTGGCCACCTATGCCGGATGGCGCCTGCATGGGGTGGTGGGCGGGCTCGTCGCAGGCCTGGCCTTTGTGTTGCCCGGCGCGCTGGTCGTGTTGCTGCTCTCCGGAGCCTATGCCCTGCTCGGTGAGGCACCGCTTGCCGCCTCGCTGTTCATGGGCATCAAAGCTGCTGTGCTGGTCATCGTGCTGGAAGCGCTGTTCCGGGTCAGCAGAAGGGCGCTCGATGGTTTGGCCCACTGGCTGATTGCCGCGCTTGCCTTTATCGCGATCTTCTTTTTCTCGGCCCCGTTCCCGCTGATCATCCTCTGCGCGGGCCTTTATGGTGCCTGGCATGGATTCCGTCTTGGCAGGCAAGGCGAAGATGCTGGCGGAGTGGTGCGTGGCGATCTGGTTGCGTCAGGGCAGCAATCGGACCTGTTGGTGCCGCTCGGTCAGACGGTCAGGACCATAGCAATCTGGCTTTGCATCTGGCTGGTGCCGTTGATGCTGGTTCTGCAACTCTCCCCCATGGCGGTCTTTGGCACAATCGGACTTTTTTTCTCCAAGCTGGCAACGGTTACCTTTGGTGGTGCCTACGCTGTGCTTGCCTATATGGCACAGGATGCGGTGTCTTTGCATGGCTGGTTAAATGCCCGAGAAATGCTCGATGGATTGGGGCTGGCCGAAACGACGCCGGGGCCGCTCATTCTGGTGACCGAGTTTGTCGGATTTCTGGCTGCTGCGCGTGCTGATGGAGGTGTCAGTTTGTGGCTCGGGTTGGCCGGAGCGGGCGTGACCCTGTGGGCGACCTTTGCACCCTGCTTCCTCTGGGTCTTTGCCGGAGCGCCCTATATAGAATGGATCGGTGAACGGCCCTTTCTGCGCGAAGCCCTGCGGGCGATCACCGCTGCCGTGGTCGGCGTCATTCTCAATCTGTCAGTCTGGTTCGCGCTCCATGTACTGTTTGCAGAAGTGAGCAAACAGCAGTGGGGACCGATGGCGCTGACCCTACCGCACTGGGCAAGCTTCGAGCCGGTTCTCTTTGGTCTCACGATGATTGCCGGCTATTGCCTTCATGTGCGCAAGCTGTCTGTCCTGACAAGTCTTTTGCTGTGTGCGGGCCTCGGCGTGCTCTGGGGGCTGATATGAGGGACTGTCGGGCCGCTGTGCAATGCCTGCGAGCATGAAAAAGCCCCGAAGACGGGGCCAATAAAAAGGCATCGGTCTGAAACAGGCTCAGACCGAGCCACTCTCTTGCTCTGACTGGAGACCTCGAGGATCCCCGGATGGCGTGCCGCCTAATGGACGCTCACGGTTTCGATGTCGTGGCGCATGGCGCTGAGCTTGACGGCGGATTCAGAGCCGGCCAAGGCAATCGGCTGTCCCTGGACATCCAGCAACGCCCACAATTCCTGATGCTGCGGAAGATCCGGCGCTTCGGGGAACATATCCATGACTTCTTCCATGCTCACCTGACGCACATAGGCCATACGACGTTCCAGCATGATGGATTCCAGACCATCTTCCATCTCGTCGTCATACATTTCTTCTTCATTCATGGCATCTGCTTTCATGTTTGGCTGTCAGATCGCCCGAAATCGGGAGGATAGGGCAGGCTGACTAACCCGGGTGGAACACACGCTTACTCTTTTACGTCGATGGCTATTTTTCGGACGACTTTCTCGGGTTCCGGCCGAGCCAGATCAATGGACAGCAGCCCATCTTTCAGTTCGGCACCAAGAATTTCAATGCCCTCAGCCAGCACGAACGAGCGCTGGAACTGGCGAGCGGCGATACCACGATGAAGATACTGGCGGCTCTGATCATCCACCTGTCGACCGCGAATGACAAGCTGGCTTTCTTCCAGTGTCACATCAAGCTGATCGCGGGTGAAACCGGCCACGGCGAGGGTTATGCGCAGCACATCCCCGTTGCCCCCGTTTCCTTCGAGCAGTTTGCTCTCGGTGGGGTCCAGTCTCTCGATGTTATAGGGAGGGTAGCCCTCGTTGGCGCCTTTGGCGACGCGGTCAAGCACACGCTCGACTTCGTCGAAGCCAAGCAGAAAAGGGCTGGAAAAGGCAGACATTCGAGACATAGGCGGTCCTTCTTCGTAAGCGACACGCAAAAGGGACTTCGAACCTTGCAGGCTCTGGTTCCCCCAAAATGCAGAGCCGACGCGATGGCCTCGGTGCCGAGCAGCTCCACGGTGAATTCTCCCGGGCCAGTCGGCAGCGATTGGTTGCACCAGACCCCGGAACACGGCAGGCTTTTCGCCACACCTCATGTCAAACCTCAATCCAAGCATTCGACATGCAAATAATATGGGGTTATTCGGGGCAGGCTTCAAGATCAAACATCAATCAGACCTAGGCGGGCGGCCATGGCAAGGAGCAACAGGTGGCAAGAGGGAGTGACGTCTCGGCTGTTGCCAAAGAAAAGGATTGAAAAGTCAGCGCCTTGTGGTGATGACAAAGAACGGGATAGCCAGCGCAAGGTCCGATAGAAATGACGTAAAACCGCGTCAGGCAGCAAGTCTGAGGTCGAAAAGTGAGCTGGCTGGGACTGCGTCGGGCAAGAAAATTGGCCGAAATGCGGTCGCAGGCCAATAAAAAAGCCGTCCTGATTGCTCAGGACGGCTTTTGAAACTGCAACAGGGGTGCTGCGCCCTGTCAGCTGGCCTTTTTCGACCGGCGACGATCTGCGCCCGTGTTGTAGGCAATTTCTGAATGATACTTGCAATAGGGAGAACCGGATTCAGACTTGTGACCACAGAAGTGGAAGTCTGTATCGCCCGGATCGCCGATTGGCCATTTGCAGGTATTTTCCGTCAGGGTCAAGATGGATGCGCGCTTGGAAATGGGCACGACAACCGGATCTGCCTCCGGACGTTTCTCGGCCTTGGGCTGCGGTGCAACCTGTGGCTGACTGTCGACCTTGAGAGCCGTAGCGCCAACGCTGGGAGCAGACGTTCCCGTGTTCGGACGAGCCGGACGGTTGGTCTGCGGGGTGCGCGGGCGACGGGCCCGTGGGGCCGTTGTGGTTGTTTTGGCACGGCCGGAAAGGCCTAGCCGATGCACTTTTCCGATGACCGCATTACGAGTGACACCGCCAAGTTCTGCCGCTACCTGGCTTGCACTCAGGCCTTCGGACCAGAGCTTTTTCAAGAGTTCAACGCGTTCGTCAGTCCAAGACATATTTGTGCCTCCGTCTAGACTGTTGCAGAAGGCAAACCGACGCCGCTTTTGGTCGTGAATGCACAACCAAAGGTTTGACCTTCTTCAGTGGATTTGAATTTTGCCGCACGATAGTTATTCGTTAATAATTCGTAAACTACTATACGCGGTGAGTCCGCTGCAACTGGATGAGGGGGCAAATCAGCCCTTTTCCCCAACTAATCGAATCAACAAATGTCCAAAAATCGCTTGACAACGGCTTTTTGAATTTATCCTCATTCATCTGTTGGTTGCCTGTGGATAAACTGTGTCTAAGTATTGAATATCCTTATTTTACGTCCTTTTACCTGCTGCTGCTCATTTCCTTTGCGCTTTCGCGGATAGTGCTGCTTTTTCGCACATCCTCTGCTCATTCCTTATTCATCTTTTACGGGCGGAGTCCGTGAAACATTTTTTTGGTCGTGCTTAGGTATGAAGCACGAACGGCATGGCTGGACCAGCCTTTTCATGTCGGCAAGTCCCATCTCTCTCTCAACAAGATTAATGTTCAGAGGGGCGGTTGAGAAATCCCGGTAACAGAATTTTTGTGCAAGATTTGTTGGTGGCCTATAAAATTTTGTGGATTTATTGTTTGGTAGCATAAAATTCCGTGCGTTATGCGAAGTCTCTGATTGACAAGCAGGGACCGTTCTTGCAATAGAAGGGCCTTCACCGGCCGCCGTTGGAGCGGCTTTTTTTGTTGTAATCCTGCCATTCTTGCCGGGATTTTGCTGATCTTGCCGCGAAAATTTGCTAGGGCTAGGCGATAGGATGCCATAAAGCCCCGTTTGCGCATTTTTGCTGTGCAAGGCCGGTAGACGGCATTTCGACGGACATGCTTAACGACCCTGTCGAATTGGCGGATGAGAACAGGAGACCTTTGTCTTGGGACGAGGATGAATAAGATGACGCAATCTTCGCTGTATGCCACTTATGCAAGAGCCAACCTGGAATTCGAAAAGGGAGAAGGCGCCTGGCTTACGACGCGGGATAACCGACGCTATCTGGATTTCGCCGCGGGGATTGCTGTCAACAGCCTTGGACATGCCCACCCACACCTGGTGGAAGCCTTGAAGAATCAAGCAGATAAGCTGTGGCATGTGTCCAACCTTTATGACATCCCGGGGCAGCACAAGCTGGCTGAACGTCTCTGTGCGGCAACCTTCGCCGACAAGGTCTTTTTCACCAACTCCGGTGCAGAAGCCGTCGAATGCGCCATCAAGACCGCCCGCCGCTATCAGTATGACCGGGGCGAGCCGGAGCGGTTCACGATCCTGACCTTCGAGGGCGCCTTCCATGGCCGGACCCTTGCGACCATCGCCGCCGGTGGCCAGCCCAAGTATCTCGAGGGCTTTGGTCCGAAAGCGCCTGGTTTCGAGAGTCTGTCGGCTCTGGACATCGACTTGGTGAAACAATCTATCAATGAGACCACCGCCGGCATTCTGGTCGAGCCCATTCAGGGCGAGGGCGGCATCCGGGAAATCTCGCCGTCATTCCTCAAGGCACTCAGAAATTTGTGCGACGAAACCAACATCCTGTTAATTCTTGACGAAGTCCAGACTGGAGTCGGCAGAACCGGCCACCTCTTCGCCTATGAGGAAGCCGGCATCACGCCGGATATCATGGCAATCGCCAAGGGTATCGGCGGCGGCTTCCCGATGGGGGCCTGCCTTGCAACCGCAGAGGCGGCAAAGGGAATGGTGCCGGGAACACATGGGTCAACCTATGGTGGCAATCCGCTTGCCATGGCGGTTGGCAATGCGGTACTGGATGTGGTGCTGGAAGACGGTTTTCTCGAGAATGTTGCCAAAACCGGTTTGATCCTCAAGCAGCGGCTCGCTGGACTGAAGGACGCCTATCCGGACCTGATTGAAGACATAAGGGGTCGTGGCCTTCTGGTCGGGCTCAAGTTGAAATTGCCACCGGCAGAGCTGGTTGCCGAACTCCGCAACGAGGGTCTCTTGACCGTTGGGGCCGGAGACAATGTTTTGCGGTTGGCGCCACCCCTGACCATCGGTCAGGAAGAAATTGATTTTGCACTCCAGGCTTTGGAGCGGGCGCTCGATACCTTGCGCGCTGCAAAGGCAGACAGTGAATAGACAGGGGGGATTGCAGCCATGTCGAATGATGCCATGCGCCATTTCGTCGATTTGGAGACCCAGAAGACCGAAGACCTGAAGACCATTCTGGCGACCGCACACAAGATCAAGGAAGCCCGCAAGGTCAAGCGCCGGACCGACATGCTCGAAGACAAGGTCATTGCCCTTGTGTTCGACAAGCCGTCGACGCGGACCCGCGTTTCCTTCGATGTCGGTGTGCGAGAGCTGGGCGGAACGCCTTTGATGCTGACCGGTGCAGAAATGCAGTTGGGCCGCGGGGAGAGCATTCCCGATACGGCGCGGGTTCTGTCGCGCTTTGTCGATGGCATCATGATCCGCATGCTCGACCATCAGGCCGTCGCCGAGCTGGCTGAGTATGCCACCGTCCCGGTGATCAATGGCTTGACCTATTATTCCCACCCCTGCCAGATCATGGCGGACATCATGACCTATGAAGAGCATCGCGGTTCGCTGCAGGGCAAGACCGTGACCTGGGTTGGGGATTACAACAACGTGCTGGCGTCATGGCTGCACGCTGCGGAGCATTTCGACTTCACCATGCGTGTTGCCGTACCCGATGAACTGATGACCGATTATGCCGTGATCGACCGGCTGCGTGGCCGTGGCGTGCGCATCGAAATGTGCGATACCGCCGACGAAGCTGCCAGCCAGTCCGACCTCATCATCACCGACACCTGGGTGTCGATGGGCGATGAGGATGCGGAACATCGCCACAATCTCTTGAAACCTTATCAGGTCAACACCAGATTGATGGGGCTTGCCAAGGATGATGCCCTGTTCATGCACTGCCTGCCTGCCCATCGTGGCGAGGAGGTGACGGATGAAGTGATCGACGGCCCTCAATCCGTTGTCTTCGATGAAGCGGAAAACCGCCTGCACGCACAGAAGGGTGTCATGGCCTGGTGTTTTCACAAGGCCATTGGCGATTAGGAATTGGCGGCAAGCAAGGCCTTGCGGGCAGGGCCTTGACGCACGCAACTGAAACAGGGACAAAGGGTGGATACAGGCGTATCCGCCCTTTGCCTTTGAGTATGTGCCGCTATTGAACATGAACCGAATACGCAACCGGAGTGTCGCCTCCGACTGTGTGCCGGACCTTCTTCGAACCCGAAAAGGGAAAGTCTGAACGGACTTTTGCCACCCTGATCAAGGGAGCGAAGGGGCCAGAGAAAGTGAAGCTGATGACTGAACAAAGCAAGAGTGTTTCGCCGCTGGATCGCGTTCTGCCTTTTCAGGTGGACGGGCTGGACGTGCGCGGACGCATGGTGCATCTGAACGAGACCGTCACCCGGATCATCCAGCGTCACAACTATCCCGATGCGGTCAACCGTCTACTGGCCGAGGCCATAGCCCTGACCGCGCTGCTGGGCTCTTCCCTCAAGTTTGAGGGCAAGTTCATCCTGCAAGTGCAGTCCAAGGGCGCTGTTAACATGATGGTGGTTGATTTCAACGCGCCGGACGCCGTGCGGGCCTATGTGCGCTTTGATGAAGAGGCGTTGCAGGGGCTGATTGCCGCTGGCAAGACCCGTCCGGAGGAGCTGCTGGGCGAGGGGCATCTGGTCATGACCATCGATCAGGGACAATACATGAACCGCTATCAGGGGGTCGTCGTGCTCGATGGCAAGAGCCTCGAGGAAGCGGCGCACAGCTATTTCATGCAGTCTGAACAGCTGCCCACACGGGTGCGCCTTGCGGTTACCGAGATGGTTTCCAGGCAGGAAGACAGTGCTCCCAAGAGCGAATGGATCGCCGGCGGGCTGTTGGTGCAGTATTTGCCACAGTCCTCAGCGGACATCCCTCACCGGGATCTGCATCCGGGTGATCACCCCGATCCTGAAATGCAGAAGACCTATCATGCCGATGAGGTTGATGTCTGGCGGGAATGCGAAGCGCTGGTCAATACCATTGACGATCATGAACTGACCGATCCCGAGGTGCCTGCCGAAACCTTGCTCTACAGGTTGTTTCATGAAAATGGTCCACGCGTCTTCGAGGCCATGCCGATTGTCGACCGCTGCACATGCAGCCGTGAGAGGATTGGCGACATGTTCAAGACCTTCGATCCCGACGAGGTCAAGGAGATGGTCGTGGATGGCAAGATCGAGGTGACATGCGAATTCTGCAGCACGCGCTATGAATTCGATCCGGCCGAGGTTGCCAAAACAGAAGCCGATTGATGTTCTTGTCTCTTTGGAGACAAGGGACATGGTTTCGGTGCTCTGGAAACAATCGCTGATCAAAGATGAAAAAACCGCCTGATTTCGGGCGGTTTTTTATTTCTGAACATTTCTGAATGATACATTGTTATGCAAATCTTCGATTGCACTGGTGCTGTATCATTGAGATAAATGCGGTATGTCTTATCCATGTTTCCCCAGGGCTTTCAGCCTCCGGGGGCGGTATCAGACAATTGGGGAAAAAAGGGCAGGCGTACGCCATGCTTTGAGGGGGAAATTCATTTCTTGATTGATCTGCCGGGCTGACAGCTGCGTACCCCTGAGCATCCGCCCTGCTTGTTTGAGATTTTTCGCAGCCCTATTATGGTTGCCGCTATTCAGATCGCGCAGGCACAAGGTCCGGCGCCATGTTTCCTTGCCGGGAGCGGCGCTGGCTACCTCATCTGCTCCGGCACAACCCTTGACCCGAGATCATGAACGACCACAGCAACGACATCAAACCGTCCTTCACCGAAGAAACGCAGCACCCGTCCGGCAACAGCACGGGTGGCGCACCGCTGAGGGACGTCGAAAAGGCGCGGGGGGCTCAGTCCGCCTCCGGCCTTCTGCGCGGTGTCCTGCGGTTGGTC
The DNA here is from genome assembly GCF_963666525.1 of uncultured Cohaesibacter sp. NCBI lineage: Bacteria > Pseudomonadati > Pseudomonadota > Alphaproteobacteria > Hyphomicrobiales > Cohaesibacteraceae > Cohaesibacter > uncultured Cohaesibacter sp. The sequence continues at coordinate 3,226,559 of NZ_OY762905.1, forward strand.
CTGCCGGTGGTGGTCATCGCTGCCGGTGGCTTTGCTGCCTGGAAGCTGGTGGTTACCAAGCCTGAGGTCGATCGGCGGCCACCGCTAGAGAAGACCTATGCAGTGGAAGTCAGCAAGGCCGCGCCCGCATCCATCCAGCCTTCGCTCACCCTTTATGGCACGGTCGAGGCCTCCCGTCAGGTGGATTTGCGCGCGTTGGTCAGCGGGGAAGTGATCTGGGTGAACCCGGCCGTTGCAGAGGGGCAGGTGGTTGGCGGCGGCGATGCCCTCGTCCGTATCGATCCCTTTGACTATGAAGGCGCTGTGCGCGAGGCGGAAGCCAATCTGGCCGAAGCCCGGGCCAAGCTGACGGCGAGCGAAGTCTCTCTCGCCAGCGATCAGAAGGCACTTGAGCGGCTTCAGGAGCAACTGACCCTTGCACAGAATGATTTCGACCGCGCAGAAACCCTTGCTTCACGCGGCAGTCTTACGCAACAGGCGTTGGAAAACCGCAAACTGACCCTTTCCCAGCGGCAACAGACCGTAGAAAGCCGGGAGTTTAATCTTGAGGTCCTGTCCTCTCAGATCGAGCAGCAGAAGGCCAATGTCGCCCGCCTTGACTGGCGGCTGGAACAGGCCCGTCGCAATCTGTCCGACACCACCCTGGCTGCGCCCTTCAGGGGCGTCGTCAAGGCCAAGTCGGTTGAGCTCGGCCGTTCCGTGTCTGGCAGTGACACCCTTGTCTCGCTCTATGACCCCGATGCCATGGATGTGCGCTTTACCCTCTCCGACAGCCAGTATGGCCGCCTGACACTGGGCGGCAGCGAACTGATCGGACGCGCCATTGTCGTTCACTGGCAGCTTGGCGAGCAGGGTCGCCAGTTCAGGGCAGTGATCGACCGGGTCACCCCGGAAATCAATGCGGCCAATGGTGGTGTCGAGGTCTATGCGCGACTGGACGCGGATTCGAATCTCAGAACAGGGGCCTTCGTGGCGCTGGATGTGCCGGACAAGGTCTATGATCACGCTATTTCCATCCCGCAGGCGGCAATCTATGGCGGCGACCTTGTCTATACCAACAAGGATGGCCGCATGGCCCCGCACAAGGTCAAGGTGCTCGCCTATCTGGGCGATAATGCGCTGATCGATGGAGAAGGGTTCGCCGCTGGCGAAGAAATCGTCACGACCCGCCTTGCAGAAGCAGGGCCCGGCCTCAAGCTGGTGGTACCCGGAGCCGAGAGCACACCGGATGCGGGCACTGCTCGGAAGGCGCCCCAGAAGGACGGTAAGCAGGACGGTAAGCAGGACGGTAAGCAGGACGGTAAGCGGGGAGTACCGCAATGAGCCGGTCTGACAGAAAATCGGATGGCGGGGCGGTCGCCTTCTTCGTCCATCACCCCAACGCTGCCAATCTGCTGATGATCATCCTGTTGGTCGCAGGGGTGTTTGCCCTGTCCCGGATGAACAGCCAGTTCTTCCCGACCATCGACTCCGACACCATCGAGATTTCCGTCAGCTGGACCGGAGCCAGCGCCGAGGATGTCGAGGCGAACATTCTCGAGATCATCGAGCCCAAGGTGCGCTTCATCGACGGAATTGATCAGGTCACCTCCTATGCACGGGAGGGAGGAGCCTTCATCATTCTCGAGTTCCAGCAGGGCGTCGACATGCCTCAGGCCCTGAGGGATGTGGAATCTGCCATCGACATGATCAATACCCTGCCGGATCTCGCAGATGATCCGGTTGTCTCCTATCGCCAGTTTCGTGACGATGTGGCGCGGTTGATCCTGTCCGGTCCCTTCGATGAGGCATCCCTGCGGGGCTTTGCCAAGGAAATCCGCGACGATCTCATCGACCGGGGCATCGATACCGTCGACTTCACCGGTTTGCGTGACGAGGAATACTACGTCGGTCTGTCCGATTATGACCTCAGACGTCTGGGCCTGACCGTGCAGGACATCGCCGGGCAGATTTCCAACAACACCCGTGATCTGCCCTCGGGCAACGTCAAGGACGGCTTCGAGAAGCAGGTCAGGACGCTGGCTGCCGAGGAGACGCCCGAGAGCCTGTCTGCAATCAAGATCAAGTCCGACATCGACGGATCGAGCGTGGCGCTGGGCGATATCGCCCGTGTAGAGCGGCGGCTTGACCCTGATCAGGTGCGCGGCATCATGCGCGGTGAGTCTGCCATCCAGCTGATTGTACGCCGGGCACCGAATGCCGACTCGCTTGATGCCTCTGCCATCGTCAATGACTACCTGGCCTCCATCGAGGGCGTTTTCCCGCCAACGCTGAAAATCACCCAGTATGATGCGCTTGCCGAAGCTCTGGTCGATCGCATCCTGCTGCTGGTCAAGAACGCGGTGTCCGGCATCCTGCTGGTGATGATCATTCTGGCGCTGTTTCTCAATCTGCGTACCGCGCTGTGGGTGACCGCCGGCATTCCCATTTCGATGCTCGCCTCCTGTGTTGCCCTGCTGGCGCTTGGCCAGAGCATCAACATGATGTCGCTGTTCTCCTTCATCATGATGCTCGGGGTCATCGTCGATGATGCCATTGTGGTGGGGGAAGAGACCACAACCCGCTATCAGGCTGGCGATCCGGGGCCGGTGGCGGCCGAGGGTGGCGGGCGGCGCATGCTGCTACCGGTGACCGCTGCGTCGTTGACGACCATTGCCGCCTTTGCGCCCATCCTGCTGATTGGTGGCGTCATCGGCCAGATGATGGGCGTGTTGCCGATTGTCGTCATCGCCGTGCTGACCGCAAGCTTCGTGGAATGCTTCTTCATCCTGCCCGGCCATCTCTCCCATTCCATGACGCCGAGCCATGACCGGGGCTGGAGCGTGCGCCGGGTCATCATGGTCGGCCTCATCATCCTGTTGCCGCTGGTGCTGTTCTATGGTCTGTCGCCGCAGCTGGTCGCCAAGTTCGGCGGCTCTACCGAGTGGCTCTGGCAGGCGCTGCATGGCCTGTTTGCCGATGGCAGCATCATGGCGCTTCTGGCGATGATCGCGGTCGCATCCTTCATTTCTCTGGTTATCGAGGCTCTGCATGTGCGCCAGCTGCGGCGCATCGATCCGCGTGCCCACCACGGACGACAAAGCGAAAGCGCCTTCCGCAAGGGCTTCGACAGGGGCTTTGCCGCCTTCCGTGACGGACCTTTCCGCGCCCTTGTGACGCTGTCCTACAACTGGCGCTACACGACACTGGCGGTCTGCATTGCCGCTATGGCGCTGGCGGGCGGCCTTGTCGCAGGGGGGCGTGTCGGCTTTGTCTTCTTTCCCTCGGCGGAAGCCGAAACGATCACCATCGCCATGACCTTCAACGTCGGCATTCTGGAAGAGGACGCAGAAGCCATCGCCGAGAAGGTGGACGACATCGTTTATGAGACCGAGGCGCAAATCGGCAAGGGCGAGAAGCTGGTGACAGCTTCTTTCATCACCCTTGGCCAGTCGGGCCGGACCACTGCGGACAATGTCGCGTCCCTGCGCCTGCGCCTGACGCCATCGGAACAGCGTACGATACGCACGCCCGACTTCATCCGCGCGCTTAACAGGAACATGCCCGAGGTGGCTGGCCTCAGGAGTGCCTCCATTCGCGGCCAGCGCGGTGGCCCTCCCGGCGCGGATCTCGATATCCGCCTGACCGGCGCAACGCCGGATGTCCTCAAACGGGCCTCGATCGACTTGCAGGCGCGGCTGTCGGCCTATCCCGGCGTCAGCGAGCTCGATGACAACATGCCCTATGGCAAACCCGAACTGACCCTGTCTCTGACCCCGAGGGGACGCAGCCTTGGCTTCACGGCCCAGTCCGTTGGCGAACAGATCCGCGATCTGGTGGAAGGGCGCACCGCCCGCAAGCTGGCCATACTGGATGAAGAGGTCAAGGTCCGTCTTCAGCGACTGGCCCGGCCCGACATGGACAGCCTCAGGAGCCTGTGGCTGAAAAGCCCGCAAGGCACTTTTGTGCCGCTGTCCGAAGTGGTGGACATCAGCGACCGGCAGGGTTTCTCCTCCATCCAGCGGTTTGATGGCAAGACGACCATCGCCGTGACCGCAGACGTTGATGCTGCCGTGGTAACGGCCAGCGAGCTGGTGGCCAACCTCAACGAGACCCTGATGCCGGAAATCGCCAGACAGTATGGCATCGGCTATCGCTTTTCGGGACGCAATGAAGAGCGGATGGATGCCTTCTCCGACCTGCGCATCGGTCTGATCATCGCGCTGGCTGCCATCTATATCATTCTGGCCTGGATCTTTGCGTCCTACTCCCGCCCCTTCGCGATCATGATGATCATTCCCTTCGGGCTGATCGGTGCCGTCGTCGGGCATTATCTGCTCGGTTTCCAGCTCACCATCCTGTCGCTCGTCGGCCTGTTGGGGCTGGCGGGAATTCTGGTCAATGACTCGATCATTCTGGTCAGCCGGCTTGACGAGCGCATCGCCCACGGCCAGCTCCTGAAGGACGCGGCGATTGGCGCCAGCTGCGACCGCTTGCGGGCGGTCCTGCTGACCTCGCTGACAACGGTCGGCGGTCTGTTGCCGATGCTGTTTGAAGCCTCTCCTCAGGCGCAGTTCCTGAAACCGATGGCCATCACCATCGTCTTCGGCCTGTCGGTGGCAACGCTGTTCGTTCTGTTTCTGGTGCCAAGCCTGTTCGGTGTTGGAGGCGATATCCGTCGTGCCATGACCTATCTTCTGCACGGCAACCGCCATCCGCGAGAACAGACACCTGCCGAATGATCGACAGCCGGGCCCACAACAAAAAAAGCGCGCCGGTCAGATGGGGCTGACCGTCGCGCATCTGGCTCATGTGCTCTGCTTCCGTTCGGGTAGCGGAGTCTTGCACTGCATTTTTGGGGACATGGAGGGCAGTGCAAGGGGCAGGGCAAGCCAGTTTAGTGAGCCGAGTGCGTGGACCTATGGGGTCGCGGCTTCTTCTCCTTCTTCAAAGCGGATGGCCCGGCGATAGAGGTGCCAGGTGGCATGGCCGAGCAGCGGCAGGATCACCACCAGCCCGAGCAGGAAAGAGGCCAGACTGATCAACATCATGAAGCCGATGAAAATCGCCCAGCTGAGCATCGGTTTGCGGTTTTGCACGACGCATTTGATCGAGGTGATCATCGCGGTAATGAAGTCGACATCCTTGTGCAGCAGCATCGGGAAGGAAACCGCCGTTATGGAGAAGACTGCAAGGCTCATGAAGGCACCGATCAGATTGCCCGCCAGCAGGAACATCGCCCCTTGTGGCGTCAGCAGGATGGTGTTGACCAGCGCTGTCGGATTGACCGGATGCAGCCCGAAAAAGATCACATACAGAAAGATCGCGATATCGATCCAGATAATGAAGGCAAAGCCGGTGATGAGCGCCATCCAGCGCAACTCTTTCGACCGCTCGCCAAAGATCGCCCCAAGAACCGACTGTATCGAAAGGGCCTCCCCTTTCTCGCGCCGTCGGCTGATCTCATAAAGACCGGCAGCCACGAAGGGGGCAATCAGCGCAAAGCCGGAGGCCAGCGGATAGACCAGATAGGGCATGTTGTAAGCGAACAGCAACCAGACAAGAAACCAGCCGCCAACCGCATAGAAGCCGCCAAAGAACAGGCCATAGGAGGCACTTTGACGAAAATCGTGCAAGCCCGCGCTCAGCGCTTCGGACAGATCATCCATGGTGAGTGTCTGCACCACTGGTTTTGCTGCGGCTTTGCCATTGGCAGCATCCGGTGACGGTGACATCGAGGCACCGCTCTGGGGGGAATAGGTCTGGGCAATGTCGGTCAAGTCTGTCCTCCCGCTTGATGCTGGCAGATCCGACATGCTTGACTTCGAGCCTGTCTCGTCCCGCCATCCGTTCATGCTTGGAAGAAGAGAGTAACCCGGAAAAGGTGCGACAGAAAGTCGCAATTGGTTCTAGAATGAGCTGACAGTCATCAGCGTCTCGGTCTGGATTCTGGCGAGATTTTTCAAGGGGCTGTTATATATTGTAAATTCCGAATGTTTGGCAACCTTGAGCTGAAACCGTCAGCGCGATGCCTCACGAAGAGTTTATCGCAAGTCGGTCAGAACGGCGTGCTATTCACCGCTTTCAGGGAGGGGAAGCCGCCAGCGGGGTCAGACATGCTGACCGCCGTTGATGTGAATCTCTGCCCCGGAAACATAGGAGCTGGCTTCCGTGCACAGGTAGTAGATGGTATCTGCCACCTCGGAAGGTTTGCCCAGCCGACGCATGGGAATGGTTCTGACGATCTTCTCCGTACCCGGAGACAGGATGGAGGTGTCGATTTCCCCCGGTGCGATGGCGTTGACCCGGATGCCATGCGGGCCGAAGTCGGCGGCCATTTCGCGGGTGAGCGAGGCCAGGGCCGCTTTCGAGGTGGCATAGGCCGCCCCGGCATAGGGATGCACCCGCATGCCGGCGATCGAGGTCACGTTGACGATGGAACCCTCCGTTGCCTTCAGCTCATCAATCAGGCCGCGGGCAAGCATGATGGGGGCAAAGAAATTGACCGCAAACACCTTGTGCCATAGCTCGAGCGGGGTCTCCAGGCTGTCCAGCCGCTGCCCTTCCTCATCCTTGGGGCTGATGGCCGCATTGTTGACCAGCGCATGTAGCTTGCCGCCGTGGGCCTTTAGCCGCTTCTTGATCAGGACAATGGCGTCTTCGATGGTTTCCGGATCGGCAAGGTCCACCTGAATGTGGTTCTCCTCGCCCATCGGCCATGGGCATTTGTCTGAAAATGCCTGGCGAGAGCAACTGAATACGCGCCATCCGGCGTCCGAAAAGCGTTTGACGGTGGCATGGCCAATGCCGCGGCTGGCGCCGGTCAGCAGAAGCGTTCTTTTCTCCGAAGGTTCCATGATGCGATCCCTCCCTATGAAAAACTGTTCTTGAAAGATATGGTTTGCGGGGCTATTTGCCAATGGCCTCTGGCGCGCCTATATGAGAAGGTGCGCTTCCAATGCAGCCAGTCTGCCAGCAACTAACGGCTTTTTGATGATCATCTGCCACTGCAACAAAATTACGGACAAGGAAATCCTCGAAATTGGCGACAGGATCGCACAGGAGAATCCGGATGCTCCGATCCACTCCAACCAGATCTATCAGGGGCGGGGATGCAAGGCCAAATGCGGATGCTGCCGCCCGATGATCGAAGCGTTGCTGTTGCATGATGGCCATGACGTTGCCGTCGCAAGAACCCAGGAAATCGCCAAGGCCAAACACCCGCATTTTCACGGGGCACCGAACGATTGTCCCGGCTTCTCGTGAAAAGCGCTGCCCTTCTAGCCTTTATGTCTACATCGTCCCTGTCCGTCTGCTTTTGACCCGATGGGTGTGCTGTGTTCTACTGGATCACCGAACAAGCTGATCCAGAATTCAAGCATGACAATTACACATTCAGGGAGACCATCATGAAGGGTAATGAAACTGTCATTGAATATCTCAACAAGGGTTTGCGCAGCGAGCTGACGGCGGTCAATCAATACTGGCTGCATTACCGGCTGCTGGATGACTGGGGTTTCTCCAAGATGGCAGCCAAATGGCGCGAGGAATCCATCGAGGAAATGCACCACGCCGACAAGTTCATCACGCGTATCCTCTTTCTGGAAGGCCATCCCAATCTGCAGACGCTTGATCCGCTGATGATCGGCCAGTCCATCGAGGAAATCCTTGAAAGCGACCTCAAGGGCGAAATTTCGGCTCGCGCGCTCTACAAGGAAGGGCGTGATGCCTGCAACGAGGCGGGCGACTATATCAGCATGAAGCTTTTCGAAGAGTTGATGGCCGACGAGGAGGGCCATATCGACTTCCTCGAGACCCAGCTCAATCTGTTGGCAACCCTTGGCAAGACCAAATACGCCCAATTGCAGGCTGAAGACGCAGGCGCTGGCGAAGACTGACCCCACCTTGACGCTCACTCCGGCCTTCGGTTTTTTGGCTGAGGCTGGATGGCGTTGTATGTGATTTGCCTACAAGGCCCTCGCGTTCCTCGGACGGAACCATGGTCGCCGCGGGAGTTTTTTGTCCTTTGGTCTGCAAAATGCGGGGACAATCAAACGCGGCTCAACCAGTTGTGAATTGACCGTGTGGCGTGGAAACTGGAACAAAGGCGGCGTTACATCATGTCCCTCCGCGTTGGGGAAGCTCAACTCTCTTGAGGCAGGCCCTCAGGACAATGAGGCATCAATCCGCGCGAACGAGGAGAGGAGACCCGGCCATGATCACCCCGCACGCACAATCCCCACAAGCAAAGACGAAGAGTTTGGTCCTCCCATCTGAAAGCGCGCTCAAGGCAGCGCTTGCCGGACTGGCCATGCTGGCCGCCTCGCTCACCCTGATGCCACATATGGCAAGAGCCGGAATGAGTGATGGCAAGGATTGGTCGGCTGTGCTCGAAAAGGCAAAGGGGCAGACCGTCTATTTCCACGCTTGGGGCGGGGCTGATCGCATCAACGCATATATCGGCTGGGCAGCCGATACCGTCGGGAAGCGCTATGGCGTGACCGTCAAGCATGTGAAGGTCAGTGATACCGCCAACGTCGTCTCCCAGATCATTGCGGAAAAGGCGGCAGGCAAGGAGGCGGGCGGCGCTGTTGATCTGGTCTGGATCAATGGCGAGAATTTTGCCGCCCTCAAACGACAGGGGTTGCTATTGCCCATGAGCTGGGCACCGGATCTGCCCAACTACAGATTTGCCGACATCAAGGGCAAACCGACCTTGACCACAGACTTCACCGTGCCCACCGATGGTCTTGAAAGCCCCTGGGGCATGGCGCAGTTGTCCTTCTTCTACGATAGTGCCATCACCCACGATGTGCCCAAATCGGCGGCTGCACTACTCGATTGGGCAAAGGCCCATCCGGGCCGGTTTGCCTATCCAAAGCCGCCGGATTTTCTCGGCTCCACCTTCCTCAAGCAGCTGGCGCTCGAATTGGCCGATGATCCCGCGGTGCTCGCCAGTCCGGTGAACGAGGAGAGCTACAAGGGTGTTTCGCAAAAGCTCTTTGCCTATCTCGATGCCCTGCACCCCTATCTCTGGCATGGGGCCAAGGCCTTCCCGGACAATGTCTCCAGCCTCAGGAACCTGCTGGCCGACGGCGAAATAGACATCGCGTTCACCTTCAATCCCGGAGATGCCTCCTCGGCGATAGCCAATAACGAGCTGCCTGATACGGTCCGTTCCTTCACCTTCAGTGGCGGCACCATCGGCAACAGCCACTTTGTGGCCATTCCCTTCAACGCCAATGCCCCGGAAGGGGCCATGGTTCTGGCCGATTTCCTGCTGTCTCCGGAGGCGCAGGCCCGCAAGCAGGATCCGGCGATCTGGGGCGACCCGACCGTGCTCGACATCGCCAGCCTTTCCCAAGAAGACAAGGCTCGTTTCGAGGCTCTGGACCTTGGCGTGGCGACGCTGAAGCCGGAAGATTTCGGCCCCGCCCTGCCTGAACCGCACGCCTCATGGATGGAACGGCTCGAGAAGGACTGGACCGCCCACTACGGCGTGCAATAAGCTGGGTCTCAAGGCGAGGATCGGGCATGCCTCCGGAACCCGCCTTGCGTGAACCTTCCTGAGACGAAAGCCCGATCATGCGCCTGCGCCCTCTTCATCTCGTTCCGATGCTTGCTGGCATGGTGATGGTCGGTCCGGTGATAGCCGGACTGATGGGAGCGCTGCTGCCAGCCTTTGGCTGGCTGCCGGTGCTGGGCGGCGAACAGATCAGCCTTGCCCCGATGCGGGAGCTTTTGGCCATTCCGGGGCTTGGCCGTTCGGTGCTGCTCAGCCTTGCCAGCGGTCTGGTGACGACGCTGTTGGCCCTTCTGATGGTCATCGGGTTGCTTGCAGGCTGGTCGGGCACGCGCCTGTTCCGCTGGTTGGAGCGGCTGATTTCGCCGCTTCTGTCCATTCCCCATGCGGCGGCGGCGTTGGGGCTTGCCTTCCTGTTTGCACCCTCCGGCTGGCTCGTGCGCATGGTCTCGCCACACCTCACGGGCTGGTCTCGACCGCCAGACTGGCTGTTCCCGCATGATCCCTTTGGCCTTGCGATGATTGCCGGGCTGACGATCAAGGAAATTCCCTTTCTGCTGTTGGTCAGCCTTGCCGCTCTGCCCCAGGTCAATCCACGCGCCATGACCGAAGTTGCCCGCAGCCTTGGCTATGGTCCCGTCATGGGCTGGCTGCATGCAGTTTGGCCGCGCCTTTATCGCCAGATCCGTCTGCCGGTGTTCGCGGTCATCGCCTATGCCTCGTCGGTGGTCGACGTGGCGCTCATCCTCGGGCCGACCAACCCGCCGCCGCTCGCTGTCCAATTGACCCGCTGGATGAGCGACCCGGATCTGGCCATGCGCTTTCTGGCGTCCGCGGGGGCCATTCTCCAGCTTGTCGTCACACTGGCTGCACTGGCTCTTTGGTGGGGAGGCGAACGTCTGGCCGGGTGGTTGACTGGCTGTCTTGTGCTGTCCGGCGTTCGCTTCCAGCGTGATGACTGGCTACGGCGCCTGGCTGCGCTTCTCAACATGGTCGTCGTCGCGGTCATGCTTTGGGGCCTTGCCGGGCTGGTCCTGTGGTCGTTTGCCGGTCTCTGGCGCTTCCCCGAAGCCTTGCCTTCTGCGCTTTCTCTCAAGATCTGGCAGATGCAGGGGGGCATGCTGATCGAGCCGCTTCGCAATGCGGTTCTGATTGGCGGCCTGGCAACGGCCATCGGCCTCGTCCTAACCCTGTCCGTTCTAGAAGCCGAAAGCCGCCTTGGGGAGCGGGCCGGGCGCTGGTCGCAGTTGCTCGTCTATCTGCCTCTGATCGTGCCGCAGGTGGCGTTCCTTTTTGGCCTGCAACTGATCATCCTGTCTTCCGGCGGGGCCTATTCGCTCTGGGCGATGGTGCTGGGGCATCTGGTCTTTGTGCTGCCCTATGTCTTCCTGTCGCTTGGCGATCAATGGCGCGCGCTCGATCCACGTTATGCCCGCATGGCGGCTTCGCTCGGCCATTCCGCGTGGACGACCTTCTGGTGTCTGCGCCTGCCATTGCTGACAAGACCAATCCTCACCGCCGCCGCTGTTGGCTTCGCGGTATCGATTGGACAATATCTGCCAACGCTGCTGATTGGGGGTGGCCGTTGGGAGACCATCACCACTGAAGCGGTGGCCCTCAGCGCCGGGGGCAATCGGCGGCTGATCGGTGTCTATGCCCTGATGCAGATGCTGCTGCCCTTCTGCGCCTTTCTCATCGCCATGGGGCTTCCGGCCCTGCTGTTCAGAAACCGGCGTGGCATGGCCCCGACGACCACCCGATGAGGCGAGGAAGCGATGCAACAACGATCTGATGAAAGACCGATGAAAAGGAAGAATGGTCCGATGCAGGATATGACTCCATATGACGCCGCGTCGAGCGACCTGACCCTCGAGAAGGTGCAGATCCGGTTGCACGATGCCTGCCTCATTGACCTGTCTCTGACCATCAGCGCCGGAGAGATCGCCACCGTCATGGGGCCATCCGGTTCTGGCAAGTCCTCGCTGCTGGCCTTTGTTGGCGGTTTCCTGGCGCCGGGCTTCGCAGCGACTGGCCGCGTCCTGCTCGGAGGGCAGGAGGTGACTGGCCTGCCAGCCGAGCAGCGCCATATCGGCATCCTGTTTCAGGATCCGCTGCTGTTTCCCCATCTCTCGGTCGGTGGCAATCTCGCCTTCGGCCTGTCCCGCCGCGTCAAGGGCAGGGCCGAGCGGGCCCGAAGGGTTGCCGAGGCGCTGGAAAGCATCAACCTTGGCGGTTATGAAGCCCGCGACCCGGAAACCCTGTCCGGCGGGCAGAAGGCGCGGGTGGCGCTCGCCCGTGTCCTGTTGTCCGAACCACTCGCCTTGCTGCTCGATGAGCCCTTCTCCAAGCTGGATTCGGATCTGAGGGCCCAGATGCGACAGCAGGTGTTTGACCGGGCACGGTCAGAAGGCTTGCCGACTTTGCTGGTCACCCACGACGAAGAAGATGCGACTGCGGCGGCTGGCCCCATCATTCGCCTTGCACAGAGGGGTGGGCTGGGATGAAAGCGCTTGCCTTCGCAGCGCCGAAACGCTAGGGCAGGGCATGACCGAAACGACATCCATTTCCTTGCCTGATCTGCCCATCCGAGAGGCGCTGCCAGGCCTGCTGGCTGCTTTGGCCAAAGGGACACGCGCGGTTCTGATCGCTCCACCCGGCGCGGGCAAGACCACCTGCGTACCGCTGGCGCTGCTCGATCAGGGCTGGCTCAAAGCCATGACCGCCGTGGGCAATGGCCGGATCATCATGCTTGAGCCCCGCCGCCTTGCAGCCAAGGCGGCCGCCCGTCGCATGGCCCAGCTCATTGGCGAGCCGGTCGGCAAGCGCATTGGCTATCGGGTGCGGATGGAAAGCCGTATCTCGAGAGAAACTGTCGTCGAGGTGGTGACCGAGGGCGTTTTCGCCCGGATGATCGTCGATGACCCGAGCCTTGAAGGCGTTGCGGCGGTGCTGTTCGATGAATTTCACGAGCGCAGTCTCGACGCCGACATGTCTCTGGCCTTCGCGCTCGAGGCACAGGCAGCCCTACGAGATGACCTGCGCCTCATTGTCATGTCCGCGACCCTCGATGGTGGCCGCGTCGCCTCTATCCTCGATGGGGCCCCGGTCATAGAGAGCATGGGTCGAGCCTTTCCTGTCGAGACCCGCCATCTGCCACGCAAGCCGCAAGACCGGCTGGAAGAGGCAGTCACCGATGCGGTCATGCAGGCCCTGCGGGACGATCAGGGCTCGCTGCTGGTCTTCCTGCCCGGTCAGGCCGAAATCCATCGGGTTGAGGAACGCCTCGCCCAGCGGCTGAAAAGCAGCCTCGACAAGGACATCATTCTTGCCCCGCTCTATGGTGCGATGGAGGGCCGGGATCAGGACCGCGCGATTGCCTCGCCGCCCCAGGGCAAGCGTAAGATCGTGCTGGCCACCTCGATCGCCGAAACCTCGCTGACCATCGACGGCGTGCGCGTCATCATAGATGCAGGCCTTGTCCGCCGCCCCCGTTTCGAACCGAACCTTGGCATCTCGCGGCTGGAGACGGTGCGGGTGTCCCGCGCCAGCGCCGATCAGCGACAGGGCCGTGCCGGGCGCACGGAACCGGGCGTCTGCTATCGCCTATGGGACAAGGGTCAGACCGCCGCACTGCCAGCCTTCGAGCCACCGGAAATTCTTGAGACGGATCTTTCCCGCCTCGTGCTGGATCTCGCGCTATGGGGCGAAAGCGACCCGTCCCGGCTCAAATGGCTTGATGAGCCTCCTGCTGCCGGTTGGGCCGAGGCGGTCCGGCTGTTGCAATCCTTCGGTGCGCTGGACCCGACCGGGGCCTTGACAGAGCACGGCAGGGAGCTTGCGCAACTGCCACTGTCGCCGCGTCTGGCGCATATGCTGGTGCGGGCTCGGGCATTCGGTGCCGAGAGCCTTGCCGCCATGATGGCTGCGCTGTTGAGCGAGGGCGGGCGTCTGCGCCACAATGACATGCGTCGCCTGTTGCAGGACCTGATTGCAGGCAAGCTGCCCCGCGCCAAGGAAATCAAGGCCCTCAGCCGTCGCTGGATCGGCAGCCGCTCCGAAGAGCGCCCCAACCCCGAGGAGGCTGGTCGCATTCTGGCGCTGGCCTATCCGGACCGGATTGCCATGCGCCGCGGGGCCGAGGGGCGCTATCTGCTGGCGTCCGGCCGGGGCGGAGTTCTGCAACCCGACGACCCGCTCAATGCGGAACATTTCCTTGTGGTGGCGGATCTGCAGGGTGCGGCGGCCAATGCCCGTATCACGCTTGCCGCTCCCATCACCCGCAAGGTCATCGAAGACGACTTCGCAGATCTCATCACCGAGGCGGAAGCGATCAGCTTTGACCGCGACAGCGGCGCGGTCTCTGCCAGACTGCAAACTCTGCTGGGGCGCATCGTGCTGGCCGAGAAGAGACTGAAGCAACCCTCATCCGAAGCCATCGTCAGCGCCCTGCTGGCGGCGATACGCAAGGGCGGTCTGCGCCTGTTGCCCTTCACCAAAGAGATCGAACGCTGGCGCGGTCGCGTCTGTTATGCGGCCGAGCGCGAGGAAGGCTGGCCCGTTCTCTCCGATCAGGGTCTGCTCGATGGTCTGGAAGACTGGCTTGCGCCGTTTCTTGCCGGCAAGATGGCGCTGTCGGACATTTCTGCCGCCGACCTGTCTGCCGCGCTCCGGGCAATGGTGCCCTATGACCGGCTGGCAACACTGGATGCCGATCTGCCCACCCATTATGAGGTGCCCACCGGCTCGCGCATTCCCATCGACTATGCCGCCGAAAACGGACCGGTTCTGGCGGTGCGGGTGCAGGAACTGTTCGGGCTCGATCAACATCCCACGATCATGGGAGGCAAGCTGCCGCTGCTCTTGCATCTGCTCTCTCCGGCCCACCGTCCCATTCAGGTTACGCGGGATCTGCCCGGTTTCTGGCGCGGTTCATGGAGGGATGTCCGCGCCGACATGCGCGGTCAGTATCCCAAGCATGTCTGGCCCGAAGATCCGATCAACACAGAAGCCACCCGCCGTGCCAAGACGCGCAAATGATAGGTCTTTCGAGCTCCTAACAGGCCGGAACGAGCCTCTGCCGAGGCAGGATCTGTCGCCCCGAAGTCGCTGCCAGGCAAGTTATCAACAATTCCCTTTGTCTCAAATTGACATCAACTCAATTTGATCTGTTCGCAATACGCGAACAAAAATGAAAAAATTATCTTGATTTGCAGAATTTCGTATCAGGATTTTTTCGGATTCGTACAGGTTTGTAACGGGAGCGGCTTTCGGGGATATATTGCAGAAACAGTTTTTGCGTGCGGTATCCGTTTTTTGCAACAAAAGCCTTCATGCCGATGGTGAAAAGCGAAAATTCTGGCTGCAAAGCACGTCAGACCATGCAAGACTGTCGCCAATGTGTTGCACGGGGTCTGCGCTTGCCGACAATTGGGGAACTGCAATCGAATTGTCATCAGGGCATGTCGCCCAATAAGAACCTGGCAAAACATGTTAGAACAACAGATCGTTGAAGCGATCGATTAAGCAATCGATACAGCATACCAATTAAAAGGGGTTAGACATGTTGCGTCAATTTTTCGGTGCCGCTGCACTGGCAACCATGATGGTTGCAGCACCAGCACTTGCTGCTGAAGTGAAGCCTGCCGTGGTCTATGACCTTGGCGGCAAGAACGACCAGTCCTTCAACCAGTCCGCCTTCCACGGCGCTGAAGCCTACAAGACGGACACTGGTACCGACTATCGTGATTTCGAAATCCAGAACGACACCCAGCGTGAACAGGCTCTGCGCCGTTTCGCCGAAAGAGGCTATGACCCGATCGTCGCAATCGGTTTCTCTCAGGCCGAAGCCCTCAAGAAGGTTGCTCCCGAATTTCCGGAAACCAAGTTCGCGATCGTTGACATGGTTGTCGACCTGCCAAACGTACGCTCCATCGTCTTCAAAGAACATGAAGGCTCCTTCCTCGTCGGTCTGCTGGCAGCTAAGGCTTCCAAGACTGCCAAAGTCGGCTTTGTCGGCGGCATGGACATTCCGCTCATCCGCGCTTTCGCTTGCGGCTACAAGCAGGGTGCAAAGGCAGCCAATCCGGACATCGAGATCTATGAAAACATGATCGGCACCACCGGCGCTGCATGGAACGACCCTGTCAAGGGTGGCGAACTGACCAAATCCCAGATCGACCGTGGCGCAGACGTGATCTATCACGCCGCTGGCGGCTCGGGCGCTGGCGTGCTGCAGGCAGCAGCTGACGCTGGCAAACTGGGCATCGGTGTTGACTCCAACCAGAACGGCCTGCATCCGGGTAACGTGCTGACTTCCATGGTCAAACGTGTTGATACTGCCGTTTACAATGCCTTCAAGGACCTTGCTTCAGACAACTGGTCTTCGGGCATCTATGTTCTTGGTCTTGCTGAAAACGGCGTGGCCTGGGCTGACGACGAAAACAACAAGGACCTGATCACTGCCGACATGCGCGCAGCTGTCGATCAGGCTTCCAAGGACATCATCGACGGCAAGATTGTCGTTCATGATTACCGTGCGGACAACAGCTGCCCGTTCTAAGGTACTGAATGTGTTGAAAGATGTGCCCCATCCCCTTCAGGATGGGGTGCATTTTTATATTCGGGAAATCCGGTCCGGTCGCAGGATCGGATCATGTCGGCCAGGCGGATTGCCATGAGCGGTCCGATGGAACAGGCCCACCCATACCGCATGCGCCCAAGCGCAGCGGGTCCCGGTTTCCCCGCCCGGATATCGCGCCATCAGAAGCGTGATGCGAGGCGGATGGAATAGGCGGGAGGGGCTGATAAATGGGGACTTTATTTTGCATCTGGACGAGCAAGCAACAGCGCGAGGCGGCGATGGCTCAGGAGCGAATGGCTCCGACAATGGGCAATCCGCAGATGTGCCCGCCATTCGACTGGTCGGAATCGAAAAGCGGTTTGGCCCGGTCTTCGCCAACAGGAACATTGACCTGACGGTCGCCAAGGGATCAATCCACGGGATCATCGGCGAAAACGGCGCAGGCAAATCCACCCTGATGTCCATTCTCTATGGCTTCTATCAGGCCGACAGTGGCGATATCTATGTCAATGGCAAGCGCCAGAAAATCTCCGATAGCCAGAAGGCCATCGCCATCGGGATCGGCATGGTGCATCAGCATTTCATGCTGGTGGAGAATTTCTCGGTGCTGGAGAATGTCGTGCTCGGCGTCGAGGGCGGCGCCTTGCTTGGCAAGGGTATGGACAAGGCTCGCTCGGAGCTGAAGCGGCTGGCCGATGAATATGACCTCCGGATCGATCCGGAAGCGATTGTCGAGGAACTCCCTGTTGGCTTGCAGCAGCGGGTCGAGATCCTCAAGGCGCTTTATCGCGGCGCCGACATCCTCATCCTGGATGAACCAACCGGCGTTCTGACCCCGGCCGAGGCCGACCATCTGTTCCGCATTCTGGGGCAGCTCAGGGATCAGGGCAAAACAATTCTGCTGATCACCCATAAGCTGCGCGAGATCATGGCCATCACTGATCGGGTGTCGGTTATGCGCCGTGGCGAAATGGTCGGGTCCGTCCATACTGCCGAAACCTCGGTCGAGCAGCTTGCCGAAATGATGGTCGGACGCCATGTGCTGCTCAACGTCGAGAAGACCGAGAGCAAGCCGGGCGACGAGATTCTGTCGGTCGAGAATCTGACCGTGATCGACAAGCGCGGCGTCAAGCGGGTCAAGGACGTGTCCTTCTCCGTGCATGCCGGTGAGATTGTCGGTATTGCCGGTGTTTCCGGCAATGGCCAGAGCGAACTGATGGAAGCTGTTGCGGGCATGATCACCGCCAGCAATGGCACGGTCAGGATCAATGGCGAGGCGGTCGATGTGACCGGCAAGGCCGATGCGCTGGAGCGCCGCCATCGTGGCATGGCCCATGTGCCCGAAGATCGTCATCGCACGGGGCTTGTGACCAAGTTTCCGGCAAGGGAAAACATGATCCTGGGCTATCAGGACCAGAAGAAATATGGTCAGGGCATGTTCCTTGATCTGGGGGCCATTCTGAAAGAGACCCAGGATTTCATGGTCGATTTCGATGTGCGCCCGCCCGACCCGAACCTGAAGGCCGCCAACTTCTCCGGCGGCAACCAGCAGAAGCTGGTTCTGGCGCGCGAAATGGAGCGCAACCCAGACATCCTGATCGTTGGCCAGCCAACCCGTGGTGTGGACATCGGCGCCATCGAATTCATTCACAAGCGCCTCATCGAGATGCGCGATGCGGGCAAGGCCATTTTGCTGGTCTCGGTGGAGCTCGACGAGATCCGCTCCCTGTCCGACCGCATTCTGGTGATGTTCGACGGAACCATCGTCGGGGAACGCCCGGCAGGGGCCAGTGAACAGGAGCTCGGCCTGATGATGGCCGGTATCGCCGATACATCCGGTGTTGCAGACAAAGATGCAACGCCGTCTGCGGACACTGTGGGGGCTGAATAGAATGAGCGCACAGAATGCAAAATTGCCCCGCTGGGTCGACTATGGCCTGATCCCGCTGCTCAATCTGACGGCGGCCCTGCTGGTCTCCGGTCTGGTGGTGCTGCTGATCGGCGAGAACCCGCTTGAAGCCGTCTACTGGCTGGTGCAGGGATCGCTTGGCTATAGCGAGGGTGTGGGCTTCACACTCTACTACACCACCAACTTCATTTTCACCGGCCTTGCCGTTGCGGTGGCAGCCCATGCGGGCATGTTCAACATTGGTGGCGAGGGACAGGCCTATGTCGGCGGTCTTGGCGTCACGCTCGCCTGTCTGGCCCTCGATCACTATGTGCCATGGTATGTGACCTTCCCCTTTGCGCTGCTTGGCGCGGTACTGTTCGGTGCAGCCTGGGCAGCCATTCCGGCCTACCTGCAGGCCAAGCGTGGCAGTCACATCGTGATCACGACGATCATGTTCAACTTCATCTCCTATTCGCTGATGGCCTATCTTCTGGTCGAGGTCTTCAAACAGCCCGGATCGATGCAGCCGGAAAGCCGCACCTTCCTTGAAGGCGGGCGACTGCCCTTCATCCATGATGTGGCTGGCTGGTTCGGCATCAAGATGGCGTCCTCGCCGCTCAACCTTTCCTTCGTGGTGGCCCTGTTGGCCTGTGTCTTCGTCTGGGCGCTGATCTGGCGTACCCGTCTTGGCTATGCCATCCGCACCTTCGGCACCAACCCCGACGCCGCCGTCTATGCGGGCATGAACCTGTCGCGGATCATCATCATCACCATGATGATTTCCGGTGGCCTTGCTGGACTCATGGCACTCAACGAGGTTATGGGCGCCCAGAACCGTCTGCTGCTCGACTATGTTACCGGCTATGGCTTCGTGGGTATCGCGGTGGCGCTGATGGGCCGCTCCCATCCGGTGGGTATCATCATGGCCTCGATCCTGTTTGGCATGCTCTATCAGGGCGGCGCCGAGCTGGCGTTTGAAATGCCCAAGATCACCCGCGACATGATCATTTCCATTCAGGGTCTGGTGATCCTGTTTGCCGGTGCCATGGAGCATATGTTCCGGCCCGCTCTCGTGCGGATCTTCACATCCCGGTCCGATGATCTCGGACAGGAAGCGTAGGGGAGGCTGACCATGGATTTCCTGCAGACACTCATTCTGACGACAGACTCCGCAGTGCGTCTTTCCGTGCCGCTGCTCTTTGCCTGCCTTGCCGGGCTCTATTCCGAACGCTCCGGTGTGGTCGATATCGGCTTGGAAGGCAAGATGCTCGGCGGTGCCTTTGCTGCCGGCTGCGTTGCCGCGATCACCGGTTCGGCCTGGCTTGGCCTCTTGGCCGCCATTCTGGTTTCCATCGGGCTGGCGCTGGTGCACGGCTATGCCTCCATCACCCAGCGCGGCAACCAGATCGTCTCCGGCGTTGCCATCAACTTTGTTGCCAGCGGCCTGACGGCGCTGCTCGGGCAGGCATGGTTCGGACGCGGCGGCAAGACACCGCAATTGCCCAACACCGCCCGCTTCACCGAGATCACCTTGCCCTTTGCCGAACCCATGCGGAATGTGCCGGTCATCGGGCCGATCTATTCCGATATCATCTCGGGGCACTCCCTGCTGGTCTACGCTGCCTTCATTGCCATTCCGCTGACATGGTGGATCCTTTATCGCACCCGTTTCGGCCTGCGCCTGAGGGCCGTGGGGGAAAACCCCGGGGCTGTCGACACCGCAGGCATTTCGGTCGCATGGATGCGCTACCGGGCCGTGATCATCGCGGGCATCCTGTGCGGGTTTGCCGGGGCCTATCTTTCGATTGCTCAGTCGGCAGGCTTCTCCAAGGACATGACCGCAGGCAAGGGCTTCATCGCACTGGCCGCCCTGGTTTTTGCCAAATGGAAACCGCTCAATGCGCTTGGCGCCTGCTTCCTGTTCGGCTTCCTTGATGCGGTCGCCATCCGCATGCAGGGCACCGCGTTGCCGGTTATCGGCGAAGTGCCGGTGCAGGCCATGCAGGCCTTGCCCTACATTCTCACGGTCATCCTGCTGGCCGGCTTCATCGGCAAATCCATTCCGCCCAAGGCGGATGGTGTGCCTTACACCAAGGAACGCTAGGATCAGTCCATGAGCACCACCACCATTGCCGTGACCGAAGAGACGCTGAAGCTGCTGACTCTGGCAACAGAAGCGCGCAAGAAGGCCCACGTGCCCTATTCGCGCTTTCCCGTAGGGGTCGCCCTGCGCACGCGTTCGGGCACCCTCCACACCGGATGCAACATCGAAAACGCGTCCTATCCTGAGGGTTGGTGTGCTGAAACCTCGGCCATCTCTGCCATGATCATGGCGAGCAGTGACGTGGCCGACAGCCGGGCCATCGAGGAACTGGTGGTCATCGCCGACCACACGCCGCCGATTACCCCATGTGGTGGCTGCCGCCAGCGCATTCGTGAATTCGGCAGCCCGGAAACCGTTGTACATGCGGCCGATCTGGGCGGCATCAGGCAAAGCTTCACTCTGGAAGCCTTGCTACCCGCCGCCTTCGATCTGGAAGAAAATCGTTAGAGTCGAAAAGACCGACGATCAACATCGGAAGACACCGGAGCCCTGCGAGAGACAGTGCTTCGGCCGGTTTTTACCAACTGACAAAAAGTCGCCATAACAAGGCGATAGGATAAAAGCCCAGACGCTCGAGAGGGAGAAGCGCTCATGACCATTACAGGTCTCGCCAAGGATGCCGCCAAACGGATTTTGGACAAAGTGGATGGCCCAGCCCGGGTGGGCATGGTGCTTGGCTCGGGCCTTGGGGCTCTGGCCGACGAGGTCGAAAATGCCCAGCGTTTTCCCTATCAGTCCCTGCCGGGCTTTCCGGTGTCGTCCGTCTCGTCCCATGCATCCGAACTGGTTGTCGGCTCGCTGATGGGCGTTCAGGTCGCCATTCTGGCTGGCCGGGCGCACTATTATGAACATGGCGACGCAACGGTCATGAAACAGCCGCTGGCGACCCTCAAGGCGCTTGGCTGCGACCAGATCCTGTTGACCAATGCAGCCGGGTCCCTACGCGAAGACATTGCGCCCGGCGAGCTTATGCTGATCGATGATCACATCAACTGGTCCGGTCGGTCGCCGCTGATTGGCGTCGAAAGCGATGATCGCTTTGTCGGCCTCACCGAGGCCTATGATGCATCGATCCGGGTCGAGCTTGCCAAGGCGGCTGAAGCCGCCGAGGTGTCCCTGAAATCCGGCGTCTATGCCTGGTTCTCCGGCCCCAATTTCGAAACTCCGGCGGAAATCCGCGCTGCCCGCATTCTTGGTGCTGATGCCGTCGGCATGTCCACCGTGCCGGAGGTCATTCTTGCCCGCTGGATGGGGCTGCGGGTTGCAGCCATTTCGACGATTACCAATTTCGGAGCAGGCATGACCGGCAACGAACTGTCCCATGAAGAGACCAAGGAAATGGGCCCGGTCGGCGCTCAGAAGCTGATCAGGGTGATCCGCGCCTATCTGAAGGCAATGGCGGACTGACAGACCTGCGGGCTGTTTCCCCCACAGCGGCCACCTCCTGTCCCTTCTGTGGTCGCTTTTCCGGCTGATCTTCAATAAAGAGAAAACAATGGATAACAAGAATCTGGCGCAAAAAGCCATCTCTCTGCTCGATCTGACCGATCTGAACGACACCTGCGATGATGCCGCCATCGAGGCTCTGTGCAAACGCGCCCGGACCTTTTATGGCAACACGGCAGCCGTCTGCGTCTGGCCGCGCTTTGTTGCCAAGGCAAGGGAATGCCTCAAGGGCACAACGATCCGCGTTGCCACAGTGGTCAATTTCCCCCATGGCGGCGACGACCTTTTCGCCACCCTTGCAGAAACCGAACAGGCACTCGCCGACGGTGCCGATGAGATCGATCTGGTCATCCCCTATCATGCCTTCATGGAGGGACGGCGCGGCTTTGCCGAGACGATGGTGGAAAGGGTACGAGCGGCTGTTCCTGCTCCGGCGAAACTGAAAACCATTCTCGAAACCGGCGAGTTGAAGGACCCCGTGCTGATCCGCGCCGCAGCCGACATGGCGATTGACGCCGGGGCGGATCTCATCAAGACCTCGACCGGCAAGGTTGCCGTCAATGCCACACCTGAGGCGGCGGAAATCATGATGGAAGCCATCGCCCAGAGTGGTAAAGCGGTTGGCTTCAAGCCCGCCGGTGGTGTAAGAACGCTGGACGATGCCGGAACCTATCTGGCAATCGCCGCAAAATACATGGGCTCGGATTGGGCGACGCCTGAAACCTTCCGCTTTGGCGCATCGGGCGTGCTCGACGCGCTGCTGGCGGAAATAAAGGGCGAAACCGCAAAGGCTGGAGAGGGTTACTGATGCTGCCACAGGAAATCATTCGCAAGAAACGCGACGGCGGCACCCTGAGTGCCGAGGAAATCCAGTTCTTCGTCAAGGGCATCACCGATGGATCGGTAACCGAAGGTCAGATCTCGGCGCTGGCCATGGCCGTCTTCTTTCGCGGCATGGAGCTCGATGAACGGGTTACCCTGACGCTGGCCATGCGCGATTCCGGCTCGGTGCTGGACTGGTCTGAGCTCGATGGCCCGGTGGTCGACAAGCACTCGACTGGCGGCGTCGGCGACAATACCTCGCTGATGCTGGCCCCGGCGCTGGCGGCCTGCGGGGCGTTTGTGCCGATGATCTCAGGCCGTGGCCTCGGCCACACCGGCGGCACACTCGACAAGTTCGATTCCATTCCCGGCTACATCACCCAGCCGGACAACGCCCTGTTCCGCAAGGTGACAAGGGAGGTCGGCTGCGCCGTCATTGGCCAGACAGCAGACCTTGCCCCGGCAGACAAGCGCTTCTATGGCATCCGCGATGTTACCGCGACTGTGGAGAGCATCCATCTCATCACCGCCTCGATCCTGTCCAAGAAGCTGGCCGCCGGTCTGCAGGGGCTGGTGCTCGACGTCAAGTCCGGCTCGGGTGCCTTCATGCCGACCCATCAGGAAAGCATCGAACTGGCCAAGAGCCTTGTGACCGTCGCCAATGGGGCGGGTGTGAAGACCGCAGCCCTCATCACTGACATGAACGAGCCGCTCGCCACGGCGGCGGGCAACGCCATCGAAATGAAAAATGCGGTGCAGTTTCTGACCGGCGACGCCGTCGATCCGCGCAACTGGGAGATCACCGTTGCGCTGTGCGCAGAAATGCTGCTGATCGGCGGCGTGGTTGAAAGCCGTGACGAGGGCACCGAAAAGATCGAGGATGCCTTCCTGTCTGGACGGGCAGCCGAGAAATTCGCTGAAATGGTTGCCGCTCTGGGGGGCCCCACCGATTTCATCGAGAATATGGAAGACCACCTCAAGCTGGCCCCGATGGTAGTCGATATCTATGCGGAAAAGGCGGGTCTGGTTGAGGCCATTGACACCCGCGAGGTCGGCATAGCTGTTGTCGAACTGGGCGGTGGCCGCATTCGGGCCGCAGATCCAATTGATCATTCCGTCGGCTTTGACGGGCTGGCCGGGCTTGGGCAGACAGTGGACGACAACACGCCGATCGCCCGTGTTTATGCCAACAGTGACGATCAGGTCGCCAAGGCAACCGCCCGCATCAGGGCCGCCTATCGCATCGGCGAGGCGGGCACCCAGAGCAGGACCATCTATGACATCATCGATCAGTGATCGTTTGACCAATCGTCTGGGTCGAGCGGCAGGGACCAGACCTGTTGCTCCCTTGCAGACAATTTTCAGATAAAGGGGGTGCCCCATGGCACGCGCATTTCTACTGGTTCTTGACTCCTTCGGCATCGGCAATGCGCCGGACGCCGACAAGTTTGGCAAGCCGACATCAGACAAGGGCTCGGACACGCTGGGCCATATCGCGGCAGCCTGTGCGGCCGGCAAGGGCGACAAGGAAGGCCTCAGAGCAGGCCCGCTCAAACTGCCGAACATGGATCGCCTGGGACTGGGGCTGATTGCCGAAAAGGCAACCGGCAGCCGCCCTGCCAATCTTGCCTATGCTGGCGAACCGGAAGGCCTCTGCGCCAATGCGGTGGAAGTTTCCATCGGCAAGGACACGCCTTCGGGCCACTGGGAGATTGCCGGGGTGCCTGTGCCGTTCGACTGGGGCTATTTCCCCGATACCGTGCCAACCTTCCCGCCGGAAATGACAAAGGCCTTCCTGGAGAAAACCGGTCTGCCGGGCATTCTTGGTGACAAGCATGCCTCGGGTACGGTGATCATCAATGAATTGGGGGAGGAGAGCATCCGTACCGGCATGCCGATCTGCTACACCAGCGCGGATTCGGTCTATCAGATTGCCGCTCATGAAGAGCATTTCGGGCTGGATCGCCTCTACGAGATTTGCGAGATCGCTTTCGATCTGGTCGCCCCCTACAACATCGGTCGCGTCATCGCCCGTCCGTTCATTGGCGAAACGCCCGCCGATTTCGAACGCACCGGCAACCGCCATGACTATTCGGTTCTGCCGCCGGAGCCGACACTGCTGGATCGTGCCAGGGATGCCGGGCGTCAGGTGCTGGCTGTTGGCAAGATCTCCGATATCTTCGCCGCTCAGGGCGTGACGAAAAAGATCAAGGCAACCGGCAACCCGGCCATCTTCGATGAAACGCTGAAAGCCATTGGCGAAGCGAAGGACGGGGATCTTGTCTTTTCGAACCTTGTCGACTTCGACATGCATTTCGGCCATCGGCGCGATGTGCCGGGCTATGCTGCGGCGCTTGAATATTTCGACACCCGCCTCCCAGAACTGGAAGCCGTGCTGGAGCCCGGTGATCTGGTGGTCCTCACCGCCGACCATGGCTGCGATCCCACATGGCAGGGCACCGACCACACCCGCGAGCAGGTGCCTGTGCTGATGTTCGGGCCCGGCATCAAGGGGCGCTATGCCGGTCAGCGTCAGACCTTTGCCGACATTGGTGAGACGGTCGCCGATCACCTCGGCCTTTCGCCCGGGAAGCATGGAACCTCCTTTCTCAAGGACTGACCGAAGAGACGGAGCATGATCAGACTTATGCAATTGACCTATCGTGCCGTGGTCTTGTTCGCGGTTCTGGCGGCCACGCAGGCTCATGCCAGCGGTGAACCGAAAGGGCCCCAGGCGGGCGCTAGGGATCGCATGCCGCTTTTGCCTGCAGCCGCCAACTGCCCGGATGATCCTCGAGAGGCCGCAAGAGACCTTTGGCCGATGGCTGCCGCCTTCGGGCCGCGCATGACCCGCCTGAGGGGCAAGCACGCCTGCGGGCAGTGGGTCCAATGCGACCGCGCCTTCCCGGCCAGAGGCTGGCGATGCCGCTGGCAGGCTGACCATCGAGATGCCCCAAGGGGCAATGCTCCTCAAGGTGATTGAACAAGAAAAGCGATGCAGAACACCAATCCCGTGGCCTCGGGCCAGAGCCTTCTGAAGGCCGAACTCCATGTCCACATCGAAGGGGCGGCCCACCCTGAGCTGGTGCACCGTCTGGCCGAACGGCATGGCAAGAATCTCGATGCTTTCATGCGCGATGACGGCACCTATATCTGGTCCGATTTCACCAATTTCCTCGCATGCTACGACAAGGTGGCCGCGGTCATCTGCACGCCGGAAGACTATGCCGATCTGACCGAAGACTATCTCCTGCGCAATGCAGATGAGGGTTGCTTCTACACCGAGTTCTTCCTCTCGCCCGATCATGTCGCGCTGATGGGCATGAGCTATGACAATCTGCTCGAGGGCATTTCGGAAGGCTATGAGCGGGCAAAGGCCAAGAGCAGTGCACAGGGTTTCCCCCTTGAAGCCCGCTTCATCGTCACCTGCCTGCGGCACATGGGGCCGGAAGCCGCCATCGACGTGGCAAGGCGCGTGGCAGCTCGGCCGCATCCGCTGGTTACCGGTTTCGGCATGGGCGGCGACGAGCGCCTCTACAGCCAGCGGGCGTTTGCCCCGGCTTTCACGATTGCTCACGATGCCGGGCTTGCCTGTACAACCCATGCCGGAGAGTTTGGCAATCCGTTGAGCGTGATTGATGCGCTGGATCATCTGCCGGTGACCCGCATTGGCCATGGCGTGCGTTCGGTCGAGGATCCGGATCTTGTCCGCCGGCTGGTCGATGAGGCCATCGTGCTGGAAGTCTGCCCCCATTCCAACGTGGCGCTCGGCCTCTATCCGACCCTTGCCGAGCATCCGCTGCCAATCTTGATCGAGGCCGGTGTGCTGACGACCCTGTCGTCGGATGATCCGCCCTTCTTCTCCACTTCGGTCGGCAAGGAATACGACGAGATGGCGGTAGCGAACGGCTGGGACCGGGAAACCATGAAAGGCTTTACCCGTCGGTCGCTGGAAGCGGCCTTTCTGGACGAGGCAACAAGAGCGCAGCTGCTGGACCGTCTTGACCGCAGCTGACCGGGTCGCCCACCCGCAAGGCATGGCCCGCGAGCCCAGCCCAAAAAGGTGGATCTGTTAGGATTATGCCCAGAAACCGGTTCATCAATCCGCATGCTTTTGTGCCCTTTGCTTGCCCTCTGCGCGCTGCTTGGGCTAAAAGAGGCGAAATTGCACCATAGAACAAAGGAATCGGGCCATGCAGCAGGTAACAGTCGTCGATCATCCGCTTGTCCAGCACAAGCTCACCATCATGCGCGACAAGGACACGTCCACCGCGTCATTTCGTCAGTTGCTGCGGGAGATTTCCCATCTGTTGTGCTATGAAGCAACGCGCGAACTGGAAATGACCAGCAAGCTGATCGAAACGCCCCTCATGGAAATGAGAGCGCCGACCCTTGCCGGCAAGAAACTGGTGTTTGCCTCGATCCTGCGTGCAGGCAACGGCCTGCTGGAAGGGATGCTTGATCTGGTGCCGTCCGCCCGCGTGGCTCATGTCGGCCTCTATCGCGACCCGGTGACCTTCGAGGCCGTCGAATACTACTTCAAGGCCCCGGAAGATCTCGAAGACCGTCTGGTCATTGCTGTCGACCCGATGCTGGCCACTGCCAATTCGGCAGTTCTGGCCATCAACAAGCTCAAGGAGCGCGGCGCCCAGAACATCCGCTTCGTTTCCCTGTTGGCTGCACCGGAAGGCATCAAGGCCTTCACGACTGCCCACCCGGACGTGCCGGTGATCACCGCTGCCATTGACAAGAAGCTGAACGAGAAGAACTACATCCTGCCAGGTCTCGGTGATGCTGGCGACCGCATGTATGGCACGAAATAACAGCTGTCGGGGCTTCGGCCCTGTCTTGAGACGATAACAGGGCCTGTCTTCAGGCCTTGTTTACCATTGATGCGGAAAAAGGCGTGCACGTGCCCTCTTCTTAACCGGAGGTAGGGCAATTGGCGGCATCAATGACGAGGTCTGGACAATCGGAGACCTGATGCATGGCACGCCTCATTCTCATCGCTCTTGTGGCTGTGGCCGCCTTCACCATGCTGCCCGGGGTGGCGACCGAATGGCTGGTGGCCCGCGGCTACATGGTGCGCAGCGCTGATGGGTCCCTGCTCAGTGCCCAATCCACTGAAGGCAACACCCGGACTGCCGCTCCAACCCATGCCAATTACAATGGCGTACGCCGTGCCGTGCTGAAACCCGGGCCCGGTGGGCATTTCCTGGCCAGAGCCCATATCAACAGCAAGGTCGTCGAGGCAATGATCGACACCGGAGCCACCATGGTGGCGTTGACCTATCAAGACGCAAGGCGGCTGGGCCTGCGGCTCGACAGCCAGGACTTCCGGTTTGGTGTCCAGACCGCCAACGGCACAGTCCGGTATGCCCGGACGCGCATCCGCTCCATCAGGATTGATCAGGTCGAGGTGAAGAATCTCGATGTCATTGTGGCTCCGAAAGGAGCCCTTGGCATGACCCTCATCGGAATGAGCTTTCTTGGCAAGCTCAAGACCTTCCGCATGGAACGCGGGCGGCTCGTGCTGGAAAGCTGAGACGCCCGGCATGGCTCAGAAGCTGTGATCGTGCGGTCAGATTGCGAAGCCGTGGGCTCGAAGGTCTTCGGCAAGCCCGAACGGGCTCTTGAAGTGATGGGCAAACATTCCGACCGCGCGCGCTGCTTCCACATTGGGCAGACTGTCATCGATGAACAGACAATCGGACGCCTCGAGATTGTTGCGTTCAAGCAGACACCGGAAGATGGCGGCATCCGGCTTGACGACCTTTTCATCGCCTGAGACCACAACATCGCGGAACTGCTTGAGGGTCGGGAAGCGCTCCTGGCATTCCCGGAAGGTGTCGGCTGCAAAATTCGTAATTGCATAGATCGGCACATTCATTTCCTGTAGCCGTTCCTTGATCAGCACGGTTCCCGCGATGACGCCCGGCACCATGTCGTGCCAGCGGTTGCGATAGGCACGGATTTCCTCTTCATAGTTGGGATGCGCCTTGACGAGCATTTCGATGGCTTCTGCCCAATCACGGCCAAGATCCTGTTGCAGGTTCCAGTCATGCAAGCCTGTTTCTTCCGTAAAGCGGTCAATCTCTTCCTTGCTGGCGAAATAGGATTCATAAAGAAAGTGCATGTCCCAACGGATGAGCACATTGCCGATATCGAAAACAACAATCGATGGATTTTTTGTCATGAGGGGCTCGCTATTCGATCAGGTGTAATATAGCCAAGGTTATTGATTTGATCCGGGTGGCGTAACATCCCAAGATGTCCATTATATGATTCGCACAATCCTTTGCTGGGGGATACCTAATTTATATGTTCAAGGCGGTTTCTGGCGGTTTGGTCGCATATGGCGGAAATAGCGCATATCGGCGACTTTCTGGCAAATTGACGAAGACACTTCTTGCGATGGTTCTGGCTGCTGGCGCCGGGCTGGTTTCCTCTGGTGGCCTGCTGGCCCAGGAAGGAGTGGAACGTCACGCGCTCGAAGCGCTGGATGATGCGACGCGGAATGCCCTGCCTTCGCAGTTTCCGGCAACCGATGCGGCGCCGCTGCCTGATACCGGCTCCATCATCGACCGGACAGCACCGGACCCGAGCAACACGATCGAGCTTCTCGACAACAAGCCGCCCCTGCGTATCGGCCTTGTTGCTGAACGCGGTGCCAGCTATCTACAGGCTCGCATCGAGCCCTTCAGATCATACCTGCAGGAAAGCCTGTCGCGACCGGTGGAAGTCGTCGCCTTCAACTCGATGACCACTCTGATGGCCGCCCATATCAGTCATCAGGTCGACTATTCGATCTATCCTGCCAGCATTTTTTCCATGGCCTATGCCTCCTGTGGTTGCCTGACCCCGATGGTGGCCCCGGTTTCGCGGGAAGCGCCCGATGGCGTCTACATGGTGCTCGTGGTGCGCGGAGCAAGTGGCATCAAGAGCCTGGCCGATCTCTCTGGCCGATCCATGGCGCTCTCCTCCAAGAATGGCGCAATACCCTTCTACATGGCGATGAATGAGTTGAAAAAATCCGGCCTCAATCCCGAGCGGGATCTGGCCTCGCTGGTAGGCAGGGACAATCCGGGCGATGCCCTGGCCCTGCTGGAGGATGGCACGGTGGACGCTGCACTGGTCTGGTCGACCACCCCCTTCAACCAGTCGCTCTTCACCAGTGAAGGCGCAATCTCGGCCTATGCCCGGAGCCGCAGCGGCCGTGGCGGCGATGCCACAAACCCCGATTTTCTCTCGATCTGGCATTCGCCCGCAGTCCCGGCAGGCCCCCATGTCATCCATGATGAGGTCTCCAAGCAGGATCGCGCAGACTTGATCAACGCCCTCAAGGAGATGAGCAAAGTTGATCCGGCTGCCTACGACGCGGTAGAGCGGCGCTATGATGGTGGATTCAGGAGCGTGGAGTTGAAGGACTATGAGCCGCTGATCGAGATTGCCACAAAGCGCTGAGCCATGCCGATCCCGTGGCGGGTCTTAATTGCAGGTCACCTTGTCGGAGTTCCGGGGCGCAAAGATTGCCGTATCCCGGAAGGTCATGTCCATGAAGCCGGAACTGGTACCATAGAAGCTGGAATTCTTGGTGAAGGCCTCATAATCCACTTCGCTGGCCGACATGAGATAGAAGCTGTTGGCTATCTTGAGGCCATCCGGCAGGGAGGCGGGATCGATCGCTGCGTCGCCGAAGGAACATACAAGGTTGACCCGTCCTGCGCTGTCCACCTCAACGCCGATCAGCCCGATCCTGCGCGTAAACCCGTCATAGGGGAACATCATCCGGTCGGCGATGTCTCCGAAAGTGGCCCAGTCCGATGCTGTGATATTGTCATCCTGAGCCGCCAGATTGGCGAGGGCCGAGGCCAGATGGGAGGATTTCCGTTTGGTCAGAACCGCTCCGTTTAACTCCCATGACCCGAGCAGCAGTACGGCCATCAGTGGCAGGACCAACGCGAATTCGACGGAAACCACGCCTCGCTCATCCTTGCGCAAGCGATTGAGAAGGGAGTGTAATGTCGAAAGAAAGGTCATCGTGGTTGCCTGCGTGATACGAAATACGTGATCAGTGAATGGTTCGGAGTTTGATTTGCGCAGAGGCCCTATTCATAAGGTTCGCTGCGAAACACCATCACGGTAGAGAGCGTGAACTGCGGTCCATTGGTGGCATCAAGCAGGGAAAACAGGCTGTTGACCGACGACATGGGCAAATAGGCCTTGACGATGACATAGTCGCTGGGATCTCCGGGGTCATATTGCTCTCTCGTTGGATCGAGAACTCCATTGGTGACCGGTGCATCGGTATCGAGATTGGAAATGTCCGGGTCACTGGTTACATCCACCACGATATCGGCAAGGCATGTCTGTACGGGAATGGCCACAGAGCCACAGATCAGGCCCTTGAAGTCATCCTTGGTCATGCCGGACGATGCGACTTCGCCGATGCGGATCTGTCGCCCCGCGATCTGGGCGGCATCCTCGAGTGTGTTCGAGGTTATATAGACATAGCCGATGCCCAACAGGGCGTAGAGAAAGGCGAAAAAGGGAAGGGCCAGCACGGCAAACTCGATGGCCGTGGCACCGCTCGTGTCGCCCAGGAAACGGCAGCAAGGCTTTTGCAGCACGCTGCACACTGTCAGCCTCTGTTTGAATGATGCTATTCTGAAGAAAGGTTTCATGGTTCCTCCCTCTCTTCTCGACCCGGGGCCGAAAAGGACAGGCTGATGGCATCGCGGCAATGGATCACTGGAAGAAAATCGGGTGTATCCCTTTAAAGCTCCGCAAAAGAATGGCAGAAAAGCGTTTATGAATAATTGGTAAAACTGGTTAATTCAGCCGGAGAGGCGAGGACGATGACCAATCTGATTGGTTCGGGTCCACCCCGACCAACAGCCCGCTTATAAGCCAGCTCGTCACACTGCCATTGACTGGAGGCTGCCTACTTGAGTTCCGGAGAAACCGGCTGCTCCTGGGACCCCGTGTTGTAGACACTGATCGATTGCGCCAGTTCGTTCAATTTTTCGGTCTTGTCACCAATCCGGTAAACCGGCTCGCAATCGGGATTGCAGTGAAGCGTAACGCGATCGGCTCCCTTGTAGACGGTCACCGAGCTTTCCAGTGCTGAGGATACGCTAAGCAGTTCGTCGGCGATAGGCTCGCCCGCAGAGTCCAGAACGATGAGATTGGTCGTGCCATATTGCTTGCCTGTTATGATCAGGGTTTGACTGTCCTTGATGGTGGCATCGGCAATGGCCGGGTTGCCGATGATGACCATGGCCGCCGGGCGCGAAACGCGCATGACCTTGGCACGGTCCAGTTTGACGTCAATCATCGGATAGGACTGCTCTGCCAGGGCGGAATGAACCATTGTAAAAAAGCCGACTGCAAATAATGCATAGACTGCTTTGGCGAATTTCATGTTTCATCTCCATGGGGCAGGGTGTCGTGACGTTCTATCCGGGCACCACATCACCGCAATAGACTGGACAAAAATGGTGAAGGAAGCCTTAAGGGTAGCTTTTTGCAAGCATGGAACGTCAGGACAGCAAAGTACTTGAGATATTAAGGTCTGTGAATGTCTGTCAGAAATTGACTGATATTGAGTTGAATTTATGTATTAATACATTATTATCCATCATTATCTGAGAAATATTTAATATTTTTAAAATTGAACAAGTTAAATTATAAATATATATAACGAATGAACCCGGAATTTCGTAGTATTTTTTTAACCAAAACTTTTAGCCATACGGTTTTGGGAGAATTTAAACTGCAGATTTAACTGGATGGAAAGACTTGTTGGATAAAAGTGTCATTGTTCGAAGGGAACAACAAAATCGCAAAAAGCGAAGACCCAAGAACATTGAGCTGTCAAAATGTGGAATTTAGGAGTCCAACATGAAAAAGTTTTCTCACTTCCTTAAAGACGAATCCGGTGCAACCGCTATCGAATACGCCCTTCTTGCTGGTCTGATCGGTGTGGGCATCGTTGCCGCTGCCGGTACCCTGAAGGACGCGATCGTCGCCCTGTTTGGCCGTATCGAAACCGCTCTGGGTACAGTTGCTCCTTGATGTGGAGTTTCGTGGTCTTTCAGGAATGAAGGATCTTGCAATGAAAGGCTGCCCGAAAGGCGGCCTTTTTTTGAATTTAATGAAATAATTCAATGATTTGATAACCTTTCCGGGCGACAATTCGTGCGTCTGGAATTGGCCGTTACGGGCCGCGCAGGACTTAGGGAAGAGGCGTTAGGGCTTCATCCTGACTGAAAAGGGGAAGGATCGAGACATGATAAACACCTTGTTTGGCTGGGGCCTCATATTGTTTGCTCCGCTCGTGTTCGCCTATGCGGCCAGCTCGGATCTGTTCAGCATGCGCATTTCCAACCGCCTGGCGCTGATCTTCCTTGCCGCCTTTCCTCTCTTTGCCTATGGCATTGGCATGAGCTGGCAAGACGGGTTCGCCCATCTCGGTGTGGGACTTCTGACCTTTGTCATTGTCTATGTGCTCTGGATGTCAAAATGCATCGGTGGTGGTGACGCCAAATTCGCAGCGGTGGCCGCAGTCTGGATGGGACCTGAATTCACGATCCTGTTTTTCGCCCTCACCTCGATCTATGGCGCGATCATGGCGCTGGCCTTCATTGCGATGCGGTCGCGCTTTCTGCCCGGCTTCATGGTCAAAATGGATTGGGTCATGCGTCTGCATACGGTCAAACGCATCCCCTATGGTCTTGCCCTGGGGGCCGCCGGCCTGCAAATCTATTCCATATCGGGCTGGATGGCTGCCGGTATCAAGCTGGCCATTTCCTGATCAGAACAGGTTGCCATGGACGTTTACGGGCAGCCTCTCCCTGTGAAGTCATACCTTCCAGATGTTGGCGCACGTCATCAAGGCGTGCGTTTTGCTATTTGATGGTCCTTCTGCGCCAAAGGCCCGCCCGGGGGCCGGTGCGCATGGATGGTCCGGTTTCTCCCCGTTATCAGTGTCGTTCGGCAGATGGCTCAAAAGCGGCCAGTCGGGCTCGCGACTGACGTTTTTGCGAAATTAAGGTCATATTAAGCAAAGACGCTTACCTGTCGTTAACCATAAGTGATGGACACTGGCCGCGAGCGCTTTTGCGCCCGCAGACCATTTGATGCCTGAAACGCATGGGAACCAGGACATGAAACTAGCGCGTATTGCTGTCATTGTTGTTGCACTGGTCGCAGGACTGTTCGCACTGGTCCTGGCCAAATCGCTTGGCACCAAGACAGAGGTCGTGGAAGTTCAGCCCGCTGCACCGGCCGAGACAATTGATCTCACCGAAGTGCTGACTGCATCCAAAAATGTGTCATTGGGTGAAAGTTTCACGGCAGATCTGTTTGTATGGCGCAAATGGCCCAAGGCGAGCACGGCACCGGGCTATATCACCCGCGATGTCCGGCCTGATGCAGACAGTGAACTGGTTGGTGCCGTTGCGCGCGGATCCTTTCTGGAAGGCGAGCCGATCAACGAGGGCAAGTTGGCCATCGGCGGCAAGGGCATGATGTCCTCTGTGTTGCCCAAGGGCTATCGCGCGGCCGCAACGCCCATTTCCGCAGCGACCAGCGCCGGGGGGTTCATTCTGCCCAAGGACAAGGTGGATGTGATCCTTACCCAGCAGAGCAACAAGAATGTCTCCTCTGAAACGATTTTGACCAATGTTCGCGTGCTCGCCATCGACCAGACCACCGAGGAAAAAGACGGGGTCAAGGTTGTCGTCGGCGAAACCGCCACGCTGGAGCTTCTACCCCAGCAGGTGGAGACGCTGACCGCTGCGCAAGCCGAGGGAAGCATTTCACTGGTGCTGCGCTCGCTGGAGGATGCGGATGACAATACCGAGGTTTCCGACGCCAATAGCGGCACGATCATTCTGGTCCGCTCAGGCACGATGACGAAGAGGACGGTGAAGCAATGATCAGCGTTTCGAAAGACTGGAAGATGGTCAGGAACCCTCGGAGATCCTTTGTGCGTTGCGGAAAGCACCTTGCGCGAAGCGCAGTTGTCGGGGCAATTGCAATTGCCTGTCTGACGGTGGTTGCTCTGGTGGCTCCGGGTTCCGGGGCCTTTGCCGGCTCTGAGATGAGCATCAAGGCAGCCAGTGCCAACGGGCGCGCCATCGAGGTCGGGCTTAACAAATCCATTGTCATCGAGACGCCGCGCGATGTGCGCGATGTGCTGGTTTCCAGCCCGACCATCGCTGACGCAGTTGTCCGGACGCCACGGCGGGTCTATGTGCTGGGCATGCAGATCGGTCAGGCAAACGTCATTCTGTTCGACGGCAACGGCAACCAGATCGTCAGCTTCGACGTCAATGTGGCCCGCGACAATGCCTCTCTTGCCGCTCTGTTGCGCCGCATGATCCCGTCCTCCGACATCCGTGTCGACGGTGTGGGAGATGGCGTGGCCCTGTCCGGTTCAGTCGAAAAGCCCGGTGATGCGGAAAAGGCCATGGAT
The DNA here is from genome assembly GCF_963666525.1 of uncultured Cohaesibacter sp. Taxonomy (NCBI): domain Bacteria; kingdom Pseudomonadati; phylum Pseudomonadota; class Alphaproteobacteria; order Hyphomicrobiales; family Cohaesibacteraceae; genus Cohaesibacter; species uncultured Cohaesibacter sp. The sequence goes on from NZ_OY762905.1 coordinate 3,261,385, forward strand.
CTGGCTGCGAGCTACGTGGGCGATCGCAAGAAAGTCAACAATTACATCTCGGTACAGGCCGGTGAACAGGTGCAGATCCGCGTGACCGTTGCAGAAGTCGAGCGCACGGTGGTCAAGCAGCTGGGCATCAACATCGGCGGGACCTTGCAGCGTGGTATCTTCTCGACGTCCGGCACCATCAGCAATCCCTTTTCCGTCGCCCTTCAGAACCTCTCGGATACATCCATGAGCATGACGCTCGGGGGTACATCCAACAATTTCACCGGATCGCTGGAAGCGATGGAGCGCAACGGCCTCGTCCGTACGCTGGCCGAACCGAATCTGACGGCGATCTCGGGCGAGAAGGCCGACTTTCTGGCTGGTGGTGAATATCCGATCCCGACCGGATACGAAAACGGCAACATCTCCATCGAATACAAGCCCTACGGTGTTGCGCTGTCTTTCCGCCCGATCGTCATGTCGGAAAACCGCATAAGCCTGCAGATCAAGTCCGAGGTTTCGGAAATCTCGTCTGACCAGACCATCACGCTGGGATCGGCCGACAACCAGATCACCGTTCCGGGTCTGAGAACCCGCCGGTCCTCGACCACTCTTGAGCTGCCTTCCGGCGGCACGATGGCCATGGCCGGTCTGTTGCGCGACGACTTGCGCAAGAATATCGACGGCTTCCCCTATCTCAAGGATCTGCCGGTTCTTGGCGCCCTGTTCCGCTCGCGTGACTACAAGCGCAACCAGACGGAACTGGTGTTCTTCGTAACGCCCTACATCGTAAAGCCGATCGCCAAATCAAAGACGGCGTTGCCTACCCAGAATGTCCAGCCATCCTCGGACATGAACGACATTTTCCTTGGTGCTCTGACCCGTCGCTATGACATGTCGGGCGGCGGTCGGCGCGGTATCAAATACAGCGGCCGCTTTGGCTACAGCTATGAGTGAGGGCCGGGCAATGGTCAAACAGACGTGGATCGAACCAATGCATCAGACAAGACAACATGGCAAGCGGGGCCTCGTGCTCAGAGGAGCTGCTCTGGCCGCCTGCGCCCTCATGCTGGTGGCATGTGAGTCCAAGAAGGAAATAACCGGATCGGTTTCGCAGGACTACCGCCAGCGCCATCCGATCACCTTGCAGCAATCGGCTCGGGTGATTGACATTCCTGTTGGCATGCACAGCGAAAAGCTGACCCCGTCTTCCCAGTCGGCACTCGCCTCCTTTGCTCGCGACTTCCATCGTGACCGGGCATCCGTGGTTCAGGTCATGGTGCCTTCGGGAGCCAGCAACGAAATGAACGCCGGCTACATGGCGAGGGAAATTCGCACCAGTCTCATGCGTGAGGGAGTGAAGCCCGCGCAGATCGATCTGTTCCCTTACACGGCAGCGGCGGCAACCGATGCGCCGATCCGTCTGGCCTATCCTCGCGTTGAGGCAAAGACGCTGGCTTGTGGCACCCAGCCGGAAACACTGACAGATGGATATGAAAATCTGCAGAATTTCGACTTCGGCTGCACCACCCAGCAGAATCTGGCTGCGGTGGTTGCCAATCCTCAGGACCTGATCCAGCCACGGGGCTGGGAGGCTCGCGATGCCATGCGCCGGTCTTCCGTGACCGAAAGCTATCGCAACGGTGATCCGACCTGGTCCGAAGACCTTGATGCAAACTCCGGTACGAGCTCGGAGGTCAACAAATGAGTGAGCAACAGATCCCAGCTGTTGGTTTCGAAGAGGACTATGAACTGCAGGCCTTCAAGCAGGAGCTGTCTGACGGCCTGACCGAAGGATTGACCGATATCCGGCCACTTCCGCGCGTGTCCATCACCGCCTTTTGCGAAACGCCTCAGATCCAACTGGTCATCGACGCCATGGGCAGTGACAGGCGTCTGTCGCGGGTGCACCTCAAGTCCGTCTCCGGCGGTCTCAGGTCGGCCATCGAGTTTTTCTCGGAGACCCCGACCCCCAATCTCATCCTGATGGAAGCCAACCAGAGCTACGATGAACTGATTGCAGATCTCGACCGGCTGGCCGAGGTCTGCGATGTCGGTACCAAGGTGGTGCTGATTGGCCACGTCAATGATGTGCAGATGTATCGCGACCTTGTGCGACGGGGTGTATCCGAATATATCGTTGCGCCGGTCGGGCAGATCGAACTGATCCAGGCCCTCAGTGATCTTTTTGCCAATCCGGGCGCCGAACCCCTGGGCAAGACCATTGCCTTCATGGGAGCCAAGGGGGGCGTCGGGTCATCCACCATGGCGCACAATATCGGCTGGTCTATCAGCACGAGCAATCAGCAGGATGTGATCATCTCCGACTTCGATGTTGCCTTTGGCACCACCGGGCTGGACTTCAATCAGGATCCACCGCAGACGATTGCCGATGCGATCAAGGCCGGGGAGCGGCTGGACGACCAGTATCTGGAACGTCTGCTGACCCGCTGTGGTGATCGGCTCAGCCTGTTGACAGCACCGGCGGTGTTGGACAACACCTGCGATTATGAGGGCGAATTCTTCAGCCAGATGGTTGATCTGCTGCAGAACAGCGCCCCCTATACCGTGCTCGATCTGCCCCATGTCTGGACCGACTGGAGCAAGCATCTGCTGCTGGGTGCCGACGAGATTGTTATCACGGCCGTGCCGGACCTTGCGAACCTGCGCAACGTCAAGAATTTGTTCGACATGATTGATCAGGAACGGCGCGGCGATCGCCCTCCGCACCTCATCATCAACCAGACCGGCATGCAGAAGCGACCCGAAATCAAGGCCAAGGATTTTGCCGCCGCTCTCGAACGCGATGTGTTCATCGAAGTGCCGTTCGATCCGGCCACCTTTGGCCTCGCAGCCAACAACGGCCAGATGATCAGCGAACTGGGGTCCAACGGCAAGCTTGTGGAGCTGTTCGACCGTCTGGCCTCCGATATTACCGGGCGCTCCGAAGCGCCCAAGACAAGCAAGTCCCTTTTTGCTCCGCTGTTGGGGAAACTGAAGAAATCGAAATAGTATCTGGTTGGTAAACGATGTTCGGAAAACGTGGGACAGAGAGCGCCAAGATCCCGGCGCCAGTGAGCAAGGCCAAGGCAGGACCTTCAAAGCCGGCGTCTGCAAAGCCGTCTCCGAAGAAGGATGATGACGCCTACAAGCAGGCGGTGGAGGTGAACTATCAGCCGATTGAGGATAGCGCCGCGTCCAACCGCTCCGAGCAGTATTTCGATATCAAGACGTCCGTTTTCGGTGCCCTGATCGACACCATTGATCTGGCGCAGATGGCGCGCCTTGACGCAGATTCTGCCCGCGAGGAAATTCGCGACATCGTGTCCGAAATCATCGCGCTGAAGAATATCGTTCTCTCGATTGCCGAGCAGGAAGACCTGCTCGATGACATCTGCAACGATGTGCTTGGCTACGGACCGCTTGAGCCGCTTCTGGCCCGCGACGACATCGCCGACATCATGGTCAATGGTGCGGAGAAGACCTACATCGAAACCCAGGGCAAGGTCTATCTGACCAACGTCCGCTTCCGCGACAATGCCCAGCTGATGAATATTTGCCAACGGATCGTATCGCAGGTCGGCCGACGCGTCGATGAATCGAGTCCCATCTGCGACGCGCGTCTTCCCGATGGCTCCCGTGTCAACGTGATCGCCCCGCCGCTCGCCATCGACGGCCCGACGCTGACCATTCGTAAGTTCAAGAAGGACAAGTTGACGCTGGACCAGCTGGTCCGGTTCGGCTCCATTTCGCCGGAAGGGGCCCAGATTCTCAAGATCATCGGGCGGGTCCGCTGCAACGTGGTCATCTCGGGTGGTACCGGTTCGGGCAAGACGACGCTGCTCAACTGCCTGACCAACTATATCGAAGGGGACGAGCGCATCGTCACCTGCGAGGATGCCGCCGAATTGCAGCTGCAGCAGCCTCACGTGGTACGCCTTGAAACCCGTCCGCCCAACCTCGAAGGCGAGGGTCAGATCACCATGACGGATCTGGTCAAGAACTGTCTGCGTATGCGTCCGGAGCGGATCATCGTGGGCGAGGTGCGCGGCTTCGAGGCTTTCGACCTTTTGCAGGCCATGAACACCGGCCATGACGGCTCGATGGGCACGCTGCACGCCAACTCGCCGCGCGAAGCCCTGTCCCGTCTTGAAGCCATGATCACCATGGGGGGCTACAGCCTTCCCACCAAGACCATCCGTGAAATGATCGTCGGATCGGTGGATGTGATCATTCAGGCCAGCCGCCTGCGTGACGGTTCGCGCCGTATTACCCACATCACGGAAGTAACGGGTATGGAAGGCGATGTCATCACCACGCAGGATCTGTTTGTCTATGACATCACGGGTGAAGATGCGTCCGGCAAGATCCTCGGTGTGCACCGGTCTACCGGCATTGGCCGACCAGCCTTCTGGGAACGGGCCCGCTACTACAATGAAGAAACCAATCTGGCAGCGGCGCTCGATGCAGCCAATGTCGATCCGGCCACTTTTGCATAGCGGGGAGCAGGTATGGACTTCATCGGCAATGATCTGATTTTCACGATAGCCCTGTTCGTTCTGGTCGTCTTTGCCGTGCTGGGCGTTGCTTGGGGGCTTTTCTATCCGCGCCTGTCGAAGAATTTCAATCGCGACCAGCGCGTTCAGGCCGTCGCGATGAGCCGGGTCCAGATAGCCGACAAGCGTCTCAAGGCTGGCAATTTGGACCGGCGCAAGGATATCGAGGCCAACCTCAAGCAGATCGAGAATGCCCAGAAGAAGGGCAAGGAAAAGAAGCAGTCCCTCAAGGCGCGGCTTTCTCAGGCAGGGCTTACCATGACGCCGAAGCAATTCTGGCTCTATAGCGCCGTTTCCGGGGTTGTCTTTTTTCTTGGCGGACTGGTTGGCGGTATGTCGACGCTGGTCGCCATTGGCCTCGGTCTTGTCGGCTTTCTCGGCGCACCGCATTTCTGGCTGGCGCGCAAGCGCAAGAAGCGGATGGCGAAATTCATGAAGGAATTTCCCAACGCAGTTGACGTCATTGTCCGCGGCATCAAGACAGGCCTTCCTTTGGCCGATTGTCTGGTTATTGCCGCAACGGAGACCGCCGAGCCGGTGCGCAGCGAGTTCAGGCGGCTGATCGATGAGCAGGCAATGGGGTTGCCGCTCGCCAAGGTCGTGCCGCGTCTGCATCAGCGCGTGCCACTGCCGGAGACCAACTTCTTTGCCATCGTCATTGCAATCCAGACGCAGGCAGGCGGCTCCCTCTCCGAAGCTCTTGGCAACCTGTCGCGCGTGCTGCGATCGCGGGCTCAGATGAAGGAAAAGGTGGGAGCCATGTCGATGGAGGCCAAGGCCTCCGCCGCGATCATTGGTGCCATGCCGTTTGTGATCGCCTTCATGCTCTATCTGATCCAGAAATCCTTCATTCTTGTGATGTTCGAGGAGCCTCTGGGGCAATTGATGCTGGGAGCTGCTCTGGCGTGGATGGGGATTGGTATCTTCGTCATGCGCCAGATGATCAATTTCGACGTGTAAAGGTGGGCGGAAGGCCCCGGCAGATTCTGGCAGGCATAGGCTGGGAGCGGTTCTGCCGGACAGTGCAACAACAGGCGCTAGGGAAAGCAAATGGCAGGTTTTGAGCTACAGGACATGTTTGCGCTGGTAACGGCCATTGCTGTCATCGCCTCGATTCTGGCCGTGGCCATGCCTTTCCTCGAGAAGGATCGTCTTGGCGATCGCATGAAGGAAGTCGCCAGCGAACGGGAACGCATCCGCAAGCGTGAACGCGCCATTCTGAATCAGGGCAAGGACGGTGGCCGCATCTCTCTGCGTCAGGAACCCAAGGAGCTGGTTATCAATATTGTTGACCGCTTCAAGATGCGCGACGCCTTCACCGACAAGGAAACCCGTATCAAGCTCAAGCAGGCGGGGTTTCGACTTGAAAAGCACTTGATGACCTACACCTTTGCCCGCATCGTCGGACCCATGGTGGGGCTCGCGGTGTCGCTTTTCTACGTCTTTGTCGTGGTCAAGCCGGATTATCCGGCCATGGTCAACCTTTTCATCTGTGTCCTGTTTGCCTACGCCTGCTATTACGCTCCGTTGCTCTATCTGAAGAACCTGCGCTCGAAACGGCAGGGCTCGATCATCAAGGCCTGGCCGGATGCGCTCGACCTTTTGCTGATCTGCGTGGAATCGGGCATGACGGCAGAAACCGGCTTTCAAAAGGTGGCCGCAGAAATCGGCTCCGCCAGTGTCGAACTGGCCGAGGAACTGACGATCCTGACCGCCGAGCTGTCCTATCTTCAGGACCGGCGCATGGCCTACGAGAACATTTCCGAGCGAACCGGCATCGAAGGGGTGCGTGGTGTGATGACCTCGCTCATTCAGGCGGAGCGCTATGGCACGCCGCTGGGTGATGCCATCCGCATCATGGCCGAGGAAAACCGGGCAGCCCGCCTGACGGCGGCCGAGAAGAAGGCCGCCGCCCTGCCGCCAAAACTGACCGTGCCGATGATTCTCTTCTTCCTGCCCGCGATCTTCGTGATCGTGCTTGGCCCGATTGCCGTGCAGTATTTCTCTTCACATTGACCAACGATCCTTGTTGGCGCGGAAGCTTCCCCGGCCGATTCCGCGGCGGGGCTTCGTGGCACGATATGGGGAGCCAGTCAGACCATGGATCGGGTCGTGCGTTGGACGTTTGTCCCCGAGAGGGCACAAAGAAAAAGGGCCGCAGAGGCCCTTTTCGTCTGTCTGGTCATGTTCTGAGAGAGGATCGGTGAGGATCCTGCAAGAGGGGAGGTCAGCCCTGCTTCTTGATCTTGTCCCAGTTGCCGCGCTCGCTTAGCATTTCCTTGAGATAGGCCATGTTCTGGGCGGCCTGCTGTGGTGAGAGCTCGTTCTGGGCAATGGATTCGGCTTCCTGGAACTTGCCTTGCAGGCCGAGCGCCAGTGCCAGATTCTGCCGTACGCGGCTGTCGGCCTTCGGGTTCTTGGCTGCTTGCCGCAGATAGCCTTCAGCCGAGGCAAGATCACCTTCCAGCAGATAGGAAAGACCATAGTTGCTCAGAACGCTCGGTTCATCGGGCGCCTGCAACAACGCCTTGTCATAATGGCTGCGTGCGGTCTGGAAGTCGCCAACCTGATCGTAGATCGCGCCCATCGCCGAATCCAGCCGCCAGTCCGGAGAAGTTGGCGTCTGGGCCGTGTGCAGAACCTGCAGCGCCTGCTGGAAACGGCCAACGGTTGCCAGTGCCTTGCCATAGGCGGCCAGAACGACCCGGTCCGTTGGGTGCTGAGCGGCAAGCTGTTCAAGCACTGCCAGCGCCTGTTCATGGCGACCGAGCAGCCTCAGAGACTGGCCGTAGTTGAGGGCGGTCTTCACGTCCTTGCTGTCGCTGTTGTAGCGCTTGCCCCAATAGGTGACGGATTCCTGCAGTGCCTCTTCAGTCGCATAGCTGGCGCCCTGATGGCTCGATGAGGAAACGCTCTTCTTGTTCGACGAGCAACCGGCGAGAGCAACCGCCAGCGCAATGGATCCGGCGAGCATGAACTTGCGCATGGACGGCGTGGGCTTGGTATTCAAATGAGCGTTCATCTATCAAACCTCTGAAATCGGCAAGGCAAATGGCGGTCTGCAAACCCCGGAGCGGGCACAGGATTCCTTTGTTCCAGAAATAATCTATTAACCCTAATGCTTGGTTAATTAGTGCAATTTGCAAGCGGATGCCGGGATGAAACTGCTGATTGGCTCCTTCGCCGGCTCGCGTCAGTCGTGCGAGGAAAGCGCAAGTCGGGCGATTGCGCTTTTGCCCGGATCCATTAGGATTCCAGCTGGATGGCGGATTGATTCTTGGAGTTCGAGGCCCCATCTTGGCAATATGCAAAGAAAAACGAGAAAGAATGACAATGCCGAAAAATGGTGATTCCAGCCCAATTTATTTTATAAACAGTGATGCCGAGACCCTGGTTCCCAACGCGCTTTCCGCGCTGGCAACACAATGGGTCGAGACAACAGGCTTTGCCGCCAAGGAAGGCGAGGTCTGCCTCGTTCCGGCGCTTGACGGTCAGTGTGATGCCGTTCTTTTTGGCCTTGGCAAGAAAAGCAGCAAAACCGCGTCTCCGCTGCTGCCTGGTCTGTTGCCGGTGAAATTGCCCGCCGGGCGCTATCATTTTGCCAACCCCGAAGCGCTCGGCGATGATCCGCAAGCGCTGTTTCTGGCAACCCTCGCCTGGCATCTGGGCAGCTACCGTTTCGATCGTTACAAGGAAAATGCCAAGCTGCTGCCGGAGCTTGACTGGCCAGTTGGCGTTGATCGCGAAGATGTTCTGCGGCAGGTCAAGGGCTCCAATCTGGCGCGTGACCTCATCAACATCCCGTCGAATGACATGGGCCCGGACGAACTGGAAGCGGTGACCCGTGGTCTGGTCGATACCCATGGTGCCCGTCTGGAAGTGACCACCGGAGACGAGCTGCTCGAGAAGAATTTCCCGATGATCCACGCTGTTGGCCGCGCTTCGCCGCGTGCACCACGCCTGCTCGACTTCATCTGGGGCAGGGAAAGCGATCCCAAGGTGACACTGGTGGGCAAGGGCGTCTGCTTCGATACCGGCGGTCTCAACCTCAAGCCAGGCAGTTCGATGGCGCTGATGAAAAAGGACATGGGGGGTGCCGCCAACGTGCTCGGACTTGCCTCCATGATCATGTCGGCCAATCTGCCCGTGCGTCTGCGTGTGCTTATTCCGGCGGTCGAGAATTCGGTGTCCGGCAGTGCCTTCCGCCCCGGTGACGTGCTCCAGAGCCACAAGGGCCTGACGGTGGAGATCGGCAACACCGATGCCGAAGGGCGTCTCATTCTCGCCGATGCACTGTCGCTTGCCGACGAGGAAGAGCCGGAACTGCTGATCGACATGGCAACGCTCACGGGTGCTGCCCGCGTGGCCCTTGGTCCGGATCTGCCGCCTTTCTACAGTGATGACCATGAGTTGGTCCATGCACTTGCCAGCGAAAGCACGCGGCAGTGGGATCCGCTCTGGAACATGCCGCTGTGGGACGCCTATGATGCCAAGCTGTCCTCCGACATTGCCGATGTGAACCACATCACCACGGATGGCTTTGCTGGCTCCATCACGGCAGCGCTGTTCCTGCGGCGCTTTGTTTCCAAGGCCGGAAGCTGGGCTCATTTCGATATCTTCGGCTGGGCTCCCGCCGCTCAGGCGGCTCGTCCCAAGGGCGGTGAAGCGCAGGGCATTCGCGCTCTCTACACCCTGATCCGCAACCGTTATGATATTGGATGGTCCTGATATAAGGGACTATGCACGTCGGGTTTCCGCGGGGAATGGTGTCGCCGCACCACCCCCGCTGCAGGCCCGACTTGCCTCGATTGCATGAATCTGCATTAATCGGTACGGAGCCATACGAGAGAGCCCCGGATTGTTTGTGGGATTCGGGGTGGGGATTGGCCAGGCTCCCGGAGATGATGCTTTTTCATGACTATGGATATTTGCGCTGGCCAGGCGCTGCAATTATGGCACAACGTGACCCATGATCTGGTGCTGGAAGAGGAAAGCGATCTCTCCGCAAGACAGATGATGGTGCTTCTCACCGTTTATATGGAGACACCCCCCCATACAGTGCGCGGCCTTGCTGCCAAGCTCGGCGTTACCAAGCCCGCCATCACCCGCGCGCTGGATACAATGGGTCGAGCCGGTTTGCTGACCCGCCGCCGTGACGACAAGGACAAGCGCAATGTCGTCATTCTGCGGACGGTCAAGGGCGCGCTCTATGTCGAAAAGCTTGGTTACAAGATCGTCGATCAATCCCGCCTTATTGCGGGCTGAAGGCTCAGGGGATATAGCTTGACGCACCGGTTGGGAGCAGCTTGCCTGCCCACGATTTCGTGCGGCCGTCACTTCGGCTTTCCACGTCTCCCTCAGCCAGCCAACAGACAATGACTACAGGAACAGCTGATGCTCAATCCCTCTCTCAACGCCTTTCGTCCCGACCTTGCAGACAAGCGCCTGATCGGGCAGGTCGAGGCTGAACGCTTCGTCGATCCGCTCATCAAGCGGGTGCAGGTACCCATCGCACCTCTGAAGTTTGGTGCCGACGGGCGCAGCGGGCTGGATACACAGGCGATGCTGGGCGAGGTGGTCAAGGTCTTCGAGGAGGGGGGCAACGGCTGGAGCTGGGTGCAGCTCGATGGAGATGGCTATGTCGGCTACATGCCTTCCAACGCGCTCGGGCCGTTCGGCGGCCCACTCAATGACGAATTCGTCGTCGGGGCACCGACCCACCGGGTCAGCGCCGTGCGCACCTTCGTCTATCCCGGCCCGGACCTCAAATTTCCCGCCGCTGTGTTCCTGTCACTTGGCGCAGGGCTTATTCTGGGTGAAGAGCGGGAAGTCCGCGGCACCCGCTATCGCAAGCTGCTCAATATGCCGACGCCCAACGGCGAGGCGGGGTGGGTCGTTGCCCAGCATGTGCGGGACATTGACGACAAGGTGGATGATTTTGTCACCGTCGCCGAAAGCCTTGTCGGCACGCCCTATCTGTGGGGTGGCAAGAGCTCCCTTGGCATCGATTGCTCGGGCCTTGTGCAGCTCGCCTGCGAAATGGCAGGAATCCCTATGCTGCGTGATGCATCGATGCAGGAAAAGGAAGCAGGGGTTGCGCTCGACTTGTCAGCCGGACTTCCCCCGCTCGAACGCGGTGATCTGGTCTTCTGGCCGGGTCATGTGGGCATCATGACCGATGCCGAAACCCTGCTTCATGCCAATGGCTATCACATGGCGGTGGCCAGGGAGCCGCTCGCCGGGGCCATAGAGCGCATCGCGCAGAATGAGTATGGCGCACTCAGGGCAATCCGGCGTCTGGTGGGGTAGGGCTTAATAGCCCACACCCCGATCGACGATGCCGACCATTGGCTCGCCCGCTTCATTGCGCAGGATCTGCTCGACGATGCCCTTGGTTGTCGCATAAGGAGCGCTGACGGCGGCGATATGCGGTGTGATGATGACGTTTGGCAGATCCCACAGGGGGCTGTCTTCGGGCAGTGGTTCCTGTTCGAAGACATCGAGCGATGCTCCGGCGAGAATACCTTCCCGGATGGCGGTCACGATGTCGGCTTCAACCTGAAGCTTGCCACGGCCGGCGTTGATGATCACCGGCCCGCCCAGCGGACCATCCTTGGCGAGCTTCTTGAACAGGTCGAGATTGAGAATGCCCTCGGTCTGCGGCGTGTGCGGCAGCAGCGAGACAAGAATGTCTGTCTTTGCCAGCATCTCATCAAGGCCTTCGGCGCCGTGATAGGTGGCAAGGCCTTCGACCTGCTTGGACGAGCGGCCCCAGCCGGAAACCCGGTAACCGAGACTTTGCAGTTTGCGGGCAGCGGCAAGGCCGAGCACGCCGATGCCGAGCATGCCGACCCGGAAGTCTTCCGCCGCGGCATCGGGCCTCTGGTTCCAGTCCCTGTTGGCCTGAAGACCGAGGCTGCGCAGGCTGTGGCGGTGATGCATCAACACATTCAGCACCACATATTCGCACATGCGGGCCGTCAGATCGTCACCAATGACGCGCACGATCGGCACATTCGGCAGGTTCGGTTCCTGGGTCAGAAATTCAACACCGGCACCAAGTGAGAAGATCGCCTTCAGATTGGGCAGGTCCTTGAGGAAGGCTGTGTCCCCCTTCCACGCAAGGGCATAATCGATCTCACTGAGATCGCCCAGATCATCGGACAGCCGAACCTCGGCATCCGGCAAAAGCTTGTTGAGATTCTCGGTCCAGGCAGGAATATCCCAGCCCTTTGCGGTCAGTGCAATTTTCATGAAGTCGTGTCCTTTGGGAGGCGATGGTTGTTTTGGCCGGAACAATAAAGAGGGTTGGAACCGAATGGCAAGTCAAAGCGACCAATAGGAAAGCGCTGTTCACAAAAGGAGCCAATCATGACACGCAAGACTTGCAGCTTTCTTCTGGTTTTACTTATGGCAAGCCCCGTTTCTGCACGCGGTTTGATGCCCGCAAGCGACGCGTCTGCGGATTTGAAGCGCTGCCAGCAGATCCGCGAAGAAGCGATCAAATACGGCAATCCCCATTTGATGAGAGAGTACAACAAATGCATGAGCCGCATCCTGCGCGGACAGCCAGCCTTCCCGACTGGGCCTGTACGTCTGCCGAGCGATGACAATTAACCGGAGCATCAAGGCTGGGGAGAGCGCAAACGGCGCCTCCTCAGTCCGCGACCACGCCTTCCGGCGCTGTTTCCATACGTAGGGCAGCCGCCATCAGGGCCTTCGTGTAGTCGGTTTCGGGCGCCTTGAATATTCTCTCAACGGTGCCTTCCTCGACCACCTTGCCATTGCGCATCACGATGACACGATTGGATAGGGCCCTGACCACCTTGAGGTCGTGGCTGATGAACAGGTAGGTGAGGCCATGCTTGGCTTGCAGATCACGCAGCAGATCCACTACCTGCGCCTGAACGCTCATGTCGAGCGCACTGGTCGGCTCGTCCAGCATGACAAATTTGGGTTCCAGCACCATCGCCCGCGCAATCGAGATGCGCTGGCGCTGACCGCCGGAAAACTCGTGCGGATAGCGATGGCGGGTGTCCGGGTCGATGCCCACTTCCCTTAGAACGGCAACGACCTTGGCGTCGCGTTCCTCTTCGCTGAGTTCAGGAGCATGGATAGCCAGACCCTCATCGACGATCTGGGCGATGGACATGCGCGGCGAGAGCGAGCCGAACGGGTCCTGAAAGACGATCTGCATGTCGCCCCGCTTGTCCCGCATGGCCTTGCTATTCAGCCCGTCAAGGTGATGGCCTTGAAAGACGATCGGACCTTCAGACGAGATCATGCGCAGCAGCGCCAGCCCCAGTGTCGTCTTGCCCGAACCGGATTCGCCCACGATCCCGAGTGTTTCACCTGTGCGGATCGACAGCGAAATGCCATCCACCGCCTTGATGTGCCCCACAATCTTGCGCATGAAACCGCGCTTGATCGGGAACCAGACCTTGAGATCATCGGTTTCAAGCAGCACGGGCGCATCATCGGCTACCGGACGAGCCTCTCCGCTTGGCTCGGAGTTGAGCAAATGTCTGGTGTAGGGGTGGGTCGGATTGGCAAACAGCTCTTTGGTCGGTCCCCGTTCGACGATCTCGCCCTTGGTCATGACACAGACCTTGTCGGCGAGCTTTTCCACGATGCCCAGATCATGGGTGATGAACAGCAGCGCCATACCGTGGGTCTTCTGCAAGCTACGCAGCAGCTCCAGAATCTGCGCCTGCACCGTAACGTCGAGTGCCGTGGTCGGTTCGTCGGCGATCAGCAGTTCTGGCTCGTTGGCGAGCGCCATGGCGATCATCACGCGTTGGCGCTGGCCGCCCGAAAGCTGATGCGGGTAGCTCTTGAGGCGCTTCTCCGGCTCGCGGATGCCCACGTCATTGAGCAGCTCAAGAACCCGCTCGCGGGCCTGCTTTTCGCCCATGCCATGGTGGATGGACAGCACTTCGCCGATCTGCTTTTCGACCGTATGAAGAGGATTGAGGGAACTCATCGGTTCCTGAAAGATCATCGAGATCCGGTTGCCACGCACCGCGCGCAGGGTCTTGTCCGGCGCGTTGAGCAGGTCGATCCCGTCAAACAGGATCTGGCCGGATGGATGGGAAGCCGCCGGGTAGGGCAGCAGCTTGAGGATCGACAGGGCCGACACGGACTTGCCCGAACCGGACTCGCCCACCAGCGCCATCGTCTCGCCCTTCTCCAGCTCGAAGGAGATGCGGTCCACGGCCAGTTGCTCCTTGCCATCCTGCAGGAAGGCGACAGACAGATCCCTGACGGAAAGAAGCGGCTGAGAAGATTGGGTCTTGGTCATTGGCTTCCCTCCCTAGTGAAATGTCTTGCGCGGATCAAAGGCATCGCGCACCGCTTCGCCGATGAAGATCAACAGACTCAGCATGATGGAAATCGACAGGAAGCCGGTGATCCCGAGCCACGGTGCCTCGATATTCTTTTTGCCCTGAGCCAACAGCTCGCCGAGCGATGGCGACCCCGGCGGCAGGCCGAAGCCGAGGAAGTCAAGCGAGGTGAGGGTCGTGATCGAGCCGTTGAGGATGAACGGCATGAAGGTCAGCGTTGCCACCATGGCATTCGGTAGCAGGTGCCGGAGCATGATGGTGCGGTTGGAAACCCCTAGCGCCCGTGCCGCAGAGACATATTCGAAGTTGCGGGCACGCAGGAATTCTGCGCGCACCACGCCCACCAGCGCGACCCAGCTGAAAAGCAACAGGATCGACAGCAGGATCCAGAAGCTTGGTGTGATGATGGCCGCAATGATGAGCAGCAGATAGAGCTGTGGCACCGAGGTCCAGATCTCGATGAAGCGCTGGAACACTAGGTCCGTGAGCCCGCCGAAATAGCCCTGCACCGCACCGGCGGTTACCCCGATCACCGAGGAGAACAGGGTCAGTGTCAGCCCGAACAGCACCGAGATGCGGAAGCCATAGATAAGGCGCGCCAACACGTCGCGACCCTGATCGTCGGTGCCGATCCAGTTCCAGTTGCCGATGGTGCAGTTGCGGTCGTTGACCCCCTGATCAAACGGGGCGCAGCGGGTTGCCTTGTCGAGCATCCAGCTTGGCGGCGCCGGAGCGGGGGTCGGCAGGTCCATGTTGACTGTCTTGTAGCTGTAGCGGATCGGAGCCCAGAGAATCCAGCCGTTGTCGTTTATCTCTTCCTGGATGAAGGGATCGCGATAATCGGTCGTTGGCAGGAAGCCGCCAAACCGGGTTTCCGGATAGTCGGTCAGCAGTGGCGAGAGGATTTCGCCCTTGTAGGAAACCAGTAGCGGCTTGTCATTGGCGATCAGTTCGGCAAACAGCGTCACGAAAAACAGGATGAGGAACAGCCACAGCGAGACATAGCCGCGCTTGTTGGCCTTGAAATTCTTCAGACGTCGCTGGTTGAGCGGCGAGAGGCGATCATGGAAACCGGACTTTTGGGCTTTGGTCATGGTGTTGTTGTTCATCCTTACACCTCCCGGCTCTCGAAATCGATGCGCGGATCGATCAGCATATAGGTGACGTCGGACACAAGGCCGATGATGAGACCCATCAGCGAGAAGATGTAGAGCGTCGCGAAGACCACGGCATAATCACGGTTGATCACGCTTTCAAAGGACAGGAGACCCAGCCCATCGAGGGAAAAGATGGTTTCGATCAGCAAGGAGCCGCCGAAGAAGGCTCCGATGAAGGCGCCTGGGAAACCGGCGATGACAATCAGCATGGCGTTGCGGAACACATGGCCATAGAGCACCTGCCGCTCGGTCAGCCCCTTGGCACGCGCCGTCACCACATATTGCTTGCGGATTTCGTCCAGAAAGGAGTTTTTGGTCAGAAGCGTCGTCGTGGCGAAGGCCGACAGGGACAGGGCGATCAGCGGCAGCACCATGTGCCAGCAATAGTCGAGCACCTTTTCCCACCAACTGAGATCGGCGAAATTGTCCGAGACCAGACCACGCAGCGGGAACCAGTCAAAGAAGGATCCGCCGGCAAACAGCACGATCAGCAGAACCGCAAACAGAAAGCCCGGAATCGCATAGCCGACAATGATCACGGCGCTGGTCCAGACATCGAACCGCGAGCCATCGGAGACCGCCTTGCGGATGCCGAGCGGAATGGAGATCATGTAGGAAATCAGGGTCATCCAGAGCCCGAGCGAGATGGAAACCGGCATTTTCTCCTTGATCAGTTGCAGCACGCTGATATCGCGGAAATAGCTGTCACCGAAGTTGAAGGTGGCATAGTTGCCGAGCATGCCGAGGAAGCGCTCCAGTGGCGGCTTGTCAAACCCGAACTGCTTTTCGAGATCCTTGATGAAGTCGGGGTCTAGCCCCTGGGCGCCTCGGTATTTCGAGGTGATGTCATCGCCAGCGCCGCCGCCCCCCGTTCCCGTTCCGGCAAAATCGCTGCCGCCGCCGGAAATGCGGGCGGTCGCCGACACATCGGTGCCTGTCACCTGCGCAATGACGCGCTCGACGGGGCCGCCGGGAGCGAACTGGATGACCGCGAAATTGATCGCCATGATCCCGATCAGCGTCGGAATGATCAAGAGGAGACGTCGCAATATGTAAGCGCCCAAAAAGTCTCTCCATCCTCTGGACCGGCCCCATCTTCATTCATGGTGTACCGGTTTGATTGCTTTCAAGTGTCGTGATCCGGACTTTTGTCCGAAGCGAAAGGCTCTTGCCTTGTGGCAGGTGCCATCCTAACCCTTCGGTAACCATAAATCAGAATATGGTTACCGAAGTCCTGCAAGCTTATGAATCTCTTGCTTCTTTCCACCACCAAATGGCTGGCTGGAAGTCGTAGAGCCGGTCTTCCGCCGGTCTGCCGAAGCCGGACCAGACGCCGATGGTGTGCACCGGTTTGTTCCAGTTCGGCACCCAGTAATGTCCGGCGCGCCAGATGCGGTCGATCGCCCGGCCTGCATCATTCATCTCGTCCCGCGTCTTGGCGGCAAGACCCGTTGCGATCAGTTCGTCGACAGCCTTGTTGGCAAAACCGGCAAGATTGAGACTGCCGTTGACATGGGCAGCCTCCGAACCGAGAAAATTGGCAAGCGTCGGTGCCATGTTCTGCGACATTGAATAGCGCTGGCCGACCATGTCGAAATCGAAGCCGTCGATGCGGCTCTGATATTGTGAGGGATCGACCAGTCGGAAGGTGAGGGGAATGCCGAGCCGTTCCAGATTGGCCGCCCAGGGCGTGACGATCCGCTCGAACAGCGGACTGTTGGCCAGGAGTTCGATGCTCAGTACGTCGCCAGCGGCATTGGTCAGCCCCTTGTCGCTCTTGGTCCATCCCGCGTCTGTCAGCAACTCGAAGGCCTTGCGCAGCAGCGCCCTGTCCTTGCCCGATCCGTCTGAGGCTGGCGGGCTGTAGGCTTCCTTGAAGACATCCGGGTCGAGCGTCGCGCGATACCGCTCCAATAGCGCCAGTTCACCGCCCGTCGGCAGGCCTTCAGCTTTCATCGCGCTGCGTTCGAAGAACGAGGCCGTGCGCTGGTAGAGGCCATGGAACAGCTGCTTGTTGGACCATTCGAAATCGAAGGCAAGGGCAATGGCCTGTCGGGTGCGCTTGTCGGCAAACTTGGCTCGACGGGTGTTGAAGAACCAGCCTTGCGCCCCGGAGGGCGTGTGGTCGGGTATTTCCAGCCGTTGTACGCGCCCGTCCTTGATGGCGGGGAAGTCATAGCGGGTGGCCCAGCTGGCCGAGGAAAAATCCTCGAAATAGGTGATGTCACCCTTTTTGAAGGCTTCGAAAAGAACGGTCTGGTCGCGGGTGAAGACGATCTCGATCGTGCCGAAATTGTAATGCCCCACTGCGGTTGGCAATTCTGCTGCCCAATAGGCGGGATCCCGCTCCAAGATGAGGCTGCTGCCCGCATTGACGGATGCGACCCTGTAGGGGCCGGAACCGACGGGTGGCGTCAGATTTGAGGCATCAAAGGCCTTGCCGTCATACTGGGCCCTGGCAAAGATCGGCACGATGCTGGCAACGTCCAGAACACCCTGCCGTGCGTGTTGCTTTGCCAGATGGAAGACCACCTTGCCGTCTTCCTTTTCCACCCTGTCGATATCCTTGAGGGCTGCTTGCAATACCGGATGACCCCTTTCCTTGAGGATCCGGTAGGAGAAGACCACGTCGTCTGCGGTCACAGGATTGCCGTCGTGAAAGCGGGCTTCCGGACGCAGGATGAAGGTCATCCGGCTGCCGTCCGGGGCCAGAGCAACCGAGCGGGCAAGATGGCAATAGACCGCAGCCGGTTCGTCATAGGCCCTGACCATCAGCGTGTCGAACAACAGCTCGATCATCGGAGGGGCGTCACCTCTCAACACAAAGCCGTTGAGAGTGTTGAAGGTTTGCGGATTCTGGTTGTAGTTCCAAGAGACCGGGCCAAGGGCGATTTTGCCGCCCTTGGGGGCATCAGGATTGATATAGTCGAAATGGGCAAAATCCGGGGGGTATTTGAGATCGCCAAACACCGAAAGGCCGTGGCGTTCGCTCATCGCAAAGCCGACAAGGGGGCGGCTGGTCAGAACAAGGCCAAAGGACGCAAGGAAGGCTGATGACTTGAGGACGGCGCGACGGGACAGCCCTTTGCGCAGTCGATCCGCGCGTCCGGACTGGTCGATGATCGTGTCATTGCCTCGTGTCATGCATCCTGCCTTTTCTGTCGTTTTACGGTTCTTGCGCTCGTTCCGGATCGATTACATCTTCGCCGCCGTGGCCTTAGCCTGGTCGTACCACCAGATGGTCGGGAAGCCGATGGTCATGACCGGAAGAGGATCGACATGGCTGAACTTGTTCCAATAAGCGATGCGGGTTGCGGGCAGGGTCCAGCCTGGAATGACGTAATAGTTGGCCAGCAGAACCCGGTCCATCGCCTTGGTTGCCGCTTCCAGATCGTCGCGATCCTTGGCATAGATGATCTTGTCGATAAGCGTATCGATCGCAGGGTTCTTGATGCCGGCATAGTTGGCCGAGCCATCCCGGTCGGCAGAGGCGGATCCGAAATACTCCCGCTGCTCGTTGCCCGGCGACAGGCTCTGGCTCCAGCCCAGATAGACCAGATCATAATCGCGGCTGCGAATGCGGTTGACATATTGCGCACTGTCGACGACGCGCGGAATGAGCTTGATGCCAACGCGTTCAAGCGATGCCTGCAGTCGCAGGGCGACCCGCTCGAAAGCCTCGCCATTGAGCAGATATTCGATCTCGAAGGCTTCACCCTTTGCGTTGCGCATGACGATCTTGGTGGGATCGCTGGCCAGACCGACGGAAACCATGATCTTGTGCATGAAACCGTTGTCCCGCTTGTCCTCGTCCACCTCGGTCCTTGGCTCCCAGCCTGCCTGCTTGAACAGGTCGAGCGCCTTCTTGAGGTTGTCGCGCAGGTCTTCTCGGCTTTCCACCTTGGGGTTGGTGTAGGCGTCGAAGGCGGTTGCCGGAATCTGGTCGCGCAGCGGCTCAAGCAGGTCCTTGACCTTGCCGCCCGCCTTGCCCGAGGAAGCCAGTTCCGAGCCGAAGAAGTAGCTGTTGATGCGGCTGTACTGGTCATAGAACAGGGTGCGGTTCATTTCCTCGAAATTGAACACATAGTTGAGGGCTTCCCGCACCTTGGGGTTCTGGAATTTTTCCCGCCGCAGGTTCGGAATGAAGCCGACCATGACGCCCGAGGATTCGTCGGGCACCACATCCATCACCACCTTGCCGTCCTTGACCGCCGGGAAATCGTAGTTCGTGGCCCATGTCTTGGCTGTCGATTCCACCCGGAAATCATAGGCACCCGACTTGAACGCCTCGAACATCACCGTACTGTCGCGGAAGAATTCGTAGCGGACCGTTTCGAAATTGTTCTGGCCGACATTGATGTTGAGATCCTTGCCCCAATAGTCGGCCACACGCCCGTATTCGACATATTTGCCCGCCGAGAAGCTCTTGATCTCATAGGGGCCGGACCCGAGTGGCGGTTCCAGCGTGCCGTGACTGATATCGCGTGTCTCGCCCTTGGCATTCTGACCGGTCCACCAGTGCTTGGGCAGGATCATCAGTTCCCCGACGATGAAAGGCAGTTCACGGTTGCCTTGCTGGTCAAAGGTGAAGGTCACCTCGTTGTCGCCCGTCACTTCGGCGGACTTGACGTGGGAATAGTAGAACTTGCGCTGCGGATTGAGTTCGATGGCCTGCTCGAATGACCAGACGACATCCTCCGGTGTGATTGCGATGCTGTCGTGCCAGTGGGCATCGCTGCGCAGGCGGAATTTCACATAGGAGAAATTGGGCCCGACATACATGGCCTCGGCCAGGAGGCCGTAACTCGTTGAAATCTCGTCATAGGAAGGCGTGAACAGGGTTTCGTAGATCAGCCCGAGACCGGAGGCCGCTTCGCCCTTGGTCAGGATCGGGTTGAAACTGTCGTAGCTGCCCACCACCGCAAGGCGCGCGCTGCCTGTCTTCGGGGCATCTGGATTGACATAGCCGAAATGGGAGAAATCGCCGGTATATTTCGGCTCGCCCATCAGCGAGGAGCCGCTCACCCAGGTCTCGAACTCGACCGCATGCGCCCTGCCATCCCCGTCCATCAGGTTGAGTGCGCCGCTTGTGACAAGCGCCAGGGCAAGCAGACCGGCGCGAAAGGCCGAAAAACTGCGGGTTGGTAGCAACTGAGACACTCTGTTTCTCCTCTGGCATGTCTTCCGGACAGGCTCTGTGCACCGAGCCTGTGTCGCGGGAGAATGTCGTTTCCTGATCGCGCCCACACGGGGAACCGCGCCCAACTCTGTTTCGGATCATACTGGCATAGCCCTGGCGATGGTATCAAAACAATACCCATGCAGCCAAAGCATGAACCTGCCACTTGTCTGCAGCCTCGCGCCAGCGCCATGTCTGCCGTAAATCGGCTCAGAAATGGGGACTGCGTGAAAAGATGCAAGCATCAATCAGGCATCAAAAGATGAAATCTTCACAAGCAATTAGACCGGATTGTGGCAGTTTCTGCCAAACTCCGTGAATTTTTCGTAAGAATGGCAATAAACAATTGCAAAAGGCACCCTCAGTCGAGACTGAGGGTCTTGGCTCCGGCGGCCTTTGCGAGAGCCTGCGGTTCAACCTTGAAGACCGCATTGGGGGCACCGGCGGCGGCCCATACCGTTTCAAACTGCAAAAGGTCGGGGTCCATGTAGACCTCCATCTCGCACAGATGCCCGATCGGGGCGACCCCGCCAATGGCAAAGCCGGTTTCAGCACGCACCTTTTTCGGATCGGCCCGATCCAGCGTCGAGCCGATCACACCGGCGGCCAGATCAAGGTCGGCCCGGTTGTTGCCAGCGATCAGCAATAGCACCAGATGGTGATTGTCATGGCGCTCGAAGATGAGGCTTTTGACGATCTGGGCGACGGCGCAGCCACAGGCCGCAGCTGCATCTTCAGCCGTGCGTGTGGAATCGGGCATGGTCACCACCTGACTATTAAGCCCCAGCGCATCAATTGCGTCCTGAACCCGTTCCTTCGAGCTTTTCTTGCCTGCCATTTGACTATTCACTCCACTATCAAAATCTAAACAATAACATCCATGGCTTCCTGTTCGCCGACGCTGAACACCCGCTTGTAACGGGCAATCTCGTCTTTCGGCCCCATGGCCTTGTTCGGATTGTCCGAAAGCTTGACCGTTGGCCGCCCGTTGGCCGAAACGGCCTTGCAGACGAGCGAGAAGGGCGATAGTTCATCGTCGGGCACCAAGCCCCTGAAATCATTGGTCAGCAGGGTGCCCCAGCCGAAGGAGACCCGCACCCGGCCATTGAACTTGTTGTAGAGCATGGCAATCTGGTCGACATCAAGGCCATCGGAGAAAATGATCAGCTTGTCGCGCGGGTCTTCCCCGCGGCTCTTCCACCAGCGGATGGCCGTCTCTGCGGCCTCTTCGGGGCGGCCACTGTCGACGCGGATACCCGTCCAGTTGGTAAGCCAGTCCGGTGCGCGTTCGAGAAATCCCTTGGTGCCGTAGGTATCGGGCAGGATCACCCGCAGATTGCCGTCATGTTCGCGCTGCCAGTCCTCAAGGACACGGTAGGGGGCGTAGGCCAGTTGCTCGTCATTCTCGGCCAGTGCCGAATAGACCATCGGCAGCTCGTGGGCATTGGTGCCGATGGCTTCCATCTCGCGCCGCATGGCGATCAGGCAGTTGGAGGTGCCGGTGAAATTGTCGCCCAGCCCTTCCTGCATGGCCTGCACACACCAGTCCTGCCAGAGGAAGGAATGGCGCCGCCGGGTGCCGAAATCGGCAACCTTCACATCGCCGATTGTTCGCAGGCGCTCGACCTTCTCCCATAGCCGCGTCATGGCGCGGGCATAGAGGATCTGCAGCTCGAAGCGCTTCATCTTGTGCAGGATTGCCCGTGATCGCAGCTCCATGATCACCGACAGCGCCGGAATCTCCCAGAGCATCACTTCCGGCCAGGCGCCCTCGAAGGTCAGTTCATACTGATCGCCAACCCGCTCCAGATGATAGGGCGGCAGGGTGAGATTCTCGAACCACTCCATGAAGTCGGGATGAAACATCGAGCGCTTGCCATAGAACATGTTGCCGCGCAGCCAGGTGCTTTCGCCCCGCGACAGCTTCAGCCCACGGATATAGTCGAGCTGGGCCCGCAGCTCGCCCTCGTCGATCAGTTTGGCCAACGGCAGGGTCTTGGTTCGGTTGATCAGGCTGAACACCACATGCACGTCGGGTTTGTTGTGAAAAACCGATTGCGCCATCAGCAGCTTGTAGAAATCGGTGTCGATCAGAGAGCGGACAATGGGGTCGATTTTCCAGCGGTGGCTGTAAACGCGAGATGCAAGATCGATGGTCATGATCTATCCTGAACAGTATTGGATGTCCGGCTGGCAAGAGGGGATATCAGGCAAAGAAACTCGACGGGGATATCTTGGAGGGCCATGGAATGCGCGGAACTGAAAGAGAGGCCTACTGGCCGATGATGGTGATAGTGTGGGCCTGCATTTCGTCGAGTGCCTGCCGCAGCGAACCGTTGAGATCAATGGCTCGACAGGCGGAAAGATCAACCGACACGTCAAACCCGAGTTTTGCAGCGTCTAGTGCCGAATAGCGCACACAAAAGTCCGTAGCAAGTCCTACAAATAGCAAGGAAACCACGCCCTTGTCGCGCAAATAGCCCTCAAGGCCGGTCGCAGTATGATGGTCATTCTCGAAAAAGGCGGAGTAGCTGTCGATGGCCGGATTGGTTCCCTTGCGCAGAATGAGGTCTGCCCGAGCGGTGGCCAGCCCCGCGTGGAATGCGGCTCCGTCCGTGCCCTGAACGCAATGATCTGGCCAAAGCACCTGGTCCCCATAGGGCATCTCCACCATGTCATAGGGGGCTTTGCCGTCATGGGCGCTGGCAAACGAACTGTGACCGGACGGGTGCCAGTCCTGCGTTAGCACGACGTGGGCGAAGGAGTGCTGCATCAGGTTGATGCGCTCGATGATCTCGTCACCACCGGGAACGGCCAGCGCTCCGCCGGGACAGAAGTCGTTCTGAACATCGATGATGATGAGTGCCTGATGTTGCGCAGGATCCATGCTAGGCGCCTTTCCGGAGGACTTGGCCCGAACGGCCAGAACGGAATGTTTTTACGGAATGATTTTCTGGTACTAAATCAAAGAATTGTCCCATGCGCCAGATGGCGGCTGAAAGAAATGACAAGAATCTCCGGCAGCCTGGCTGTTGCCAAAACGAAAAAAGGCCGGATGAGACCGGCCTTTTGTTGGCATTCAGCACCCCTAGAGGTGAATGGCGGTGCCTGTACTGTTATTTCAAAGTCTGCAGATAGGCGATAAGGTCGGCACGATCTTCAGGCTTCTTGAGACCGGCAAAGGCCATGGCTGTGCCCGGAACCAGATCTTTCGGCTTGGTCAGATAGACATTGAGGGTTTCCGGATCCCAGCTCTTGCCTTCCCCGAAGGAATGCATGGCGTCGGTGTATTTGAAATCGGAAACCGAAGCGACAGCGCGGTCGACGACACCGAACAGATGCGGACCGGTCTTGTTGGCTGCCCCTGAATCGAAGGTGTGGCAGGCGGCGCATTTCTTGGCGACTTTCTCACCCTTGCCGGCATCGGCCGAAGCAAGAAGGGTGGCGAAATCAACCTCCGGTGCAGCTTCCTTGCCTGGTGTGGCGCCAGATGCATCGGCAACTTCAATAACATAACCGGGCTGAGCAGGGGCTTCATCATTGAAGATATAGCCGGTTGCCATCCCTGTAACCATTGTAAAAATAAGGGCCATCAAAATAGCGCCAGCTATTTTGTTGAATTCGAAAAAGTTCATTGGTCCTTGCTCCCGGTCTTTTGCAGGACGAAACGGATCGTGCCTAGGATTGGTCCTAAGGTTCATTCGGTAATTCTTCCTGCGGAAACTACTAGCTTTTCCTGATGAATGTCCATAGGAATAGCGGCTAAGTTTGCTCGACTTTCGCCATAGAGCGAGAGCTTTTCAACAACATAAGGGGGAATGCTTATGTCTACCAACGGGATGGCTGCCAAACCGATCATTCTGATACCGGCGCGCATGGCGTCGATGCGTCTGCCGGGCAAGCCGTTGCTGGACATCTCTGGCGTACCGATGATCACCCAGGTCTGGCGTCGCGCCGTGGAGGCCGACATAGGGCCGGTTGTCGTGGCTGCCGATGGGCATGAGATCGCGGAAGTGATCCGCAAGGAAGGCGGCGACGCCGTTGTCACCAATCCCGCCCACCCCTCCGGTTCGGACCGTATTTCAGAGGCGCTGGAGCACTATGATCCCAACCGGCACTATGATGTGGTGATCAACGTTCAGGGCGATCTGCCGACCATTGATCCCGCCGCAATCCGCTCCTGCTTCAAGCCATTGGAAGACCCCGCGGTCGATATCGCAACCCTCGCGGTACAGATTTCCAACGAAGAGGAAAAGACCAACCCCAATGTCGTCAAGATCGTCTCGTCGCCGCTCGGTGGCGGCCGCATGAGGGCGCTTTATTTCACCCGCGCCACTGCACCCCATGGCGATGGACCACTCTATCATCACATAGGCATCTATGCCTATCGCCGCACCGCTCTTGAGAAATTCATCTCCCTGCCGGTCTCTCCGTTGGAGAAGCGCGAGAAGCTTGAACAGCTGCGCGCTCTTGAGGCCGGCATGCGCATCGATGTGATGGTCGTCAATGATATTCCGCTCGGAGTTGACACGCCCGCCGATTTGCAAAAGGCACGTGACATCCTCGCCTCGAGAGCGTAAAGCAGGCAGACCGCGAATTTCCAATCATGCAAGGGGCACGGGGGTGCCCGGTAAGGAGCCGTTATGATCGCCAAGAAAGTTGTTTTTCAGGGGGAACCTGGTGCCAATTCGCACACCGCCTGCAACAATGTGTTTCCAGAGTCCGAAGCGATCCCGATGGCGACCTTTGAAGACTGCTTCAATGCCGTGCAGAATGATCAGGCTGATCTGGCCATGATCCCCATCGAGAATTCGGTGGCCGGGCGCGTGGCCGATATCCATCATCTTATGCCGACGTCCGACCTGCACATCATCGGCGAATACTTCCTGCCCATCCATCACCAGCTGGTTGGCCTGCGCGGGGCAAAGCTGGAAGAAATCAAGTCAGTGCAGAGCCATGTCATGGCGCTGGGCCAGTGCCGCAAGATCATCCGTGAACGCAAATGGCAGGCCATTGTTGGCGCCGACACGGCTGGATCTGCGCACCAGATCTCCCAGCAGGGTGATCGCAGCAAGGCCGCCATCGCATCCGAGCTGGCCGCCGACATCTATGATCTCGACATTCTCAAGGCCGACATCGAGGATGAGGATCACAACACGACACGCTTCATCATCCTGTCGAAATACCCGATACGGGCCGACCTCAACAGCGGGCTCGTGGTCACCACCTTCGTCTTCCGGGTCCGCAACGTGCCGGCCGCTCTCTACAAGGCTCTTGGCGGCTTTGCCACCAATGGCGTCAACATGACCAAGCTGGAGAGCTATCAGACTGGCGGCAAGTTTTTCGCAACCCAGTTTTACGCCGACATCGAGGGACATCCGGACGATACCCATGTCCGGCTTGCTCTGGAAGAGCTGCGTTTCTTCTCGGCGGAACTGAAGATTCTGGGTATCTATCCAGCGCACGAATATCGCAGGAAGAACCACGAACCGGAAGCGAACCGCGAACTGCGGCCAAGTCCCGACGTTTGAAAGGGATAGCCCCTAAGGGCTCGACAAGGCTCGAAAAGACATGCGGTCTCCTGCGAGGCCGAGACGGAACTGGGCACGGTCCATCGGATCGAGCCTTTTTTATTGCAGGCGAAAATTGCTCGCGGGCGTTGTCTGCGTCAGCACTGGTGAGAGTAGGTGAAGACCAGCCGATCCGTGGTCCAGCGTCCTGTCGGCACGCAGCGTTGCTGCACTTCCCGGCTTCCTTCCACGGTCACCCGCAGCTGGTTGCCGGACACCGGCCCTTCAACATGATAGGGCATGGGCGAGTCCGGGCAATATTTTGAAAAGACCCGGGCCGTGCCATTGTACCAGTTGCCCTGTTTTACCCCGTCAAACAGCAACGTGCCCGGCCCGACAGCCAGCCCGGCCCTAGGGCGCTCATAGTAGAACCAGCGATTGTTTCCCTGTGCGACAAGCCGCATCAGTGATCCGTTGTGCCACCAGCAACTGTCTGCTGCGGCTGGAGCGATACTCATGGCTGTGAAGGCAGAAACCTGCAGCGCCAATATCAGCAGTAAATGACATTTTGTGCGAATGAGGTGCGAAATGACTGTCATGATGATTGCCCTCCCCGAAAAATCTCATGCAAGTATTTCAATGTAACATGGCGACATCCCCGATAGAAGCGATCGAAAGTCGGTACATACGATGGCGAGGTAAAAGACGGAGATATCTGCCTGTCGAAATACTGATGCCATGTGTGCACCTTCAACTGGATGTAGCACCATAAATATTGGGCAAAATTGAAGGGCAATTTCATTTGATTATACGAAGTATTAAGCATAATTCGCCCGATGAAGCCGCTATGCCATTGGAATTACGTCATTGCATGACTCACTATTTCTCAACTTTTTTTGGATATTTTACCTCGGTGACCATTATTAAGGGCAGATGAATTGATTGGCACTCGCAATATAACGTTGCTGAAAAGCTGGCTTCTTCTGAAGGCGCGCATCCTGAATGTCGCCAACCTGCCTGCCATTACCGCGACGCTGGTCATTATCGTGGTCACCCTGATAGCCGAGGATATCAGCGGCACGGCCTACATCGAGAAGTCCCGGTCCGATCTGCATAACAAGGCAACGCAGACGGCCCTGTCGCTGCAGGGCGCCATCATTGCCAACATCGAGAGCGGACGCGGCCTTGCCAATGTGTTGGCGACTGAACCGAACATGAGCAACGAGCGGTTCAATTTGCTGGCCAAGCAGATCATGCACCGCTATTCCTTCATGAAGATTCTGGCGACAGCGCCGGGGCTCGTCGTCAATCGGATCTATCCGCTCGAAGGCAATGAGAATGTCATAGGTCTGGACTATCGCAAGAATGACGCCCAGAAGGAAATGGTACTTCGGGCGCGCGACACCAATCAACTGACCATGGCTGGGCCGCTTGATCTGGTACAGGGCGGGCAGGGGTTGGTTATCCGCTATCCTGTCTATGTCGACGATCCTGCAAGAGGCCGCTATTTCTGGGGTATTGTCTCTTCCGTTCTTGAGATGCAGCGTTTCTATGAAGTGCTGGGGCTGATGGACAACGGGGACGACGTGGAATATGCGCTTGTTGGCCGTGACGGCAAGGGCGCCGATGGCGAACAGTTTTTCGGCGATGCGCGCATTCATGAACTGGACCCGATCAAGGTCAAGGTGAATTTTCAGGTTGCATCATGGGAGCTGCTGGCTGTGCCAAAGGCGGGCTGGATCGTGCCAGCCTCGATCTACTGGATCATCCGCTTGATTGCCTTTGTTGCCTTCCTGTTTGTCGTTGTGCCAATGGTCATCGTGGCAAGACTGTCACGGGAGCGCATGGCCCATTTGAACGCCCATATCGAGAGTCAGAGAGAACTCGCTCGCGTTTCAAAACGCTTTGAGCTGGCCGTGGAAGCGCTGAAGCTCGGTGTCTGGGAATATGATCCAAGCACGAGGAAGTTTTACTGGGACGCCCAGACAAGGGAAATCTACGGCGTCGACGCCGATTATGACGTCAATGACCTGTCATGGAAGTCGCTGCTGGCACCGGAAGATCGCAAGCGCATCTTCCTTGAGGGGCCGGGCGTGATTGCCCAGGAGGGCAAGTATCTCACGGACTATCGCCTGATCATGCCGGACGGCAAGACCAAGACTATCCGGGTGTCTGCCTTCAGTTGGGTTGATGAGGATGGCAAGTTCAAATATGTCGGTGTGAACTGGGACATCACCCAGCACGTTGCTCGTGAGCAGGCGCTGCATGAAGCGCGGGCCGTAGGCGAATTGCGTTATCAGGAGTTGGAGAAGGCCAAGACCCGCATCGAGTTCAACGCGCTGCACGACTATCTCACCAAGCTGCCGAACCGCCGCTACATGGATGATTATCTGGCGGGTTCCGAGGTTCGCGGCAGGACGTTTGTCCGGGATTCCGACAGCTGGCTCCTGAAGATCGATCTTGATGGCTTCAAGGAAATCAACGACAGCTTCGGCCATGCCGCAGGGGACGCGATCCTTGTCAAGGTCGCCGAGCTGCTGCGCGAACTGACCGAGGCCGATGAATTCATCTCTCGCATCGGTGGCGACGAATTCGTCGTTCTGTGCTCTGGCAAGGCCAATCCGAAACGCCCTCAGGAACTGGCCGAGCGGTTTATTGCCGAGGTTCAGAAACCCTATGACTATAACGGTCTGACGTGCCGGATTGGCGCCAGCATAGGTATTTCCAACTGGAAGGACGCCAAGGGCGATCCGGACAAGCTGCGCTCCAATGCCGATCTCGCGCTTTATCAGTCAAAGCAGAGCGGCAAGGGCTGCTTCACCTTCTTCAGCCAGCCGCTGTTCGACAATGCCAGCGAAAAGCGCCGTCTGGCGGATGATCTGTTGCGCGGTATCGAGAACAACGAATTCATTGCCTATTATCAGGGCCAGTATGACGCCAGAACCCACAAGCTGGTGGGGGCCGAAGCGTTGGCGCGCTGGGTACATCCCGAACGGGGCATTGTCTATCCGGACAAGTTTATCGAACTGGCGGACAGCCTTGGCGTGACCAACGAAATTGACGCGATGATCATGGAGCACGCGCTGGCGACCAAGGCCTACTGGGCCGAGAACAAGCTGCATGTCGACCGCATTTCTGTCAACGTTTCGGCCAAGCGCCTCAGCGACCGGGATCTGATCCCGAGCCTCAAGGCTCTGGACTTCGATCCCTCGAACCTGACGTTCGAACTGGTGGAATCGACCTTCCTGGACAGGAGCGCACCGCAGGTGGCGGCCAATATCCGCCGTCTGCGTGAAATGAACATCGAGATCGAGATCGATGATTTCGGCACCGCCTATGCGTCCATCGTCAGCCTGACCCATCTGCTGCCGAACCGGCTCAAGATCGATCGTGAGCTGATCTTCCCGGTCTCGTCCAGTGAACACCAACGCGAACTGGTGCATTCGATCATCCACATCGGGCGGACACTTGGTATCGGTATCGTGGCCGAAGGCATCGAAACCATGGAACACGCGGAAATACTCCGTGTCATGGGTGCCGATCTGTTGCAGGGCTTTGCCTTCTGCAAGCCGATGGCCCGCGAACAGTTTCTGGCGCACCACATGGCAAAGAACAGCTTCATCGTCGCCTGACCTGCTTGACAGGGGCCTCGGCGCTGATTCAATGGGAGATCCTTCAGCGGGCTTCAAAAGCAATGAGGCCGAACAAGCGGCCTCATTCTTCCAGATCAGATGTCTGTAATTCGCCTCAGCCCATCAACTGATAGGTTACGGGCACAAAGCGGAAGCCCTGATCCCGTTTCTCAACGAACCCTGCGGCCGGAAACGGCATGTGATAGCCGATCAGCGGAATGCGATCCGTTGCGACCATGTCCAGCACCTTGCGGCGCGTCTGTACGGCCATCGCCTTGTCCGCATCGAACTTGACCTCCCAGTCCGGATAGGCCAGCGACCAGACATAGTGATTGGCCAGATCGGCCATCAGCAGCAACTGCTTGCCCATGCTGTCCAGCATAAAGCTCATGTGGCCCGGAGTATGGCCGAAGGTGGCCATGGCGGTGATGCCCGGCGCGACCGTGTCGCCATCCTTGAGGAAGGTCATCTTCTCGGCCAAAGGCCTGACATTCTTCTCGAAGCCGTCATTGCCAGCCTTTGACCAGTGGTCGAACTCAACCTGACCCGTGAGATAGGCGGCGTTGGCAAAGGTTGGCATGCCATCCATCATCAACCCGCCAATATGGTCGCCATGCATGTGGGTGAGCACCACATGGGTGACGTCTGCGGGCGCAAGCCCGGCCTCGGCCAGAGCTGCAGTGATGCCGGCGGCGTTGAGCCCCGTATCGAACAGGATGATGTTGCCGCCCGAGCGCACCAGCGTCGGGGTGAAGTAGAATTGCGCCATGTCCGTGCCGATGAAATTGTCGGCGCTGACCTTGGCAAACACGTCGTCTGAAACATTCACCCCGAAGATGCCGTGTGGCTTCTCGCGCGGGGCAGACCCGGCCAGAAGCGCGATGACATCAAGGTCACCCAGCTTGAAGCCGCGAGCCTTGGCCATGGGCAGGGCGGGTTTCATCATGTCTTGCGCCTTCGATGGGCCGGATGTCAGCATGAGACCGGCAGCGCCCACGGCTCCGACCATCGCCATGCGCCGATCAATTGAAAAGGTCATAGTGTGTCTCCCCTTGTCACCATGTCACCAAACAGTTTTCTCAAATCCGCTCTGGAGCAGCAGCCTATTCGCTTGTACTTCTGGCAGTCGCGGTTGGTGATGCAGTGTAGGGGAGGTCGGTTGAGGTGGCGAGACACTATCCTGTGATGAAATCGTGTTCGGCCTCTCCTCGCGCAAATGTGTACGGCGCGAATGTGTAGACAATGTTTCGAATTGTTTCGGGCCTTAACGGGATCTCAATCGAAATGGGATACCACCAACCAGAGGCCTTAAGCGAAAGAAAAGGGAAGGATCCAACCTTGCCGGATAGTATGCAATCAACAAATGCCGGACAGGCAACGAACGACGGTGCCGAGCAGCGACCGATGTTCGCCCTGTTTGCTGTCTGGCGCCTGCTCGCAGCCCTGATGGTCATGTTCTATCACTTCTGCGCCTTCGGACCCGAAGCCTACAGGCAGTTTGCCATGGACGCAGAGGTCTTCACCGCCCTGCTTGATCTTTTCTTCATCGTCTCCGGCTTCCTGATCTGGGTTCACTATGCCCAGAAGCTGAACAGCAGCGGCGATTATGGCACCTTTCTGTTGCGCCGTCTGGCCCGGCTCTATCCGCTCCATCTGTTGACCCTCGGCATCTTCTGCATTGCCTGGCTGATCATTTCGGTGGCGGGGCTTGATGTGCAGTTGATCGAGTTCTATTCCTTCAGGGAACTGCTGCGCCAGCTGGTTCTGGTCAATGCCTGGGGGATGTCCGACGGACTGGCCTTCAACTTTGTTTCCTGGTCACTGTCTGCGGAATGGTTCTGCTATCTGGCCTTCCCGTTGATCGTCATGACCTTCCGCAAGACCGGGCTTCTCGGCCTCATTGCCATGCTGGCGCTGGCCATCGCCCTGCTGGAAGGGCTCACCTACTTCAAGGTCATTCCCTTCCCGACGTGGCTCGATGCCAATACATGGGGGGCCTATCGGGTTTTTGCCGACTTCATCATGGGGGCCATCATCGCTGTCGTGGCTCACAAACGCCTTATCGCCATCCAGAGCCACTGGTATGCATGGGGAGCCCTGGCGCTGGCCCTGCTGGTCATGTTCTTCGACCCGGCCTGGGGCTATGGCAACATCATTGCCATCACCATCGCGCTCTATATCGCCGCGCAGGTCGAGATCAACGCTCCGGAACGAAGCGCCTATCTCATGCCCTTGATGCCGCTCGCCATCGTCTCCTTCGGCATCTACATGTGGCATCCGGTCTTCACTGCGTCGATTCTGGGGCTGGGCTGGCTGATGATCCTCGAACCGTTGCAGATCATCGGCTTTGCGCCAGTGATGGCCGTCGCGGTGATCGTGACAATCGCCACGGCGTTGCTGTCGGCTCGCTTCTTTGAGGCTCCTGCCCGCAGAATGATCCTGTCTCTGAGCCAGAAACGCTTTTCCGGCGATCTGGTCGGGGGTGCCCTCAGAAAGACCTCGTAGACAGTTTGGTGCCGGTCATGCGTGGCGGGCAATTGCCATCAGGCCTGACCGGTGTTCACCCAGCTTCTGATCAGCCAGGCGGCGATGGAAAACGGTCCGGGCGTATGCGGCAGCGCGCTGTCGGTGCCTCTCGCCATCAGTTCCTTCACTTCCTCGCGGGTGAACCATTGCGCATCGGTCAGCTCGGTGGTGTCGATGGTGATTTCGCTCGTCAGGGCTTCGGCATAGCACCCAAGCATCAGCGATGAGGGGAAAGGCCAGGGTTGGCTGGCCATGTAGCGCACGGCACCAACACGGATGGCGGCTTCCTCGAACACTTCCCGGCGGACGGCATTTTCAATGGTTTCGCCCTGCTCCATGAACCCGGCAAGGGTCGTGTAGATCGGGCCGGTAAAGCGGGTGTGGTGAGCCAGCAGGCAACGCTCGGTGCCGGCATCATCCCGATGCAGCACCAGCATGATCACGGCCGGGTCTGTCCGCGGGAAATGGATGGCCGAGCAGTTCGGACAATCCCGGCGGGCACCACCCAACGTGACGACGGTTTTGGTGCCGCATTTGGAGCAATAGGGGTGCGCCTCATGCCAGTTGAGCAGGCCACGGGCCTGGGCGATGGCACCAAGCTGATCGGCAGGCAGCAGGCCATGCAGCCCAAGCGTCCGGACCGATTCCAGTCGGTATGTTTCAGAGCCTTCGAGTTCTTGCGCGGCGGCATCGCGGATCAGCGCCGCCAGCCGAGGGGCGTTGCCTTCCTCAGGGTCCGTGCCGAGAATGATGACCGTTTCCATGTCTGCGCCCAGCGCCTCGGCGGCTTTCTTGTCGAATATCGCTCTGAGGGAGTCGGATTCGCTCGCTCCGGCTTCGACCACCAGCGTGTCCTTGTGGAACAGGTAGAAGCCTGCAGCGCTGTTTGCCAGCATGGCGGGGATGCTTGTCTCGTCGCGATGCTCGGTGTCCCGGTCAAGGCGGTTGTGCATGAAGCCTACGCCATCAACGGCAGGAATGGAGCGGGCAGCGGCAAAGGGGTCGCGAGAAAAAGAAAAATCATCCATGGGTCAATTCGTCCGATAAGCGACCAGCCGCAGACTGGGTTTCAGTGCGGTCGGTCTTTAAGTCTAGTAGAGCTGCGACGGAATGGCGGCAGTCAGTGGGAGGGGGTGTCACTCGCTCGACAGTGCTGTTTCGAGCGCCTTGATCAACCTGTCGGCATCATCCTTGTCGTAGGCCTTGGCGGGCAGTTTGCCCCAGATCGGGCCAGCCCATGCGGCATCGCCTTCAAAGCGGGCAATAACATGAATATGGAGCTGCCGCACCTGATTTCCAAGATTGGCAACATTGAGTTTGTCGCACCTGGTCAGCGCCTTGAGCGCGCCGGAAACGGACGCGATTTCATCCATCAGCTGATGCTGCAAACCCGTTTCCAGATCGATCAGTTCGGCAAGTCCGGCAATCCTTGGAACCATCAACAGCCAGGGGAAATTGGAATCATTCACCAGCCGAACCGTGCAGAGCGGCAGATCAGCCACGGGCATGCTATCGGCCTTCAGCTGGGGATCAAGTGTGAATTCAACCATGATTTCACTCCAAATGGCTAGAGATACTGAAATTGATTCTCTTATTGCCTCTTGCAATAGCACGCCACAAGTGACATATGAACAGTCGGAAGGTTGGCAATGGACGTTCCCCTCGCCAACCGGGTCAGGTCCGGAAGGAAGCAGCCCTAACGAGTTACAGAGCGGGTCATCTGTTCAGCCTTCCACTTATCCCCCCTCTTCCGCCGAAATGATCAGCCAGTCGGACCATAGACCGGATGGAGAATGCTGTCCAACGGACCATTTCGCATTGCTCCCGTGCAATTGGGGTGAGCGCTGCTGCTTTCAACAACAATTGACTTTCCGTCGACAAGATGGGTGACGCAGCGCGCGTTCCTCTGCTATGGATAGCCATACTCTGTTTTGCAAGAAGGCTCGGGATTCCCTAATGGACGATCAGGAACATCAGACAGCTGAAGGTTATCGCGTACTGGCGCGCAAGTACCGCCCTGCGAGCTTCGATGATCTGATCGGGCAGGCACCCATGGTGCGCACCCTGACCAACGCCTTCAAGGCCGGGCGCATCGCACAGGCCTACATGCTGACCGGTGTGCGTGGTGTAGGCAAGACCACCACCGCCCGCATTCTGGCCCGCGCCCTCAATTACGAGATCCCCGGTGAGATCAACGCGCCCACCATCGACATGCCCCGCATGGGCACCCACTGTCAGGCGATCATGGAAGGTCGCCATGTGGACATCATGGAAATGGACGCCGCCTCCCACACCTCCATCAACGATATCCGCGAGATCATCGAGGCGGCGCGCTACAAGCCGGTCAGTGCGCGCTACAAGGTCTACATCATCGACGAAGTGCACATGCTCTCGACCGCCGCCTTCAACGGCCTGTTGAAGACGCTGGAAGAGCCGCCTGAACATGTGAAGTTCATCTTCGCAACCACCGAAATCCGCAAGGTGCCGGTCACCGTGCTGTCCCGCTGCCAGCGGTTCGATCTGCGTCGCATCGATGCAGGCGAAATGGCCACCTATATGCAGAAGCTCTGCGGCAGGGAAAAGGTCGAGATCGAGGATGATGCGCTGCAGATGATCGCAAGGGCAGGGGAAGGCTCCGTGCGCGACTCGCTGTCGCTGCTCGATCAGGCCATTTCCCATGGCGCAGGCCGGATCACGTCGGAAACCACCCGGCAGATGCTGGGCCTTGCCGACCGCGCCCGCATCATCGACCTGTTTGAGGCGCTGATGAAAGGCGATATCGCCAGGGCGCTGGATGAACTCAAGAGCCAGTATGACATCGGTGCCGAGCCCGCAGTCGTGCTCTCCGACCTGGCCGACTTTGTCCATCTGGTCACCCGCCTCAAGCTGACCCCGGATGCCAGCTCCGACGCTGCCGCGACCGAGGCCGAGAAAACCCGGGGGCGCGACTTTGCCGGTACGCTTTCCGTGCGGGTTCTTTCCCGCGCCTGGCAGATGCTGCTCAAGGGGCTGGCAGAGGTGCAATCTTCACCGCGTCCGCTGGCCTCTGCCGAGATGGTGCTGGTGCGGATGGCCTATGTCGCCGATCTGCCAAGCCCGGATGAAGCCCTCAGGATGCTGGCCAACAAGGATTTCCGCCCGCCGATGCCAACCGGTGCCGGATCGGGACCATCCACACCGCCCGATGCGCGGGTGCCCGGTGCGCCATCCCAGCCACCGCAACAGGCCCAGATGCCACAGGGAGTTCCCCCGCAAAGCCCGGGGCCGTCAGGTAGCGCAGGCCCCACTGCCATGCAGGCGGGGGCGGGCATGGCTTCGCGCGGCATCAATGCCGCCAATGTGCCCGCAGTGGATGTGCCTCCAGACCACCTGCGGGGATATGCCGAGCCGGCACAGGCCGAGAGAGCCAATTTGCGCCTGGTTTCCAGCCAGAGCGAAGCACAGGTCAACCGGCAGAGGCCCAGCGCGTCTGCGCTCGGAGCCGGGCAGGGGCCGGTTTCGCCGGTCAAGCCGGTCATTACCCGATTTGAAGAGATCATCGCGCTGGCCAAGTCCCACCGGGATATCGCCCTGCAGTTCATTCTGGAATCCGCAGTGCGTCCTGTTTCGGTCGAACCGGGACGGGTGGTGATCGCTTATGATGGCGTCGACGGTGAAGCGTTGCAGAGCAAGCTGTCGCGCAAGCTCTCCGACTGGACCGGCGAGCGCTGGCTGGTTGATCTGGCCAAGGAAGGCGGTGGTGCTACCCTTTTCGAGCGCAAGGAAGAGCGTGAACGGCAGGCCCGCGAGGAAGCCGACCATCATCCTCTGGTCGAAGCCGTGCGCAAGGCCTTCCCCGGCTCCAAGGTGGTTGATGTGCGCATCAATCGCGACTTTGAAGAGGAATTTCTGGCCCCCGTCGTTGAAGATCCGGAAGAAGAGGGCGATATGTCCCTGATGATCGATGACGCCGATGAACTGGGGCTGGACGATTTCTAGCCTCGGCGGCGGCGCAAGCAAACCCGAATGACACCCAATAGAGATGAGCCCGCTGGCGCTTCAGAGCCGCCGGGGCGTCACCATGAAAGGAAGATCCCATGGACATGATGAAGATGATGAAGAAGGCGAAGGAAATGCAGGCCAAGATGGCCGAGATGCAGGAACAGGTCGCCGAAATGGAAGCAACCGGCGTCTCCGGTGGCGACATGGTCAAGGTCGTCCTGACCGGCAAGGGTCAGATGAAGTCCCTGTCCATCGACCCGTCGTTGATCAATGCCGACGATGCGGAAATTCTTGAAGACCTCATCATTGCAGCCCACAATGACGCCAAGGCCAAGGTGGAAGCCGCCATGCAGGACAAGATGCAGTCCATGGCGAGCGATCTGGGCCTGCCCGCAGGCATGAAACTGCCGTTCTGATCTGGTTGTCCTGATTGTGTTGGCCTGTTCTTTCTGCCAGTTTTTCTGTCAGTCACAAAAGAGTTGATCCGATGACCCTTTCCTCCCTGTTGCTTTATGCCGGAACCCTGTTTCTGGTTGCCAGCGTGCCGGGGCCCAGCATCACGACGCTGGTCGCCCGTGTGCTCAGCCGCGGTTATCGCGATGTGCTGCCCTTCGTTGTGGCCATGTGGCTCGGTGAGGCGGTCTGGCTGTCGCTGGCCATCGGCGGGCTCTCGGTTGTTGCGTCCAGCTTTGCTTCGGTCTTTGCCGTCATCAAATGGCTCGGCTGCTGCTATCTGGTCTATATGGCTTACAGGATGTGGACGTCCCGTCACGATGTGGCGGAAGAGCTGGTTCTGCCAACCCGGAAATCCGGTGCCGGCATGTTTCTGGCCGGGTTCGCGGTGACCATGGGCAATCCCAAGATCATGCTCTTTTATGCCGCCCTGTTGCCGACGCTCATCGATCTCGGCTCGGTCACTACGGTGGGCTGGTTCGAGCTGATGGTCACCATGCTGATCACGTTGGCGACGGTCGATCTGGGCTGGGTCTTCTTTGCCAGCAAGGCGCGACTGTTGCTGAAGAGTCCGCGGGCGGTCCGCATCGCCAATCGGACCGGTGCGGTTGCCATGGCAGGGGCCGCAGCGGCAATCGTCAGCAAATCCT
The DNA here is from genome assembly GCF_963666525.1 of uncultured Cohaesibacter sp. Taxonomy (NCBI): domain Bacteria; kingdom Pseudomonadati; phylum Pseudomonadota; class Alphaproteobacteria; order Hyphomicrobiales; family Cohaesibacteraceae; genus Cohaesibacter; species uncultured Cohaesibacter sp. Next base: position 3,298,352 of record NZ_OY762905.1, read on the forward strand.
GAGGGATCGCTCGCCCGGAGTGAGGCGACAGCAAGGTGAGGTATGGAATGGCCAGTCATGTTGCCGGACCTGAAATTGAGAAGCTGATCAAACTGCTTTCGCGTCTGCCCGGTTTGGGACCGCGTTCGGCCCGGCGGGTGGCGCTGCATCTGATCAAGAATCGTGAGCAGCTGCTTTTGCCGCTATCCGATGCCATGCGCGAAGCCGTCGAGACCATCAAGGTCTGCGAGACCTGTGGCAACATCGACAGCACCAGCCCCTGCACGATCTGTAACGACAGCCGTCGCGACGCCTCTGTTCTGGTGGTGGTCGAGGATGTCTCGGACCTTTGGGCGCTGGAGCGTGCATCGGTCATCAACGCGCCCTACCATGTGCTGGGCGGAACCCTGAGCCCGCTTGACGGGGTCGGACCGGATGATCTCAACATCGCCGGGCTTCTGCGCCGCACAGCAAAGGGTGAGGTCAAGGAAATCATCCTCGCGGTCAACGCCACCGTGGAGGGCCAGACGACGGCCCATTACATCACCGATCAGCTACAGGCACAGGCCCGCGCGCTGAAGGCGGCCAATCCGGACCACGAGCCGCTGAAGATCTCCCAGCTTGCCCATGGCGTGCCGATCGGCGGCGAGCTTGACTATCTCGACGAGGGCACCCTGCTGCAGGCAATCCGCAGCCGCAAAGTGTTCGAATAGCGAGCCTTGGCGACGCAGCAACCGGCCGATCAATGGTCCCGGAGACATTTGCCACGCGAACCCAAGCCGTTTGCAGTGTGCTAGTTGGACGGCTTGGGCAGGTCTTTCGCCTGCCTTTCCTGTTTTTCAATGCAGTCCTTGAACAGGCCATAACTGCCAGACCCGGACCGGTCGTTCCTGTCCGAACGGGCGGCTTTGTCACAGAGCTGGCGGGTCGTGCCGCTGATCTCGCTCCACCGGTCGTCAAGTTGCGCTTGAGCGAAATATTCAGACGTCAGGCAAGGATCGTAGATATCTTTGGAAAGTTGCCCGTCCGGGCCTGTCGCATAGGCCGTACAGTAGCCTTCTGAGTCATAATGCGGCAAGTCGCTGGCAAAGGCTGGCTGACAGATGAGAAAAGCTGGCAGAAGAAAAAGAAAGCGCATGGTGCACCTGCAATCGGATTGGCGTTGTGTGAGACTAGAACCGCAGGCAGCCCAGACACAAGATGCTTTTGTCGCAATGGTTGAAAACTAGTCGTCTTCACGCCCGAACAGCAAGCCTGTCGTGCCAGAACTGTTGTTGTTGCTGTCATTGGTGCGCTCTCTGGGGCCGGCGATGCCATAGGGACCTTTGACGGGAGCCCGCAACGGAACTGTTGGTGTCTCTATTTCGGAAAGCTTCGGAAGAGGTTCTGCCGGACTGTCCTCGGGCAGATGTCGGGTCAGGTCTTGTGCCGCAGCCTCCAGTTCCCTTTCGCTGACGTCGATCTCCTCGATCTTGCGGCCTCGGGTGACGATCTTGCCCGTCGAGGTGAGGATCTGCTCCACATCCTTCTGTGCCTGGTTGAAATGGCTTTGTAGCTTGGAAACCCGGTCGTCCAGTCGGCTGACATCCTCGACAAGTAGCGTCACTTCGCGCTGGATGATATGAGCCTGCTCGCGCATCCGGGCATCCTTGAGGATCGACTGTATCACCTGGATCGACAGGGTCAGCAGCGACGGCGAGACAATGACGATGCGGGCGCGGTGGGCAGTCTGCACGATATCGTCGAACTGCTCATGCAGATCGGCAAACAGGCTTTCCGACGGCACGAACATAAAGGCCGTGTCCTGCGTTTCGCCGACGATGAAATAGCGCTCGGAAATGTCCTTGATATGCTTCTTGACGTCATTGCGGAAGCGGGTGCGGGCTGCCTTGTCCTCGTCCGGGTTGGTCGCTTCCTTGACCGCAGTCCAGCCTTCCAGCGGAAATTTGGCATCGATGATCAGCACGGCGGTATCGTTGGGGATATGGATGACGCAGTCCGGGCGCTTGCCATTCGACAGGGTGAACTGGAAATCATAGGCATGTCTTGGCAGGGCATCCTCGATGATGGCTTCCATGCGTCCCTGCCCGAATGTGCCGCGGGTCTGTTTGTTGGCAAGGATCTGCTGCAGTTCCACCACGCGGCCGGACAGTTCGGTGATATTGCCCTGCGCCTTGTCGATAACCGCCAGCCGCTCATGCAGGGCACGCAAATGGTCGCCGGTCATCTTCTGCTGTTCACCAAGGCTGCGGGTCACGGTCTGGGTCAGCCGGTGGCCCATGCCGTCCATCCGGTTGGTCAGCGCCTGGGACATCTCGGTCTGGCGGGTCGAGAAGATCTCGGCCATCGTCTGCATGCGCCCGGTCATCTCTGCCTGAAGGCGGGAAAGCTCCTCCACCTGAGCCCGTTGAGCCCGCGCCTGTTCCTGGGCCTCGTAGAGCGCATGTTCCCGGGCGCCGTTCTGTCGCATGAGGCCGAGCAGCAGCCACAGGACAAGCCCCGCGATCAGCGCCAGAGCGCCGATCAGCACCTGAAATGTGGTGAGGCCATACTGGCCGATGGTGATCACGATGTCATTCATGGCGTGATTATAGAGTGATTCGGATGTGGCAAGAAACAAAGAGTGAACATATTAAAAGCCGACCGGGCATGGACTTAATGCGAAAAGCTCAGGATTTTCCTGCCCCTTGATGCGCTTTGCGATTGACGCTCGCGGTGGAAACGCTTATTTCAGCTTCATGGCAGTGATGGATATTGTAACATTGCCGGATCCGATCCTGCGAAAGCAGTCGCTTCCGGTTGAGCGCGTGGACGATGATCTGCGCCGACTTCTCGATGATATGCTGGAAACCATGTATAAGGCCCCGGGCATCGGCTTGGCTGGCATACAGGTGGGCGTGGACAGGCGCATCTTTGTGATGGATACCTCGCGAGAGGAAAACGCCCCCATCTGCATGATCAATCCGCAAATCATCTTCCAGTCAGAAGAGCTGAACACCCACGAAGAGGGGTGTCTGTCGATTCCTGAATATTATGCGGAGGTTGACCGGCCCAAGCTTGTGACGATGAAGTTTCTGGATCGTTTCGGCAAGGAGCAACAGCTCGAGCTCGACGGTCTTGATGCCACCTGCGCCCAGCATGAGTTCGATCATCTGAACGGTGCCCTGTTCATCGACTATATCTCAAAGCTGCGTCGCGACCGGGTGATCAAGAAATTCACCAAGCTGGCGAAACAGAAGGACAAGAGCGTCCTCTAGGGCGTCTGTCAAACCGTCACCACCTTGGAAAGGATCGAGCATGCTGCGCGTTGTCTTTATGGGGGCTCCGGATTTTTCGGTTCCCACCCTGATGGAAATCGTCGGGCAGGGCCACGAGGTGGTCGCTGTCTATTCGCAGCCGCCAAGACCGGCCGGGCGCGGCATGGAAGAGCGCAAGACCCCGGTGCACGAGGCTGCAGAACAGCTTGGCCTGCCTGTCTTCACACCCACGTCACTGAAATCGGAAGAAGAGCAGGAAAAATTCCGGGCACTCGATGTCGATGTGGCCGTGGTTGTTGCCTATGGCCTGCTGCTGCCGAAGGCTATTCTTGAAGCGCCACGTGAAGGTTGCCTTAATCTGCATGGCTCGCTGCTGCCGCGCTGGCGCGGCGCTGCTCCGATTCAGCGTGCCATCATGGCAGGCGATCGGGAGACCGGCGTTCAGGTCATGCGCATGGACGAGGGGCTTGATACCGGCGACATCTGCATGTCCGAGACCATTGCCATCACCGCCGAGATGACGGCCGAGGACTTGCATGATCGCATGATGGTGCTCGGTGCCGACCTGATGGTCCGGGCGCTGGCCGCCCTGTCGCGCGGGCTGCTGCAGTCCCGCCCGCAGCCAGACGAGGGCGTCACTTACGCCAAAAAGATCGACAAGGCGGAAAGCCGCATCGACTTCGCAAGACCGGCAGACGAAATCCACAACACCATTCGCGGCCTTTCGCCATTTCCGGGCGCGTGGTGCGAGATGACCATCCGTGGCAAGGCCCAGCGTGTCAAGCTGCTGCGCTCGGAACTGGCCGATGGCAAGGGTGCTCCGGGTGAGCTGCTTGATGATGCCATGACGGTTGCTTGCGGCGTGGGCGCGGTTCGCCTCGTCATGTTGCAGAGGGCCGGCAAGGGCGCCATGAAGGCCGACGAATTCCTGCGCGGTGCCGACCTGACGATTGGCGACGTGATCGCCTGATGAAGGGACGCCATGCCTCGTTACAAGCTTCTGATTGAATATGATGGCCGCCCGTTCTCGGGCTGGCAGCGGCAGGACAATGCGCCCTCCGTCATGGAACTGATCGAGGATTCCATCCACACCTTCACCCACGAACGGATCACCTTGTTCGGGGCGGGGCGGACGGATTCCGGCGTCCACGCGACCGGTCAGGTTGCCCATTTCGATCTGGAACGGGACTGGCACAGCCAGAAGATTACAGCTGCGCTCAATTTCTTCCTCAAGGAGACCGGTGTTGCCGTGCTTGGTGCGTGGAAAGTGACCGGCGAGTTCGACAGCCGGTTCAAGGCCGTCAAGCGCTATTACCGCTATCGCATCTGCAACCGCCGCGCCCCGCTGACCTTTGAGATGGGGCGGGCCTGGCAATATAGCTTCCCCATCGATGTCGAGCTGATGCAGCAGGGGGCCGACCGGCTCGTCGGGCATCATGACTTCACGACCTTCCGCGCCACCGCCTGTCAGGCCAAGAGCCCGTGGCGGACCATGGAAATGCTGCGCATCAGCCGCGAGGGCGAATGGGTCTATCTCGACGCCATGGCCCGGTCATTCCTGCACAACCAGATCCGCTCGTTTGTCGGCTCGCTGGCCGAGGTTGGCTCCGGGCGCAAGCCGGTGGACTGGATCACCGAGATTCTCGAAACCCGCGACCGCCGCGCCTGCGGTCCTGTCGCCCCTCCGGACGGGCTCTATCTCACCCGCGTCGATTATCGCGAGGATGAGGTCTACGAGATTGTCGAGGAGCCCTGGCGGGGCCACAAGAAGGACTAGCTTGAAACGACAAGCAGCGAATGGCTGATGCTCTGCAGCCAGAAGGCAGCAGCAATCCCGACGATCATCATCAGGATCGACAGGCCAAGCGCCGTAAACGGTGGACATTGCAGCACGAAGCTGTAAAGCCGATAGGCAATCCACATGGCAAAGCCATAGATGGCCAACATCAGCAGGATCGCCAGTTGTGCCGGAATGAGATGGGCCGTCATCATCGCACCGGGCAGGATCGTGATCACCACCATGATGACGTTGAGCCAGTTGTAGCTGACCATCAGCGGAATATACCTGTCCCTGTATCCGAGCAGTGTGAGCAGCGCCAACAGCAGGATGGCCGGCAGGCCCCAGTCGAGAAACAGCTGCAGGAGATAGAGCGGAAAACCGCCCGACCGGAACAGCAGCACTTCGTCCAGATAGCCGAACAACAGGGCATACAACATGCCCAGTGGCTCGACCAGCAGAATGGCCATAAAGGATCGCCAGAAGCCGCGCGGCGTGGCATCGATCCCGTAGAGCGCATCGTTCTTGCCGCGTACGAAGGCCCACAGAAGCTCGAGATGGTAGACAATATAGGTCATTGAGCGCCGTTCAGTCGGTGAGAAATGCGTAAAAGATGATAAGGCATCTGATGATCAGGAGACGAGCCCGAATGCAGACAGAGCTGACAAGGCCAGCCCCGTCCACAGATCGCAGGAGCAGTCGATCCTACCGTTCGAAATACTGCAGCATGAATTCATAGTAGATGTCGGCGAGCTGTTCGAGGTCGGCAACGGCGACATGCTCGTCGATCATGTGCATGGTTTGGCCGACGAGGCCGAACTCGATCACCGGGCAATAGTTCTTGATGAAACGGGCGTCCGACGTGCCGCCACCGGTAGAAAGCTCCGGCGTCCGGCCAGTGATGGCTTCCACCGCCTTGGAAAAGCGACCGATGAGGCTTTCCGAACGGGTCAGAAAGGCCTCGCTGCCGTCACTTTCAAGGGTCAGCGAGAGTGTGAATGCATCATTGGGGAGATGCTTGCGAGCATGCTCCAGCACGAAGGCTTCCAGCTTTTCCGCATTCCACAGGTCGTTGAAACGAACGTTGAAACGGGCCGAGGCGCTCTTGGGAATGAGGTTCCAGGTCTCGTTGCCCACGTCCATGGAAATGAATTCCAGATTGCTCGGCTGGAAGAAATCCGTGCCATGATCCAGCACTTCGGCGCTGATCCGTTCGACGAGGCGGGCCAGAACCGGAACCGGGTTGCTGGCCAGATGCGGATAGGCCACATGCCCCTGCTTGCCGCTGACTGTGAGGGTGCCAGACTGGCTGCCACGGCGACCAACCTTGATCATGTCGCCCATCTGGTTCGGATTGGTCGGTTCTCCGACGATGGAGTCGGAAAACTGCTCGCCGCGATCATCGGCCCATTGCATCAGTTTGACGGTGCCGTTCTTGGCCGGGCCTTCTTCATCGCCGGTCAGCACGAAGGAAACCGTGCCCTTCGGCTCGCCATGCGCTTCGATATAGCGCAGGGTGGCGGCAACAAAAGCGGCAACGCCGCCCTTCATGTCGGCAGCGCCTCGACCATGCAGCAGACCATCCTTCACTTCGCCGCTGAACGGGGGGAGCGTCCACAGGGTTTCATCGCCAGTGGGCACCACGTCGACGTGACCGGCAAAGGCCAGATGCGGGCCATCGCCGCCAGAGATCTTGGCAAACATGTTTTCCACGTCCGGATAGCCGGGTTCGGAGAACACCGGACGATGGATCTCAAAGCCGAACGGGCTGAGCTGTCGCTCCAGATAGGCCAGGGCTCCGGCCTCTTTCGGGGTGACGCTGGGGCATTGGATAAGGGCGCTGGCAAGGTCCGTCGCGGAAGGGGCTTTGGTCATTCTCGGGCGCTTTCTAAGGATGATAGGCGGATGAAGGTACCGACAGGCCTCGGGGGCAAGGCATGCGGGCACAGGTCTTTGAGTTCGTGGCGAGCATAAGCGTGCAGCCCCCAGCCTTCAACCGGTTTGTGACATCTGTCCCAGAAGCATGATTGCCGCAGCAAGATCCATTCAGCCTGAAGAAAGCCTGCCTGAGTAGGTGAGCGGGAAGGGCGTGACTAGATTGCCGTCATTGGCTGGTCGCTCTCATCATCCGGCTGAAGTTTCCTGTGGCTCATGATGCCCAGATCGACGAAATAGATCAGCCAGAAGGGAATGAGCGGCGCCAGAAACATCAGGCGGCTGCTGAACTCCATCGTGCAGGGCAGCGGAAAGTGAGGAGCCAGTGCGCTGAGCGTCAACAGGATGGGAATGGCATAGGCAAAGAAGCTCTTGTGGCCCCGCTCCAGCTTGCGCAGTCGCTTGATGACCACGCAATACCACATGAACAGAAAGACAAAAGCCATGATGGCCAGCGCGACATAATAGGATTTGCCAAGGAAGGTCGATGGATCCTGCGTGCACAGCTCGTTCTTGTCGACCCGGAACAGGAAAGCGGCGCCAACCTCCATCGGGAACAGGAACAGATGGGCAAACCAGAAATCCCTGCGCCCTATTTCGCCGCGGCTGTCAAATAGCAGACCCTCGAACGTCATCACCAGTCCCCCCCCATTCGCATGATCCTGGCATCCAGTCTTCGGAACAGGCCGGTGTGGACGAGGATCACTTTCCTGTGACTGCGAGCTTACCGTGCATGGCAAGGGGCGGCAATTATCCAAAGGCCCCTATCCCCCGATAGGGGACGGCAAATACAGGCGGGTGCCAGCCCCGACTGGCAGCAGAGCCGCAATCGGAGCCAGACCCGGGCGATCGCAAATCAGGCGAGGGAAGCCTTGCGGGCTGCAAAGACTTCCTTTGCGGCATTGAGGCCGTTGATGGCCGCAGGCAGACCGCCATAGACCGCCATCTGCCAGATCACCTCGACGATTTCCTGCTCGCTCGCCCCGACGGCAAGGGTGTGCTCGATGTTGATCTTGAGCTGCGGCGCGGTCTGTCCTCCCAGCACTGTGAGAGCGGCAACGGTTGCCAGCTGGCGTGATTTGCTGTCGAGGCCCGGCCGCGAATAATGCCGGCCATAGGCCCATTCAATCAGACTCTCGCCAAACCCCGGCAGCATGTCGCCGAACCAGTCATTCAGCGTTTCCTCGAGGCCGGGGTGGTGGGCATCGCAATAGGCACGGGCGCGTTCAAGGGCGCTTGCCTGATTGTCGGATGCGGGGGATTTTACTTGTGTCTTGTGCATGTCCTGCCTCCATGACATGGGCCTTTTCCATGTCGCGATAGAAATCGATTTTCTGATCGAGAACAGGCAGCGTCGCTTGCAGATCTTCAATCTGTTTCAACACCGTTTGCTGTTGGGTTTCCAGCATCTCCCGTCGGGCGGTGGCCGTGTGCGGGCCTTCTGCACGCAGCTGGGCATAGCGGACCATGTCCGAGATACCCATGCCGGTTGCCTTGAGATGCTTGAGAAAGGTCAGCCAGCTGGCGATTTCCATGCCGTATTGCCGCCGCCCTCCCGCATCGCGCGAGGCATCGGGCAGAAGCCCGATCTTCTCGTAATAGCGGATGGTATGGACGGACAGACCGGTCAGCCGGGCCAGATTTCCAATCTTCAAGGGACTGCTCCTGTTTCGATGGAGATGGAGGCTAAGTGTTAGAGTGCACTCTAGGTCAAGCGGGAAAATAAAAAAAGTCCCGCCTCCGTGAAGGAGACGGGACAATGCAATGGAACATTCCAGCTGTCGGCTGATCAGTCGCGCAGCAGCTCGTTGATCGAGGTCTTCGAGCGGGTGCGCTCGTCGACGCGCTTGACGATCACGGCGCAATAGAGGTTCGGGCCGGGCGTGCCATCCGGCAGCGGCTTGCCTGGCATGGTGCCGGAAACGACAACCGAGTAGGGAGGCACTTCGCCCATGAAGATCTCGCCGGTGGCGCGGTCGATGATCTTGGTGGAAGCCCCCAGATAGACGCCCATGGACAGGACGGAGCCTTCACGCACGATCACGCCTTCGGCCACTTCGGCGCGGGCGCCGATGAAGCAATTGTCTTCGATGACAACCGGACCAGCCTGCAGCGGCTCCAGAACGCCGCCGATGCCAGCGCCGCCGGAAATGTGGACATGCTTGCCGATCTGGGCGCAGGATCCGACGGTTGCCCATGTG